>DCFQ01000082.1:1425-33864 GCA_002319915.1 Bacteroidales bacterium UBA1800 | reverse complement strand
GAAACCTAAAACCGGGAAAACCAGTGAACCAGTAAACCAGTAAACCAGTGAACCAGTAAACCAGTGAACCAGTAAACAAGCTGACTTACCTGTACAGGTAAACAAATCCCCTGTAATCCTTCCCGGTATATCTGATCTCGTCCCATCCCTGGGCCTTGATGATATAGAAGTATACCCCCGGGCTCGCCTTCAGGGATGTGTTATTTATATTCCCGTCCCAGCCTGTCCAGTCTTTCAGCACCTCGCCTTCACCGTGAAAGCTGTAGACGCTTATGCCCGCCCTGCTGAAAATATCCACCTTAATCCATCTCAGGGATGTTTTTACCACGGTGAACATATCATTCAGACCGTCGCCGTTTGGGGTAAACACATTGGGTATCTGGAGGTCCGACTTATCAACGGCTATCTTGTCGAACCTGGTTGAATCGATGCAGTGGAGTGAACTCTCTATCGTAAGCTTGACGGAGTAATCGCCCGGGATGTAATATGTATGTGGCGGAGGGTCAATCTCGGAAGATGTCGAATCGTCGCCGAATTCCCACTTGCAGATCTCGGCCCTTATCGATTTATTGGTAAATGACACCTCCAGTGGTGCTCCTCCCTGCTGGGGGCTCACGGTGAAATCTGCCTTGACATGTATGGATTCGTAGAAGAATGAGGATTCGCTCACACATGTAAAGCTATCGGTAACCGCTAGCTTGTATGTGACATCGACAAGCGGCGGGTTGAATGTCTGGGGATTAAGCTCAATGTCGGGGTAAGGGATCGATGACTCCGGGTCGGATGACCACAGGAACTTCACCTTGTCAGGAAGCCTTATCTGCTGGCCGGTAGTCGGGTTACTGTAAAAAAAAGTATCGACGGCAGCTGTCCCGCTCAGAGCGACATACTCGCATGTCCGGTTCTGAAGCTTTGCGAGGGCATGAGGTGTGTCAAGAAAGACCCACCCCGTAAGCGATGTGCTGAAACCATGCTCATCATTTATGTTTACCCTGTAGCCCCCCTGGTCAAGATTGTTTATGGAAGAGCTCATCACATTCGCTTCGGTTTTCACAGCAACAGAGAATGACCGGGTGACATCGCTCCACCTGTACCACGAGAAGTCGTATGGACCCGTTCCCCCCGGGCTTACAGCGGTAAGGGCTCCCTTAACAGCACCCGAAGCGTTGCAGAAAATAAAAATGGGATCTCTTGCACCTGTTCCCGTTGTATAGGAAGAATACCTCACGGCATCGGCACCCGGCGCAGAAAGCTGACCGAAACTGTAGCCGGACAAAAGAATCATCACGTTTATAAGCAGAAACCGCAGCAGTAAATTACTGTTTTTCATGAACTAAACCTTCATCCAGAACAACGGAGGAATCCGGATTTTATTTTCTGATTAACTTGCCTGAAAATATACTTTTATTGTTAACCCTCAGCTGGTAAACAAAAATGCCTGACCGGGCACCAAATTCGGTTCCGGGCACTGTAAAATCATTCTTCCCTTCCGGGCATAGCTTTTCCTGCTCATATATGACATGGCCGAGGAGATCGGTAATGACAAGGTCAATCTTTACGGGTCGTTCTACCATCATCCGGATCGTGACCTGGTCTGCGGAAGGATTTGGAAATGCAAACGTTTCGAATGCATTTATCCCTTCAATCTCACCAACAGAAGTAATAAGGGCGATCTCTGAATCCAGCCAGTCAATCCGGTCGGATATCCAGTTCTTCAAATAATTGATCTCCTGTTCATAAGTTTCTGCTACGAAGTAATTTGGCCAGACATAAGAACCAAGGATCTGGAACTTCTCAAAATTCCTTTTTTCCGCGGAACTGACAAGTGTACTTAGCGAATCAATAATCCCAAAGATGTGATCCTTCGCAAAAGGTCCTTTCCTCAGCAGGTTCCACTGCGTCTTTACTGCGAGGTTGAAATAAAGGTCTGTCCTGAGACGTTCCCACCACACCGGGACATCAATGTCGTCGCCCTGCAGGTAATCATCATATATCACCCAGCCCTCAGGGTTATATCCCTCATAGTAATCGGCATTTCCGAAGGCCAGGTCATAATCCCAGAGCGGGCCCATTTCCAGCCTGGCATTCCTGTCCTTATACATGAACGTGCTGAGCCGGTACGCGTCAATATTCCGGCTCAGCTCATTCACCAGGAAATATTTCGCGAATGAGTTCACATCAACATAAGGCCTGTAGCCCTTTATCGGGTCACTGTAATCCTCGCTGAGGAGCGCTCCTTCGAACGACGTGATGTATTCTTTTATGTAGGCGAACTGTTCAGGAGCGATACTGGTATATTCCGGGTAAAGGCAATTGATATAGATATTGAGGCCGGTCTTTCCCGGGTACGGGGATATCCAGTAGAGGTAGGATGACCGGTCAACACTGAGCAGGTATCCACCGGTAAGGCTGTCTCCTGATATCTGCATGGGATTCATTTTTGTGATGTCAAGCCTGTGCTTATCGCGCTTTATCTTTTCAATGAGGACATACACTCCACTGTATTCCCCGTTTATGTAAAGCTCTGTGTACCTCACATGAGGGTTCCACTTCCCAAGATCGTTGCCGAGCGTGTAGGCCAGTGCATTCCTTATCAGGCTCTTGTCGGAATAAGGCCCGTAGAGGACCCAGTCATTTTCTTTCGGAAGCCCCAGCAATGGGACGTTATTGTTCGAATTGTCGTCATTCCTGGTCTCAATTCCATAGCTCTTTTTTTCGAAAAGGCTCGAAGAGGATCCCCTGATCTCGATCCCGATTATCCCGTCGTATTCGTTGAAGGGATCAGAGATATTGTTGATCCCGTTTGCATTGTTAATTATCCCCATATGCGCCCTTATCTTGGGCTCGTCGACGATGTCGGCACCGTAGGTCTCAATCGAGACCAGAGGGAGGTTGCTGTCGAAATTTGAAAGCCCTCCTCCCTGGCCAAAGGCCAGCATATTGGTGAATAATCCGGCAACCAGCAGCAATTCAGTTTTTCCCATTGGACTGTGTCAGAATAAAAAGGATTTACTTGTCAGGCACTAAAGATGATAAAAATAGAAACAACAGAAATACGAATTTATAAAACATGATATCTTACCAACTTTCACGTCCAGTACCGGTATGCAGATCTTAACATGCCCTTTCGGTTTCTCACAGGGATCAACTCAGTTCATGTAAAAATGTGAAGTATTAATTATCTGGATGTTACATGATGCTTAGTATATCCTGCCGGCACCTTTACATACATTCCGGAAGGGTATTTACTGTTGTTAATAAATAATTTCAACTTCTTCGAATGGAGGATTCCTTTCCCTGTTATTTATTAAATTTGCGTCACCCGTTACGCTGTAATTCTGTAAGAAATATGGACCACGATTATTTAAAAGAGCTTAATGAGGCTCAGAGGCAGGCAGTTATCAATACCGAAGGTCCGGCACTGGTAATTGCTGGCGCCGGGGCCGGTAAGACCAGGGTCCTGACTTACCGGATTGCACATCTTCTCAACAAGGGAGTTCCGGCAGGGAAGATCCTTGCCCTTACTTTTACAAACAAGGCTGCCCGCGAGATGAAGGATAGGATCTGCAGGCTCGTCGATCCCGAAGCTGCAAGATACCTGTGGATGGGAACGTTCCATTCGATATTCGCAAGGATCCTCAGGCTGGAAGGTTCAAGGCTGGGCTTCAGGCAGAATTTCACGATCTACGATTCTTCCGACTCAAGAAGCCTTATCAGGACAATCATCCGGGAGCAGAACCTCGATGATAACATTTATAAGCCGGGAGTGATCGCATCCCGCATATCCACCGCAAAGAATAACCTCGTAACAGCAGGGATCTACGCCACCGACGCCGGAATGCAGGAGCACGACAAAGCATCGAGGATGCCTCTGATGGCCGAGATCTACAAGATCTACTCCGCCAGGTGCTTCAAGGCAAATGCCATGGATTTCGACGATCTGCTCCTATATACCAACATTCTGTTCCGCGACTTTCCCGATGTCCTTGAGCATTACCAGGAAAAGTTCAGATATGTTCTCGTGGATGAATACCAGGACACCAACTATTCCCAGTACCTTATTGTAAAGAAGCTTGCTGCAGCCCATAACAATATTTGCGTTGTCGGCGACGACGCCCAGAGCATTTACTCCTTCAGGGGGGCGCGTATCGAGAACATCCTGGAATTCCAGAACGACTATGCCGATTACCGGTTGTTCAAGCTCGAGCAAAATTACCGTTCAACTCAAACCATTGTTGATGCTGCCAACGCAGTAATATCAAACAACGAGGGACAGATTCGCAAGAAGGTCTTTTCAGAGAACGAGCACGGGGAAAAGATCCAGGTAATTCAGTCGATGACCGATTCGGAAGAAGGCTTCAATATCTCGTCGGATATTTTTGACAAGCGGTTCTCCCTGAGGCTGAACTGGTCGGATTTTGCCATCCTGTACAGGACAAACGCCCAATCAAGGATTTTTGAGGAAACACTCCGCCGCAAGAATATTCCGTATAAAATATACGGCGGCCTTTCATTCTACGAACGCAAGGAGATCAAGGACATCCTCTCCTATTTCAGGATGGCGATAAACCCTGAAGACGAGGAGGCCCTCAAACGGGTGATCAACTATCCCAAGCGGGGCATCGGCGATACGACCATCCAGAAGCTCCTTGAACTTAGCATTTCCAGTAATGTCAGTGCCTGGAAGATACTGGCCGGCCATTCCTTCCAGGTCTTCAATGCCGGCACAGCCAAAAAGCTTGAAGGTTTTACCGCACTGGTGAATCAGCTCCGGACAGGCCTCGACAACACGGACGCCTTCTCCAAGGCAAGGGAGATCGCAATGGCATCAGGGATAATGAAAGAGCTGAGGGAAGGAACATCGCCGGAGGAGGTAAGCAGGTACGAGAACCTCGAGGAGCTCCTTAACGGGATCAAGGTCTTTACCGAATCGGCCGAGACCAACGGCGAGCCCTCAACCCTCGAGGCATACATGGCGAGCGTCGCCCTTCTCACAGACCAGGACAATGAAAAAGAGGAGGATCGCGACAAAGTGACCTTGATGACAATGCATTCCGCGAAAGGGCTTGAATTCAAGCACATATATATAGCCGGTATGGAAGATACCCTGTTCCCCTCTCCTCTTTCGGCAGCAAATCCAAGAGAGCTCGAGGAGGAAAGAAGACTTTTTTATGTCGCATTGACCAGGGCCGAGAAGATGGCTACCCTGAGCTATGCACTCAACCGTTACAAATGGGGGAACCTCGAAAGAAGCAATCCTAGCAGGTTTCTTTTGGAACTCGATCAGCGGTTCCTCGATTATCCCCAGACTGGCGGCAGACCATTCCAGGGGAAACGGCCCGAAGCGTCCAGGCAGGCAATAACCACTGCTGAAAGTCGTCCGCTGGTTCCTTCTCCCAGGTTCAAAAAGTTCGGAAATTCCCAGGGCAATCCGGCCGCGCCTGAAAGAGCCTCAGGCTCTGTAGACTATTCAATCGGCGACCGGGTCAATCATGAACGCTTTGGCAACGGCACCATCGCCAGCCTCGAAGGCCAGCCACCAAATACGACTGCAACTGTCGAATTTGAAAACCATGGGTCCAAGAAGCTTCTTCTCAGGTTTGCAAAGCTGAAGAAGCTTCTTTAATACTTTGGTTTCACGGAGAACTCCGAGTAGACACCGAGGGTTACAGAGGATATTACTTTTCTCTGTGCTCTCTGTGAAAGTTCTTAAAACCTATTTCTTCCCGGACTGCCCGAAATTCATTTTCATGAAGGTCACACCTGCCAGTGATATCTTGTACGGGAAGTTTTCCTTTATCTCCTTTGTCTCCATTTTGAATGAAGGGTTATTTTTCCTGTCAAATGATTCCATGGCAAGCATTGTCATTCCCGAAAAACCTTCATAGCCGTAGTAGGAAGGAACACCGGTTTTTCCCCAGGTCCTTTTGTCGGAGTTTATCTTGATGTCCTTTGTCATCCATACATTTGCATACCCGTCCTTGCCGGATTCAGTCACTTTGTACTCGTCACATTTATATCCGGCTATCGATTTTGAATTCCCGGTTTTCACAACTACATACTCCTGGTTATTCTTACCTTTCGATGACTGCGCCTGGGCATTAAGAGTTGAATCATCGGGGATTGAGGAAATTATCCCGGTCCCGTTTTCCATCACCATCATGAAGGCCCTGTTGTTCATGTCAAAGACAAACTTCGTCAGGATGTTCTCCTCTTTCTTGTCGGGATTGATGATTTTCATTTCCATCCCGGCATTGGGGGTGGAGGTATTGAAATAAGTGTAATAATCTGATTTCTTTACCTCCTTGTCGTTGTAGTTCTCGACCTGTGACCAGATCCGGCCCGTAAATGAATAATCCTCATCGTGCTTGATATTAATCTTGCCCCCGAAAAGGCCGCGTTCCGGCTTCTGCTGGTCTGCAGCTCCGCCCTGTTGCTTCTCGGCAGCCTGCTCCTTTGCCTTTCTATCTGCTGCCGAGTCTATCTTATGATCTATCTGCCTGTTTATTGCCCTGCGAAGAAGACCGGCCTGAGCCATGGTCATGCCAGGCAAAAGAAGATTAATTACTATTGACAGAAGGATGAATTTTGTTTTCATATTTCAGATCTTTAAGGTTTACATCTAATGTTAATTTCATATCCGGTCAATTATCAGCATTATCCGGATAATTAAAATTCAGAGTTTTATAAACTCCACCCTGCGGTTAAGCGCCTTGTTGGCCGGTGAATCGTTCGTGGCCACAGGCTGGGTTTCACCCATGCCATCCGATTCGAGCCTCGAAGCGTCGATCCCGAATGTCTTCACCAGTTCATTTTTGACTGCAGCCCCTCTCTTTTTCGAAAGCTCAAGATTAGCGGCATCTGCCCCGTCGGAATCGGTATGGCCCACAATTTTTACCTTCACGTCAGGGTTTTCGGTTAGAACTGCTGCGATCTCCTTGAGTGTGCCGTACGACTCCGGCTTAACCACATCCTTGTTTACATCGAAGTAGATCCCGTAGCTCACCAGCTTGCCTTCCGTAAGAAGCTTGTTCCTCATGTCAGGTGCGCCGACTGCTATCCTGATGTTGGTTATCATGTATGCCCCATATTCAAACCTAAGCCTGTCCATATTCAGACATCCGGCAGGAAATGCCTTCGGAAGGTCGAACATCTTGGCCTGCTCCTGGTACAGGCGGATACGCGACTTCTGGACCCAGATCGCAATGTGGTATTTCTGATCAACCTTCTGCTTAAATGCATCACCATCCTTGCTCCCGCTAATTGACGACTGTGAACATTCCGAATTTAAGAACCATGTGCCGTATCTCGGTGTTCCGTAATATTCAACTATGAATATGAACCCCCCCTTGCCCGGTGCAGAACCGGCATCAAATGCCTTAGCATTATTGCACTGAAAGAGCCTCATCGAGTAGCCTGTCATATTGTTCTCTTCCCCTTTTATCGGGACGACATCATATTCTATAGTATAGTTGTCAGGCAGTTTAAGGACCGCATCGGTCCAAACGGCTTCCCTGCCAATGAATTTCATCCAGTGACCCGGGAAAAGATTTGTCGTGACCACCTCTGCAGAACCGTTCGTATTCCAGAGGGCCGGGAAATCGCCCACAGCATCCTGGCTGAAATCTTCATAGAAGATCACCTTCTCCCCCGGGATGAAATCATACTTTGAATACGATTCAAGGGAAGTCTGTTCCTGCTGCGGTGCAGATTTGTCGCCCTTGTCGGGTTCATCTTTCGTACCCGGTTCCTGGTCCTGGCTATCACCCTTGTTTTGCTGTCCTTTCTGGTTCTGGTCTTTGTTTTTATCGCCTTTAACGGCATCCTTGGCGCCTTTTTCGACTCCATCGAGCCCTTTGTTAATGGCCTGGTCAGTCCTCTGATTCGCCCTGTTGTTAAGCTGTGTGTTGATCTTTCTCTTAAGGTCGATTTTGATCTGTCCATCAAGTCCTGTGGTTGAACAAATCAGGATAACCACTGCAAATAGTTTGATCAAAGTTTTCATATCATACAGAATTAAAATATCATACGATTACCGAAAGGTTCAGGTCTTTCCAATATGAAAGTTACTGGAAATAACAAACTCTGCAATTAATGTCTAATGATAAATATACGGAATTTTTTTGTAACACTGAGATCACAAAGGAGGCACAGAGCAACCCTGGGTTAAATTTTAACCTCAGTGAAACTCCGTGCCTCCTCCGTAATCTCAGTGTAAGTTCTTACAGATCAATATCTCTCACGTAGTTACCTGTTCCTCCACGGCAGGTTTTTCCTTCTGAAGAAGGACGGACTGATAGAGGGCGGCAAAGGAACCTGAAACCCAGACGGCTGCCGGAAGGACGCCGACCAGGAACAGGCACAGGCCGAAGATAATGATGAAGAATGAAGCAAGGCCCATTGCGAAGATCCTCCATCCATGTCCCCTTGTCAGCTTCCAGCTGAGCTCGACCGCCTCGATCGGGTCGAGCTTTTTATCCATTATAATATATGGTGTGAAGGCGAGCCTGCAGGCAATAATTATCCCGGGAATGATGAGGGCAAAGAATCCGAGCACCACCAGGGCAAAAACAAGCAGGTTTGCCAGGATGATATTCAGGTAGTTCTCCCAGAACCCCCTTATAAGCAATTCAAATTCGGGCTTTATCTTCCTGACGGCTTGTACAAATATCATTTTGCCGCCATATTGCAACACCGGGACGGCAAGGAAATAATACAGAAGTGCCAGAAAGCCAAAAAACATTGCAAACACTCCGAGGGAAGCCAGACCAAATATTTCCCTCCAGCTCCCGTCCCAGTGCCACGGGGCCCAGTTAAAATGTGATGGGTCGAACTTGTAGCTGAACTTCATCGGGGCAGTCAGCACAGCAAGTACAAATATCACGATAAGGAGGCGGAGAAAGTTGTCAAGCATTACCCGCCAGCCAGTTCCAAAGCTGTTTCCGAATGTTGGGACCAGTTTGTATTCGTTTTGTGTTGTCATTTTCGTTCGTTTTTAAGTTGGTTGTTTGCTTTACGGAACAAAAGTAAACCGGGCCGCTGACACGGGTTCAATACTATAGTAGTGATTTTACCAGGCCATACCAAAGTTCCTGTCCCACTACTTTGGTAGTGCATAGTGTATTTTTATTTTCACTGATTTATTTAACTTTATATCATGCTGAGAATGATCTTCTACCTGATCTTTATGGTTTCGGTGGCAATGGCTGCCGGCGGGATCATCCTTGCGTCGAGGCTCAGGACCGCATATAAGTCTGAAATTATCTCAGACCTGCTTTATTACCAGGTCTTTATTTACACATTCGGATTCTACGGGATCTGGGGCCGGGTTGCCATTGAAACTTTCCTTTCGCCTTTCATTGCACCTGACCTGCTGTCAAGATTCCTTGATGTTTCGGTCCTGCTGGGACTTCCTTTCCTTGTCTTTGCCTGGCTGATGCTTACCAGGCTTGCCAGGGGATTGTCGGGAAGAAGCAACAATAACTGGTTCGTACTCTGCTTCCTCCTTGCGAACTTTATCCTCCTATTTGTGATCGGATACATCATTATAAAGCAGAAAACCATCAATGCCTTTAGTTTCCTCAGGATCTATTTTATTGCGCTGAACCTCGCATATTCGTTCCTGGCCTCCTACATGATTCACTTTTCAGTCAGGGGCCGGTCGGTCATTCACGAATACGACAGGAAGATAATCGCCCCCTCCCTTTTCCTTATAATGATGGTGCAATGTATTCCGCTCTTCTTTTACTCCGGGCAGCAATGGATAGCTGTTATTTTTATTATAGCCTTTTTCGCGGGTAATAGCCTCCTCCCCTTCTATCTTAATTATGGCACCCTTGTCCCGGCGATGGCCGCAAGTTCAGCAAAGAATATCTCCTTTGAGGATTTCTGCTCAAAATATGATATCTCATCAAGAGAATCCGATATTATCATGGAGATATGTAACGGTCTGAGCAATAAAGAGATCTCCGGGAAACTCTTTATCAGCCTCCAGACAGTCAAGGACCATACGCACAGGATCTATATTAAGACGAATGTAAAGAGCCGGGTTCAGCTGATAAATGTCGTAAGGGAATTCAAACATTGACCAGAAGCCATTGCGTCTTGAATGCATTGTTAAACGATAATTTTTTTTCACAATTTTCGACCCTGAAACTCCGTGGCACTCTGTGACTTCTCCGTGTTCCTCTGTGCAACCGGGTGCTAATTGAATTTCAGAAAGACTATTACCCTGCCGCCAGTGAAGTCAAGCCTGAAGCTGTTGCCAACTGCCTCGTTAAGCGTAGCCTCCCACCAGTTCTTCAGCTTTCTCTTTCTGATAGGATACTTCAGGCCGTCTGCTGAAATCTCAGTTTCGGGGTCAATTGAAAATATTGAGACCTGCTGGCCGGGAAAAGTGTCAAAGCGGCAACCGCCGAGGCATGGAATGAAAGTCCCGGTATCGGTCACCATCTTCACATCGGCTTCCCTGGCATACTCAACCAGAAGAGATATATTTCCGAGAGTGTGATCCTCGCGTTTACCCGTGGCCCCAAGGATAAGTATCTCCCTGAATCCCTTAGCGATACACCATTTCACAGCCTTCGTCAGGTCATTGGTCTCCTTATCGGTATCTTTGAACAGCCTGTTCCGGTACCTGGCAGATATTTCCTCACTGACAGAATCAAGATCACCCACTATGGCTTCAGGGATGATATCCCTGTCGATCAGTCCTGCGGCACTTCCGTCGCAGCAAATTATATGATCAGCATCCTTCAGATACTGAATCGGAACAGAATGTTCAGGGAAGCTTCCGTCAGCCAGGATAACAACAGTTCCAAAACCAGGCATTTTCATGGCTTAAAGATACAAAAACTAATTCTGCGCCCCCAATCCCCAAAAGGGGGAGCTCACTTATTGTGTTTGCAATTCAGTCCTCACTGCTCACTACTCACTACTCACTACTCATGCAGCCGCCCCCAACCCCCTAAAGGGGGCTTTTGCGCCTGACGCCTTATGCCTTACGCCTTTCCCCTACCTGTTCTGCTTCAGCCTGCCACCGCTCAGGTCGATCTGCCGCTGCGGAATAGGGAATACGGTGTCCTCCTGTCCAACTGCGGCACTCCCATAACACCACTGCCCCCAGGCGTTGGATTTTTCATAGGTCAGTACCCTGTTGCCTTCCTCAACAGCCGTTCTCCAGCGAATAAGATCAAACCACCTGTGTCCTTCCATCCCCAACTCCAGCTTGCGTTCCATCCTGAGCGTCTTCCTCGCATAAACGATACCAGGGAATGAAGGATATTCTGATACCTGGTAATTTGCGGAATTGGTAACTCCGTCAGCTTCCTTGACAAATCCGCCCGGATTTGCGGCTCTCCTTCGGATAAGATTAATATTTTCACAGGCTCCCTCCAGGTCGCCGGTCTCGATCTGACACTCAGCCAAAAGCAGCAAAAGGTCAGCATAGCGGATCATCCTGTAACCATTTGCTGTAAATCCCTTTGTCCAGCCTCCGTTATCAGTGTATATCCCTTCCTGTGATTTTTTGTAAACCTGTTTCTTAGGGCTGTAGGGACCCGCATAATACTGGGCCCTTATCCAGTCGGTTCCGGTGTGAATGCCCCAATCCCAATATGGAATACCTCTTCTCCCTACCGACCAGTCCAGACGGGGATCAAGCGGCCCTGGATCTTCCTGCCATTGGAGGGCCCACGCAGCGGGAGAATCAATGGGATCATTTCCGGTATTCGAATCAATTAGTGATACATATGCCTTCTGCTGCCTGTAAGCCGGTTCTGAAGGATCGATTACCGTAACTATTGTTCCTCTTGAATAAGCCGTTGCCGGGTCCCAGTCGTTGGAGACCGGAACTCCCTCATCATTTATTACAGGGTCATCGTTGTAGGAATTATCCAGGAGAGGCAGCCCACCGGAGGTCCTGAATGAATTCACATACTCCTGGTTAGGCTGGAAAAATCCGCAGCACCCACCTCCCGGGCCATCTCCATGAGGTCTGTAAGGGAAATTAAGAACCTCACCGTATCCCCCGTTGATTCCTCCGGAGCCGTCATTTACGGAATACTGAACAGTATATATTGCTTCAATTCCGTTCCTGTTGACAATATCAAATATCTCACCGTAAGTCGGGGCCAGCCCTATGGGAGATCCGTCAGGCTTGGTGCCGTTCTTCGCCTCTTCAAGCAATGGAAGGGCTTCCCTGTAATTGCGGTACATCTGCATAAGTGCCTTGGCAAGGATAACCCTTGAAACAGTTCCATTGAACCTGCCGACAGCTCCCATATTGTCCGGCAAAAGAGTTCCCTGCCTGAGATCTTCAATTATTTTATCCCTGACATCGGTGGTGTTTGAAACTTTTATTCCATCAGCGTTTTCATCGACATACGGTATCTTCTGCCACATGCGCCATGCATCGAAGTGATACCATCCCCTGAGCACCCTTGCCTGCTGCAGGAACAAGTCGGCTTTAGCCTGAGTGATCTTTCCCTTTTTCAGTGCCAGATTTGTAACCCGGACGGCGCTGTTGCAGCATTGGATGGCGTCATAGACTGATCTCCATTTCGCTTCCAGATACCCGTTGGTTGGATTTTCACTGAAGGTCTGAATTGGAGGTATTGGTGATGAATCGCCGGCATCGGAACCCTTGTTTGCGGTCAATCCGCGGACATCGCCGTAAAGCCAGTTTGAAGCCGCCGATCCCCACCCCCATATCCCGCTTCTGCCGTCCAGGCATGCATAACAGCCCACAAGGAGATCGTCGATACCTTCCTCGGTTGCAAACACATCATCACTAAGCACTCCAACCGGTCTGACATCAAGAAAATCCTTGCCGCAGCCGGCAATTAAAGACAGGACCAGCGTCACTATTGTTAATAATATAACAATACGTCCACTCTTCATTTATTTTAAGTTATTGGTAATTATAGGTTTGAATAAAGAATTAAACCAAGTATCATTATAATCCTAAATTACATAAATTTTAGCGAATCTGATTTTTGTTATACTTTTAAGAACTACAAACAAAATGATCATGAAGACACGCAGATTTATAATCTCCCTTGTTATCATTGCTTCTTTACTTGCCGGATGCTCATCAAATGATAAAACACCTGATGCCAGGATAAGGAAGAAAGTGGCGGCAATTGCAGAGAAGTACGTTTCAGCCCAGCTCAAATCTCCCAAAAAATCAGTCTCTCCTACCGGCATTATCGCAATCAGTGATGATCAGAGAAAATTTATAATAGATCCGTCAAAGATATTTGTCGGCCTGATTGACGAAGACTCCGATCCGGATGCTCTGGTCTCGGTTGTTTCACTCCGCGGGCAGGATCTGGATCTGACAGAACACCTTGTTATCCTGAAGAAAAATGGCAAATACCTGCTGATCAAATCAATAGAATCCGATATGAATGTTCTTGAGGTTAAGGACAGGGTAATTACGGCCCAGATCCATACACGGCCGCGCAACACTCCCCTTTACTGGTGTTCGTCCTGCCTCGAGATCGTGAAATACAGGTACCAGGGAGGCGAACTGGTAAAGATCTGAAAAGCCGGGGCCGGAAAATACTCTTTGTTGTCTTATTTCAGCCGATTAAGGCGGAACACCTTTGCCGGGGCCCTGTTGAATCCAGCCACAACAAGTGAGGTATCGCTACTGAAGAACTGCAGCGACTGAAGCATCCCCTGAAGCAGTATCCCGCTCTGAGACGGCTTTAGGACATCAAATGACCGGCTCCTGCCTTTGCTCAGCAGGAGAGTGCCTTTTTCGGCATCATAGAATCCTGTTGATACATCGTAGGAATAGTCATTCCCCCCAAGTAACACATCCGTGAAGCCGTCGCCGTTGAAATCAGCGGTAATCATTTTTGCAACAGGAGAGAACTGGAGTGACAACGGGAGCTTTTCAAAAGTGAACTTCCCCTTGTCATTCCAGATAACATAGCTTGAAGTGGTATTTACGAAGAGCTTCATTTCGAGCCTCTTCATAATTTCCTTATCGATCATGTCGTTGAAGCTCGTTAAACTGAATGTGACAAAATCGGCGAACTTCTTCTGAAAGTACGTTGACTGCGAGAAGAGCTCGTCAAGATAATTCACGGGGTACTCCGTCATCTTATCATTCCTGTCCTTCCAGAAGGCTGTGGTCACGGGATCGATAATCCCATCAAGGTCAAGGTCTATCGCATAGAGATTGACCGGATACTTGTCACTGGCTGTGAACTTCGCGTTTTCGCCAAGATTGCCGACAATATAGTCGTCGTACCCGTCCTGGTCGAAATCTCCTGCAATTATGGAATACCAGAATCCATGATACTTTTCGAGCTCCGGCATATTTTGCACCTCAAGCCTTTTCCCGTCGATATTCTTCAGCAGGACAGGAGAATTCATATCCCTCACGACAAGAAGGTCTTTAAAACCATCCCTGTTGTAATCGGTCCAGACCGCATCAGTAACCATGCCCAGGTCAAATTCCGAGGAGGGATCCACCCGCAGCTTTCCTTTGTCATTGTAAATCAGCCATGAGGGTTCAGCTTTCGGGAATGTGTCCCTTTTTACACGCGAACCAACAAACAGCTCGATATTCCCGTCATTGTTAAAGTCGCACGGTCTGACGACTGATGCGGGAAATGCAGGGATTGGAAGCTCCTTCCTCACGAAAGAGCCGTTGGTGTTCTCATACATGTAGTGCTTATAGTCACTTTCACGCTTGTTCTCATATCCGCCGGCAACTGCAATCACATCGTTGTCACCATCTCCGTCCATATCGGCAACCACCAGGTCGGCTTCGGTGAACTCCTTTGGAGTGCAAAGCCCGCTGAGGGAGCTCCTCACGAATCTTGTTCCCTTCTTAAGGTAAACTTCTGTCGGGAGCTTATTGGTAGCTCCGATAACCAGGTCCTCCTGCCCGTCACCGTCGAGATCGCCTTTGGCCATTCTTGGCCCGATCTGAGAGAACTTGTGCGGGATTATGGTCTGCCTCAGATAAAAGTCCACAAAATCATTCTGCCCGTGCACATAATCGATGCTGTTTTCTGATGGTGCGAACAGCAATGAATTCACTGCGGCTCCCGACGGCCCGGCAGGTTCTGATAGATGTGCATAGGCTTCGCTGATCCCGATTGTCTGGTCAGCCTTAAGGTTTTTCACGACCGAAATGCACCTTTCAGCCGGCCAGATGACCTTTACCGAATCAATAACTGCACTGGAACCGGTCCCAAAATGGACAACAGGGTCGATCGATGAAGCATAGCCCCTTGTCAGGAAATGCTCAATATACTGGTAGTTGCCTCCGCTCCACAGCTCGACCTTTGCACCGATACCCATTGTATTCCCATTTTTCCCCGTAAGCTTTATGTTCAGGTAATGTGATTTCCTCCTGTTTTTCTCCATCGTCGTGTTCCTGAGAATGAAAGCTTTGTCATCAATGTTATTGGTGACATAATCAAGATCGCCGTCATTGTCAAGATCAACAAACGAGGCCCCGTAAGAATAAGCCGGGACATCCGGAAGCCAGTCGTATTTCCTTTCAAATTTCAGGTTTCCTTCATTCCTGAATGCAATATTCGGCACCCTGATGGGAGGTGCTTTGTCGATCACATTCTGCTGGTCGACAAGGTAATCGAAGAACCGGACCTTATACTTCGTCCACTCCTTGTCGGTCAGGTCCTTCGGGTAACCCCTGGCGACGATCAGATCCTTGTTCCCGTCATTGTCATAGTCGGCAAACAGCGGTGACCAGCTCCACTCAGTCTGCTGCAGACCCAGCAGCTGGCCGATTTCACTGAATGGCAGCAGCTCCTTCCCAATGAATCCATTATTGAGGTGGAGCATGTTCCTCAAATACTGATGCTCAAAGTTGTATGCCGAGTCCTTTTCATAAAAAATATAGCTGAACCCGTTGATTGTCTGCCTTTTCTTGTAGTAATACTCGGGCAGCATGTCAAGCGTATAGATCTCAGGATTCCCGTCATTGTTGATATCTGCCATATCGTCTCCCATCGATGATTTTGACTGGTATGAAAGGTATTTCGCAATTTCATTTTTGAATGTCCCGTCACCCAGGTTGATATAAAGCACATCATTCGAAAGGAAATCATTTGAGACATAGATATCGGGATAACCATCCTTGTTTATATCCCCTACTGCAATGCCAAGGCCGAATCCCTCAAAAACGATGCCTGCCTGTAAAGTAACGTCAGTGAATGTGCCGTCGCCGTTGTTCCTGTAGAGCCTGTCGTTGTTAAGCGCGCTCCCGTCAGCGATCTTTGGCCGGTAGCCTGCCACCATTGTCCTGGAGTTAACAGTATTGTTCAGGACGTATAGATCAAGGTCGCCATCCAGGTCATAATCAAGGAAGGCAGCCGCAACAGACTGGTGCTCATCGGCAATCCCGTATTGTTCCGCCATCTCCCTGAAGAACGGGCCTTTCCCGTCTTTCATTCCCTGGTTGATCCAGAGCCTGTTCTTGCATTTCAGCGGATTGTTGCTCTCGGTCGATGTAAGATACACATCAGCCCAGCCGTCGTTGTTTATATCTACGATCGACACTCCGCTGTACCACTGGTTGTTTGTCATCCCTTCAAAATTCGCCGTGATATCTTTGAACCTGAAACCACCGAGGTTAAGGTAGACCCTAGGCGAAACCTGGTTCCCGGCGAAAACAAGGTCTTCCAGCCCGTCATTGTTGAGGTCCCCTGCCCCTAAGCCTGCCCCGTTATAGATGTACTCATAGCTCATGACATTGAGACTGTCCGTCTCCGTTATCTTATTCTCGAAATCCACCCCGGAATGATTTGAACTAACAGGTTCGAAAAGGGGAGGCTTCCTGCAGGATATCACCAGGACAACAAGCAGCAGCAAAAAGATTTTCCTCATAATTTAAAGGTGCAAAGATTTTTAAGGTCCGGTAAAATTAAAAAAAAAGTGGATTATTGCCAGCCTGGTCCGGTTCCCGGTCAGGGAACCTGCAAATATTACCTGCCAGGATTGGACTTGCCGCTGCTCAGGCTGGTACTTTGGCGGGGCAAGGGCAGAAACAAATTACTATTTATCGCCGAAACGGAACTGTACAAGGATTTACCCCAGGGCATGCCTTTTTCGTACGAAAGGATCCTGCTGATCTCCTTTGCGGTTATTCCCCACCGCTGCAGGTCAAACCACCTCTGGCCCTCCATGCCGAGCTCGAGCTTTCTCTCCATCCTGAGCGCTTTCCGGGCATAATCGGCATCGGGGAACGATTTATACAGCGAGATCTGGTAATTTGCTGCCGAATGGTTGCCGGCCATGATAAATCCGGCGGGGTTAGCTGCCCTTGCCCTTACAAGATTGATGTTCCTGAGCGCACCGTCGAGATCCCCGGTCTCAATCTGGCACTCAGCTATCAGGAGCAGTATGTCGGCATACCGGATCAGGTGGAAGACACTTGGCCGGTAACCGGAGGTCCATTTGCCTACCTCCGCGTTCTGATCTCCGGGCGCCTTTCGTGTAACCTGCTTTTTAGGGCTCCATGGCCCCGAATATGACTGGTCCCAGACCCATGAAGATCCTTTGTGATCCCCCCAGTTCCAGAACGGTATGCCTCTTCTGCCCACCGTCCAGTCGATCCTGGGATCCAGCGGCCCGCTGTCGGGGGTGAAAGGATCCCCTGGCCTGAGGCCCTGGTCATTTTTAACAGGCTTGTCATTATACGATCCGTCCAGCAGGGGCAAGCCTCCGTAGGTCCTGAAGGAGTTTACAAATTCCTGCGTGGGGGCAAAATACCCGAAAATATCCCCGGGCAGATCACTGCTCTTAAATCCATAGCCCGAAACATCGCCGGGGCCTTCCTTATATCCTCCCGACCCGTCATTAACGGAATATTGAACACAATAAATATCTTCCAGCCCGCCAGACTTTTCTATGTCAAAAATTTCCCCGTAGACCGGTGCCAACCCGATCGCACCCCCATCCGGCTTAGTTCCGTTCTTGGCCATATCGAGGTATGCAAGGGCGCCCCTGTAGTCATGGAACATCTGCATCTTTGCCTTTGCCAGGAGAGCCTGGCAGACGGTCCCGTTGAATTTTCCCTGGTTCCCCATATTGTTTGGCAACGATGTGCCCGCTGCGAGATCGAACATGATCCTGGTCCTGATATCCCCCTGATCCGGACCCGAATCCTGATGTGAATTCTCGTCCATATAGGGGACATCCCCCCATATTCTCCATGCTTCAAAATGATACCATCCCCTCAGTGCCTTCAATTGTCGTATGTAAAGATCCTCCTGGTCAGCTGAGATAGCATTTGCCGATCTTTCCTGCTTCACTTTCAGAATTCCCGTATTGCATTTCGAAATTCCGAAGTAATATTCATTCCACTTGTTTTCAAGGTAAGGATTTGAAGGGTCCTCGGAAAAATTCTGGATCTGGCTGATCTCCGGAAGGTCTTCCGGACCGGCCCCCTTGTTTGCCACCATCCCGCGGATATCTCCGATAACATAATCGGAAGAGGCTGATTCCCATCCCACTTTCCAAGATACATCACCAAGCATCGAATAGGCATCGATGAGCATTGACTCAATAGTCCCATTCTCACCATCCTTCAGCTGACCCGGTCCCGGCTTCTGGCGGTTACCCGCGACGGAACCTGTGCATGAATTCAAAATGATGGATGCAAGGAGGAGAAATGCCGGGAAAATGAGCTTCGTTTTCATCTGGTTGATTTGTCACCTGGTAATTGTGGCAGGCCTGTTCATTTATCAGGTTGATCCTTAAGACAGCGTATTGAATAGCCGTTACGTTTGTCATTGGGTCCTCTCCAGAACCTGGTGCTGATATCCTGCAATCCCCTCGACCATGCCTCCCTCTTGTCGACTTCAGTGGATGACCACCATACGGTATATGATTCGGCAAAGTCGGGAAAGATCCCCGAGTAGATCCTTATTCCTCCCGGGAGTGCGGTAAAGCCGAGCTCATCCGGGGAATAAGTAAATGAGTTTTTCCAGTGCTTTGTCCCGCTTTCCTTAAGCTTGTTGCCTGCCACATCAGGATCTCCGAGAAAAGTGTTCAGTATGATCCATTCCTTGTCTTCAGGAACATGCCAGCCGACCGGGCAAAGCTTTTTGGTATTCACAGCGTACCAGTTGTAAAGGGCCCCGTAGATATCCTTGTTCTCACTGTCGTAATTAAGCCAGCAATAGCCGGGTGTCTTCAGGTTTTTCCAGTTCATATCTTCAGGTACAAACGGGATCTCCTTCCCGTCGTTGAATTTAGTGGTCTTCAGGTTCTCTCCCATCCAGGTCTGAGTGCCGATCTGGGTGGTAATGTAAACATTCCCTTCAACATCCTTCACAACCTGGGCCTCAAGCTTTATAAGACCAAGGATGAAAGCCCCGGCAACCAGCAATAGCGTCCTTTTCTGTCTCATCTTATATCTTTTTTGAGGATGTTATTCCGGTTTAAAGTTATGAATTTTCAATTTCGTTTCGATCATTCCAATGATTTTATGGCCCGTAACTTCAACGGCCATACTTATAAACGACCGCTTCCGACCTGTTGATTCCGGCTACTATAAATGGGCTGTCACCCCTGAAATCCAACAGCGACTGCACCATCCCCTTCAGAAGGAGCCCGGACCGTGATGGCGGCTCGACACTGAATACAGCTTTTCTTTCTGCCTTTTTGTCCCCGCTATTCAACAACAGCAGTCCCTTGTTCGCATCCATATATCCGGTAGCAACATCATAGGAGTAATCATTCCCCCCGATTACGACATCCGGGAAACCGTCGCCATTGAAATCGCCGACCAGCATCCTGGTTACGGGTGAAAGCTGCACCGGCTCAGGCAGTCTTTCCCATATGAAACGGCCCTTGTCGTTCCATAGAATATAGCTTGAAAGGGTATTGACGCTGAGGTTGAACTGTGCAAGTTTCAGTATATCCCTGCCAATAAGGTCGGGAAAGCTCATGTAGCTGAAGGCATTATATGATGGGGCCCTCCTGGAAAAGAACTCTGACTGCGACATGAGCTCATCCAGGTAATTGACGGGATACTCGGTCTTCCTGCCGTCTTTACCATCCCAGAATGCTGTAACCAGGGGATCTATAACCCCATTGGCATCCAAGTCGATGGCATAAATATGCATGGGTAACTTCTCACTGACCGGATACCTGTTGTTTTCACCAATGTTTCCCACAATATAGTCAACGGTGCCATTCCCGTCGAAATCCCCGGCGGCAATTGAGTACCAGAGCCCGCGCTTCTCATTTAGCTCCGGGATCACCTGTGGTTCAAGTCTTTTGCCGTTGATGTTTTTCAGCATCACCAGGGAATTCCCTTCCCTAGCTACCAGAAGGTCCTCCCATCCATCCCCGTCAAAATCTGTCCACACGGCATCGGTCACCATGCCGAGATTAAGCCTGGAGGTCGAATCAGTGGTAAACTTGCCTTTGTCGTTATGAATAAGCCAGGAATGACTGGCGTAGGGATACATGCCTCTTTTGACCCTGGATCCCACGAACATTTCGATGTTCCCGTCATGATTAAAATCGCAGAGCCTTACCACTGATGCAGGGAAGTGCGGAATCGGCAACGGGATGGCAATGAAGCTGCCGTTCCTGTTTTCATAAACAAAATGGGTGTATCCCGATTCGTCTGCAATCTCATACCCGCCTGCAACCACGACAACATCGTTAACGCCGTCGCCGTCCATATCCGCCACTGCAAGATCGGATTCCGGGCAGCCCTTCCTGATGGTCAGCCCCTTGTATGAACTGTTCACAAAGCTGTCCCCTTTCCTTAGGAACACCGTCGTGGGCAGGTCATTTGTGGCTCCGATTATGATATCCCCGGCCCCGTCGTTATCCAGATCCCCGGTAACCATGACCGGCCCGATCTGTGAGAACTTATGAGGGATAGTTGCCTGGCCTTGTGTGTAGTCATTGAAATCCCTCTGCTTATGGGTGTAGTCAAGCAGGCCGCTGATCCTTGTGAAGAGGGGCCTGCTGTCTTCTTTCTTCAACACCTGCGATGCATGTGACCCCGCTTCATTGATCTCAATAGTCTGATCAGCCTTAATGTCCTTAATTGATGAGGTGGATTTACCGTCCGGCCATGTAACCCTTACCGAATCTGCATGATCATCCCCTGCCAGGCCGAAGTGGATTACGGGGTCAACCGATGAGGCAAACCCCCTGGTCAGGAAGTTTTCGGCATACTGATACCTCCCCTGGTCCCAGATCTCGACCTTTGCACCGATACCCATGGTATTTCCGGATCTTCCCGCCAGCTTCAGCCTGAGATAATGCGCCTGGCCCTTTGATCTTTCCACGGTATTGTTCCTCATAATGAATGCCTTGTCGTTGAGATTGTTCACAACATAATCGAGATCCCCGTCGTTGTCAAGATCAGCATATACGGCGCCGTTTGAATAAGAGGGGATTGAAGGGAGCCAGTCATTTTTCAGCTCGAAAGCAGTATCATTCCTGTTCTCGAATACGACATTCGGGATACTGATCCGGGGAGCCATGCCTGCAATTTCACTGTCGGACGCAAATGATCCCTGGGCTGTTACCTTGAACCGGGTCCAGTCTTTATCGGTAAGGTCCCTCGGGAATCCGTTCGTAACGATTAGGTCCTTGTGCCCGTCGTTGTTGAAATCGGCAAGCAGTGCAGACCAGCTCCAGCCTGTTTCACTTACCCCCATCTTTTGTCCTGCCTCACTGAACGGAAGCATCTCCCCGCCGGCAAATCCGTTGTGCAGATGGAGCATGTTCCGGAGATACTGGTGCTCATAACCAAAAATGCTGTCACTCACATAAAAGTTATAGGTGAAACCATTGATTGTCTGTTTCTTCTTGGCGTAGCTCCGGGGCAATATGTCGAGGGTGAAAATATCAGGATTTCCGTCGTTGTTCATGTCGGCAACATCGTTCCCCTTTGAGAATTTTGACTGGTATGAAATGTATTTCGCAATTTCATTCCTGAAGGTCCCGTCTCCCTGGTTTATATAGAGAATGTCGTTTGACATGAAATCATTTGAAATATAAAGGTCAGGATATCCATCCCTGTTTATGTCGCTTACGGCAATTCCCATGCCGAATCCCTCATACGTTATACCCGACTGAACGGTGACATCGGTGAAGGTCCCGTCCCCATTGTTCCTGTAGAGCCTGTCGTTGTTGGGTGCACTGCCGTCCATAATTCTTGGATGATAACCGGCATTGGTCGCTTCATTGAAAACACTGTTCAGAAGGTAAAGGTCGAGGTCACCGTCAAGGTCATAGTCGAAGAATGCTGCAGCTGCCGACTGGCGGTCATCTGCAATGCCGTACCTTGCAGCCATCTCTTTAAAGAACGGCCCATGCCCTTCCTTGACTCCCTGGTTTATCCAGAGCATGTTCCGGCACTTACCGCTGGCTTTATTCTCCGCTGTTGTCATGTAGACATCAGCCAGTCCGTCATTGTTGACATCGGCGATCGCCACACCTGTATACCAGTGATCGTTTGTCATTCCCTCAAAATTAGCAGTGATATCCCTGAATCTGAAATTGCCGAGGTTCAGGTAAACCCGCGGCGATACCTGGTTCCCGGCAAAGACCAGGTCGGTCAGTCCGTCGTTGTTAAGATCCCCCGCTCCCACACCGGCACCGTTGTAGATATATTGCCATTTCAGGATGTTAAAACTGTCTGTCTCCTTAATGGTATTGGCAAAGTCGATGTCCGACCTCTCCGGGCTTATCAGCTCAAAGCGCTGGGGTCTGCCACATGAAACAGCAATTAACGGGATCAGGAACAACAGTAGCTTCTTCATATATTAAGATGATAGGGTTTCTCAAGTCCGGCAAATTTATAAAAAAAGGTGGGCCGCAATAAGCGGTCCACCCTTGATAAATTTGATCAAAAATTATTAGTTCTGTGTAAGAGTACCGTTGCTCAGGTCGATCTGGCGCTGAGGAATCGGGAATTGGTTTACTTTCGGACCAGCGGTAGCTGAACCGTAAAGGCTCGGACCATATGACAGGCCCTTCATATAGGTAAGAATGCGGTTGATCTCGGTCTGGGTGACGCCCCACCTATTGAGGTCGAACCATCTCTGGCCTTCCATTCCGAGTTCAAGCTTCCTTTCCATATAGAGAGCAGTGCGTGCATTTTCCTTCGTATCGAACGGGGCGCCTGAGGCCGGGTATTCGCTGACAACATAATTTGCAGCATTGGCAGTTCCGTCGAGGGTTTTAACCCATCCGTCAGAATTGGCAGCCCTTGCTCTTACAAGGTTGATGTTGGTGCGTGCGCCGTCGAGGTCGTTGGTTTCAATCTGGCATTCAGCGATGAGGAGAAGCAGTTCTGCGTAGCGGATCATTTTGTATCCGTTACCCATCTGACCGCCTGTCCAGCCGCTTCCGTCAACGAATGTAGCAGCTTCGGATTTCTTGTAGACCTGCTTCTTGGTGCAATACGGGCCGGAATAGTTCTGGAGACGTATCCAGTTGGCACCCGTCATCAGACCCCAGTCCCAGTAAGGGATACCCCTTCTTCCTACAGACCAGTCGAGTCTCGGATCGAGTGGTCCGGCATCAGGAGTAAAAGGCTCAGACTGATCCAGACCCTGATCGTTTACTACCTGGTTTGCTCCGGTATTGTATGAAGCATCAAGCAGGGGCAGTCCGCCGGATGTCCTGAAGGAATTCACGAATTCCTGTGTCGGGCAGTAGAAACCGCAGCAGGTGCCTGGTCCCTGGGTGTACGGGAAGTTAAGGCATGCGTCATATCCTGCATTGGCAGCACCTGATCCGTCGTTAACGGAATACTGGATGGTATAGATCGACTCCAGACCATTGCGGTTTGCCGGATCGAAGATATCGCCGTATGTCAAGTTAAGTCCGATTGCTCCGCCGTTTGGTTTTTTCCCTGTTGCTTTGGCATCATTCAGAAGCGTGAGGGCGCCTGAATAATCATGATTCATCTGCATCATTGCCTTTGCAAGAAGGATCTGGCAAACAGTCTTGTTCCACCTTCCGATCTGTCCCATGTTGATGGGAAGCTTTGTTCCTTCAGTAAGGTCAGCTAGGATCTTTGCGCTGATATCTTCCGTATTGGTAACTGTAGTGTAATCAGTTGTTTCATCCAGATAGGGAACTTTGCCACCCCACATTCTCCAGGCCTGGAAGTGGAACCATCCGCGAAGCGCCTTTACCTGCTCAAGGTAGAGATCGGCATTCTCCTGTGTGATTGCACCATTTCCGAGCGCCTGATTAATGATTTTAATAGCATTGTTGGCCCTTGCAACACCTTCATAAAGCATCTTCCACTGGGCGTTCAGGTAATCATTTGTCGGAAGTTCCGTATAGGTCTGGATTGAATTGATGTAAGGCTGGTCGCCTCCATCCGAGCCCTTGCTTGCCATGGCAGCCCTGATATCGCCATAGATCCAGTTGATGGCGGTTGAACCCCAGCCGAAGCTCGAGCTCTTGCCGTCGATCATGGCATAAACGCCAACCACTTCAGCCTGACAGCCGGCATCGGAAGCCAGGATATCCTGGCTTAAACTACCTACGGGCTTCACATTAAGAAAGTTCTTGCCGCATGAGCCGACAACGACGGCTATGACAACTGATAAGATAGCTAGAATATATCTCCTTTTCATAATTATGCTGTTTATATGTTATTAAAAATTCACATTGAGTCCAACAAGGAACTCCCTGACAAGCGGGTAGTTACCTGCATCAATGCCGAATGCTGTATCGTATCCACCGAGCTCCGGATCAAGACCGGTGTACTTCGTAATGGTGAAAAGGTTGACTGCCTGCAGATAGAGTCTCAGAGAACTGATGCCCACTTTGCCCGTAAGATCTTTTGGGAGGGTATAACCTAACTGGAGGTTCTTGAGCCTTGCATAAGATCCCTTCTCAAGAAAATAGCTGCTGATCTCGGTGTTTGTTGAGAAGTTTGACCGGGATGTTGCGATTGGCGTCGTAGCCTTTGTATTTGTCGTCGTCCAGCTGTTGTAAAGGGCGTTTTTGCTCTTCACACCCTGGAATGACGGCCAAAAATCGACCCACCACCTGTTGTAGTTGTAAATGTCGGCTCCCTGTGATCCATAGAGGAATGCAGTGAGGTCGAAATTCTTGTAGGTGAACGATAGGTTCAATCCGTAGGTCATCTTCGGGTTGGGGTTGCCGATGAATGTTCTGTCGGCTGCGTCGATGGTGCCTGAATTATCAACATCTACAAAACGGAAGGTACCCGCTGTGGCGTGGTCCTGTACGGCAGCTTCGCTTACTTCAGCAGCTGACTGGAAGATACCCTGGACCTTGTATCCGAAAAATGCTGACATCGGGTGTCCGACTGCATCCCTGTTGGGATAGCCGTTGATACGGTTAGCAGTGTTCGTCTGGTTGTATGCGTCGAAGAATGATACACCTTCTGCGAGTTTGTCGATATTGTTCTTGTAGGTTGTAACCAGGAAGCTTCCTTCAAAGCCCAGTTCACCAAATTTATTCCTGTAGGAAAGTTCGATATCAACCCCTTTGTTCGACATTGCAGCAACATTTATATAAGGTGCGGTTGCGGCACCGGCGGTTCCGGGAAGCTCAACCTGGTAGAGAAGGTCAGTAGTCTTCTTGCTGTACCAGTCGAATTTGATCCCGATGGTATTCTTCAGAAGGCTTGCATCAAAACCGAAGTCCATCGTCTTGTTGGTTTCCCACTTGGCGTTGGCATTCCCGACTCTAGAAGGACGGAATCCGCTTACCGGTGAGGTAAGTGAGCCGTTCAGATCATAATATGATGAGCCGATCGAACTGCCATAAAGGTAGAACTGGTTGACCGGGTCAACAGCCAGCTGGTTCCCCATTGTTCCGTATGATGCCCTCAGCTTGAGGTCTGACAGCCAGTCGACAGTTTGCAGGAACGATTCGTCCTTGATGCGCCATCCGAGAGATAGTGAAGGGAAAACACCATAGCGGTTTTTCTCTGCGAACCTGGAAGATCCGTCACGGCGGATTGTAGCGCCGATCATATACCTGTCCATGAAGGAGTAGTCAACCCTGCCAAACTGCGAGAAGAGGGTTGTAGGTGTATCGTTGTAAGAGTCGGCCTGGGTGATGGTTGCTCCATTTACCAGTGTCCTGTAGTTGACATCATCCGAGAAGTAATTTGTGCGGCCACCGTACAATGAACGGTGGATGCCATATTTGACTGCCTCGAGACCTGCAACTGCGAGTACCTTATGCTGTCCGAAGGTCTTGTCGAACGTGATTTGGTTGGTCCATACATAATCATTTCCGTAGTAAGCGGCTTCATGATATGAATTGGTGGTGGTGTTTTCTGCGTTCCAGTAGGTCTTGAAGCCATAATACCAGTAGTATCCGTTGTCAAACGTACCGCCGAGGGTAGATTTGAGGTTGAGGCCTTTAAGTATCTGGACATCAGCATAAATGCTACCGATCATGTGGAGGTTCCACCCTTTGTCGTCCTTGCCCATGGTAAGTGAAGCTACCTCGTTGCCTGCCTGGCCAAGCCCTGAAGCAATACCAGTGCCTCCCCAGTCGCCCGGTTGGAAGTTATGGGTGTTTCCGTCCGGGATTGGTGTGGTAATCTTGACGGGAACGATTGGCTGCATCCTGTACTGTGCCACCTGGATCGGGCTGCCTTCGTTGAGGTTATTGCCTGTCGAGTTCCCGATGCTGGTGCGGTATGCAAGTGTGATGTTTTCTCCAACCTTGATCTTGCCTTTCAGGAATGAGAATTCGGAATTGAACCTCAGGTTGTACCTGTTGGCATTGGTATTCATGACAATACCGTTCTCCTGGTTGACACCGATGCCTGCGAAGAATTTGGCGGTCTCATTACCTGTCGAGAAGGTAATATCATGGTTCTGCTTGAGAGCCTTGCGGGTGATCTCTTTGAACCAGTTGGTATTGGCTGCCCATGGCGGAAGTAACGGGGAAGCGTTCCTGGAATCTCCGTAGAGGGGGTTAACCTCGTAAATAGGAAGACCCGTTTCAGGATTCGTCCTGGTTCCCTGCATTTCGTCGTTCTTGTAAACCAGCCAGGTGAGGTCTGCCATTTCCTGGGTATTCAGGACGTTCTTGTCACCCTTGCCCGGATCTGAGAAGCCGACCCACATGTTATAGGATACTTTCGTTCCTACCTGGCCCTTCTTGGTGGTGATGATGATCACACCGTTTGATGCCCTGGAACCATAGATTGAAGCGGCACCGGCGTCTTTCAGAACGGATATGTTCTGAACGTCATTCGGGTTAAGTGAGGAAATGTCCTGCGTTGGGACGCCATCAACAACGTAGAGAGGATCGTTGTTCTCGAATGAGCCGAATCCCCTGATACGAACCTTTGATGTTTGACCTGGTGCACCGGAACCAACAACTGTTACCCCTGAGGTTACACCCTGGAGGTTGTTGCTGACGTTCCCGGTAGGTACAGCTGTTATTTTCTGAGGCTCAACCGTTGCAACAGATCCGGTCAGGTCCCTTCTCCGCTGCGTGGTATAACCTGTTACAACAACTTCCGACAGGGCTTTGGTCTCTGATTCCAGTACCATATCGATCACGGTCTGGGATCCGACGGTTACCTGCTGCGTTGTGTAACCAATTGATGAAAATAATAGAACAGCTGAAGGGCCCGGAACTTTAAGGGAATATGTCCCGTTAACGTCCGTGATTGCACCAATTGTCGTACCCTTTACTGTAACATTCACTCCCGGCAAAGCTCCCTCACCTGAAGCGGTGACCTTACCGGTAACAGTCTTTTCCTGGGCAACAACAATACCCAGAGAAAAAACCATGCCGACCATTAACAGCGCAATGCGCCGCAAAAAGGTAGTAATTTGCATAGTCAATCGTTTTTTAATTAGGTTAGTTAACAAAATGCTTAGTTCTTTCGCAAGCTTAGGCTTAATCAATCAAAGATATAAAAGTTAAAAAATATTAACAAAGATAAAATGCAATTTTTTTATGTTAAATATTCACAAACTTATACGAGCCGGCTTTAAAGCATTATAATTCCGCATATTATGTGCCTTGCATTTCCTTTACATGAGCCGGCCGGAAAATCGGGCGCCAGCAA
Source organism: Bacteroidales bacterium UBA1800 (assembly GCA_002319915.1). Classification (GTDB taxonomy): domain Bacteria; phylum Bacteroidota; class Bacteroidia; order Bacteroidales; family VadinHA17; genus LD21. The sequence continues at coordinate 5,804 of DCFQ01000082.1, read as the reverse complement.
GAAATTATGAATCAGAAACCCCGGATTATTGCCCTCCGGCACCATAACATCTGCTAATTGGCTGGTTATTTGTGTATTTACATGATGTTAAATTCAGGGTAAACCGGAAAGTTAAATAACTGTTAAGACATTAAGCATTTTATTGTCAACCTCTTAAAGTAGTTATAATCTATTAATGATCTGATAGAATGACTATTAAGAATCAATTGCAAAAAAGTAGCAATGGTCACCACCTGCTTTTCGTAGCCTTAAAGACGTGGATTCCCTTCCCAAAGAGATCCTCCGCGGTTTCATCATAAGCCCATGTGCCGGGCATTCCGGGCATGTTCTGAAAATGTTAAGGAGACCCCGGACAGGCGCCTTTATTAACAAAAGTTTAACTGGGGGCCCGCAATCCTGTAAGAATTATACATATATATTTACATCCTGATTTTAACCTGACAGATTTTTTGCGTTTTTTTGCACCCTATTCCTAACTCTCAGCCATGAGTATGACCCGTATCAATAACAGCCGTATCATTTATAGGTATTCAATATACCTTCTGGCTTCGGTGCTGTTCCTTTCAGGATGCCAGTCAAAAAATACGTCCCGCGACAGGGAGAGCTCCCCTTCCAAGGCTCCCCGCGCCAACGATGAATACTTCCAGGAGATATCCTCCGCAATCGGCCTCGATTTCGTGCACTCGATAGGCTGCAATGAAATGACCAACATCATCGAATCGGTCGGCGGCGGTGCAGCGTTCCTGGATTATGACCAGGACGGATTTATGGACATCTATGTATCCAGCGGAAAATGGATCGACGGGTTTTCAAAGGGAGAAAAACCTGAAAAGGCCGTCACAAACCATCTTTATCGTAACCGGGGCGACGGGACCTTCGAGGATGTGACCAGGAAGGCCGGCGTGGGCGGCTCCTGGTACAGCATGGGCGTTACGGCCGGTGATTTCAACAACGACGGCTACCCTGACCTGTTCATAAGCAACTACGGCCAGAATGTCCTTCTTAAGAACAACGGCAACGGGACCTTTACAGACGTGACCAAAAAAGCCGGTGTCGCAGGCGCCAATGAATGCAGTGTTGGCGCTGTATGGCTCGATTATGACAACGACGGATTCCTCGATCTCTATGTCGGGAATTACCTTTCTTTTGATCCGACCTACAAGTACTATTATGCTCCTGACGGCTTTCCCGGCCCGATGGCTTATGATGCCGAACCTGACGTCCTTTACCACAACACCGGCAACGGCACATTCGAGGATGTGACTCAGGCAATGGGTATCGTTGACAAGGACGGAAGGGCGATGGGCGTTGGAGCCGCAGATTATGACGATGATGGCTTCATGGATATATATGTAGCCAATGACCATACCCTTAATTACCTGTGGCATAATGACGGAGGAAAGAAATTCACCGACCGCGGTACCATGTCGGGAACAGCATTCAGCCAGGGCGGCGAGGCAACTGTCAGCATGTCGGTCGATTTTGCAGACTTCAACGGCGACAGCCTCCTCGATCTTTTTGTTTCTGACGATTCATATTGTTCACTATACCAGAACATGGGCAACGGACTATTCTCCGACAAGGGTATCCCTTCCGGGATATCAACGGTTTCAGCCCAGTTCGTCGGCTGGTCATCCTCATTCTTTGACTATGACAACGACGGCAAGGATGATATCTATAAGACCAACGGGGCCCTCAAGCACCTATACGGGCAGGAAGATCAGCTCTTTGAGAATGAAGGAGGCGGGAAATTCAAGGATATTTCGCTCCAGCTGGGCAGCTATTTCCAGCAGGAAAAGGTCGGAAGGGGTGCATGCCTGGGGGATTATGACAATGACGGAGACATCGACGTGTTTGTCAGTAACCTTAACGACCACTGCGTATTCCTCAGGAATAATAAGGGAAATCAGAACAACTGGATCACCCTTGCCCTGAAGGGAACAGTCTCCAACAGGGACGGTGTCGGAGCAAGGATATCACTCTATTCGGGGGGGAAATATTTGTCGGCCCAGAAAAGGAGCACAACCGGGTACCTTTCGCAGAATGACCCAAGGGTCCATTTCGGGCTTGGCAAAAATGAGATGATCGATAAAATAGTGATAAAGTGGTCGTCAGGGAAGGTTCAAACCCTGGAGAACGTCAAGGTCAACCAGTTCCTGACAATTGAGGAAAAATAAATCAGCTGCCGGATGATGTTTAAGAAAAATAATTTGCTGCCCCTCTTGCTTACTGCAGTCATTTTGTCGGGCAGCTCGTGCAAAAGCAGGTCTTATGCGGGGAAGATCATAGTTTCGGAAACTGGTTCAGATGTCCGGAACACCGTCAGCGATGACGGAGGATCGTGGAGATGCCTGCCAAAATCGCGCATAATTGCAATTGACCCGGGCAAGCTTTCCGCCTCACCAGAAAACCTTACAGGAGAGTTCTTTTCGGCCGTTTCTCCGGAGATCTCGTTCGATGCAAAGCATTTGCTTTTTGCCGGACAGCGGAAAGAAGGAGATGCCTGGCAGATCTGGGAAATGGATCTGTCGGACCTGAGGTCAAAAAGCATCACCCCTCCGGGGGAGAATTGTTCAGATCCGGCATATCTTCCCGGTAACAGGATTGTGTTCAGCAGATCGATGGCCGGCGATTCACTGAAGTCGGGGTATTCCCTCTGCACCTGCAATATCGACGGGAGCGACATTAAGCGGATCACTTTCAGCCCCGACAATTATAATTCCCCTGCCGTTCTGGGCGACGGACGCATACTGGCTGTCAGCAGGCAGGCATTCCCGGAACCGGGGAAACAGATGTTCACGGTGTTGCGTCCGAATGGAACAAAGGCTGATATGTTCTACAAGGATCCTGACAGTGGACTGCTTACAGGACCTGCAAGGGAAACAGGTGACGGCAGGCTGGTATTCGTTCTGTCAAAGGTGAACGCCAACGACCGTCCGGGCATCTATTCCATAACCTATAACAGACCTCTTCATTCCAGGATCAGCATGACCACAAACATCGACGGGGAATTCCTGTCGTGTGTCCCCTTGAAATCGGGGAAAATGCTGGTGTCGTACAGAAAATCCGGTTCGGAAAAGTACTCTCTGCGGGAGTACGATCCTGAAACAAGCTCGGTGACAAACTGCCTTCATGCCGATCCCGGGTTCAATGTACTTGAAGCTGCCGTGGTCGAAGAGCATGAAAAGCCGAAAAAGCTGCCCAGCGAGGTTGATATGCATGTGAAGACCGGACTCATTTTGTGCCAGGATGTAAACTGCTTTGATCCGTCTGCCAAAAACAGGGGCATTCAACCGGGAAAAGTTGTCAGGATCGAGGTGATGGGGGTCAATGGATCCCTGGGAGAGGTTGATGTGGAAGAGGATGGGTCATTCCAGCTGAAACCGCTGGCTGATATGCCTTTCAGAATAGTCACGGTTGATGAAAAGGGTCGTGTGATCAGCGGTCCATGCAACTGGATCTGGCTAAGGCCCAACGAACGGAGGGGATGCATCGGTTGCCACGAAGATCCCGAACAGGTGCCCCGGAATGTCATTTCGCTGGCAGTGAAGAAGAAACCAGTCATCATTCCGGTCCATGTCGAGAAAATAAAAGAGAAAAGCGTTGACTTAGAATAGGTTTTATGAAGAGAATTCTAAAGATCTCAATCATTACAGGTGTACTCCTCATAGCCGGGTATATTGTGCATTTCCCCTATCACAAATGGGCAAGAAAGCATGTAAACTATATAACTGCAACTGATGACCATCCCCTTAACTGCATTTCATGCCACTTGTACCTCCAGAAAGATAACCTGCTGGCAAGGATGGTAAACAGGAAATACTATTCTCCTCTCAATCTGGCAGTTTCGGATGACGGCAGCATGCTCTTCGTGTCTGCCCAGGATGCAGGAATGCTGCTTGTTGTTGATCCTGCCGCAAACAAGGTGCTGAAACGTATTAAGGTCGGCAACCACCCCCACAGTGTTGCCGTCGATAGCGACAAGAAGATTTGTTACGTAACCAACCAGTGGTCGGATGATGTGTCGGTGGTCAGCCTTGAGACCGGCAAGGTGACCGACACGCTCCGGACAGGCAATGGACCGGCCGGGCTTGCGCTTAGCCCCGACAGGAAGCGTCTGTTCGTGGTCAATTCATTTTCCAATAATTTTTCCGTTTTTGACCTTGATTCGAAGGAGGAAGTCTCAAGGTTGTCAGCAGGGAACAATCCGACCGGTATTCACTTTTCGCCTGACGGGAAGAGCGCATGGATTACGAGCCGTCGCGCTCTCATTGCACCATACGGCACCCCGGTCATGACGGAGCTTACAAAGGTTGATGCGGCAGCCCAGGCTGTTTCCGAACACAGGAACATTGAATCGGCTTATATGATGGAAAATG
>DCFQ01000082.1:705-1172 GCA_002319915.1 Bacteroidales bacterium UBA1800 | reverse complement strand
ATATGATGGAAAATGTTGCCTTTACTCCCACGGGCGACCTGGCATTGTTCTCGCTGATCAGGCCGAAAAACCTTGTCCCGTCCATCCAGGTCGAAAGAGGGTGGATGATGACACACGGTTTCGGCGTCATTGAACAAAAGCCCGGCGGAAGGTGTGTTCAGCTCCTGATCGACGAACCTAATGCCTACTACCCAGATCCTTTCGGGATCGCTGTGACACCTGACGGGAAAAAGGCCTTTATTTCAAGCTCCGGCGTAGACTGTATCACCGTGATCAGCATCGATTCTGTGAGGAGCATCCTCAACACCGTACCACCTGAAACCGTCGCAACATATGCCAATAACCTGGGAATTAGCAGCAGGTACGTTCTGAAACGGATCCATACCGGGGCTAATCCTAAAGGGATCGTCCTGTCACCCGACGGGAAATCGCTCTATGTCGCTGAACAGCTGGAGGACAGGATTTCC
>DCFQ01000082.1:0-461 GCA_002319915.1 Bacteroidales bacterium UBA1800 | reverse complement strand
TGATAAACACCGACAAGTTGGAGGTCGCCGGCATCATCGATCTCGGAGGACCCCGTAAAATTTCTGTAGCCAGGCATGGAAGGCGGCTTCTGAACAACGCCGGCCACACTTTCCAGAATGAGTATTCCTGTTATACCTGTCATCCCGACACACACGAGGACGGGCTGGTTTACAACATGGCCTCCAAGGATATGGGAAGGAATATCACCAATACCCAGTCGCTGAGGGATATCGCGGAGACTGCACCCTTTAAATGGAACGGGCTGAACCAAACTGTCTACAAGCAGGACGGGATGCGTTTTTCCACAGTTCTGACAAGGACCGAACCTTTCAGCAGCAAGGACCTTGATGCACTTACGTCATACATCATGACCGGGATACCAAACCCTCCCGATCTTGAATTCAATCCAAACGGCGAGCTTACCGACGCCCAGAAGCGGGGGAAGGCGATCTTTGAACGC
>DCFQ01000076.1:39261-52508 GCA_002319915.1 Bacteroidales bacterium UBA1800 | reverse complement strand
GTTATTCCAGTGCTCCATCACACCGAGGCTCCCGATCTTCATCCCGTTGCGCTGCGGATCATACTTCGTCTTCGACGGAGGGTTGCCCGCCATTGCGGCTTCGATCAGGTACTGGTCACTGAATGCCATGTCAGGTGCATCGGGCCACTCTGTACGCAGAAGGTCGAGGCCCACGGCATCGATTGCCACCGGGTCCTGTGAAGCAAGAAGGGTGCATCCCCAGTTATTGCCGAATGGGGCCATCTTCCATTTTGGTCCGGGTGCTCCATTCACCAGCTTCGATCCGTAGGTGCCGTCGATCAGGAACAGCATGGTTTTGCCTCCCAGATCACTATGGGCCATGAAATCCACAAATGTCAGATACTGAGGTTTCCCGCTCCTGTCTGGATTGAAATTATTATGGGCATTCAGGTGCCAGTCGTTATAAATACTGGTCACCCCGTACCAGTTCTTGGCACAAAGGGTCACACCCTGGCCGACATGCCCCTTAAGAAGGGCCATGTTTATAAGGTAATCTGCCTCCACGGCGCATGACGCAAGCCCAGTTGCAAGCTTACCGTTATCCATGGTATAGGGAATGGCATTATCGACATATGTCGATTTTGAACGTCCGTCGCCTCCGACATTGTCAAGAAAGACCACCTCAGGGAATTCAGGATGGCACTTGTTGAAAACATTATCGGTGATAAACCGGCTGGCATCAAAGACTGTTATGTTCTTCTGTGGCACACCTGCCTCATTTACAAGGCTCTTGATCAGGGAAAGGACCATCTGCGGAGTTGCATTTATCTCCTCCGAGTTCCTGTGCCCGTAGGTGTTGTTCTCATTAATCTTCACTGCAACCTTCTGCGACGGATTATATTTCAATTCCTTTTTCCCGTGGTTTTTGTTGAAATGCACGAAAAGGGCCTGCCAGGCATTTTTCGCTGTCTTTTCACCTGTCAGTTCAAGAAGTGATTGTTCCATCATCCTGTCAGCTTCGGCTTGCGAGACGGCACTATCGTCCCACCAGTTACCGGTTTTCCCATCCCAGGATGCAAGGAGCGGATCATGGACCCATACTACGCGCCCGGGGAAAATGCCCTTCGCAGCTCCGGCAGGATTGTTTGGTACTATCACCCATTCTGCCGAGGGCCTTGCAATAGCTTCCACATTATTCCTTGCGAAGAACACTGCTGTGAACAATGCAGTCAGGAGCAGGAAAAATGACGCATAGAGGTAGTTGGCCTTTCGAAGGTGCAATTTTGCCTTCCTGAACGATGCGATGGCGCCTGAAACCGAGAGCAGCCATATAACGAAGCCCGACATTACCGGTGCAGCAACCCTCATGCAGGGATAAGTTGCGCGGGATGGCTTGGGTATCACGCGTATAAGGAACCATGCTGTGGAAGCGATGCCCATGGCGATGAATGTGATCTTAAACCAGAGAGTCCGTGGCAGGGATGCAAGTTTTCTCAGGAGACGGTTCATAAGATTAGGTTTAGATGGGTTGTAAATATAATAGCAAATATGATATTTTCTAATATTTCTTTATTTTACCGCAGAGGACGCAAAGTGTAAGCAAATAACGCTATGGAAGTTTGACTTTGCGCTCTTAGCGTTTAATAAAAATCCCAACCACCATACTAAGTAAGCCAAAATGTCTGCTCCGCCACTTTGGCTCCAATATTGTTATGGACACTGGAAATATAAATGCCATGGATATCTTTTCTGAAATAATAGTGAACGCGGTCGATAAGGTCAAGAATGCTGTTGTGAAGGTCGATAAATACTCCCAGGCAGGAGGGAAGGAGCTTTTTTCGGGATCCGGTTCCGGTTTCGTATTCTCGAGCGACGGGCTGATCCTAACAAACTCGCACGTCATTGATGATTCCGATAAGTTGGTTGTGACCCTCCTCGACGGGGATGAATTTACGGGATCGGTTACCGGGCTGGACAGGGATACCGATATTGCAATTATCAAGATCTACGGTTCCGGTTACACACCTGCAAGACTGGGGGAATCGACTGGCCTGAAGATCGGACAGCTGGTCATTGCGATCGGGAATCCTCTCGGCTACCAGCATTCGGTATCGGTGGGTGTACTGAGCGGTGTCGGACGCACAATGCGCACACCCGACGGGCACCTGATCGACAACATCCTTCAGTCGGATGCTGCAATGAATCCCGGGAACTCGGGCGGCCCGATGATCGATTCGAACGGCGATGTGATCGGGATCAACACTGCCATCATACCTGCCGCACAGGGCCTGAGCTTCTCCATCGGGATCGACACGGCCAAGGAGGTGGCCCGTTACCTCATAAGCGACGGGAAGGTGAGGAAGGCATACCTGGGGCTCATGATTAATGAGATCGACATAAACCCCAGGATAAGGAACTTCTACAAGATTGAGGCAAAGAGGGGCGCATTGATAATCGGACTCGAAAATTTGTCGCCGGCATCACGGGCCGACCTGCGCGAGGGCGATATAATCGTGGAGTTCGAAGGCAGGACCATTGCGAGCTCAGGTGATCTGACCAGGCACCTTATCGGTGGCGGCCTGATCTCAAAACCCGCCAGGATGAAGATCCTTCGCCAGACAAAGATGATGGAGCTGGATATTTACCCGGTAGAAAAGCCGGCCGCGTAAGCTTAAGGGAAACCGAGTCCTGACCCGCTCCTCATTCTTCTTCCTCTGCCAAGCTTTGGCGAAGGTCGAGCAGTTCCCATTGCCCTGACTTTGCTTTGGATTGTTCTTCCCTGATCAGCCTGATGAAATCCCTGACCCCCAGGGGCTCGTTCCCGTTGGCATGGATGAGTACGATGCTTCCGTTCACGGGACGCTCACCCTTAGCAAGCCAGGCATCGCTTCCGACGGGGATGAGCCCGAAGGCGATTATTTTTTCATAGATCTCCTTATCCGAAACAAGGCCGGGGAAACGAAAGAAAACCGAAGGTGTAATATTCTTTTCAAGCAACAGGAGCTCGAGATCAAGCACTTCCGAATTTATGTCGGTTCCCGGGGCAAGAAGAAAGTTAGATGTCAGCGGGGCTTTTTTGCTGGTATGGTGATTAAAGGAATGATTGATCCACAGTATTGAAAGCTCACCTGCAACGGTGAGGCTGTCGAGCCACCGGAAATCCCCGGGATGCTCCCGGATCCAGACTCCGGTAACCGAAATCGCAATAGGCACAGGTTTTTCAATTACTGCCATCTCTTTAATAAGGTCGGTGAAGATTTCCCTGTCGAGCGGAAGCCGCGACGGGCAGAGATCGATAGTAAGGTCTATGCCCTTCCTGAGGGGTAGTACTTTTCTGATACCGGCATCCTGGAGTTTGGTGCGGGATAGTTCGGCCCTGTCGAGGGCAAATACGTATGCACTGGCGGCAAACCGCGACTTCAGCTCATTCCAGGGCAGGAGTGAGACCTTTACCTGCCCTGAATTAACGACTGAGGTCTGAAGCGTCTGTGGGGAAACCGTGAGATAACAGGTATCGAAACCCCTCAGGAACCTTCGGATGATGATGAGTTCATGCGGGTCGCCTTGACGGGTTCCGTAACCGGTAAAAAGCCGGTAATCTGAGATCTGCTGGCCTGGCACCGGCGTTGTAACAGTTAAGAGACAACAGAATATTCCTGCAAAATTGATCAAAATCCGGGGTCTCATTTTTTACCGGCAGGTTTAATGACACTGAAAATACGAAGACCGGGGTGACTTAATTAATTCGGAACAGCTGTGGATGTATGTCATCATGGTAAAACTGTCAGACAACTACTTATTTGCATGAAAAATTTCACCGTCGGCGAATCCGGAAATCTTATTATCCTTTATTGTCACCGGAAGACTTTTTGGCCCAAGGAAGACGGCAACTTTCTGCAAGCCGCCCGGACGGTTTGAAATGGTATTCCCTTCAATCACCACCCCTTCAGCAGGGCAATCGACAGATACCCCGTAACCTCCGTTATTTTCAATAATATTGTTCCTGATGATGCTCCTGTGAGGCTCATTCAGAAGACCGTCGTTGCGAAGGTTTATGCCGTCGCCGCCATTATCAAAAACCTTGTTTTCAGCAAAAAGCATATCAGTATCCTTGTGGCCGGTGCAGATGCCGTTCACACCGTTGTTATGGAAGCTGTTGCTTGTCACCTCGCCGTGACGGACACGCCAGCAGACATAGAGCCCGAACCTCGAATTGTCGTGGCTGTTGTTCCCGGTGATATGCGTGAACGGCGAACCGGTCCCCGGATGAAGGCCTGCATTTGCGCATCCATAGATCTCGCAATTGCTGACTGTCACATTTTCCGTGATCTGCCAGCTTATTCCGTCGCAATTGAAATCCCTGACAACTACCTTGTCGACGAGTGCGTCATGGACCTTATGCAGGTAAATTGCCCCGGCACGGCACCCGTCGACCAGGTCGTTGCTCTCCTTGGTCCCGTCGACAGTGAGGTCGGCGATCGCGATGTTCCCTGCATTAACTGCCGAGATCACCGAACAGGCATTTGAAAGCGTGCCGTTTTTCCCGGCTTCATAATCACGGACAAGGAATTGATCCACATAAATGGTATTGCCTTTTATATCGATGATCTTCGCCGTGGTTACATCCCATCCCGAGCGTTTCTCGTCGTCATAAACGGCAACCCCCATTCCCGGCCTGAATCCGGAAGCGTCCTTTACGGTGATCTCCAGTTCGCCGTAATCGGCGTCGAGGGCAAAAGGCGAACGGAATCCTTTGCATTTCTTAAGGATGGTCGAAGGCCCTGATCCTTTCAGTGTTATATTATCGTAAAGTGTGACAGGTGCAATGATCTCATAAACTCCGGGCTGTAGGAAAACTGTTCCCCCGTTATCCTGGTTATGAAGGGCATCGATAGCGGTCTGGATCGCCCCAGATGAGTAACCCCGGATGTCTGCCTTGTCCCCGCCGACACTGATGATGCGGTTTGGTGTACCAGGGCGGACGACCGAGACCATTTTAAGCACGGCCTCTCTGGCCGGCGGCACGGTCCCCGTTATTCCGCCGCCTGTTGAGGAGCTGGAACCATGACGGCTGCTGCAGCCCGCGATCATTAAAGTGATAATGAGTATCCTGGAAGCAGTTTTCATATTGGTTGGTTGTTAATTAATTAACAATACATATTCAAAGGTAACAAAAATTAATGCCGTTGAATTGTCCAGGCCAGGAGCACTGTATTCCCGCTAAACCATCCTGTCTGCGCTCTGGCGGATATACCCTGTAACGATCAGGTACTGGGCAATGACATATGTGGCCATGATCAGTGCCTCGGCTCCCCAGAAGTTCAGGGTGAATTTGTTGATCGCGATCATGGAATCCGAAATGACAAAAAGCACGGCCCCTAATAGTACAAGCCAATAGCTGAGCCTGTTAACCTTACGTAACCTGTTGATAGCCGATGCAAGCATCGAAAGAATCACGAGCGCATATACCATCACCGCCAGCCGCATTTCCTGGAGGTCATTGTATATGAACATGATCAGCCCTGCCCCATAGAGCGCAACCGGTATGATCAGGTAAAGCTTGTTCTTGAAAAGGATGTTGCTTCCCGGTGTGAGGGAGAAGACGAAAAGGTACGTCACCTGGGCGAGCAGGAAGCAGATCAGCCCTTTTACAAATGAAAAGTCCAGGATGATATCACCCGCCCATGAAAACACCAGAGCTGCCAGCATCAGCATGGAAAGCAGGCTGTTCTGGAAGTTGATTATCAGGATTGCGATCAGGAGGGGCATTATGAGGGCTTTCAATCCGGTGTTCAGCCAGGGTGAAGGATTGTCCCTCAGAATTATGTAAAGGATCCCTGTCAGAAAATAGAGAAATGATACTGCTTTTGTCTTCATACCGGGAAAACTTTTTCTAAAGATAATTCAATGTGACTTCAAGATCAAGTACTCCGGATATCAATAATATTCAGATTGATGTTATTTTTGAGCCGGGTAAGCTTAATTTGTTCAAATGAAGGTAACAGGATTCACTTTTATACGCAATGCCGTCAGGTTCGATTACCCTGTGGCTGAGGCTATCAAGTCGATACTCCCGGTGTGCGACGATTTTGTTGTGGCAGTCGGAGACTCGGAAGATAATACGGAGGCGCTGGTGCGAAGCATCGACCGTGATAAAATTAAGGTGATCAATACGACCTGGAACGATTCTGCCGAAATGAAGACCGGCGGCAAAGTCTTTGCGGCAGAGACCGACAAGGCGTTCAGGGCAGTCCCTGACGATTCTGACTGGGCCTTCTATATCCAGGGCGATGAGGCGGTGCACGAGAAATATCTCGATGCCATCCGGGCTGCCATGCTGAAATGGAAAGACACAAGGGAAGTTGACGGTCTTTTATTCAATTACCTTCACTTCTATGGCTCTTATGATTATGTCGCCATCTCTCCCAGGTGGTACAGCAACGAGATAAGGGTCATAAGGAATGACAAATCAATTTTTTCCTACAGGGATGCCCAGGGTTTCAGGAAAGGAGACAACATGAAACTGAATGTGAAGCCTGTTGATGCTTATGTCTATCATTACGGCTGGGTGAAGGAACCGGGGGTCATGATGAGAAAAGTGAAGAATGCAAGCTCTTTCTATTCAGGAAACAGGAACCAGGAAGCCGCCATCGACAGCAAAAGCTTTGATTACTCCTCGATTGATGCCCTGAGCAGGTTCGGGGGCACTCATCCTGCGGTGATGCAGGACCACATTGACAGGAAAAACTGGAGCTTCGATCATGACATGTCCTTCAACCGGCTATCACTCAGGTACAGGGGAAAGATCTTCATCAGGAAATACCTCGGGATAGATACCTTCTACCGTAATTACAGGCTGATTTGAATATCTGCCGTACCAAAGCAGATTATACACAACTTTTCCATCACTTTTCCCTTAGTTTCCGGAACAAAAATATTACCGGTTTTTGGGTGATCGTCACGAAATCTGACGTTTTAACGCATTCATTTTTCTCCCGGAGCATCCCAAAATCCCCTTTTTCATGATTTTTTGTCAACCCGGACCTCACATTTGTCAAAAGTGCCGGTTTGGGTGCTGTAAGCATTGTGGTGCTGTAATTAGATGTATTAGAGCTAGTTATGTGATATGATCAACATTATTGTGCTGGTTGCCTGGGTTTGATGATAAATTCCGCCCTGCTTTTGACGAATACGCTTCTTTTATAAGCAAGCCATCCTTGTGTGTTCTCCGTTGACGTGAATTCGTTGACGAACAATCCCGTCAGTCGTCCCATTTTACCACTAACCGGCCATCAGGGGCTTGACAAAGGTGACCCGGGGAGTTATTTTTACATCGTAAGATTTGATGAAAGGGAAGGTGGGTTGAAAATTGAAAGTTGAAAGTTGAAGTTGAGATCGAAATAGTATAAATCAATAAATATGGCCTATGAAAACTTTTTACAAAATATCCTCAAAGGATCTTGGAACAGTTCTCCTGAGAAGGCGGAAGATTGCAAAAGCATTGCGCTGGTGGCTTCGTGAGAACAACATTGATTTTAAATACATGTTTTTTGTTAGTTAGTTAAGGTTAGTTTTAGGTTAGACAGGAACTCAATGCGTGCGGTCTCTCTTCCGCGCGCCGATTACATGAAGAGAAGGCCCGTTGGGAGGTTCTTCTCTTCTTTATTTTATTACCCCGTGCTCTCCGTGTCTCCCCTGCCTACCGGCAGGCAGGTCTGTGTTCTCCGTGTAACAAATTATATGTCAAACTTGAACTGCACTCTGACCCCGATCTCCGAAACATGGGGATGGTTAAGGTATGTGAACCGCTTGATCACGTCGACCCTGAAGATCCTGAGAATGTTCGAGAGTCCTACGCTGGCTTCAATGTACGGCGTTTTCCCAAGGGTGTAGGTCAGGGGCAATCCGTCGGCGTCGGTTGGGAAGCGGAACAGGTTCTGGTTCATTGCCGGGTTATTATTGTTCCCCAGGCCGCCGTAAAGGAGTTTCAGCGTGACCACTTCCCTGAATTTCAGCTTCTTGAGCAGGGGTACCTTGTTTAGCAGGAACCCGTTGAAACTGTGATCTATATTGAGCGATGCATACCTGTCGCTGACAAACTCGAGGAAGTTCATCAGGTTGTACGAATTTGCCTGGTACGCATAGGTCTGGTTTGCGGGATGAATGAAGAGCAACGGGTAAGGGACGGTTCCGAAGATCCTGCCACCCTCGAGCGAAACATCCGTATACCCGATTATGGAGACCCAGAATCTCTTGCTGATATTGGCCTGGAGGCGGACGTAGTCAAAATCATTATCGAGGAACTTAGCTCCTGCTGCACTCTTCAGCTGGATCACGGGATATTTGCTCGGGAATGGGTCCCTGTAAAGCTTCCCCTGGTAGAAGGTTTCATTCGGGGCATACCGGAGATCCAGGTAGATCTCCGAGATGCCCAGGTCATGGCTCCTACCTGTCAGCAGAGTTTCAGAGGATGTATTGAAGGAGATGTTCCCTTCCGGTTTCTGAAGTGTATAGCTATATCCCAGAAGCCATGAGAAATGATTTTTGTATTCGTTGAAGGATTCTATGCGAAAAGTACTGTTTAGGAGTAGTTTATCACTTACACCCCTTTTGAACGACAGGAAGAAATTATCACCCTGGTTAAAGAGCAGGTCCTGCCCGGGAATCTGTGTGTCCCTGGTATAGGAAAGAGCGATCGATTTAACGGGGAACTGGTAGATTGTCCTTGGCGTAAGCGACCAGATAAAGCTTGCATTGTACTTGAAGATCCTGTCCCTGGTTCCATAGGCAGCATACCCTCCGAGCGTGAATTTCCTGCTGAAGGTGGTGGTTGTCCTTCCGCCGAACCTGAACCTTTGTCCCTCGACGGTATTGAAACTGTAGAAGCTGCCGACAGGACCAAGCTCGACATCCCCCATTTCGAGGAAGCCTGTGGTAATCAGCATCACCACCTTCATCTGGTTCCTGAATGCCGCCACCCTGTTAAGGCTGTCAACCGTGGTATATATCCTCCTTTCATTTTTCGACAGTGGGAGCTGACGGTTCGCCTCCCACCATCCGGGAATGTTCGAAAGGGGATCGATATCATCAGATTTTACAGGTCCCTTGAAGACCTTATCGGCAATCGGGCGATTTAACTTGTAATCCTGGTAGGAAATTGTCCGCTGGCCGTACAGCCCGAGAGTCCCTTTTACAATCCCGGCGTCAAGCGATATCTCCTCTCTTGAAAGAAGCCAGTCCTTGCTGCCGAATGTTTCAAAATCCTGCGTGACGCTGATATCCTTTATCCAGTCAATGTTGATCTTCTGATTGATTCCCATATCGATCTTCCTGACGGCAAAGAGGGAGTCGAGGGTAATATAAAGATTCCCGTGAAACAGGAAATCGGCAGGATTCCTCGGCTCAAAGAAGAGCTTAATGCATGTGATACCCTTTACATTAAGCGTATCCTGTATATAGTACCTGTAAAAAGCAGGTGCCGTATTTGCAATGGGGCTCAGGAACTTGTTTGTGAGAAAAAGGATCTCGTTGTCGTAGATATTGATGTTCTGGTAGAGGTAATCAAGGTTTGCGGTGACACCCCTGTTATCGAGGTACTGGTTAAGGTTGATTGTCTTTTCCGCTTTCAGGATCTCTTTCGTGGCCTCGGGCGATTTCCTGTAATAATGATCGGATATCTCTTCCCTTATGAAGATCGGGAGGACATCATTGCCTATTCTCTTTGTTGTGTCAATGTTGCTGAAAATGAACTTATACTTTTCGAACATCCTGGCATTTTCGAGACCTTTGGTGATGTCGCTGAGCGCAAACTGGATCTTCTCATATTTCCTGTACTGCAGAAAATCAAATGATTGGGCCCTGTTGGAGGATTTGTGCTTTATTACACTGTCGATAAGTTCCACGGCCGGATTCCCCCTGTTCCTGTAATTCCTGCGGCCCGGTCTGATATTTACTTCCTCAAGGGCAATATCCGTCAGTTTCAGACTTATGTTGACCGTTTGCGATACACCCGGTTTCATGGGAACAATCTGTGTCTGGTACCCGAGGAATGAAAACTGGATCTCTTTCGCAGAGACTGATGTCTCAATTGAGTATTTACCGTTGTTGTCGGTCAGCGTTCCGACAGTGGTGCCCTTAAGGAGGACTGAAACGTACGGTATCGGATCTCCGGTATTTGCATCGCTCACAGTGCCCTTTATTACGGTTTTCTGCTGGGACTGGCAGTACGAGCCAAAGAAGGGGAGCATAAGCAGAAGAATTGCCGCAGTGATGGTGAATGCAAGTTTTTTGGACATCATACTCTGAAAACGGACCTCCGGTGATTTTGTTTACAAATGTAGTAAAAACGATGGACAAGCCCGGTTAGTTACAAGTTTGCCCCCTGCCCCCTTCAGGGGGTTGAAGGGTCACCGGGATCTCCGTGTTTCCCCTGCCTACCGCCTGCCTGCCGGTAGGCAGGGCAGGCAGGTCAGTGATCTCCGTGTAACAAAAAAATCACCTGACAACCCACAGATAAATCTCGCAACACACTTTCATTTATTTTCAATTTATTAATTTTAAAAGGAATTCTAATACCCTTCAAACTTAAAATACTATGAAAAAAATCTGCACACTCATTACGCTGTTTTCCCTTTTCACTTTTCTCCTTACCGGGCAGGACAAGTTCAACGGCCTCGATATGGGCATCGGAAACCTGTACAGACTTTCGGATGCGAAGAGCCGGTCGATAAGCCCCGAAAACTTTACGGGTGAGAAAGGCAAGGCAGGCATGGCCAGGCTTGAAGACAGGGATAAGCCCAATGCTGCCAATGCTGCAGGCGCTGCCCGCGACCTTGGGCAGGGATGGAAGGTCAATCCTTTCGTCAGGATCAAGCCGGGTGAAACATTTACCATGGCCGTGATCGACGGCCCCGGGGCAATCCAGCATATCTGGATGACTCCTGCCGGAAACTGGCGCTATTCAATCCTGAGGATCTACTGGGACGATGAGGCTGAGCCTTCGGTTGAATGCCCCGTGGGAGACTTTTTCGGGATGGCCTGGGGACAATATGCACCTCTTGCATCTGCTGCGATCTGCGTAAACCCCGGAAGCGCCTTCAACAGCTACTGGCCCATGCCTTTCAGGAAGAAGTGCAGGATCACGATGGAAAACACCGGCGACCAGGATCAGATGACCTTGTACTACCAGATAGACTATACCCTGACCCAGGTACCTGATGATGCCGGGTATTTCCATGCACAGTTCCGCCGCCAGAATCCAGACCAGTCATCCGACTATACCATCATCGACGGAGTTAAGGGGAAAGGCCATTATGTAGGCGTCTACCTGGCAGTGGGAGTGAGGAACAATGGCTGGTGGGGAGAGGGCGAGATCAAGTTCTTCCTTGACGGCGATTCGAAATTCCCTACTATATGCGGTACCGGGACAGAGGATTATTTCTGCGGCTCATACGATTTCGACACAAGGAGAAAAGATATACTTTATACTGACGAAACGGCATATACTGAGTTTTGTACGCCCTATTCAGGCCTCCACCAGGTGATTAGAGGAGACGGGCACTACAATGTGATGCAGCGCTTTGGAATGTACCGCTGGCACATCATGGATCCCATACGGTTCGAAAAAGACCTGAAGATAACCATCCAGGACCTGGGCTGGAGACAAGGAGGAAGATACCTGCAGCAGAAATCCGATATGGCATCTGTTTGCTACTGGTACCAGGCTGAGCCGCATTCAAAGTTCCCTGCAATGCCAGCATGGAGAGACCTTGAGGTTAATTGACCCCGGTGCCCTCCGTGTCCCTCTGTGTCTCCTCCGCGATCTTCGTGTAACAAATTTTCCGGTACAGATATTTTTAAACCTTATACTATAAAAATGGAAAAACTTGAGAATAATGGACAATCGAAAGCCGCCGGAATGGACAGGCGCAAATTTATTGCCGGCGCAACCTTTGCAGCCCTCGGAACTATGGGCGCAGCTAATATTATTACTTCATGCAGCGGGAAGGATAAGAAGAAGGAGTTAAAGCTGCCTGCTTTCCTGACTAAGGCACCCGACGGAAAACCGCTGAAGGCAGGACTTATCGGCTGCGGAGGCAGGGGCACCGGGGCCGCCATCAATTTCCTCGATGCCGGTAATGGCCTGGAGATCACAGCTCTCGGAGATGTCTTCAAGGATAAGATGGATCTTTGCAGGAGCGAGCTTAAGAAACAAAAGAATGTGGAAGTCCCTGATGAAAAGTGCTTTCTCGGCTTCGACAGTTACCAGAAGGTGATAGATTCAGGGGTGGACCTGGTGCTGCTGTGCACGCCGCCAAAGTTTCGTGCCGATCATGTTGAGGCTGCCGTGAATGCCGACAAGCATATCTTCATGGAAAAGCCTGTAGCCACCGATCCCGTCGGCGCCCGTAAAATGCTGGTTTCGGTCAAACGTGCCCAGGAGAAGGGCCTCTGCATGGTCAGCGGCACAATACGCAGGGTCCAGAAGGACTTTGCCGAGACCTGGAGAAGGGTCCAGAACGGTGCGATCGGCGAGCTGGTGAGCGCTCACATTACAAGAAACGGCGGCGCCCTCTGGTATTTCAAGCGCCAGCCCGGCTGGACCGATATGGAATACATGCTGCGCGACTGGGTGAACTGGACCTGGCTGTCAGGGGACCTTATCGTCGAGCAGTTCATTCATGAGATTGATGTCATGAACTGGTACCTCGGGAAAACCCCGGTTAAGGCGATTGGATGGGGCGGGCGCCAGAGAAGGGTAACCGGCGACCAGTACGACTTCTTCAGCGTGGAGTACATCTACGACAACGGCATGCACGCTCATTGCGCATCGCGCCAGATAACCGGCTGCGACAATCTTACGGAGCAGTTCATCGTCGGGACCGAAGGATTTGTCAACGCAAAAGGGATGATCTATAACCTTAAGGGTGAAGAGATTTGGAAATATCCATACCCCGAGGAAGGCTCAACCGACCAGACCTGGAAGGTCACCGATCCCTATGTCCAGGAACATATCAATCTCATCACCGGCATCAGGACCGGGAACCCTGTCAATGACGGGGAGGCACAGGTAAATTCCACGATGATCTGCATTATGGGAAGAATGACAGCCTACACGGGCAGGGATGTGACGTGGGACCAGGTGCTCAATTCGGATCTTTACCTCGGACCGAAGACTTTTGCGTTCGGCCCCGTGCCCGGGATACCTGAGACGCCGCCGGTGGTGGGAGTAGAAGTGAATCCTTCGGGAAATGCGTAAAATAAGTCTATAAAGTCTATAAAGTCTA
>DCFQ01000076.1:23382-38998 GCA_002319915.1 Bacteroidales bacterium UBA1800 | reverse complement strand
AAAGTCTATAAAGTCTATAAAGTTTGTAAAGTAACTTAGAGCGAGTTTGACATATGAACCGTAGAGATTTTGCAAAAAAGAGTGTGCTGGCATCTGCAATGATCGCAACGGCACAGTTTCCCGGATTGTCTGGATCCGTCCAGCAGCCGAAGCGCCCCCTGAAGAAGGGGATCATGTGGGGAGGGGTTGGAGTCGGCAAAAGCGTGCTTGAGAAATTTCAGGCAGTGAAAGCTGCAGGGTTCGACGGTGTCGAGGTCGACAGCCACATGGACCGGAAGGAGGTGCTGGCTGCCCGCGACCAGACCGGCATGGTGATCCCTAGTGTCTGCGATTCAAAGCACTGGGAGTTCATTCTTTCGAGCCCCGATCCCGAAACCAGGAAAAAGGGTGTCGATGCCCTCATCGTGGCACTGGAGGATGCAAAGGCATACGGAGGCGATACCGTCCTCCTGGTGCCGGGACGCGTCACACAGGATATCAGCTATGACCAGTGCTGGGACCGGTCGGTTGCCGAAATAAAGAAAGCCATACCTGTCGCGGAAAAGCTTGGAGTGAAGATCGCAATTGAAAATGTCTGGAACGGCTTTCTGCTCAGCCCCCTGGAAGCTGCCAGGTATGTCGACCAGTTCCAGAGCCCCATCGTTGGGAACTATTTCGATATCGGCAATATTGTCGCCTGGGGGTGGCCTGAACAGTGGATCAGGATCCTGGGGAAGAGGATCGCAAAGATCCATGTCAAGGAGTACAGCAGGAAGTTGAGAGATACGAAAGGGATGGGTGCCGGGTTCGACGTAAAACTCCGTGACGGCGATGTGAACTGGAGCGCGGTGATGAAGGCAATCGACGACATCGGTTACCACAGCTGGATGAACGTGGAAATGGATGGGGGTGATACTCCTGCCGGGCTGAAGGACCTGTGCGACAGGCTGAAGCTGATACTGGAAAGCTAGAATACAAAATAGATTCACAGAGAACACGGAGAAGACACGGAGGAAAATTGGTGAACGCTGTCTCTCCTCCGTGTCTCTTCCGTGATCTCCGTGTAAGTTCTTAACTTTTAATTTATGAAACACCATCTCCTGCTTCTCGTCCCGGCATTATTGCTGGCATCATGTACACAGACACCAGGTCCCAAACCCGTCACCGGCCACGAATTCAACGGCACCTTTACGGGAGAGAACCTTAACAGGATCGCCTTTCCGCTCGGCGGTATAGGGGCCGGAATGTTCTGCCTCGAGGGTACCGGAGGCATTTCCCACATGTCGGTAAGGAACCGGCCCGAGATTTTTAACCAGCCCTGTGCTTTCGCGGCAGTCTCGGTAAAAGGCCTGGAGAACGGGGCGCTGGTCCTTGAGGGACAGGTTCCGGACTGGAAGAAATTCGGCCCGCCCGACTCGGGCAACGGTTCAGCGGGGTCCGATGCCGGCCTTCCGCGATTCGAGGAGACTACCTTCGAGGCAAGGTTCCCCTTCGCAACTATCGATCTGAAAGACAAGGATATGCCACTTGAGGTCCATGTTTCGGGATGGAGCCCGTTCATTCCGACAGATGCTGACAATTCGAGCCTGCCTGTTGCCGCGATTGAATATACCTTCAGGAATACAGGGAATTCTGCAATCGAAGCGGTATTTTCTTACAACACTGTGAATTTCATGTCGATGCCCGGAGGTGTCAATTCTGTGAAGCCTCTGTCAAACGGATTCATCCTCTCGGAGGGAGGGGCGAAGAACAAACCTGAAACGAAAGGGGATTTTGCGATCTTCACTTCCGAGTCGGGGACGATCGTGGATCATTGCTGGTTCCGGGGCGGCTGGTGGGATCCGCTC
Organism: Bacteroidales bacterium UBA1800; assembly: GCA_002319915.1. Lineage (GTDB taxonomy): Bacteria > Bacteroidota > Bacteroidia > Bacteroidales > VadinHA17 > LD21. The sequence goes on along the minus strand of DCFQ01000076.1, from coordinate 37,172 downwards.
ACGATAACCTGGAATACGATCCTCAAGGGAGAGACGAGGGCTGTCGCTCCTGTCAGCAATTCAGCCCCGGGAGCTTCCCTTTATGTTCCCTTCACCCTCGAAAAAGGTGCTTCACGTACTATCCGGCTTATGACTGCATGGTATGTCCCGGATACGGACCTCAGGTACGGCGAAGATTCTAAAGAGCCTGAGGATGAGGTATGTACAGACCCAAATTGCTGCTGCAAGCAGCCCTTTTACAAACCCTGGTATTCAGGGAAATTCGGTTCAATAACTGATGTGGTGAAATACTGGCTGACAAACTATGATGATCTCCTGAAAAAATCAAAGCTTTTCAGCGATTCGTTTTACTCATCAACCCTGCCCCCCGAAGTGCTCGAAGCCATTTCGGCAAACCTCACTATCCTCAAATCACCTACCGTACTGCGCCAGACTGACGGCAAGCTGTGGTGCTGGGAAGGCTGCGGAGACAATTCAGGCTGCTGTGCAGGTTCGTGTGAGCATGTCTGGAACTACGCCCAGGCCATACCGCATCTCTTCCCGTCGCTAGAACGCACCCTGCGCCAGACGGAATTCAAGCCCAACCAGGATAAGGAAGGACACCAGACATTCAGGGCTGCTCTTCCGATAAGGAAGGTTGCCACGACCTTTTACGCGGCTGCCGACGGACAGCTGGGAGGGATAATGAAGATCTACCGCGACTGGCACATTAGCGGAAATACCGAGTGGCTTAAGGAGCTATTCCCCAGGGTAGTACAAAGCATGGATTACTGCATCAGGACATGGGACCCGAGAAACACGGGAACTCCTGAGGAACCGCATCATAACACTTATGATATAGAATTCTGGGGCCCCGACGGGATGTGCACAAGCTTTTACCTTGGAGCCCTGAAGGCTTTCTGTGAGATGGGGAGTGCCCTTGGGCAGGATGTTACGAAATATGAGGCCCTTTATGAAAAAGGAAGGAAGGCTCTCGAAACAGAGCTTTTCAACGGGGAATATTTTATCCAGAAGATCAAATGGCAGGGGCTGAACGCACCAGATCCAATTAAAGCATCCGAGGGGGCATGGAATTCCAATTACTCCGAGGAGGCCAAGAAGATCCTCGAAAAGGAGGGGCCCAAATACCAGTATGGAAACGGGTGCCTTTCGGATGGCATACTCGGGGCATGGATAGCCGCAGCGTGCGGGCTCGAAAATGTTGTTGATTCCGCAAAGGTTGCGAGCCATCTCAATTCCGTCTACAAGTATAATTTCAGGGAATCCCTCGTTAATCACTCTAATCCACAGCGTCCATCATATGCTGCCGGAAATGAGGGTGGCCTTATACTGTGCACCTGGCCCAAAGGAGATATGCTTTCTCTTCCGTTCGTTTACAGCAATGAAGTATGGACAGGTTTCGAATACCAGGTAGCTTCCCATCTCATGATGATTGGGGAAACCGGGAAAGGTCTGAAGATCGTCCAGGCCACTCGCAAACGGTACGACGGGAGGGTAAGGAACCCGTTTGACGAATATGAATGCGGCCACTGGTACGCCAGGGCAATGTCGAGCTACGGCTTGCTTCAGGGACTTACAGGGGTAAGGTACGATGCCCTGTCGCAGAAGATGTTCATCAGCTCACGGGCAGGCGATTTCAAAAGCTTCATCTCCACCGAGACCGGGTTTGGGAATATCGGCATGAAGGCCGGGAAGCCATTCCTGGAGGTCGTGTACGGGGAGATCCCCGTGAAAGAGTATGTAGTAAAGTAAGTTTAGTTACACAGAGAGCACAGAGATATTCTCTCCATGCCCCTCCATGTCTCCTCAGTGCCCTCTGTGTAACTGATTTCTCTTACCTCGGAAGCTCTTTAAATCCCATATTCCACAGTGTGAACCCGAATTCATCTGCAGTCTGTTCGATGATCTTGCTGACCGGGGTTCCGCCTCCATGGCCTGCTTTTGTCTCGATCCGGATAAGAACCGGGTTATTCCCCTTCTGTTTTGCCTGAAGTGTGGCGGCAAACTTGAATGAATGGGCAGGAACAACCCTGTCATCATGGTCAGCGGTAGTGACGAGGGTGGCGGGATATTCAACCCCGTCCCTGATATTCTGAAGAGGCGAATAGCCAAGAAGGTAACTGAACATCTCCCGGCTCTCTTCAGCTGTCCCGTAATCATATGCCCAGCCGGCACCGGCTGTGAACTTGTTGTACCTTAGCATATCCATTACACCGACGGCAGGCAGGGCGACTTTCATGAGATCCGGCCGCTGCGTCATTACTGCCCCGATGAGCAATCCGCCATTCGACCCGCCGCTTACAGCCAGGTATTCAGTAGAAGTATACTTGCCGGAAATCAGGTATTCTGCCGCAGCAATGAAATCATCGAACACATTCTGTTTATTCATTTTGGTTCCGGCCAGGTGCCATTTTTCTCCGTATTCACCTCCGCCCCGGATATTCGGGACTGCGTATATGCCTCCCATCTCCAGCCAGAGGGCATTGACAATACTGAAATACGGGGTCAGGCTTAAGCTGAAACCTCCGTAGCCATAAAGGATGGTCGGGTTCTTCCCGTCAAGCCTGAGGTCCTTCCCGTAGGTGATTATCATAGGAATCCTTGTCCCGTCTTTCGAGTTATAAAAGACCTGGTTCGAAACATAATCGTCACTTTTGAACATCACGGACGGCTTTTTGTAAATGTTTGTCTCACCGGTAACAGGATCCATCCTGAAGATCTCATTCGGGGTTATATAGTTTGTGAAGGCATAATAGACTACCTTGTCATCTTTTTTGCCGCTGAACCCGGATGCACTTCCTGCACCCGGGAGAGCGATCTCCCTTACCAGCATTCCCGTCAGGTCATACTGCCGGACGAATGAAATTGCGTCCTTCAGGTAATTTGCGAAGATGTAACCTGAGCATGCAGAGGGCTGCAGGGCGTCCCCGGTTTCGGGCACAAAGTCCTTCCAGTTTTCAACCCCGGGATTGCCGGCATCGACTGTGATAATTTTCCCGTTGGGCGCTTTAAGGTCGGTAAAGATGAAGAGCCTGGATCCTTCATTGAGAACGACGTAATTATTATTATCGAAGTTCCCGGCCACAGTCTTCAACTCGGAGTCATTCTTTGCAAGGTCCTTGATATAAAGCTCATTGCCCGTTGTGGATACTGATGCTGTAATGATAAGGTACCTGCCATCTTCGGTAACTTCACCCCATATATACCTTCTTGTGATCTTATCACCGAAAACGACCTTGTCATCGGACTGTTTTGTCCCGATCTTATGATAATACAACTTGTGGTGATCGGTCATTGCTGTCAGGAGGTTGCCTTTTGGCTTATCGTAGGTTGAGTAGTAGAATCCGTCATTTCCCTGCCAGGCGATATTGCTGAATTTAATATCCATAAGGGTATCGCCTATTGTGGTTTTTGGGATCGCATCCATGATGATCAGCTTTCTCCAGTCGGAGCCCCCTTCTGAAATGGTATAGGCTGCCCTGGTCCCGTCCTTCGAGAAACTGATCTCCCCGAGAGAGGTTGTCCCGTCAGCGGAGAACTTGTTGGGGTCAAGGAAGAGCTCAGGTTCACCGCCATCCTTCTGCCTGTAATAGACATACTGATTCTGAAGTCCGTCATTTTTGGCAAAGTAGGTGTAATCCCCGGCCCGGAATGGCAGGCCGTACTTCTCATAGTTGAAGATCTTAGTCAGCCTGTCCCTTATCTCCTGCCTGTACGGGATCTTATCCAGGTATCCGAAAGTGAGCTTGTTCTCAGCTTCCACCCACGCTTTAACATCTTCAGCGGTATCATTCTCCAGCCAGCGGTAAGGATCAGGGACTGAGGTACCGAAGAAAGTATCAGCTACATTTACTTTTTGTGTGACAGGATAAGCGATTTTTTTCATTTCAGTTTGGCATGAAACCAGTAAAAACAGGGAAAGAGCAACAATTGTTAAGTTTCTCATGGTTTTGTTATTTTAAGCTGTTTATTACATTGAGATTCGATAAATTACCTCGGTGAACTTCCGGTAAAACACTCCTTATGTCCAGTTATGAACTTTCCAGTTGTTAGTCAATGCTTTCCTTAACAGTTTCTTGTCAGGATTGATACAAACCGGATATCCGACTGCCTCGAGAACCGGCACGTCCGACCATGAATCGGCGTAGTACCATGCCATGGCCGGGGTATTGTTATTAATTTCACAATACTTTTTCATCCTTTCAAGCTTTTCCGGACCGAAGCAGAGCATGCCGGCGCTCCTGCCCGTCAGGATCCCATCTTCAGCCCCGAGTTCCGAGCACAAGGCATCATCCATTCCCAGGTGTTCGACAAACAGCCCGCAAATTTGTTTCAGGGAGGATGAGAGGATAACAAGCCTTCCGCCGTTCGCACGGTGCATGATTATCTCATCTGTTACATCCCGGTGGACGGAAGGCAGAAGTTTTTCATTGAACACTTTCCTGCAGAGATCCTCAAAGTCGGATTCCCGGATTCCCTTGACCCAGCCCGTCATCCTGTGAATCGTCTCAACGGGGTCCATCACCTTCAGCGACCAGGCCAGTGAAAGAAGGAGTGCCTTAAAAAGCCCGGAAGGACTCATCAATCCTGCTTTCCATGCCCCGAGTGCCAGGGCCCTGCCGCTTACTGCGCTGATTATTGTCCGGTCAAGATCAAAGAAAGCTATGTACCCGCCCTCTTTCACCCTGTCATTTGAAGAAGTGGTTGCCATCCGGGTTGTAGATAACATTGAAGGCATCCGGGATGACCTTTACCTCGAATTCCCTTGAAAAAAAGAGCTCACCGTCGACATGATACGGCACATCCACCGGGAAAGTGATACGGAGGCCCGGGGTCTGGTAGTAATTGACTTCCTTTTCAGAAATATGATTCCCTTTCGGGACCATCAGCAGAAGCCGGAAGCGACGCAAAAGGTTAAGCTTTGTAATTGAGCATACATCGAGGAGACCGTCATTGGCAACAGCTTTCGGGGTGAGGTAAAATCCACCTGCAAAGCGCCTCCCGATCGAAATTGTATTGATAAAGCAGTCGAATTCCGATTTTGAATCACCGTTGACCACTTCCATCCTTTTCTCCCTGAAGAAGAGAAGTGTTTTAACGATGTGCCATATATACTTATGAGCTCCCCCTTTTTTCACCTTACCGGGTTCGGTATAATTTTCGGCAGCCACCTCGGCATCAAATCCAAGCCCCATGCCGTTGAGGAATATCATATTGTTTACATGGCCGGCATCCATACCAATTGTTTTTCTGCTGAAGAAGATATCCCACTCCTTTTCGGTGAACCTGCCCGGGAACCCGAGTATCTGGATGAAATCATTCCCGGTCCCTGCCGGTACGATGCCGATGGTAACATCTTTCTTCCCGGCGAGGGGCCTTGCTATTTCATTGACCGTGCCGTCGCCGCCTACCCCGATTATGTGGCCATATCCCTTTTCGTAGAATTTACTGGATAGATCGGTAGCATGCCCTGGCCGCTCAGTCAGGGCTATTTCCCCGTCAACGGAGTGTTTTTTTATCATCTCTTCAATCATGGGAATAAGACTGGAGGCGAAGCCATTACCTGCGATCGGGTTTACTATGAAAACCCATTTCCCTGAGTTTGGTCCTGTCACTGTAAGAACTCTTTAGTTTAAAATTATGAACCGCAAAGAGCGCCAAGTTATGGCAAAGAGCGCAAAGTTTATGCTCTGATCCACTGACGGGAGTGCTTTGCGTCCTTTGCGTGCCAAATGGCTCCAGATAGAACCTGGAACGGGGCTTTGCGATCTTTTCGGTTAAAAAAATACAAGGTCAATGCTCTATAATTGATCAAGGTCAAAATCAATAATATGCCGATTCAATAACAGTTTTAACAGTATCAATTATTTCCCTGTCGCTTTTATTGATCAGCTCTTCTTTTGGTATAGGCTTATGTATCTTCACATTCAGCTTTGATCCGAAATCGATGTAAAACCTGTTCTTCGGCTTCAGATCATAAAACCCGGTAAGCGTAACGGGCAGGATCCCAATTTCCCTTGTCCTGAAAAGATAGATAAATCCCCTGAAAAAAGGATTTATCCTGCCGTCGAGGGTCCTGGTCCCCTCGGGGAAAAGGGCTACCGACTGACCCTTGGCCTTGTCCATCAGCTGTTCGAGCATATGCCTGGTATTTGTGATGGTCGGCTCCCTGAACGGCACGTACCCGATCATCTTGAGAAACCTGCCGAAAACAGGCACCTTCAAAAGTCTTTCATGCCCGAACCATGCCACATTTGGATAGAATGATGTTATTGCCACGATGTCGAACAGGCTGGCATGATTGGCGACCAGGATATATTTTTCATTCCTGTTGATATTCTCCTTTCCTGTTACCTCGAGCCTCTTTCCCATCAGGATGAACACCGATTTCGCCCAGATCCTGAACATGTACCAGATAGGCCTTTTCAGATTAAGCCATGACAGGATTATAACTGCCGCTACACCAATGGCCGTGTAGATATACAATATTGCATAGACCGGTACTGTAAGCAGTGTGTAAATTCCGGAGTTCATGATATTCTTCAGGTCGTTTTCCGGCCCGAAAAATATGCTTTTTTTCAATGCAAAATTGGTTCCCTTGATATCAGTATTTCACTTATCTTGTTGAGTTGCTAACAAAAGCGATGTGTTTGCTGTCCGGGGACCAGGACGGAACATTTATGGTCCCCTGGCCTCCGTAAAGGTATGCTATGACTTTCGGGGCCCCGCCATCGGCAGGCATGATCCTGAGTAACACCCTTTTATATGATGGATGAGCATTCTTCTCTATATCAGGCGGGAATGAAATGAAGGCGATCCATTTCCCGTCAGGCGAGATGTGGGGGAACCAGTTCCTGAAGTCATCAAATGTCAGCTGCTCCTTCCCTGTGCCGTCGGGCCTCATCCTCCACAGCTGCATGTTCCCTGTGTGGCTGCCATTGTAATAGATGTACCTGCCATCGGGGGAGTATTCGCAACCATCGACATGTTCCCCCTGTCCGATATCAGTGAGAGCGACTTCCTTGCCGCCATTGATCGAGTTCCTGTAAATGTTGTAAATATTCTTCCCGTTACGCTGCGCGACATAGACAACTTCCTTGTTGTTCGGGTTCCAGCCGTGCCAGTACGATGGGGTATTCTCAGTCACCATTTTCGGGGTGCCTCCCTTGAGAGGCAGTACATAAACAGTTGACCCACCTCCGGGCATGCCTTCCCTCTGGCAGCTGATGGCCAGCAGCTTCCCGTTGAATGAGATCCCATGGTCGTTGTTATTCGCTTTCGCGAATCCGGTATTCAGCTGTTCAAGGCGGCCACCTTCAACAGGTATCTTATAGAGCAGCCCATCCATATTGAAGAGCAGCTTCTTGCCGTCGGGCATCCAGTTAGGAGCTTCAAAACGCCCGGCTTTTTCGTAGATAACCATTCTTTTCCCGTCAAATACGTTCATGGTCTCGAGCCGGCAGCCCAGAAATGCATCCCTTCCGGGATTATAATTATCGGGAACGGGTGTGTCGATCCTCACGTTCCACGCGATTATCTCCTCAGTCACATCGGGATTGTGAGAGCATACGAACATCCCGGCAAGAACCTCATCCGGCATGTTATCCATCTCATGGCTTCCGATTACATCAAAAGGCTTTCCTTCCTTTGCCGCCCTCATTATTATGGTCTTACCAGCCCTTTCAACCTGGACTACACTGTATGAGGAGTCTTTTGCAAATATCTCATCCTGTGGATCCCTCATGGCTGCACCTTCCGAATTCCTCCATTGCATGACAGTAAGCCCGTCGCCATGAATGACAGCCGAGATATGAGGGGATTTCTCGTCCTTTGTCCACCTTATCATCCAGCCGGTCTTCCTGTGCGCCTCTTTTCCCTTTCCCTCAAATTTAAAGTTGGCGGTAAGAATGAAGTCGCCCTTGAGCTTCTTGAAAAGGTAATGGAATTCGTCCCTCTCAAACCAGATATTGTATCCGGCCCCCTTTATGTTGTAGCTCTGATCAGCCTTGTTGTAAACCGCTGAACCCTGGTTCTTCGGGTTTCCAATATCTTCGCTGTTCGTGAAAATTCCTGTCTGGGGAGTCTGTGCCATAACGGTATTAATTAGAAAAGCTCCGAGTAATAAAAATGAGTGCCGCATATTTCAAATGATTTATTGAATAAAGGTAATTAATTTGAAGCAAGAACCGGATTTTGACGGTGCAAAAATAACACCTTGCTGCCGGGTGCGATTATTAAAATCGTTAATTTTAGTCAGAGTTAAATGCAGAATATATAAATTAGGATCGGATTTAGAACTTTCTTTCAAACCTATAAATCAATGGATGATATACTTAACAGGCTTGCCAGGTGTGTCGAATACGGAAAGACCGACAAAGCCGCTTCTTATCCGCCCGACATGAAAGGGCAGGATGGAGCTGATGAACTGGCAAAACAAGCCCTGGAACAGGGGATTAAGCCCGATGAGATACTTGAAAAGTCACTCGTCCTGGCTATGGCCGCGGTCGGTGACCGGTTCACCCGGAAAGAGATCTATGTGCCACAGATGCTTATGGCGGCAAGGGCAATGAATGCCGCCATGAAACATCTTAAACCCTATTTTCAGAGCGGGGAGACCAAAAGAAAAGGAAAATTCATTGTCGGGACAGTAGCCGGCGACCTGCATGATATTGGAAAGAATCTTGTCGCAATGATGGTCGAAGGAGGCGGATGGGAAGTGATCGATCTCGGAACAGACGTAAGTACTGAGAAGTTCCTTAAAGCCATCGACGAGAACCCTGGTGCCGTGGTTGGTCTTTCGGCCCTTCTTACCACAACGATGGAAAACATGAAGAAAACGGTTGCTGCGATCCGTGAGAAGCATGGTGCCATGCAGATCCTGGTGGGCGGCGCCCCGGTGACAATGGATTACTGCAAAAAGATCGGGGCTGATTTTTATTCCCCCGATCCCCAGGGAGCCGTTAATTACCTAAGACAGTTTGGGGCATAGAAAATCACCTCGCACCCCGGCCCCTTCCGCCGGGAGTGAAGGGGGGTAATCCCGGTTCAAGGATCAGCTCCTCACTCTCCGGGGGAGGGACCAGACAATAAAAAGAGCATAGATTTCATAAAATAAAACAGCACTCTCTAATGAGAACAATCCTCATAGGCACTTCTTCAGAAGTGGCGATCGACACCGAAGGGCCCGTTGTCATAATCGGCGAATCGATAAACCCGACCAGGCGGAAAAAGCTTGTGACAACGCTCCAGGAAAGGGATTTTGCATACGTGCTTGAACTTGCTGAAAGCCAGATCAGGGCCGGGGCGGATGTGCTTGACGTTAATGTAGGCTTCCCCGGCGTTGATGATGAATCCCTCCTGCCTGAAGCCGTGATCGCCATCCAGGAGAAATTTGATGTGCCACTGTGTCTTGATTCCCCGAATCCGAGGGCTATTGAGGCTGCTCTCAGGGTCATGAAGGGGAAAGCACTTATTAATTCCGTTAACGGGAAGGAAGAATCACTCCGTACCCTGCTGCCCATTGCGAAAAAATATAATGCGGCAATTATAGGGTTATGCATGGATGATGACGGCATAACGAACGAACCGGAGAAAAGGGCTGCCATTGCCGGAAAGATCATTGAAAGAGCAGTAAGCGAAGGAATAGCCGCCGGGGATGTCATTGTCGATCCGCTTGCAATGGCGGTAGGGGCTGAACCACAGGCCTGCCTAGTGACGCTTGAAACTATCAGGCTTGTCAATCAGAATTTTGGCAATAACATTACAATGGGGGCCTCCAATATTTCATTCGGACTCCCGGGCAGGGAGTCACTGAATGCAGCTTTTATCTCGGTGTCAATTCTTTACGGACTTAGCTGTCCCATTGCCAATCCTGAAAAGATCACCGGGGCAATCCGTGCAACCGACCTGGTGCTGGGAAGGGATGACTATGCAGTAAGGTTCGTCGGGCATTTTCAAAACCAGCCCTGATTTGACCAGTTTACGAATAAATAACCCGCTGATCGCTGATGTCAGGCATTAAACCCGCAAGGAGATGGCAGCCCGCCTTCTATCCCTTTAAGAAAGAAAAGGCCGCCAGGAGGCTGCTCGCCCGCCTGGAACTGGCAGTCAAGGGACCACTCTTCGGTTGCAGGATGTGCGGAAACTGCCTGCTGCAGGAAACTGCTTTCATCTGCCCTATGGAATGCCCGAAAGGCCTGAGGAACGGCCCTTGCGGAAGCGTGACTCCGGAAAAGAGGTGCTATGTGGACGAGACCCGGAAATGCATCTGGTACTGCATTTATAAAAGAGCAGCCAGAACCGGCCGCAGTGACACGCTCCTGGAAGTCCTGCCACCGATCGACTGGAGCAGGGCGGGAACCGAGACCTGGGGAGATGTCGTCAGGCAGGTCAGGAATGTGGGAACAGGCCATTTCCTGTCGGGGATAGTATCAAGGCAGGAAAAGAAAAGATCTGAAGTGTGGGATTCCGTGTTTAGAACTATCAGGCAGCCTGACTGGTGGCAGGGAGATTCAGAGTATCATCCTCCATCATACCCGGAACCTGTTTCTGAGCTTGAACGAAAGCTGCGGGCAGGGGAATTTGTTGTGGCGACAGAGGTTACGCCTCCACTCAGCGCTGATCCGCAGAAGCTTTCAAAAGATATCGGGCTTGTAAAACCTTATGTGTCGGCAATCAATTTTACCGATTCAGCATCGGCAATCCCGAGAATGTCGGCAATTTCATGCTGCGCCACAGCAACAGGCCTTGGTGCGGAACCGGTATTCCAGATTGCAGCGAGGGATACGACAAGGACCGGCTTGCAGTCTGCCGCGATCGGAGCCGCACAGCTTGGGATCAGGAATATTCTTTGTGTGACTGGTGATAATCCATCCGCGGGATGTCCGCCACGGGGAAACATGAACGTTCTTGACATCGATTCGGTGCAGATGCTCTGGATCCTGCGGAGAATGAGAGATGAAGGGATCTACCTTGACGGCCGGAAAATGAAAATACCGCCTAAGTACTTTCTTGGCGCAGCAACTTCTCCCTTTGCCTCGGATCCTGAATTCCAGGCTGCCAGGGACCACAAGAAGGTAAATGCCGGGGCTCAGTTCTTCCAGACAAACATTGTATTCGAACCGGAGAGACTCGATCCCTGGCTCGAGCAGCTTGATAAGAGGGGAATCCTCGGCAAGGTGTTCATTTTAATCGGGCTTGTGCCACTGAAGAGCTACAGATCAGCAGTTTACCTGCACGAGAAGATCCCCGGCGTATATCTGCCGGAGAGAATCCTCAAGAGAATGGAGGCGGCAGGTGAGGGGGCACAGGAGGAAGGGGTTCAGATCGCACTTGAGATCATCGATTCCGTGAAGTCCGGGAAAGGGATCAGCGGTATCCACCTTATGACCCTGGGATGGGAATCTGTAGTTGAAAGGATCGTCACCGAAAGCGGACTGAAAAAATAACAAAAAGAGCGGGTATGGGCACGGAAAGGGTTTTCAGCATTGATTTTTCACAGCTTGATCTTACGGTTAGGAAAATTGAGAATATGACCGGTGACCAGGACGGTGCTTCCTCCGGCATCCTTACGGACCTTATCGCGGAGGCATTGGATGAGGCAAGCCTCATGTGCTCGGTGAAAGCGGAGTACAGAATTTTTAACGGGGTGACATTCAATCCTGCCGGGAAAACAGTCAGCATCGATTCGACAAGTTTCGATATCAGTAAGATAGTATATAGCCAGATCAGGAAGTCTACTGCAATTGCCATTTTTCTCTGTACAGCCGGTCAGGAGATCGGGACTGCAAGCGGGGCAGCAATGAAGGAGGGGGACCTCCTCAAGGGGTATCTTTTTGACATTATCGGGTCAGAAATAGTTGAAGCCGCAGCCGACCTGATGCAGAACTCGCTCCACAAGGAGATGAATGCATCCGGGTTGGGAATAACCAACAGGTACAGCCCCGGATACTGCGGATGGAACGTTGCGGAACAGCATAAGCTCTTCAGCCTTATGCCCGGAAACAGATGCGGCATCGCGCTCAATGAGTCTGCCCTGATGTCTCCCATAAAATCGGTCAGCGGCTTCATAGGGATCGGCGGGAATGTAAGATTCAATCCCTACACGTGCAGCTTCTGCGACATGAAAGAGTGCATTTACAGGAGCAGAAGGATCAAACCGGCAGCCGCGAAATAGTTAGGGTTTAAAATCCAGCCCTTGCTACAGTTTTGTGTAATTTAATGATATTTAATTCACTAACTTTTATTAGTTTCACTGAATAATTTTAACTGGTATGCTTCTTCTTGGAATTGATCTGGGAAGCTCTTCCGTGAAGGCTTCAATAATCGACGGTGAATCGGGCGATTGCCTGGCAACGGCGTTCCATCCCAAAGAGGAAATGGAGATCATTGCCGTCAGGCCGGGATGGGCCGAACAGGACCCGGAGCTCTGGTGGAAGAATATGAAGCTTGCTGTCAGGGACTGCATTTCGCAGCTTGGCGGAAGGAAAAGCGAGATCGGCGCAGCAGGGATCTCTTACCAGATGCATGGACTGGTCGCAGTGGACCAGGAAATGAAGGTCCTCCGGCCTTCAATCATCTGGTGCGACAGCAGGGCGGTTCCGTACGGGGATAAAGCGCTGAAGGATCTTGGAAACCAGTTCTGCCTGAAGCATCTCCTCAACTCTCCGGGGAACTTTACTGCCTCGAAGCTTGCCTGGGTCAAGGAAAATGAGCCGGATATCTTCAGCCGGATATTTAAGATAATGCTTCCCGGAGATTATATTGCAATGAGGCTTACCGGGGAGATATTCACAACATTTTCGGGACTTTCGGAAGGGATCTTCTGGGATTTTGATGAGAACAGGGTTTCATCAGGGCTGATGGACTACTACGGCTTCAAGGGCTCTCTCCTGCCTGACCGTCTGCCCTCTTTCTCAGAGCAGGGGAAGATCCTTCCTGCAATTGCGGATGAACTGGGGCTGCCGGAAGGCATCCATGTAACTTACCGTGCCGGAGACCAGCCAAATAATGCTCTTTCACTGAATGTCCTCAATCCCGGTGAAGTTGCCGCTACCGCCGGAACTTCAGGGGTCATCTACGGTGTGACAGACAGGAAAAAATTCGATCCACTTTCAAGGGTGAATACGTTTCTTCACGTTAACAATTCTGATGAAGCTCCCCGGCTCGGTGTCCTGCTTTGCATCAACGGGACAGGCATCCTGAACTCCTGGCTAAGGCGGATTGCCGGCCCGGGCATTTCATACGACGGGATGAATGCCATGGCAGCCCAGGTTCAGCCGGGCTCTGACGGGGTCTCGATCCTTCCTTTCGGAAACGGGGCAGAACGGATGCTTGGGAACAAGGATACCGGATCTGCCATCCTCGGGCTTAGCTTTAACAGGCACGGCTCCCAGCACCTTTTCAGGGCCGCCCAGGAAGGGATTGCTTTCTCTTTCAGATATGGCCTCGATATAATGAATGAGACAGGGATAACGCCCGTGCTGATAAGGGCGGGAGAAGCAAATATGTTCCTCAGCCCGGTATTCAGGGAAGCGCTTTCATGCGTTACAGGCACACCGATCCATCTCTACAATACTGACGGGTCGGCCGGAGCCGCCCGCGGTGCAGGAATAGGTTCCGGTTATTACAAATCCGGAAAAGAGGCGTTCAGCGGGCTCAAAACAGTCCGGATCACGGAACCTGACCAGGTGAAAGAAGATGCTTACAGGGAGGCCTATGCCTGCTGGAAGTGCCGCCTCAAGGAAACCATTTAACCAGTAAACCAGTTAACCAGTAAACCAGTAAACCAG
>DCFQ01000076.1:20209-23067 GCA_002319915.1 Bacteroidales bacterium UBA1800 | reverse complement strand
GTAAACCAGTAAACCAGTAAACCAAATAAACCCTACAAGATGATATACAAAGGCAAAAAAGAAGCATTCCCCGGAATAGGGAAAATTGAATATGAAGGGATAAAATCAAAAAATCCCCTTGCATTCAGATGGTATAACCCGGAAGAGGTGGTCGCCGGTAAAAAAATGAAGGAGCACCTCCGGTTTGCCATTGCATACTGGCACTCATTCTGCGGCGACGGAAAGGATCCATTCGGGGATGCAACCCATTCCTATCACTGGAAGGACCTTGAATCAGACGACAAAGTCCTGGCCCGGCTGGATACTGCTTTCGAATTCATTACGAAGATAGGCGCGCCTTTTTATTGTTTTCACGATGTAGATGTAGTGGGTGGCGACGGTTCAGTTTTTGATATCGAGAAGAGGCTTGAGAAATTCGTGCCGGTGATGAAGAAGCTGCAGGATCAGACAGGCGTTAAGCTGCTGTGGGGAACCGCAAATCTATTCTCAAACCCAAGGTATATGAACGGGGCCGCGACCAATCCCGATTTCAATGTCGTGACGAATGCTGCCGTTCAGCTTAAGAATGCAATTGATGCAACCATCGCCCTTGGCGGGGAGAATTACGTTTTCTGGGGCGGACGCGAAGGATATATGAGCCTTCATAACACCAACATGAAAAGAGAGCTCGACCATATGGGAATGATGCTCTCGATTGCGAGGGACTACGGCCGCAAGAAGGGATTCAAGGGCACTTTCCTTGTCGAACCCAAGCCGATGGAACCGACAAAGCACCAGTATGACTACGACTCCGCAGCAATAATAGGCTTCCTTAAAAAATACGGCCTTGATAAGGATTTCAAGCTGAATATCGAGGTGAACCATGCCACCCTGGCCGGTCATACCTTCCAGCATGAGCTTCAGGTCGCTGCTGATTCGGGCCTCCTGGGCAGCATCGATGCCAATAAGGGCGATTACCAGAACGGCTGGGATACGGATGAATTCCCGACAAACGTGTTTGAGCTCACCGAGGCAATGCTGGTCATTTTGCATGCCGGCGGATTCACCACCGGGGGAATAAACTTCGATGCCAAGATAAGAAGGAACTCTACCGATCCCGATGATCTCTTCATCGCACATATAAGCGGAATGGATACTTTCGCCAGGTCCCTGCTGATCGCCGACAGGATACTGAAGGAAAGCGATTACCTTAAAATGAGACAGAAGAGGTATGAATCATTCGATAAAGGGCCCGGAAAAGATTATGAACTGGGCAGGCTGACTCTCGAGGATCTTCGCGGCCTGGCAGGCAAAAACGGTGAACCGGCAACGATCAGCGGAAAGCAGGAGCTGTATGAACAGCTTATCAATATGTACCTGATGTAGCTCTGGCTTCCTGCGGTGTAACGCAGTGTTGGGGATATTTTGAATCAACAGCAGCTGTATCAAAAGTAATATTTTACACAAAGGTAAAGAAGGGATTACACAACCGGCAGGCAGGGTGGCTGAAAGCCAGGGTGTATCATTCTAATTATTTTCGGCTTGCTGACAGCTATCAATCTGCCTGTACAGCCTTTATAGTGAACTGAGGGGGGCTCATTATAGATTTCTTTACCTTGCAGAGTCCCGCCACATGAATCAATGAATCACGGTATTTCTCGGGGAAGTCATGGGGCAGCCGGATCTCAATTTCCATACTGACCGGCAGCCCGGAATCCTTGTCATATTCAACTTTCTGGAGCAGCTTGATCTTTTCGGCAGGGATGTTCCGGTTGTCGCAGAACGACTTAACATAGATCCCGGCGCATGTCCCGATCGAAGCAAGGTACAGTTCAAAAGGGGAGGGGGCCGAATCCTTGCCGCCGCTTGCTTCTGGCTGGTCAGTCCTGATTAAATGGCCGCGGCAATAAGCGGTGACTACTTTTCCCCCTTCAAATGTGATTTCCATAATTGTCGAGTTAAAATTGCAACCAGGTATCCCGGACCAGATCTTCTATTCTCTGAGAGCGGTCAGTAAAAATATATCAAAACTCCTTATCTCAGTATCGGTGAGTTGTTTTTTTATTTCAAAGCACTTCCTGTACGAACGATCCCTGAATCCCTTTCTTACAAGTATCTCTGACAACCATTCCGGGTCAAATCCCCTGTGCCCGGTAAAGCCCTCCCCGTGAAATGAGCCATCCTCAGGGTAGAGGTCGGCAACAGCCAGGTATCCTCCAGGGATCAGCAGATCATGGAATTTTTCAAAGATCTCTTCTATGCCTTCGATGTGATGAAGGACCATCTGGGTCATTACCAGGCTGAACCTGCTCCCGGTCCACTGCTCCGATTCCAGGTCGAACCACTTCGCCGTGAGATTTCCGGCTCCCGACCTCCTTATCTTATCTTTCATGATCCTGACCATCTCTTCGGAGCTGTCGGTCAGAATGATCTTTTTCAGGCGATCGCGGAGCAGGAATCCGGTAATTCCCGTACCTGCTCCAAATTCGAAAGCCGTCATTTCCGGGGTTAACGGAATAGTATCAATTATCGCCCGCGATATTGCTGCAGCCCGTTCGACATGAACAGGATTATCATCCCATCCCGCAGCTTTCATGTCAAATTCATTAAGCATAAAGTCATTTCATTTTAAGCAACATAAGCTCCAGGTCTTCCCTGAGAGACTGTAGGTCCTCCTCATGCTCGACCTCCTGGCTGAGGATTGTGAGGATCATATTGTACGATACAGGATCCCCCTCGCGTGTTATGTCGAGCAGGGAGTTATAGGTGCGGATCGCGCATTGCTCTCCCCTGATATTCTGGTTCAGTATCTCTTCAACATAATGGTTGAAGGGGGGCTCATAGCCGCAGTTGGTCAGTTTCATCCATTCTTCGGGTGC
>DCFQ01000076.1:19404-19869 GCA_002319915.1 Bacteroidales bacterium UBA1800 | reverse complement strand
GCATGAATGGTAAGTTCCGCTATTACCGCATTTTTCATTGGTCCCTTTACTACTTTGGAACCAACCCAGTACTGGTAATAAGCGAGCCATTCGTCCGATAAAGCCTTGTTCAGAAGGTGAAGCAGCTCGTCAACATTCATCCTTACAATTTCTCTTCCTTTTTGTCCCATGGTAAAATGATTTTAATTAGTAGGTAAATGGTTATTGTTCAACCACAGGTTTGGACAAATATAATAACAGGTTTGTTGTCAGACAGCGGAATTTTCCGGCAATTAATAAAAAAAAGACGTGTCATAAGTCAAAATCCATTAACCGCGAAGGTCGCAAAGTTCTTCCGTAAAGCCCGCAAAGAGGTTAAGTTCAGTAAATTACCTTTGCGTACTTTGCGCAAACTTGGCGTTCTTTGCAGTTAAAATCAGACTTTTGATACATCCTTTAATAAACTCAAATAAAAAAGCCGTCTCA
>DCFQ01000076.1:0-19126 GCA_002319915.1 Bacteroidales bacterium UBA1800 | reverse complement strand
TTATGTTTTGAGACGGCATCCTGTCGGCCCGGAGAGGATCGAACTCTCGACCCCATGATTAAGAGTCACGTGCTCTACCAGCTGAGCTACGGGCCGGAGGTGCAAAAATAAATTAATTATGCGTACTATCAAATACTTTGTGAAAACAAGTGCCGGCGAATATGGGGACAAGTGCCCGGACTAAGGCTAATCCAAATCAAACCAGGAAGATACGGCAGGTCCGGGGGCGGTGAAATTTTTATGCCGGAACTCATTTGTGTGCCTGTCGTACAAATAGTCGGCTGCCCATTCGGTCGCGCTGATTGAAATTTTCCGTATGGAACCGGTAATGTACAAAAGCTCTTCATCGGTCATTGTGGGATGCAGGGAGAGCCTTATCCACCCGGGTTTCATCGACAGGTCGCCAGCTTCGATCCTGTCGGTGATCTCCTTCGACATCCTGAAATCGACATTGAGAAGGAAATGTCCGTAGGTGCCGGCGCAGGAGCAACCGCCCCTCACCTGGATGCCGAACCTGTCATTGAGGAGCTTTGTCACAAGGTTATGGTGGATATTGTCCATATAGAATGAGAATACCCCGAGCCGCTCTTCTATGTTGTCGGCAAGGATATGAAGTCCGGAAATGTTTGACAACTCCCTGAAGGCAAGTGATATGAGCTCCTTTTCGCGTTCGCGCATCCTTTCAATTCCCATTTTCTCCTTCAGCGAGACAGCCAGCGCCACCTTGATGCCTTGCAGAAACCCCGGTGTACCACCGTCTTCCTTTACTTCTATATCGGTTATATAGCTGTAGCCTCCCCACCGGTTGGTCCACTTGACGGTTCCGCCGCCGGGAGTATCAGGTGTTTCGTTCTTGTAAAGCTGGCGGTTGAAGATGAGGACCCCCGCGCTGCCCGGCCCGCCGAGGAATTTATGAGGGGAAAAGAACACCGCATCGAGCTGCTCCATCCTGTCGTCGGGATGCATGTCGATCTTCACATAGGGCGCCGATGCGGCAAAATCCACAAAGCAATAACCCTCATTCTCGTGCATTATCCTGGCAAGCTCATGAAACGGCGGCATATAGCCCGTTACATTCGAACATGCAGAAAATGACCCGATAAGCAACGGCCTGTTCCTGTATTTTTTTATTTCTTCCCTAAGCCTGTCCGGATCGACCCTGAGATCTCCTGCCGGCTCGAGCACAACAACATCGGCAAGGGTTTCAAACCAGGAGGTGTGGTTGGAATGATGCTCGGTGTGGGTCAGGAAAACCACAGGCCTGTTCTCATTCGGTATCTCACGGCATGTGTTGTATTCACCATGGGTGAAAACGCAATAATTGATTGCCTGCTCGGGGACCTTGAGCCCCAGGATCCTCTGCAGCTTTGCTATTGCCGAGGTCATCCCGGTGCCGGTAAATATCAGGATATCATTATCATCGGCATTGACATGGTGCTTCACAATCTTCTGGGCCTGGTGATAGGCATCGGTCATCGCCTTCCCGGTCGCTGACGATTCCGAATGGGTGTTCCCGACGAGCGGGCCAATCTCCTGCAAGATCCTTTTTTCTATCGGATCGTAGAGCCTTCCGCTGGCGATCCAGTCGGCATAGACAAGCTTCTTCCTGCCATATGGAGTTGTGATCTCGGAATCGATCCCGATGATATTTTCCCTGAATCGAGCGAAGTGGGTTTCCAGTTCCGACATATGCCAATAAATTATTCACTTAGGGGAGTGACAAAAATAGCATTTTTATAACTTTGGGAACTATTTATAAAAATAATCTAAAGAACTTTCACAGAGTTGCACAGAGAAACCACCGATTTACGCTGAGTTGCTTTTTTCCCTCTGTGATCTCTTTGTAAAAAGAATAATCTGTTCAATGTACTTATACTTAATCTGGTAGTCTACCCCATGTCAATCGAAGATCTATATAATTATTCAATTTACCTGATACTCCTGTTTGCAGTAATAGCATTCATCTCATTATTATTTGTATCAGCCCCGTACGGGAAATTCTCCCGTTCGGGCTGGGGTCCCGTCCTTAAGTCAAAGTGGGCCTGGATGATCATGGAATTCCCCTCTCCGGCACTTATGATCCTCTTCTTCATAACCTCCGGCACAAAAAGCCTGCCTGTCATCGTTTTTGTGATCGTCTGGCTAATTCATTATACACATCGCACTTTCATTTATCCCTTCCGGCAGTCGGGCAGGGAGAAGTCATTTCCTTTCATCCTTGTCCTGATGGCGATCATTTTCAATTGCCTCAACGGGTTTGTCAACGGTTTCGGCGTTCTTCACCTGGGAAATTATGACAATTCATGGCTTCTGTCGTGGCAGTTTATTTCAGGATTATTGATCTTTTTTGCAGGACTCGCCATTAACAAGACGGCCGATGAAAAGCTCAAGCTTCTCAGGAAGGGGAATCCCGGGGCCTATGTCATCCCAGACGGCTGGCTCTTCGATTATATCTCGTGCCCCCACTATTTCGGAGAGATCATTGAATGGGCCGGATGGGCAGTGATGACCTGGTCGCTTCCCGGGCTGACTTTCTTCATTTTCACATTTGCCAACCTGTTCCCGAGGGCCGTTGCATCACATAAATGGTACAAATCCCGGTTCCCGGGTTACCCTGCCGGAAGAAAAGCCGTGATCCCGTTCCTGATCTGATAACTGCTGCCAGGGTCCAGGCCCGGGGCCTCAGAATTCGATCATTATTCCAACGGCAGGCAGTACGGTCCCTGAATTACCGTTAATATACTTCAAAAGGTACCTTGAAGGATCCGAAGGATCGGTCAGGGGAATTCCGCTTCCATCAGTCTGCCTGACAAGGATCGGCGGCTGGTCGGCCTTGAAGTTGTAAGCATTCTGGACGTCAATATACATCATCAGCGACCAGCTTTTAAAGAAAAACTGCTTGTCGACCCGCATGTCGAGCTGGTGGAATGGCCTGAGACGTACCGTATTGAACCTTGAGTAATCGGGATATCCCTGCCCCTGGAGATCCCATGCTGCTTTGAGGGAGGACTTCAGAAGATCATACGGAGTGTACGGGGCTCCTCCGACAAACCTCCACCTGAATCCCAGGTCCCAGTTCCCTTTGAATTTCCGGGATGCAATAACATTGAAAAGGTGTCTGTTATCCCAGGCTGACGGGATCCATGCCGATCCTCCGGTTTTAAATTCACTCCTGACATACGTGTAGGAAAGGATCAGGTTCAGTCCTTTCAAATCCCTGACCCTGCCGAGCAACTCGATCCCGTAAGCCCTGCCGTCTGATATTGAGAGCAGCGCCTCGTCACCGAAAACCCCGAAATCAGCGCTCTTGCTTGACAGCGGCACTTTATCGGCGAGTGAGTACGGATACCTCGAATAAGACTTATGGAATGCTTCAAGGGAAACTTGTATGTTTTCCGCAGGATTCAGCTCGATCCCGCCTAGGATATGATCCGACCTGATATATTTCAACCTGTTTAACCTGTTCACAAAAGTCGCGGTAGTGTCGGCATAACCGAGGGCGGTATAGGGGGGCAGCTGGTAATACCGACCTATGCTGAAATTCAGGTTCAGCTTGTCCGTCAGGCTGTATGAGGCTGAAAGACGTGGCGATAACTGGTCCAGCGGGTTTGACATCGCGGTTGAATAGTTGTTGAAATCCGTCCTTAATCCAAAAGACAGACTCAGCCGTTCCTCCAGCAGCGATTTGCTTATCTGCCCGAAGAGGCCAAATTTTCCGAACTTGAGATTGCTCCGGTAATCAATGAGCCGCTCATTTTCTGTTGTAAAGAGCCGCTTGTATGTGGAATTCCTATAATGGGCGTATTCATATCCTGCCCCAAAATTTATCCTGAATCCGTTTTCGTTCAGTATCGTCCTTTCGAACCTGGCTTTTATGTCGCCTTCACCCGAGAAATAATCAAAGATCCGGTTCGTATCGGCCACAACATTTCCTGCGTATTTGAACTGGGTGTTATTCAGGTAATTACGACTAAGCACCCAGGTGTCGTATCCCTGTTTCCTGAAATGTTTGTAAACCAGTCCTGCAACATAGCTGTATTGTTCCTGGACAGGTAAGTAATCGAGGATGTATCGCTGGTACTCTGTTTCATTTGCCTTGAGGTTCAGGCTGAAATCATCTTTTGCCCCTAATCCTATAAAAGTGAGCTCATTCTTTTCGTCAAGCCTGACCCTGTATTTGACCTGGAAATCGGTATAGTTTGGCAGGAAGGGGAGCTTCAGGGCGCTGAAAAGGAACTGAAGGTATGATCGCCTGAGTGACATCAGGATTGTGCCGTTCTTTCCGGCAGGTCCGTCAACTGTCAACCCAAGGTCTGATGCCCCGACGGTGGCCCTGTATTTCATCTTCTCCCTGTTGCCGTCGAGGAAGGTAAAATTCAGCACCGAGCTCAGTGCATTCCCCTTTGAAGCAGGGAAGGCGCCGGACAGAAAATCGACCGACTGCACAAAATCGACGTTTATAATGCCGACAGGTCCCCCTGAAGACCCCTGCGTGGAAAAATGGTTAAGATATGGGATCTCAACGTTGTCCACATAGAACCTATTTTCGTTGGGTCCTCCGCCCCTGACAATAACGTCATTCCTATATGCAGGAGTTGAAGCTACCCCGGGGTATGCCTGGATCACCTTTGAGATATCCCTGTTGGCGCCGGGGTTCTTATCGATCTCCTCGATACCGATAACCCTCGCTGACAAGGGAGTTTCAACTTTTTTCAGGAATGGTGATGCCTTTACTGTAACCTCTGAAAGCCCGATTGCCATTTCTTCGAGGGGTATTTCAATATCGACCTGCTTGCTGTTGGTCACAAAGATTGCTGAAGAAATGAAGGTCTTGTATCCGATTGAGGAAACCCTTAATTCAATGTACCCCGGTTTGATGCCGGTGATCCGGAATTTTCCATCGATGCCGGTCGCTGCTCCCGTTGCAGTGCCCCATACCTGGACCGTGGCAAACGGTACGCCTTCATTGGTTTTTGAATCGTAAACCTTGCCCTGGATTATCCCTGAGTTGTCCTGGCCGGGAAGCCTGCTTGACATTATTAATATAAGAAGCGGAAGTAAAATATAATTTTTCATCTGGCGATCAGTTTGACAAAAAACATCAGATGCCGGAGTATTGTTCAACAGGCTTTCTACATTTTTTTGAACTTTCTGGGCGGCCAGGGAAAGAATGCGCTGGTATTCTTTATATAATTATGGTATTCAGGCTTGGTTTCATTAAGGGTTTTTTCCAGCATTGCAACACCGGACAGCTTTATTATGATCACGGTCATCAGTACCGAACCAA
This sequence comes from Bacteroidales bacterium UBA1800, assembly GCA_002319915.1. Lineage (GTDB taxonomy): Bacteria > Bacteroidota > Bacteroidia > Bacteroidales > VadinHA17 > LD21. The sequence goes on along the minus strand of DCFQ01000076.1, from coordinate 13,839 downwards.
GTACCGGAAGAAGGCCTCCCGCCGCGAGGCAAATGATCCCGAATCCCCACCATACTGATGAATCGCCGAAGTAATTAGGGTGCCTTGTATAGCGCCAGAACCCACTGTCAAGGACCCTGCCTTTGTTTGAAGGGTCAGCCTTGAATGCAGCGAGCTGGTAATCACCCCCGGCCTCAAATACGATCCCGGTGATCCAGAATAATATACCGGCGAGATCTATAGGGCCAGGGCCTCTTTCAGCTCCAAAGAATTGCGCTCCAAGAAGCGGGGCCGAGATCAGCCACATCAGCACTCCCTGAAGCAGGAATACCTGGAAGAAGCTTATCCACCAGTAGCGTTTCTCACCATATTTTCTCCTGAATTCCCTGTACCGGAAATCTTCTCCCTTCCCGGAATTCCTCCAGGCAAGGTATATGGAGAGCCTCAAACCCCATATCGAAACAAGGATAAGGATCAGGATCTTCCTGTATTCATTTCCCGGTGAGACAATGAAATAGAAAACTGACAGGATAATAAACCCCGTGCCCCAGAATAGATCAACTATACTGACATTCTTTATGATAACACTGACGATCCATAGCAACGTCATCAGGATCATCGCTATCCCCAGGCCCTGCAGGTATATATTCATGAAATTCATTCCCGGTATTGTTATTCGAATAACAGTGCTACGGAGGCGGCGCCGATGCCCGCATTGGCCCCGATGACCGGCGAAATGTTGACGACCGAAACAGGTTTCCTGCCGGTCAGCATTTCCATCTGGTCAGAATACCAATCGGCAGCTTTCGGATTCTCTGCATGGAGAACCACATAGTTCCAGATCTTGTTTTTCGCGGCTATTTCCCTTACATACCCCATCACTTTTCTCATATTCGATCTCTGGCTGAATGATTTGTCAAAAACCACCGCCTTACCCGTCGGATCGATCGAGACAATTGGATTTATGTTGAGCATCTTTGCGATAATTCCCCTGGCGGCCGAGACCCTGCCTCCGCGCACCATGTATCTGAGAGTCCTGACGCTTACAAAAATGCGTGTTCCCCTGACCCATTTCTCGGCCATACGGACAATTTTCGAGTGGGGGATTCCTGCCTCTATTGCCTCTGCAGTTTTCAGGACTATTAATCCAAGGGCACCGGAGAGGTTGAGGGAATTGATCACCGAAACCGGCTTCCCGAATTCACGGCTGACTTTCCTGGCGGCTCTCTGGCTGCTGAAGATTGTGCCACTCAGCTTGTCGCTCAGGTGGACAGCTATGACTGAATCATAATATGTTGCAAGATGAGAATAAAGGTTGACAAATGCTGATTCATTAACCTGTGCGCTCCTGGGAAAGTCCGGTGAAGTTGAAAGGAGTGAATAGAATTGCTCAGGCTGGATGGTCACCTTGTCGAGGTACTGGTTCTCTCCGAACGAGATGTTTATGGGAACCATGTTGATCTGGTACTTGTCGAGAAGATCCGGCGACAGGTCACAGGTCGAGTCGGTGACCAGCGCAATTTTCCATTTTCTCCGGCTGGCAGTCTCGGTATGTCGCAGCATGTCGTCGGCCTTCTGGAAGGTGATCGTCCCGGCGCTTCTCACCGCTTCGAAAAGCTCAGCAGGCGTGTTGGTGTGTATATGGAGCCTCCTGATCCTGTCTGATCCGGCAATCACTATTGAATCGCCGAATTTTCCGGCTATAGCTGCAAGGGACCTTTTGTCGGTCCTGCAATCCTTAATCACGGCCTCAGTGCAATACCTGAAGTTAAGTGACTCATATTCCTCACCTGCAGGCAGGGCCAGATCTTCATTTTTCCCGCCGATTGTGATAAGCTCCCTGATATTCCTCGAGGCAATGAACTCGAGGATCCCCTCTATGAAAAGTACGAATCCCTTGGCGCCTGCATCTACCACCTTGTTCCTGCCCAGGACCGCCAATTTTGACGTGGTCTCATGAAGAGAACGTTTCAGGACTTCATATGAGGCGATCAGGAGATTGTTGAAATCACTGTACCTGGTCCAGCTGCTGTAAATATATTCAGCCATCTCCCTTATTACGGTCAGCATCGTTCCTTCGACAGGTCTGGCGACAGCATCATACACATAACTTACGGATCTGTTCAGGGTTTCGGCGAACTGACGGAGGTTGACCGACATGCACTCCCCGGTCTCGGAGCTGATTCCGTAAAAGAACTGGGCAAAGATTATTCCGGAATTCCCCCTTGCATTCATGAGGACTGCCTCCGCTATCCTGTCGGCAGTCACCTTGTACGACCTGTGCGGGCTTATCGAGTCAATAACGGATCGGATGGTCGCCGCTAGATTGGTCCCTGTGTCGCCGTCATTAACCGGGAAAACGTTGATCCTGTTGAGATCGATCTGGTGACTGATCACCTTCTTCCCGCCGGCAACAAAGGCGTAATAAAGAAACCTTCCATCCATCTCGGTAAGTGACCTGCCTTCCATCCGTGATCAATCTTGATTATAATGCAAACATAGTAATTATTAAACAAATAGCTTTAGGACTCATTTTTCGATCCATTTGAACCCTTGCCTCGTCACTTTATTCATGTCAGAACATACGGAAAATATGTTATTTTTGCTTTTATAATTCCAATGATCATGAATCTGATAAACCTCATTTCGGTGATCCCCATGGGCCTCGTTCCGGTATTTGCTTTCACCTTTTCATCACATTCCGGACAATTTGCTGCCGTTAAACCATTTACGTTGCCGAAGTACACGGGCCAGTGGTTCGAGATAGCCCGCATGGACTTCAGGTTCGAACGCAATCTTACCCATGTGACTGCCAACTATTCATTAAACAAAAACGGGACCGTCAAAGTTGTGAACCGGGGCTACGACACAGTAAAAAAAGTGTGGAAACAGGCCGTGGGAAAGGCGAAATTTGCCGGCAGCAAGGATGAAGCCAGGCTAAAGGTTTCATTTTTCGGTCCGTTTTATGGGGCCTACAATGTCATCGCCCTCGATAAGGATTATAAATATGCCTTGGTCGCAGGCAGCAGCGTGAAGTACCTTTGGATACTCTCCCGCGAAACAACGGTACCGGAGGATATAAGACAGAAGTACCTCAGGATTGCGGCTGATCTTGGCTTCAAGACCTCTGACCTGCTCTGGACCCTGCAGGAGCCAAAACAGGAATAAGAGCATTTTTCACCGGAGAACATCCTCCAGGGCTTCCTTCAGACCGGGAAACCTGAAACTGAACCCTTCCCGCATTATTTTGCCGGCCGACAGCCTGCTTCCTCTAAGAAGCATCCCCGACATTTCACCATAAAGCAGCTTAAGCACGGGTGTGGGTACGCGGGGAGCAAAGAATGGCCTATGCAATGCCCCGGCAAGGGTGCGGGTGAATTCCCTGTTTGTCCTCTGATCTGGGGCAACGGCATTGTACGGGCCTTTCATCGAACTGTCGCTGAGGGCCTTCAGATAGATGCCGCATAGGTCATCGATGTGGATCCAGGGGAGATACTGGCTGCCGCTGCCAAGCGGTGAACCCAGGCCGGCCCTGACCACCGCTGCCATTTTTCCCAGGGCACCACCCGAAGGTGTGAGCACGATGCCTGCCCTGATGATCACGGTCCTTATTCCGGCCATCCCGAACTTTCCGGCTTCTGCCTCCCAAAGCCTGCACACTTCAGCGGCAAAGTCAGTCCCGGGGGGATCCTCCTCTGTGAAGATTTTTTCAGATGTCAGTGACCCGTAATATCCCATTGCGGAAGCTGAAATAAAGCCTTTCAGCTCCCTGCTGGTCTTTTTTACAAGGTCGAACAGAAGCTGCCCGCTTTTTATCCTGGAATCGACAATTTCTTTCCGCCGCCTGTTTGTCCATCTTTTTTCACCCAGGTTCGCTCCTGCAAGATGGACAATGTAGTCTGCCCCGGCAATCGCCTCTTCATCGATGAAGTTATTGTCAGGGTCCCAGGAATAATTCCTGAAATGTTCTTGCTGATCAGGATTTCTTGTCAGAATGGCAATACCGTACCCTGCTTCCTCCAGCGCGAGGGAAAGCCTTCTCCCGACAAGGCCGCTGCCACCTGAAATAAGTACAGTTTCCATCTGACAGAATGGTAATTATATTTTCTACCGCAAAGCGCGCAAAGTCAGGGCAAAGTCCGCGAAGTGAGCATATGGCATCTAAAATCATTGCAAACTTCAAGGAACCTGGCGTTTTTTGCGGTTAAAATATACCTTAATCATAATTCAAACAAATAATTTTGAAACAAGATCATTTTTATTCGAAAACTATTTGGAAAGTAACACTCATGGAATTATTTTTATGTCCGTAAAAAAAATTCAGGATCCAATATGGACGACGGCCCTGCGAATATGTTAGTTATTAACCTGGTATAGACGAGGCCACAATCTTTTCCGGTTGCCTCAGGCTATATCAATAAATGGCAAGGAGGTGACTATGACATCACTGACGACATTTTATCTGAGCGGAATAATCGGCAAAGAAGTATTCGATGCTGACGGTTACGCAATAGGTAAGCTCAGGGATCTTCTTATCAACGCTGCTCCGTCTGGCCCGAACGGGACGAACCAGCAACTGGTTATTGGAGCAAAGCTGAAGATACACAGGGAGGTCAGATTCTATTCATTTTCTGCATTCAGGGTGACAAAGGCAAGGGAACAGATTAATGTTACCTGTACCGAGCTGATAGCCCTCACGGAAGATGAGATAAGCAACGGGCTGCTTCTGGTGGAGAATATCCTTGACAAGCAGATCGTTGATCTTAACGGCAGGAAGCTGGTCAGGGTGAATGATGTAAGGCTTGCCACACTCCCGGGCGGTACATTTGCAGTAGCGGTCGATATCGGGATCGAGGGCCTCCTCCGGCGGATCGGTATTTCGATTCCGATCAAGAGGATACTCTCGCTGCTGAAGGTCAATATTCCTGCAAAGTTCATCCTGTGGGACGATGTTCAGGCTATTGATTATTCCAACCTCAACATCAAGCTTTCAAAAAGCTATGCAAAGCTGCATACACTTCACCCGTCGGACCTTGCGGATATCCTCGAGGACCTTGGGAAGAAGTCGAGCCCGCATGTTTTCTCGGCTCTTGACGAGGAAAAGGCAGCCGATGTGCTGGAGGAGCTCGAAACCGATGCCCAGATCCATATCATCGAAAGCCTGCCGGTGAATAAGGTCGCGGATGTGCTCGAGAAAATGCCGGCCGATGAGGTGGCCGATATCCTCGATGAAATAGAGGACGAAAAGGCCGAGATGCTCCTGAAAGAGATGGACAGCGAGTCGTCCCAGGAAGTAAGGGATCTGCTTGAATACCCCGATAATTCGGCGGGCAGCCTGATGACCACCGATATCCTGTCGTTCAAGCCGGACCTTACCGTTGACGATGTAATCAGGGAGCTCAGGTCAAAGAAACCGGAACCCGCAGAACTTTATACCCTTTTTGTCACGGGGGAGAATGACGAGCTGGTCGGTACTTTCGATCTGCGCGACCTGGTGGTCGCCGAACCTGAAATGAAGCTCAGCAGGATCATGAAATCCGAACCTGTGTTTCTGTACGATGACCAGAAGGTGGACGATATTGCGGAAACAATATCAAAGTACAACCTGCTGGCAGTTCCTGTTGTTGACGGCAGCAACCAGCTTCAGGGAATGGTAGTCGTCGATGATGTTGTGGAGGATCTCATAAACAAGAGGAGGACGAACAAGCGATAAAATCTGGATGTGATGTTCAGGACAAAATTCTCCAAGACTGGATTTTACAGGAACCTGATGATCTTCGTTGCACTTCTGGGGCCGGGGATCATAACGGGCAGCGTCGACAACGATGCAGGAGGGATAACCACTTACTCGGTAGCGGGCGCCCTTTATGGTTACAGGATGATCTGGACCCTCATCCCTTCACTCGTGGTGCTTCTCGTGATCCAGGAAATGAATGCCCGCATGGGGATTGTTACCGGCAAAGGCCTCTCGGATCTCATCCGGGAAAATGCAGGGGTAAAGATCACCTTCTTTATTTTTATCGGCCTTCTGCTTTCCAATATCGGGAACACAACTACCGAGTTTGCCGGTGTGGCTGGCAGCATGGAAATTTTCGGGATCAGCAAGTACATTTCGGTTCCGGTGACTGCTATCCTGGTCTGGATACTCGTGGTAAAGGGTAATTATCAATTCGCGGAACGAATATTCCTGATCTTCAGCGCATCACTTCTCACTTATGTCGTATCGGCCCTTATGAGCAGGCCCCATTGGGGTGAGATAGGATCAGCCATCATCCGGCCGGGGATCGAGTGGAACACAAAAAGCCTTTCGGTGGTGATCGCCCTTGTTGGAACCACTATAGCACCCTGGATGCAATTCTACATGCAGTCATCCGTCATAGAGAAAGGTCTTAAGATGAAGAACTACAAATTCACATTGGTTGATATTGTGGTCGGCTGCATTGCAACCGTGGTGGTTGCATTCTTCATTATGGTGGCATGCGGATCAACACTCTATCCCAACGGAATCCAGATAAACGAAGCGAAGGACGCCGCACTGTCACTTAAGCCTCTTGCGGGCGAACTTGCATCACAGGTGTTTGCATTCGGACTGTTCATAGCCTCAATCTTCTCCGCCACCATTCTTCCGCTTGCAACAGCCTTTTATATTTGCGAGGCATTTGGCTTCGAAGCGGGAATCGACAAAAAATGGGATGAAGCAAGGGAATTCTATGTCCTATATACCGGGATCGTTATTATTTCGGCAGTAATAATCCTTCTTCCGAATGCACCGCTGATCGGCATTTCGATTTGGTCGCAGGTCCTGAACGGTATACTTCTTCCGGTAGTGCTGGTAAGCATGATCCTCCTGATCAATAATAAGAAGATCATGGGGCAGTATGTTAACAACAAGGTTCAGAACCTTATTGGATGGACTGCTGTTACCGTGCTTACGGGGTTGTCGTTATGGCTCCTGGTAATGCCCTTGTTGAGCAAATAGGCAAATGCGGCCGGTAATCACTTCGGTCAATCATTTTCCATATTCCTGAGGGATTTTTCTGCCTGGAAGGAAATAAAAAAAATCAAGTCTGAAATGAACAGGTTTCGGAGTTTATCGTCTTGCTTATAACCAGCGGTTTGCGTAATTTTAAACACCTTAAACATTTTAGGGGTAAAGACTTCGCAATTGATGATTTCCGGAAAATGTAACAAGTATGAAAAAACTGAAGATTGTTCTGGTAATTATGACCCTTGCTCTCTTCTCAGCGTCATTTTCAGATTCTCCTTCCAGGCAGGAAATAACTTCGGACCAGAAGAGAAGCGGGGTGGCGGTAATAATGACTGGAGCTGCCGCACGGATTCCGCAGGAAGCGGGGCTGCTCGAGGAGCTGTACGACCGCGGCCTGCTTAATAACGTGGTGTTCATTTCGGGTGTGAGCTCCGGTGCGCTGAATGCGGTCATGCTTAACGGCATCCTGACACGGAAGGCTACCTGGTCGTATTACAGGAATCTCCTGTTCAACATCAGGAACAGCGATGTCTACATACAGGATGACAAGAAAATCCCGGTGAACACTGAACCAGCCAGGGAGCTTTTCAAAAAGATCGCTGAGACCAGGCTCGGATATAAAGAGATCGGTGACCTTCCCATTATGACCGAGATCTCTTTTACCCACCTGAAAACGCTAGATCTGAGGAAAGAAGTCTACCGTATGTGCAGCAGGAAGATCAACACGGAAACTGATACAACCCTCAGCATTGTTGATATCCTGATGGCATCCACCTCTTATCCGGTTGCATTTCCACCTGTAAGGATAAGAAATGTCACAACCATACCTGATGTTGAATATGTTGATGGTGGCGTGGGTGATGATCTTGTCCCGTTCCGGGCCCTCCTGGAATTTGAAAAATTCAGGGGAAAAGGTGTCGAGAAAGTCTACATCCTTAGCAGGAAAGCAGACAGCTTGCCGACAATCAGCGAAGAGCTGAAAGGGCTCGGGATCAACGACAGGGGTGTGTTCGACAGGCTGGGAGTCTCCCTTGATGCCATGCTCTGGAAGGGATTTGTAAACAGGCTCGAGGCTTATGCCGAGGAAGCTCCTGAGCTTGTTTCAAGGACCTGGGTATGGGTCCCTGATTTCAAAAAAGACTTCCTGCTGTTCAATTTTGACAACCTGAAGGAACAGTACCAGCTGACTACGGAATGGGCAAAGACACATGATCCCGTTCCCTTAAGTGAATTCCTCCTGCCTCACCTTTTGTCAAAAAAGAAAGCTGCCGGTAAATAGCCGGCTTATGATCATATTCTCAAACAGGCTCTGATTATGAAGCTAATACAGACTGCACATCCCTGGCACAGTATAAGCCCGGGGAAGGATGCCCCTAAATACGTCAGGGCAGTGATCGAGATCCCGAAATGGTCGAAGGGCAAATATGAGCTCGACAAGGATTCAGGTATCCTGAAACTCGACAGGGTCCTCTTTTCGGCCGTCCACTACCCTGCGAATTATGGATTCATCCCCCAGACCTACTGCGACGATCATGATCCACTGGATATCCTGGTGATCTGTTCAATCGATGTCTTCCCTATGTGTATCGTTGAGGCAAAGGTGATCGGTGCAATGGAAATGGTGGACCAGAAGGAGAGGGATGTCAAAATAATTTCTGTGGCACGCAACGATATGTCGGTCAACTACCTGGAGGAGCTTTCCGACCTTCCACCCCACACCCTTGTCGAGCTCAGGAGGTTTTTTGAGGATTACAAGAAGCTTGAACACAAGAATGTTTCAGTGGAGGAATTCCTCGAAAGGAAAAAAGCCTACGAGATACTGAATGATGCAATTGAGCTGTATAAGGAGAAGAGATCCTCACTGATCTGAACTGTTGCAGCAGGAAAAACGCAGACCGGTTTTGTCAGATTGATCCGGTAGATTTATATTTGTTTCCGGGATAGAAAAAAGGATCCTAAGAAATATGTTTAAGGGATATTTTGACTCAGACTCGTACCAGACGCCGGAAAATGGGAGAAACAGCTTTCTTTACAGGTTGTTTCATTACCATCGCCTATATTTCACTTACAAGTATGCAGTAATTGTCTTCCGCACAAGAAGCCAGGCTGTCAGAGGCATTTACGACACAAAGGCATGGTCCGATTCCTCGTACTATATCTTCAGGTTCATCGAGAACTCGGGAGGGCGGTTCAATATAACGGGCATGGAGAATATTGCCAGGGATCCTGATCCCGTCGTCTTTATCGGGAACCACATGAGCACCCTCGAGACAATGATCCTTCCCTGCCTGGTAGCGCCTCATCGCGAAGTTACCTTCGTGGTAAAGGAGAGCCTTGTAAAGCATCCTTTGTTCGGGCATGTGATGCGATCGAGGGATCCGATCGTCGTGGGCAGGACCGACCCCAGGAAGGACCTCGAGGAGGTGATGACCAAGGGCCCGGTACTGCTGGCAAAAGGCATTTCAGTCATTATCTTCCCGCAGAGCACACGAAGCACTGAATTCAAACCTGAGGATTTCAATTCACTTGGAGTAAAGCTCGCAAAAAAGGCAGGGGTCAAGGTAATCCCGGTGTCATTGAAAACAGATTTCTGGGGCCAGGGGAAGCTCATAAAAGAGTTAGGCCCGCTCGACCATAAAAAGACCATCTACTTCAAATTCGGCGAACCGTTCCCCGTATTGACCAACGGAAAGGAAGATAACCAGCGGGTGATAGATTTCATCCAGTCGTCTATGAATCAATGGATTTAGCCGAAAATCTTATTTTTTCAAAATAATAAGTGTAAATTTTACATTTATATTATTTTTTCCTAATTTTATACAGCATCATCCGCCCTGACCTGATTCTAATAAAATATGGAACAAATATATTCATCAATAAAATTATTGTAATGGCAACATTAGACTGGATAATCCTGGTTCTGTTTTTCGCAGGCCTGGTTGGAATCGTCCTCTGGGTTGTAAAGCGCAAGAAGGATGACACAAGTGACTATTTTCTTTCAGGCCGTAGCGAGACCTGGCTGGCTGTCGGTGCGGCAATCTTTGCAGCCAATATCGGTTCCGAACACCTTGTCGGCCTTGCAAGTGCAGGGGCTGAGAGCGGAATGGGCATGGCTCACTGGGAGATGCATGGGTGGGCAATCCTTCTGCTTGGCTGGGTATTTGTCCCTTTCTATTCGCACAGCAGGGTGTTCACCATGCCCGAGTTCCTTAAATTGCGGTTTACCAGGGAGACAAGCTCAGCTCTTTCAATAGTCACACTGATCAGCTATGTTCTGACAAAAGTCTCCGTAACGGCATTCACCGGAGGTATTTTCCTTCAGGCTGTTCTCGGGATCAATTTCTGGTACGGGGCCATCGGCCTGGTGCTCCTTACCGGTATATTCACGGTGCTGGGAGGCATGAAAGGGATCATGACAATATCGGTTATTCAGACGCCCATCCTGATCCTGGGCGCAATAACAATCCTGATCCTCGGGCTTATGAAAGTTGGAGGCGGCGGTCTTGTCGACGGCTGGCAGAAGCTGGTGGAGATTACGAGTGCAAACGGTGCAACAAATATGCACCTGTTCCATTTTGACAAGGCCGACCGGTGGTACAATGAGTACCCCGGAGTCAGCGTATTCTTCGGCGCCGCCATCATAGGACTGTGGTACTGGTGCACCGACCAGCATATCGTCCAGAGGGCCCTGGCTGCCAAGAACCTTTCACAGGCAAGAAAAGGGACCATCTTTGCCGGGTTCCTTAAGCTCCTCCCGGTCTTCATGTTCCTCATCCCGGGCATGGTCGCAGCCGCACTCAGAACACAGGGCGTCCTTACTTTCACCGACAATAACCTTGCCTACGGATCCCTTGTCGGGACATTGCTTCCGATGGGTGTCAAAGGCATCGTGGTCGTCGGGTTCATAGCGGCCCTTATGACTTCCCTGGCAGCCCATTTCAATTCATCGGCAACCCTCTTCACCATCGACTTCTATAAGCAGTACCATCCCGAAGCAAGCGAGCATAGGCTTGTTGTGATAGGACGTATAGCCACTATAAGTGTGGTGCTCCTGGGCCTTATCTGGATCCCGATAATGAAGAATATCGGCTCAGTGCTTTATGATTACCTCCAGAAAGTGCAGTCCCTTATCGCACCAGCGATTGCGGCTGCATTCATGATGGGGGTATTCAACAAGAGGATTACCCCGAAAGCCGGCCAGTGGGGGCTCATAATCGGCGCACTCCTCGGATTCCTCAGGCTCGGGATGATGATTTTCGATCCAGGAACCCATTACGACAGCGTGGCTGCAAAGCTTATTACGGACCCCTCCCTCAGATCGGGCATCTGGACTCTCATGAATATCAACTGGCTTCATTTCTGCATTGGCCTCTTCATATTTACAATCCTGCTTATGATTGTGATAAGCTTCTTCACGCCAAAGGCTGATGAAAAGCAGCTCCAGGGACTTACCTATTTCTCGCAGACTGCCGAACAACGCAAGGAAACCCGCGAAAGCTGGAGCACTGTCGATATTGTTACATCGCTCATTGTGCTTGGAGCTTGTATTGCTTTTTATGTGTATTTCTGGTAGTAATCAAATATAACCAACTGATATTTATCAAATGGACACGCTGAATAACGAGGAAGTATGGTTTGTGACGGGAAGTCAGCACCTCTATGGTCCCGATACCCTTAGGCAGGTAGCCGCCGATTCAAAAGCAATCTCCGAGGCACTGGACAGCTCGACCCAGATCCCGGTAAGGATAATCTTTAAACCGGTGCTTACCACTCCCGATTCGATCTTTGATCTCTGCTCTGAAGCCAATCACAACCGGAACTGCATCGGGATAATCGCCTGGATGCATACTTTTTCACCTGCAAAGATGTGGATTAGGGGCCTCTCGGTTCTCAACAAGCCGCTGCTTCATTTCCATACGCAGATGAACAGGGACATCCCCTGGGATTCTATTGATATGAACTTCATGAACCTGAACCAGTCGGCACATGGGGACAGGGAATTCGGGTTTATCGGGTCGAGGATGAGGCTTGCAAGAAAAGTAGTTGTCGGTCACTGGGAGGATGAGGAGGCAGTATGCCGCATAGGGGTATGGACCAGGGCAGCTGCTGCCCTTGACGATGCCCGGACCATGAAGGTGGCCCGGTTTGGCGATAACATGCGTGATGTGGCTGTGACTGAAGGGAACAAGGTCAGCGCCCAGATGGACCTTGGGTACTCGGTGTATGGCTATGGGATAGGGGATCTCGTTGCAGTCGTGAACGCGGTTTCTGAAAATGAGATCGACAGGCTGATAGAAGAATATAAATCAGCATATTATACAACCGAGGATATTGCAGGATCAGCAGCACTGCGGGACTCCGCAAGGATCGAGCTCGGGCTTGAGAAATTCCTTTCGGCTGGCAGCTTTAAGGCATTTACCACTACTTTTGAAGACCTCTATGGCCTCAAACAGCTGCCCGGGCTTGCAGTCCAGCGGCTTATGGAGAAGGGTTACGGCTTTGGTGCAGAGGGTGACTGGAAAACTGCTGCCCTTGTCAGGTCGATGAAAGTGATGGCAACCAGGCTTCCCGGAGGAACTTCATTCATGGAAGATTATACTTATCATTTTGACCCTGCAGGAATGAAGGTCCTCGGAGCTCACATGCTGGAGGTGTGCCCGTCGATCGCATCCGGAAAACCATACCTCGAGGTGCATCCCCTCTCAATCGGCGGAAAGGAAGACCCTGCAAGACTTGTATTCAAAACAATGACCGGGAAGGCTGTCTGTGCCTCTTTGATAGATCTCGGCAACAGGTTCCGGATGATAGTGAACAAGGTCGAGGTGGTTGAATGCCCCGACATGCCCAACCTTCCGGTGGCCAGCGTCCTCTGGAAACCCATGCCCGACCTCAAAACTGGCGCCGCAGCATGGATCCTCGCAGGAGGGGCCCATCATACCGGGTTCAGCACTGCCATCAGCGCGGAGTACATTGAGGACTTCTGCGAGATGCTCGGAATCGAATACGTACTGATTGACGAAAAATGCGACCTTTCATCTTTTGCAAAGGAACTCAGGTGGAATGAGGTATATTTTCATATGTTCAGCAGGAAATAAAATCAAGAGAAGAATAGCAAAATCCCGGTATTATTATAAATGGCCCTTTATTCAAATTATTCACGGTACTATATAGCCGTCGATTGCATAATATTTGGCTATGACATACTTGAAAAGGATCTCAAGCTCCTTCTCATAAAGAGGAAAATGCAGCCTGCGAGGGGAAAATGGTCGCTTGCCGGAGGTTTTGTAAAGCAAAACGAAAATCTCGATGAAGCTGCTGCAAGAGTGCTCCTGAATCTTACGGGCCTCAGCGGCGTTTACCTGGAACAATCCTGGACCTATGGAGATCCTGAACGGGACCCCGGCGCCAGGGTGTTCTCCGTCTCTTACTCTGCCCTTATCAAGATCCAGGATATCAACCGGGAACTTAAAGAGAGCAATGGTGCGCACTGGCAGTCGATGAGCAACCTGCCCGGGCTTATTTTCGATCACGATGAAATGGTAATGAAAGCCCTCACCGACCTGCAAATGCATATCAAAATAAAGCCGATCGGCTTTGAACTCCTCCCTGAAAAATTCACGCTTGTTCAGCTTCAGAACCTGTATGAAGTGATCCACCAGAGACCCATTGACAAGAGGAATTTCAGGAAGAAGATCCTGTCGATGAACCTCCTTGAAAAGCTTGATGAGAAGGAGCGGGAAACATCCAGGAAAGGAGCCTGGTACTACAGGTTCAAAAGGGAACGGTATGAGAAGTTCAGGAAGATGGGATTCTATTTTGATCTCGATGTGTATTGAGTAAGAGTTGCTGGTTGCCAGTTGCCAATTGCTGGT
>DCFQ01000052.1:24837-61036 GCA_002319915.1 Bacteroidales bacterium UBA1800 | reverse complement strand
GCAAGCTTCCTGAAAGATCAGCTCAACAAGCAGTTCGCTTCAAAACTCATTTCCATCACCGACGACGGAACCCGGAACAGGAGCCGCGGGAGTTCCCCGTTCGACGGAGAAGGGGTCCCGACCCGGAGGATTGAAATTGCCGGGGAAGGCATTCTCAGGAGTTTTATTTACAATGTAAAGACCGCGAAGCGGGCCGGAACACAGAGTACTGGCAGCGCCTCGAGGGGAGGTTTCAGCTCGCTGCCGGGTGTGGGGACACACCATATCTGCATAGGCCCCGGCCGGAATACACAGGAGGAAATTATATCGGCCACAAAGAGCGGCCTGCTTCTCAGGGAGGTGACAGGCTACGGCGTTGATCCGGTAACTGGGAATTTCAGCGGGGGTGCAAGCGGGTTATGGATCGAGAACGGAGAATTAGTCCATCCGGTCAAAGGAGTAACGATTGCCGGCAAAGCCCCGGACCTGCTGAACGCGATCGATATGACCGGCAACGATATTGATTATGACAGGAACTTTGCCTCGCCTTCAATAAGAGTTGCTGAAATTCAGATTGGAGGCAGGTAAATTAAATTTGTAAAAAGTTCAAAATAATTTACTTTAGCGCATGCAAAAATTTATGAAATGGTTACAAATAAAAAGCAGAGCAACATGGCAAATATTAAATCAAAAAAAGGCATAATTGCCATTCTGACCGGAGGTGGTGATGTCCCAGGACTGAATCCGGCCATCAGGGCAGTGACGATACGGGCAAACAGGGAAGGTTACCAGGTGATCGGACTGCGAAGGGGATGGGCTGGCATAACCGAGCTTATCCGCGACAACAAAGCCGACAACAGCGATTGCTATCAGATCCTCACCGACGATATAGTAAATAAAGCCGGCCGTACTGGGGGAACGTTCCTCCATACCTCGAGGACAAGGCCAAGCCATATGTCGAAATCAAGTGTCCCCGACCACCTCAAGGATACTTATAATGCAGAAATGAACGATCTTACCCCAGAGATCATCAAAAACCTCGAGTGGCTGGGTGTCGATTACCTTATACCGATCGGCGGGGACGATACCCTGAGCTACGGGGTACATCTCTACAGGAAGGGTGTAAAGGTCATTGCAATCCCGAAAACCATGGACAATGATGTCCCGGGGACTGATTACTGCATCGGCTTCAGCACATGCGTCACTAGGACGATCCAGATGACCAACAGCCTCAGGACCTCGGCAGGTTCCCATGAAAGGCTTATGGTGCTGGAGGTCTTCGGACGTTATGCCGGGTTTACAGCTATGCTTCCTACTATGGCAGGAGCCGCCAACAGGTGCGTGATCCCCGAATATGAATTTGAAATTGAAAGGCTGGCTGAACTGCTGGTGGAAGACAGGAACCACAACCCAAGCAAGTATTCTATCGTGCTTGTATCGGAGGGTGCTATGTTCAAGGGCGGTGAAATGATCTTCTCGGGAAGCGAAAGAGATGCTTACGGGCATGCGAAACTCGGGGGCATAGGGGAACTGGTTTCGGAACGGCTGAAAGATCTGTCGGCAACATATAACCATGGCAAAACAATAAATATCATAAACCAGAAGCTTGGCTATATGGTGCGCGGGGGTGATCCCGACGCAATCGACTCGATAGTTCCGATGGCTTACGGCAACCTTGCACTCGACCTTATCCTTAAGGGAGTTCACGGAAGGATCGTCGTCCTGAAGAACGGAAGATATGATAATGTTCCCATCGATGTCGTTACAGCCTCCAAAAAGATCGTCAAGGTTTCGGAACACTACAACACCGACCGCCTGAGGCCGATCTACTCTAGCTTCGAGATGAAGCCATTCCTGCTTATGGCATCGGATAACTGATTCCGGGATATTTGGGATATTGGATCCCGAAAGGATTTTTAACCGCAAAGTCCGCCAAGTTAATGCAGAGGTCGCAAAGCAAATCATAAGGATTCTTTGCGTTCTTTGTGATCCCGATAGCTCCCGATAATTATCGGGAGGGGGCTTTGCGATCTTTGCGGTTAATTGTTTTTGTTACAAAATTTATTCACTTGATCTGTTGTACCTTCCCATGGAAACCGGAGTTGTCATCAAGTCGGTAGGAAGCCGCTACAGGGTTCTGCTTGGCAATGGTGAAACCATCGAGTGCACCCTGAGGGGAAAGCTGAGGATCAAGGGAGTCGAGACTACCAATCCGGTTGCTGTCGGCGACAATGTCACTGCCGAAAGGGAAAGTGACGGGAAAACCGGCATCATCACAGAGGTGCTTGAACGCAGGAATTACATCCTGCGAAGAGCTTCGAACCTGTCGAAGCAGTTCCAGATCATAGCGGCTAACCTCGACCAGGTACTTGTGATGGTAACCATCATCCTTCCTGCAACACCGGTGGAATTCCTCGACCGCCTGCTGGTCACGGCAGAGGCTTACCGTATACCGGCCCGGATATTGTTCAATAAAACAGACCTTTACGGTGAGGAAGAGACGAAGCGGATGGAGTACCTCATTTCTGTTTACTCCAGGGCCGGGTACCCCTGCCACAGGCTTTCACTCGAAAAAGGTGATGGTATAGAGGATCTGAGAAACTCCATGAAGGACATGGTAAGCCTTATTTCCGGAAATTCAGGCGTGGGGAAATCGACCCTCCTGAATATTCTGAATCCTGAACTCAGACTTAAGACCGGGAAGATCTCAGATTATCATAAACAGGGGAAGCATATTACAACCTTTCCTGAGATGCACAGGCTTCCTTTCGGTGGGTATGCCGTGGATACGCCCGGAATACGGGGGTTCGGGCTCGCCGATATGGAAAAAAATGAGATCTACCACTTCTTCCCTGAAATCTTCAGAGTCTCAAAAGAATGCAAATTCTATAACTGCCTTCATCTCGATGAACCCGGATGTGCAGTCAGAAAATCCGTTGAGACCGGCGAAATTGACTTTCTCCGCTACAAAAGCTATTTCAGCATTTTAAACGACGAAAATACCAAATACCGGTAGTTTTGAGTTATATAGTTGTGAAAACAATTGTTTGCACAGCCTGATCTCAAATGCCGTAGGATGAAAAAGTTACAAATCGTTATTATTTCGGTTTTTATAATAATCGTAACTATAATTCTGTTTCTTTATAAGAGCCTTTATAATAAGCAGATAAGCTACACCTCAACCCTCCTGGACCGGCAGGCCCATCTTGTCGGCCTTTCAATTGACAAGACAAACAATGAATTCGTCAGCGATCTCAACAAAATCATCTTTTCCGAGGATTTTTTATCATTTTTCACCGATCCTGATCAGAAGAACAGGATAATCTACAAGCTCAAGATATATTTTTCAAGGTACGAGGATATAGTAACCGGGATTAAGCTGTACGACTACGATAAGAATGAATTCACCCTGAGAAAGGATGAGACCGGGAATAACTGGCTTGAACAGACTTACATTCTTCACTCCCAGGGGGAGATCGTTTCGAGGGATACAATCTTAAAAGAGGGCGGCTTTTATAACTACTTCCTTCCCGTGGTCAGCGGAGGCAGGACCATCGGGAATATTGTGGTGACTGTGGATTTCCAGAGCTACTTCACTAATCTGTTTGCCGAATTCAACCTGAAGGATTACCAGTGGCAATGGGTGATCAGCGATTCTTCAGCAATTATCTTCTCAAACAGCAAAGAGAAGCAAACCTATACCGGGATCAGCGAAATAATGCGCCATCTCGGCAGCCAGGAGCCGGGTGATCTCATTCATACCTCAGTCTCAGCGTCCGGGAAAAGGGAGATAGTATCCTACATTTATCCTGCCCAGCTCCTTCAGAAGAATGTCGGGCTGGTCTTTTCATCCTCTGCTTACAGCTTCCGGGGATACCTGGTCAGGATCTGCCTGTTCCTTTGCCTTGCGGTGCTTTTATCGATCGCAGCTCTCGTATACGTGTTCCGAAGGAGGATAAGGGAGCAGGATTCCGAGATCGGTAAATTGTCAGCCACTGTCAGGATGCTTAATGACATTATAGACGGCATGCCTGTCGGCATAGTCATTCACAACGGTCGCCGGGAGATACTCAAGGCAAACCAGGCAGCGGCGGAACAATTTTCATATGCCGGCGAAAGCGAAATGAAAGGCATGGTCTTCCCTGTGAACGCCGTGACAGACGAAAACAACTACTTCTCGAGGAACCTCGGCGGGAAATTCAGTCCGGAGCAGTTCATTATACTCAGGAAGGAGAACGGGGAAACCATCCTGCTCAAGACCAGCCTTCCCGTTATATATGATCAGCAGGATGCCATGCTTGAGATCCTTGTAGATGTTACAATGCTCGAATCCGAAAGGAACCAGGAGGCAACGGCAAGCACCGCAAAATCCGAATTCCTGGCGAGGATGAGCTACGAACTGAGGACCCCGCTGAACGGCATCATTGGCATGGCGGACATCCTTGACAGGCACAAGCTCGACACTGAGGCGAGGAGTGTGCTTGGGCTGCTCAGAAGATCGGCGGAAGTCCTCCTCAGCATCATTAACGATATCCTTGATTTCTCGAAGATCGAATCAGGCAAGATGATCCTCGACGAGATCCCGTTCAGCCTGCGGGAGGAAATAGTCTATTGCTACGACCTCGCCAGGACCAGCATTGATGAGGACGAGATCAGGCTCTCCTGCAACGTTGCCGAAAATGTTCCCGATAACCTCATTGGCGATCCCTTCAGGCTGAGGCAGATACTTACAAATCTTCTCAACCATTCGATCCGGAATTCCCGCAATGGAGAGATAAGCCTTGACTGCAGCCTGGAAAATGAATACGACAACTCAATGGTGCTGAAGTTCGAGCTTGCAGATACCGGTAAAAGCTTCGACAGGGCTACCCTCGACAAGCTGTTCGGCGGCCGTATCACGATGGATTCAAAAGTACATACAGAAGACGATGGTTCCGGGTTTTCCACCATACTCACAAGGCAGCTGATCGAACTGATGAAGGGAACGGTCTCAGCAGTGTCACCATCGGGACTGGACGGGGACAAAGGTTGCAGGGTCGGATTCACGATTACCCTTTACTCCAATGAAAAGCCGGTAAAGGACCTTGGATTTCAGGGGATAAATGGCTTCGGCGATATCAAGACACTGGTAATTACCGGCAACCAGGTCAGGGATGAGGAAATTCTTGGGTCACTCCACAAGCTGGGACTCTCCCTGATGGTCACAACTTACCAGAAATCGACGATCGGGCAGATCAGGTCAAACCTGAACTTCCCTGCAAACAGGTATCATTTGATAATCATTCTCGACGACGGGGAATTCGATGGCTTTGGTCCTGCTTCGGAACTTATGGAAAACGGGCTCTCAGGCAAATTCCATATAATGATGATAAGCACCCTTGACCGCAAGGGAAACCTTTTGAAATGCCACAAGCTTGGCGTGGATAATTATGTAGTCAAGCCTTACGAGATCAGGGAGCTGTACGAAATAATCGAACACAGCTTCCCGGGAGTGGTCAACAGGAGGAATGTCGCTAAGCCGGAAAACCGCCTAAATGATCTCAGTATCCTGATCGTCGAGGATAACAAGATGAACCAGAAGGTGATCGGGACAATGCTGAAATGCCTGGGCTATTCATTCGATTTTGCCGACAACGGCTTTGCCGGTTTCATACAGGCAAAAACGAGGAGGTACGATGTCATTTTCATGGACCTCCTGATGCCTGAAATGGATGGATTTGAATCGGCACAAAAGATCACTGAATACGACAATTCGATCCTGATAGTTGCATTTACGGCCGATAACCTTCCTGACTCACGGAGAAAAGCCGAGCTGTCAGGGATCAGGGAGTTCATTCCGAAGCCGATCCGGATCGATGACCTGAAGAAATTCTTCTCTGTACACTTCCTGAAAAGCTGATTTTAGCTTCCTTTGCATTTTTAACTGCAAAAAAGATTGTCCCCTGCCCCCCAAAATTGGGTAAAATAAGTTCCCCTGCCTACCGGCAGGCAGGCTTTAGGGGATTTAGGGGCTGGCGCTTGACTTGAGCATTTTGCGGTTAAGGGATTTAAAACAATTGAAAGTGACATTCCAGACCATACGGCAGATTGATATCAGAACATTTCTGGTGCTTTCATCTGACATTCCTGTTGTAGATGTAAGATCACCATCCGAATATCTGGCAGGTCACATTCCCGGTTCGGTAAATATTCCGCTCTTCGACGATGAGGAGAGGAAAGCAGTGGGTACAACCTACAGCAAGGAGGGCCGTACTGCAGCAATTATAACCGGGCTTAAGCTGGCAGGCCCTTCAATGCATTCGAAGCTCGAATCGGCGCTTGAGCTTTCGTCAGGAGGGAATCTGCTGATCCACTGCTGGAGGGGGGGCATGAGGTCCGAAGCCATGGCCTGGCTCTTCTCCCAGGGCGGCATTGCCTGCAAGGTCCTGCTTGAAGGCTATAAAGCGTACCGGAACCATATCCTGGCGGAATTATCTGCCAGAAAAAATACAATAATCCTCGGGGGCCTGACCGGCACCGGGAAAACCGGGATAATCAGGATGCTCAGCGAAAATGGACACAAGGCAATCGATCTCGAACGGCTGGCAAATCATAAGGGATCCGCCTTCGGATCGCTGGGCCAGCCACCCCAGCCCACATCGGAACATTTTGCAAATCTCCTGTTCGGGGAGTGGAGCAGGATTGGCAGTGAGGTTCCCCTCTGGCTTGAGGACGAGAGTCTGAATATAGGGAACGTATTCATGCCCAAGGAGTTTTATGATAATATGCAGAAAAGCCCTGCCATAATCCTGCTGATGGACGTTAAGACAAGGCTCGCAAGGCTCGCGGAGGAATATTCCGGGTATCCAGTTCCGGAGCTGGTCGAATCGGTGATGAAGATCAGCAGGCGCATGGGCGGTAATAATGCCGGGGAGGCCGTCAGGGCCATTGAACGGGGAGATATGGCTAAAGCAATTGAAATTACCCTGGGCTACTATGACAAGGCCTATATGTTCGGGCTGAAAAAGAGGCAGGGCGTCCGGGTAACGATACATACGGATACCGTTGATCCCGCAATAAATGCCGGCAAAGTGCTTGAGGCTGCGCAGTCGGCCGGCCTGTGGGATTGAGCAGGTTTACCCCGACCGGTCGGGGGAATCGATCCATTTGTAGATCTTGTCTGACCTGCGGACCACCCCCGGGACTTTAATTGAACACAACTCTCCTTTCGGCACCTTTTCTGTCACCTTCAGGTCGACCCTGATCTCATCCGCAGTGAATTCCGTTACTCCGGTTGTAGGACCCGTAATCAGCAAGGCTTCACCTTTTTCAAGATCGCCGTTCTCAAGCCTGACCTCAGCCACCTGCAGGCGCGCAAAATAATTGGTTACCCTTCCCAGGTAAACCTTCATTTTGGACGCGGAAGAGCCGTACCTGGTATTCCATTCACCAAGCCTCTGGCCGAGATAGTACCCATCCCAGAAGCCCCGGTTGAATACAGTGGCAAGCCGTTTTTTCCATTCTTCAGCCTTTTCCGGGCCATAGGTACCATCGATGACAGACCTTACAGCCTCGTCGTAGCAGGAAGAGACTGTCTTAACGTACTCGGGGGAACGGGCGCGCCCTTCAATCTTGAAGACCCTGACCCCTGCCCCTATCATCCTGTCTGTAAACCCGATGGTGCAAAGATCCTTCGGCGACATAATGAATTCATTGTCGATCGCGAGCTCATAACCCGATTCCTTCTCTGTAACGATGTATGCTTTCCTGCAGGTCTGGTAGCACTTCCCCCGGTTTGCCGACATATTGTTCTCGTGGAGGCTGAGATAACATTTCCCTGAAACAGCCATACAGAGCGCCCCGTGAACGAACATCTCTATCCTGACAAGCTCTCCGCCCGGTCCCCTTATATCCTGAAGCGCTATCTGGTCATGGATATTCTTCACCTGGTCAAGGTCGAGCTCGCGTGCAAGGACAGCAACATCGGCCCACCGCGAGTAGAATTTAAGGGCTTCCGTGTTCGCGATATTCAGCTGCGTTGAAAGATGCACCTCGATTCCCGACCTGAAAGCATAATCGATGACAGAAAGATCTGAAGCAATGACCGCTGAAATACCCGATGCCGCGGCGGCATCTATTATCGATCGCGACTGCGCGATCTCGTTATCGTAGACAACTACATTGAGCGTTAGATAGCTTTTGATATTGTTCTCACTGCATATCCCGGCGATGTTTCTAAGGTCGTCGAGCGTGAAATTTACCGATGAGGCAGCCCTCATGTTCAGCTGCCCAACCCCGAAATAAACCGAATCCGCACCTCCCTGTATGGCAGCCATTAGTGACTCATAAGACCCGGCAGGAGCCATAATCTCTATATCCTTACGGTTCATCCCCGAATATTTTTTGACAAAGATAATAAGTGGCGGGGATAAAATGAATCAGGCCCTCCCGTTCCTCATCATGATCCTGATCGTGGATCCTTTGCCGATCTCTGAGGATTTGACGAATATTTTGCCGTGATGGTACTCCTCGATGATCCTTTTTGCGAGTGAAAGTCCGAGCCCCCATCCCCTTTTCTTTGTAGTGAATCCGGGTACGAAGATCTTCTTGTATGCCGATTTGGGAATTCCCTTCCCGGTATCGGAAATATCCACAATTGCATTCCTTCCATCCTCCATCACCCTTATGGTGACCTCTCCGTTCCCCTCCATGGCATCAATTGCGTTCTTGCAGACGTTTTCTATCACCCATTCGAACAGGGCGGAATTGACAGGTGCCATTATTTCCTCTTCAGGTGAAAAGGCAAGGACGAACAAAACCTTTGTTGAGGACCTCGTCTTAAGGTAATCGACGGAATTCTGGATCAGCGTTACGATATTCTCCTTGGTCAGCGACGGGATCGATCCTATCCTCGAAAAGCGCTCCGTCACCTTTTCCAGCCTTTTGACATCGAGCTCCAGCTCCTTGGTCACGGGATTATCCGGGTAATTTGCCTGCAGTATCTCGACCCATCCCGAGAGGGAGGTCGTTGGTGTTCCGAGCTGATGTGCGGTCTCCTTTGACATGCCTACCCATACACGGTTCTGTTCGGCTTTCCTGGAGGAGCTGAGTGCGACGAACGACATAATGATGAATACCACGATAAGGCCGAGCTGTACGAACGGGTAATAGATCAGCTGGCTCAGGATTATGCTGTCCTTGTAATAAATCTTGTGGGTTTCCCCGCCGGGTAGCCTTATGATGATCGGGTCTTTCGAGCCTTTGATCTTATGGAGCTTCATCCCTATGAAGGCCGTGTCCCTGATCCTGCCGGGATCGAAGTTCCTTGCAGCCAGCACATTGTCGTTACCGTCGGTGAGAATGACCGGGACCGTATTGTTGTTCTCCATGATGGTGAGAAGGAAATCGAGGTTCTGGGTCGAATCGGCAGCGTCGATAAGCCTGGTTGCCTCGGCCCATATCTCCACTTTCTTTCTCTCTTCGGTCTTAAGGCTTCTGACCAGGAACTGGGTGTATATGAGTGATCCGACACCGATGGTTATTGCAAAGAAGAACAGGAAAAACTGGCCCCTGCTTCTATTCCGATAGATGTTCAAGGCTTATCGTATTAAGTTGACAAATTACTACTTCTTTTTAAATATCCTCCGAATGATCCCTTCTTTTTTGACCCTTGGCTGTTCAGCTTCGCGGGCAACCGTGTCGCTGCCTTCCCAGCTGATCCTGAAGCGGCGTTTTGGGGCTTCTTTCTTCACTGCAGCTGAGTCGCTTCCATACCATCCGTACTCTTCATTAAGGATGCTCCTGAGGGTCTGCTTTTCCTTCTTTATGTCGTCCCTGACCTGGTCGGAAGCTGCCTTAAGATCGTAGCTGACCTTCACGTCTTCACCCTTCCCTTCAACCTTCAGGAAGACAGAAGTCCTGCCGAGCCCGTCATCCTCAACCTCCCCGAATTCTGATGAAAGGGTCCTGTTCCTCCTAGCCTTGTTGCTCAGGATCTCGGAGAGAAGCATTTTCACGTGGTACTGGTAGGAATTTTCGAAGCTGTGCCTGCCGTTCACCGAAAGATCAACAGCCGATGACCTGACTTCCATCTGCGGGACAGTAAAATAATTATTACGGATGAAAAAATTGTTTTCGAGCTTGTCGAATTTTATGTTCTCAAGCTCTGAGAGAGATATAAAGTTCGAGAGAGCCTTTACAGGATCGAAATTGATCAATGCCCCGTTGGTCAGGAGGTATTTGCCTTCGGCCGTGAGGGAGCTCATCCTGGGCTTCAGGAGGGAATCCACGGGTAATAAAAGGGTCATGGTCCCCGAAAGCGATCCCGCAATATTCTCAGCTTTCAGGAAGCCCTGCCCGAAATTATGGAATGTCCTGAAAGCCTCGTTGACGTCAACATCAGATACGGTAAAGCTCCCCCTGCCGATAAACGATTTGTCCGGATTCTGTACCACCAGGCCGTTACCGGAAACCCTCCCCTTCTGGGAATTCAGGGATATTGTCCTGAAATTCACGGTTTTGGGCTTAAAGCTGACAATCCCTTTTATTTTTTCTGCGTTGAAGGTCTTATAAACCAGCGTATCGATGCCAAATGCCACTTCAAGATCAACAAACTCCGGAAGAAGTAACGGCGCAGTGCCCGTGGCCTGTTTGCTCCCGTCGCCTCCTGCAGGGAAGAATGACTCAGGCCTCAGCCCGGTTGCGCTCAGGCTGGCATTGCCTTCCAGGTTAACAGGCCTGCCGCTGATCCATTCGGGAAAATTCCTGAGGCTGCAGTCGAGCCGGATCTTCTGGCCGTTCAGGTCGAACCTGAAATTGGTGGCGGAAGTTATCCGGGTGATAATGAACTTCCCGGTTGCATTCCGGATCTCGACCGGACGGTCCGCCAGAGCAACCCCGGCCGAATTGAACGTGATCTCCGAATGGGTGTTAGCCTCCAGCAGGTCTGAAAGTGTGTATTTCTCCTTTTTCGTAACGAGGCCGGCCAGGTTAATATCCAGGTCAATTGTGCCCTGCGCTGATCTGATTTTTGTGATGTTGAAGAACTTCCGTGCCTCTTCAGGATATACTGTTCCCCTGAAATTGAGCTTTGCATCGGGCCTCGTGAAGTCGGTAAGGCTGAATGATCCCCTGTAAATACCCGACCCCAGCTTCGCTTTGAAATCATCGATGCCAAAAGTGCTGGTCGAGGGAAGATTCCTGCTCCCGTTCGAATATGCCCCCGAGAATGAAAGGTTGTCGAGCTTCAGGCCCGAGCCTGGACGGCTTACACGGCCGTTTTTCAGCGAGAACGAAACCTCGTAGTGAGGATCTGTCCTCCTTGACGACCTGCCCTTGACCGTATAGGCAACCGAGAAGGTTCCTGACGGCCTGTAATCCGCGATCTTTTCACCTGTAGCGAACGGGACATACTTCGATATTCCTGAAAAATCCAGCCCCGTGCCGGTTATGGTCAGATCGAAATAGTTGTCGGAGGCGATCAGCCCGGTGAGGACCATATCCCCTTCCCGGAGGTGCATCGTGGATTTCCTGAAGAAATAGCCTTTTGCGTTCCTTTTCAGGCCGACATCGAGCTTTGCCCCGAAGGGCCTGGTGAGAGTGTATCCCTTAAGCTGGAAGAACCTGCATTCTGCATCCGAAACCCCTTCAAAGCTGATCTCCTTCTCGGTGATGGTGCTTCTGAACCGGCTGCTGCTGATATTTCCCTTTATTTTTAACCGCAGCTTCAGGTCGTGATAGAGGACATCGACACCCGAAAGATTTATCCTGTCAAGGTCAAGGGAATAATGGCCGCCCTCATTTTTTGATCCCTGCCTGGCGATCACATAATTGTAGCGGCCGGATGTATCCGTATAGAAGTTGAGCCTTCCCGATCTGACTGTTATTCCTTCGAAATTGTAAGAGCCTTTCAGGAGGCCGGCCATTTTGAAATACAGAAGGGCGGAACGTGCGTATAAAAGGGTGTCGGTATTCATCTTCCCGAAAAGGGCATTGTCGAAGGTCGGGGAGGAGTGTACGAGCACGTTCTTTAACTCGATTGTTGCCCTTGGGAATCTTTTCAAAAGTGAAAGCCGGTATGATCCGGCTTCGATCCTGGTTTCGAAATTCCTGTTGAGTGTTTTCAGCAGGAGGCCGACAACCTTGTTCTGCATGATCAGGGATACAGCGAATAACATGACGATCGCTGAGAGAATCACGATCGCAGCTGTTTTCAGAATCCTGTAGTAACGCTTCATAAGGGGCAGTAGCTTATCCCGGCCACGGTTAATTAAACGCGGTTCAAAGTTAAATTATTTGAATGAATTAAAGATTTAGGGCCTCACCCCCTGTTTCCCCTTACGCCTTACGCCTTACGCCTGACGCCTGAAGCCTGGCGCCTCACGCCTGACGCCTCAATAACTTTCCCTCATCTCCCTGATCTGGTGGTTCGCGGGGATATTCCTTATTTTCAGGAAATTAAAGGAGTAATCAAGGATATTGAAGATTAGCACCCTGCCGGAAAGGATTTCCCCGAGGCCTGTGATGATCTTTATGACCTCATTTGCCATAAGTATGCCGGTAATTCCGGGGAGAACGCCAAGCAGCCCCACATCATCTGGGGACGGGTTGATGAGTGAACCGCTCCCCTCCCCGGGATTGTAGCACCGGTAGGTGGGGCCGTCGTTGTAGTTGAAGACTGATACCTGGCCTTCGTACTTGTAGATCGCCCCGTGTACCATCGGTTTGCCCAGGATCACGCAGGCATCATTGATGATATACCTGCTGGTCAGGTTGTCGGTGGCATCGACAATGACATCAAAATCCTTCAGGATGCGGAGTGCATTTGACGGTTCGATCCTGAGATTGATCACATCAGCTGTGATGAGGCTGTTCAGCTCGCTGAGCCTCTTTTTGGAAATCACTGATTTCAGCTTCCCGATATCGTCGGAGCCGTAGAGGATCTGGCGCTGAAGGTTGGTCTCATCGATGCTTTGATCCTCTGCGATGATGATCCTTCCGATCCCTGTCGCAGCAAGGTACTGCAGGTGCGGACATCCGAGCCCGCCGGCGCCTATTACAAGGACTCTGGCCGACTTCAGCTTTTTCTGCCCCTCGGCTCCGAAGCCGGGAAGCATCATCTGCTTGAAGTATCGGCGGTTTTCACGGGGTGATAAAGTCGAACCTGCCATTTTTGCCTCCAGCTTCAGTAAATGCAAAATTAGGCAGTATGAATGAATATGCAAAATAAGGCCATGCACCGGCATGACCTTATTTATCACGGAATGTAAAAATGAATGGAATGAAAAACAATTCAGTCGTTGAAAGTGAATGCGATACCGATCTCGAACGGCTCGAGGTTGAGGCCTTCAGGGCCCTTCATTTCCTGGAACCACGGGGTGAGGTAGTATGTTCCGAAGATCATGAAGTTCTCGTATCCCACGCGCGCATGCACTCCGCCCCTCAGGAGGTTGAGATTGTAATCGCCGTTTATCCTGGATTTTTCCTTGTCCTCATAGACCACCTTGGTCCAGGCATTTATCTTTATTCCCCCAATTACTCCGGCAGCGATATTAAGATGATTCGAAAATCCCGCCGGGATCTGGATCTCCAGAAGCACAGGCACATTCAGGTAAAGATCCGAGAACTTTGATTTCTTTACCGGCATGGTGTTGTCGGGAATGAATTCAGCGATGGTCCCCGAAAGGCCCACCGCGATACTGTTATCGTTCTGGAACCTGTAATTGTTCCAGTTGAGGCCTATCCCGGAAACAATCCCCATATGCCTCGAGAATCCAAGGTTCAGCTGGGAGAAGTTGATGTTGAAGCAGTTAGAGCTGGTGGTATTAAGGGTCATGTACGAAAGATTATCAGGCAGGATCACATCCCGCTCGAAACCCCAGTTGTTAAATCCGAATTCAATACCTGCCCAGTGACCCCTGAAACTCCTTGCCCCGTTGTCGTGCCACTTCTCCTCTTCATCCTGGTCCCATCTTCTTCCGTAGTTCCTGTCGTGCATATCAGAATTCCGGTGATCGGATGCTGAGAACGGGGTGGTGACCGTCACGGAAATGGCCGAACCTGTCCTTTGTCCGGTTGCCTTTGATTTCTCGCCGGATGGGGATCCGAACGCCTGGCTTAGGATCCCTGTCGCAGCCAGTATAAATATTATTCTTTTCATGGTTTTTTTGGTGTTAGTGATTCTTTTCAATGCTGTGACGGAAAGGCGCCGGGAAAAGTTACAGGATATCGCTTATCTTCTTTACGGGGGCGTTCACCTTCACGAGTCGTGAAGTGAACCGGTACGAATTAGGGTCATTACCGCCGGGATTCAGCTTCAGCAGCATCTCCCAGCCAAGAAGCCTGTTGAGGCCCATGATTCCCGCCTCGGCAAGCTCAAATGAGCCGACGGGCCGGTCGCCGGCTGGCCGGTCCTTCATTAATTTCTCATGAAAGAACCTTGCAAGGAGGCGGTCAACGTTGCTTCTCCTTTCATAGGGATCAAATGTCGGGGGCATTATGCCGGGATTGAAGCCGGCAATATCATTTGGCCGCGACCACAGATTCACCTTTATTGTGGCAATATTGTCTGCACCGGAAACAGTGAACGGTTCCTCCGTACGGGCGGGACCAGCTGCCGTATCCGGCTTATCCTGTAATTCTGCCACCACCGCAGCGGGTTGCGCCGGGGCTTCAACGATATCCTTTCGGCGCGACGGTTGACGTTTCCCTTCACTCCCGGCCACACGAATGATCCTTTCGGGCTTAAAGGCAGGAGAGGATCCGATTACAAGCGTATCTTTGGCCGTCCCGGCATGAGCAAGGCTCCGGCCGGTGACAGGCGATGGCCTGTAGAAAACATATGCAATTATGAGCGTTGCGACCGTTGCGGCAACAGAAATGCCAATCGGGGAGAGGCGCAATATTCTCCCCGGTATTGTTAATCTTTTCACAACAGATTTCCGGGGGAAGCGGGAATCGCCGGGCTTAAGCCTGAGGCGTCCGTAGAGGTCAAAGATCCTTTGCTTCCCGGCATCCTGGCCTATGATCTCATTCAGCTCCGCAGATTCATCGGGTCCAAGGTCGCCTTCCATGGACGCAATGCACATCATTTCGAACTGCTCACCGTCGAGGCTGGCAGGGCTTTTTTTGAGGCTATCCTTTCCCGGATAATGGAGATCAGAAGGCTTAAGCTCGAGGAAAGGCATCATTTCCAGCTCCTCCGCAAGATCAGGATTCTCCTTCAGGAATAGCCTGATCTCTTCGATCTGGCTTTCATTCAGGTTGCCATCGAGCCAGTCGGTAAACCACGCTTCATAATTTGACCTGTCGGGCTTCATAGTCAGATAACCGTTTCGATTTTCCCAATAAAGCTTTTCAACGCCAGCCTGCCCCTGTAGATATTGATCTTAACCTGGGCCTCACTTGCACCGGTGATCTCCCCTATCTCCCGGTAACTGTACCCTTCATAATCACGAAGCAGGATCATGGATTTCTGATTCTCGGGGATTTGTTCGAGTGCAATGTGAAGGATCTCATTCAGGTCACTGTACTGCGATTCATGAACGAAACCGCGATCATCATAATCTTCAATAGAAGATATCCTGCTATCGTGCCTTATGATATCTATCATGGTCCTGTATGCCGTGGTGAACAGCCACGATTTCACAACGGTATGTTCGATCGAGGCAACGTTCCTCCACAACTTTTCAAAAGTATCCTGCACTATATCACTTGCCCGGTCATTATCCTTCAGACTGGCACGGATAAAACGGTAAACAGAATCAGAATACTCTTCAACAGATCTGTTATATTCCTTAACTGTCATAAACAGAGTTACAGGGATAAGACGAAGTTAAGGAAGAAAAAGTTACAAATTATGGATTTTTGGCAGGGGAATTTATTTGAACTGGTACACCCTCACCCAATCGATTTCCATGGAGGTCGACCCGCTGATCGGTTTCTCAAGGCCGCCGGCGAGCAGGACATACATTGGCTCCTGGGGCACATCCGTGGTCTGCCGGAAGAATTCCTCACCGTTGATCTTCCAGACGAGGCTCTCTTTTGTCCATTCGAGCGTATATATATAGAACCCGGAGGCGAATTTTGACGAGATCGCAGACCTGGCTATCCCATCCTTGCCTGAAATATAATCGGCCCAGACCTTCCCGCCGGAGGTCCTGCAGATATCGATATGAGGTGTAATCTTGCCGGCCAGCATCCAGAAATTGTTCCTTGCGGAAGGGTTGCCCAGCCTGATCTTTGCGGAAAAGATACCGTATTTCTGCCTGAAGCTGTTGCCCGAGTTGATCAGTCCAGAGGTGTAGGAAAACTCTTTCGTCCTGAACCCTTCAGTAGCCGACCATACCTTGCCGGTCACCTTATGCGGTTTTGTCTGGATCCTCAGAATGCTGTTCCTTACCTCGAAGTTTTCCTTTTCTGTATAAGCCTGAAGGTCATTTCCAACAGAATAGCGGTCCTTAAGAAGCTTTTCCCCCCAGTAAAAGTTTGTGAGCCATTTGCCTGTATCAAGCCTGTCGCCGTTAAAATCGTCAGTAAAGACCAGCTCCTTGTTCCTGAGCTCATCAAATTTATCAGAATCCTTTACCTTGAAATACCAGATTATGTCCTCATTCTTTTTGAGCTTCTTGTACTCCTCAGCTTCCCTGAACATCTCCGTTTTCTCGAACCTCTTCCTGTCGAGCAGATAGCTTTTCATTTCCCTGAACTCCTGGCCGGCAACATACTCCTTCAGCTCGTTATACCTTGCAAGCCGGGATGAACCGTCGGTATCCAGAAAATTGGCATACTCCTTCGAATCCCTGAATTTATAGTACTCCCTGATCTCAGGTGAGTTCTTCACCCTTTTGTATTCCAGGAGCTTTTTATATTCTTCGGTATCCTTGAAGGTAACCGGCTTCATGTTCTTTTTTGTGAGGAACTCCTGGCTCTGAACATACCTGCCAAGCTCTTCGAATTTTTCCACCACCTTGGGCTTTGAAGGATTTTTCTTCTTCCTGAGCGCCTTGTAGTAGGCTTTGATCTCGGGGTCCGATTTCAGTGATTTATATTCAAGGAATTTCCTGTATTCATCCGAATCTTTGAATGTAATGGGTTTCATCTTCTGCTTCTGCCTGAAAGCATTTGATCCGATGAAATTCTCAAGATATTCAAAATCCTTGATCTTCTTGGATCCGTCGAGTTCGCGGAACTGCCTCAGCATGCTGCCTGACACGGTCCTGAAATAAAGAACTATATCTTTTGACTTCTGCAGCGAATTAAACTCCTTCTCCCTGTCATATTCAGCAGAATCCCTGTACCTGAGCGATTCGATTTCCTTCCTTTTCTCAATGAATGCCGATGAATTCACGAGATCGTCAAGTTTTAAATACCTGGAAAGTGTTTCGGATTTCTCGAACAGATGAAGCTTTTCAAATTCGTCCTTCAGCGCCTTTTCAGCCTGCTCAATCTTTGATGTTGCCGGAATAAGACCAAGTAGAAGTCTGAGACTTGACATTGCAGTAGATTTTTTTACAGTTGGTTAAAATTAAAAATAACTTCATTATAACGTGATGCCCCTGCTAAATATTTGATCAGAAAAACAGAAATGACCTGTAATCGGCTTATTTTAGCCACTTACCGGGAATCAATGGAAGAATTCCGGAGTTTGCGGGGTTTACTAAAATTTTTTATATTTGGACAACCGTTCAATCAAAAACGGTTTCTTTATTTAATGCACCCCGGCCATCTGCCCGGCGATAATTAAGGTCCTTCGAGGGTGATGAAACTCCTGGCAGGTTATACGGAAACGGGGGAAAAAATTTTGTAGATGATAAAGATCCCGGATCCGATCCTGATTTGTTAATCTATTCAGTGAAGGGATTTGCAGTCGCCAGGACCTCTTCGGAAGAGGAGTGGGACGCAAAGGATGAGATGACCATCAACAGGATAAGTGAACATTCTAAATGATCAGGCTTATGAAATCAGGCATGGTTACCACAGGTATATTCCTGCTTTTTTCATGGTGTTCCACCGGCACCGTTGAGGCGCAGGAACTGAGTGCAACGGATATTGTGAGGAAAGCAGACGAGAAATTCAGGGGCGAGCAATCGGGTTACAGCGTGATGCAGATGACCGTCATAAGGCCGACATGGCAGAGGACCGTCGAATTCAAATCCTGGTCGCTCGGTTATGATTACGACCTCACCCTTATCACTTATCCTGCCAGGGACAAAGGGGAGACGTTCCTGAAACGTAAAAACGAGATGTGGAGCTACTCTCCTTCGATAAACAGGCTGATCAAGCTCCCGCCTTCAATGATGTCGCAGGGCTGGATGGGATCCGATTACACCAATGACGATATCCTGCGGGAATCGTCGGTTGTAAAGGATTATACCCATGAAATAATAGGGAACGAAGAAATCAGGGGACATCAGTGTTATAAGATAAAGCTCACTGCAAAAAAGGATGCTGATGTTCTCTGGAGCTACCAGATCTGGTGGGTGGATGAAAAGGAATTTATCGTTCTGAGGGAAGAATTGTACGATGAGGACGGGGCTCTTGTCAGGACCGAGACCGGAAGCGACCTCAAAACCTTTGAGGGAAGGCTTCTCCCGACAATTATAGAACTTGTCCCGGCGGAATCAAAGGGAAATAAAACGATCATTAAAATACTCGACCTTAAATTCAATATAAAGCTCAGCGAAAGCTTCTTTTCACAGCAGAATATGAAAACCGTGAGGTAGAACTGCTGATAAAAATGCCGGTATGACGAATTTTCAGCTTGCATGGCGTAACCTTTGGCGGAATAAGCGCCGAACGATGATAACCTCGGCATCGGTCTTCTTTGCCGTGTTCTTTGCCCTGCTGATGAGATCGTTCCAGCTCGGGGCATACGACAGGCTCTTCCAGAACGTGATTGAATCATATACTGGTTACATGCAGCTCCAGGAGAAGGACTATCTTGATGACAGGATCCTCGATAATGGCTTTTTCCCCGACACTTCCCTGGTAAGGAAAATAGAAAATGATCCCAACATAACCGAAGTCCTCCCACGGCTTGAATCTTTCGCGCTTGCCGCAGCCGGGAGCCGGACACAGGGAGTCATTGTAATGGGCATTGATCCAAAGGGAGAAGACAGGGCCACAGGCCTTGGACACAGGCTTGTAAAATACCGGCTCGACGACTCGGCTGTGAATTCGCTTCAGCACCAGGATATACCCGCGAGGACCAGGAAGCTCATCAAAGTTTTTTCAGGCTATTCCTATTCAGGGACAGCCAGGCTGATGGCCGATCTTGGGATCGACGAAAAGGATTCCGCAATGATCCTTCCTGCAATAAGGAAATTTGCCTCCATCAGAAATTCCTACCTCGACTCGTCCGACACTTCGGGCATACTTATTGGCAACGGCCTGTCGGAGTACCTGAAAGCCGGCTTAGGCGACACCATTGTGCTTATCGGCCAGGGGTACCACGGGGCATCGGCTGCGGGCAGGTACCGTGTAAAAGGCATCGTGAACCTTCCGGCTCCTGATATTGACAACCGGATAGTTTATTTAATTGTCACGGCAGCACAGCAACTTTATGATGCTCCGGGGCTTGTCACGTCAGCCGTGATCTGCCTTAAAAGGAATGATGACAACAGCCTCGAAAAGACCCGGCTGCGGATCGGGAGATTTATTAAGGATCCTCTTGTTCTTGTCCCGTGGAGAAAACTTAACGAGCTTCTTGTCAACCAGATGGAGGCCGACAATAAAAGCGGACTCATACTGATCGGTATACTCTACCTGGTCATAGCCTTCGGGGTATTCGGAACGGTCCTGATGATGCTTGCCGAAAGGCGCAGGGAGTTCGGAATGCTCATTTCGATCGGTATGCAGAAGAGGAAGCTTGCAGGAATGATCTCCCTTGAGCTGCTTTTCGTAGGGATAATCGGCGTAGCTGCAGGTATTGCCGTATCGCTGCCCCCAGTTTTCTATGCCCATTATCATCCCATCAGGTTCACCGGGCAGATGGCCAGGATGTACGAGGATTACGGGTTCGACCCGGTGATGCCAACACTGCTGCCTGGCGGCTACTATCTCTGGCAGACGGTTGTGGTGCTGGTAATACTCATTATAGCAGTGGGTTTCAGTGCCCGCAGGATATTCAGGATCAACATAATCAACTCAATGAGAACTTAAATTCCGGATTCAATGATTACGGAAATCGCCTGGAAAAATATCTGGAGGAACAAATCGAGAAGCCTGATCGTGATCACAGCGGTCACGATAGGGGTCTTTGCGGGCATCTTCTCTATGGCAGCCATCAACAGTTCAGTGCAACAACGGCTCGATGCTGCGGTTCATGAAGAGCTGTCGCACATCCAGGTGAACAATAAGGATTTCAGGAGCAGCGGAGACATCCAGGATACAATACAGGGAGCTGATTCTCTGATGACCTTGATTGAAAAGACAAAAGGCGTAAAGGCAGCGACCGGCAGGATCATTCTGATGGGCATTGCCTCCACATCCGCAAAAAGCGAAGGAGTAGAGATCATAGGGGTAGATCCTGTAAAGGAACAGCAGATATTTACTTTGCCAGAGAAGCTTGTTCCCGGTACCGGTAGCTACTTTAAATCTGAAACGAAGTACAACATGGCCTATATGGGTGAAACCCTTGCCCGCGACCTCAATATAATCAGGTTCATCCTTACAGGTGATGCCCTTGCTAAGCTCAGGAACGAAAAAGTACCTGAATTGGTTATCACCCGTCTTCAAAGCCTCAAGGACCAGCGGTTTATCTCGGAAAAGGCTTTTGCAAAGGCATTTGAGGTGCTCCTGAGCCCGTCCCAGAATAAAAAATACGGGCTGAAAATCAAAGAAGCGGCCTGGTCGTTCCGTGAAGGGTCAAAGGTGATACTGTCATTCCTTGACGTTAATAACGTGCAGACCAGCGCAGTCTTCAGGATCACGGGTATCTTCAGGACTAACAATGATATGTTTGAATCCGTGTCACTGTTCGTGCCCGGGGAGGAGCTTAGGAGGCTGACAGGGCTTAGGGAGGGAACTTATCACAGGATTATAGTTGAACTGAACTCGGATGACCTTACCGGTGAGGTGACCTCGAAGCTTCGTGAATCGATGCCAGGGCTGGAGGTCCTCAGCTGGAAGGAGATACAGCCTGATCTAGCGCTGATGGCCGATTTCATGGAACAGATATACGGGATCTTCATGGCGATTATTCTTGCTGCCCTTGCTTTCGGGATAGTCAATACAATGCTTATGGCGGTCCTGGAGAGAACGAGAGAGATCGGGATGCTGGCCGCCATCGGGATGAACCGGAGAAAGATCTTCACGATGATCATGCTCGAATCGGTATTTCTCTCACTTGTGGGCGGAGTGTCAGGTATGGCGGTCAGCCTGGCAGCAATTGCAGCGACTGCAAAACACGGGATTAACCTCGTAAAATATTCTGAAGGGATGGAGGCATTTGGTTATAGTGCCCACCTTTACCCGTCGGTGGATATTAAGTTTTTTCTTATCACGGCGGTCCTTATCGTGATCACCGGGATAATTTCGTCAGTCTATCCTGCGCGGAAAGCGTTAAAGCTCAATCCTGTGGAAGCAATAAGAGGTGAATAGTGAATAACATAACAGACCTGCATCATGAAAGTAGTGGAGATCAACGACGTACACAAGATATATCATGACACCGAAGTCGAGGTGCGAGCCATTAACGGTGTCACCCTGTCATTTGAAAAGGGTGAGTTCACAGTGATTGTAGGTCCTTCCGGATCGGGAAAAACAACTCTGCTCAACCTGATAGGCGGCCTCGACCAGCCTACTAACGGGGAGATCCTGGTTGCCGGGCACCGGCTGTCGGAGCTGCGCCCTTCGGAGCTGATAGATTTCAGGATGGAACATGTGGGCTTTGTCTTCCAGTCCTATAACCTTATCCCCGTTCTCACCGCATCGGAGAATGTCGGATTTATCATGAGCCTTCAGAAATGGCCGAAAGAAAAGCGAATAGCCAGGACAAACGAGCTTCTGGGGTCGGTGGGGCTTTCCGACCGCGGTAACAGCAGGCCATCGCAGCTTTCGGGCGGGCAGCAGCAAAGAGTCGCAGTTGCGAGGGCACTCGCAACCCGCCCTGAGTTCATACTGGCCGATGAGCCGACCGCTAACCTTGATTCGAAATCGGCGGAGGCTTTGCTGGATATCATGGAAAAGCTCAACCGCGATGAGGAAATGACCTTCATCTTCTCCACGCACGATGCAAAGGTGATGAAAAGAGCGAGAAGGATCATAACTCTCGAGGATGGGAAAGTGGTCTCCGACGAAACCAGAACCGAAAACTAACCTCCTTATGATAAAGAAATTCCCCCTGATCCTTATCCTTGCCTCCATTCTGCCTGCCCTGAAGGCCCAGGATTCCCTTTCGGTGCATGCCTCTACGGAGAAGAAAAAAGCCATTACCCTTAACGGCTACGTCTCGACTCTCCAGACAGCCATATTCGACTCCCTTTCAGGACCGTTCGAAAACGAGAACCTGATCCATAACAGGCTTAATTTCAAGGCTTATATCAGCGACAAGATAACTGTTGCGGCAGAATTCCGGAACAGGCTTTTTACGGGCGACCTGCTGAAACTGGGGGATATCTATACGAATATGATAAAGGAGGATCCGGGCTTAGTGAATATGTCATGGAACCTGATCAATGAACAATCGGTCCTGCTTAACACCAGGGTCGACAGGCTCTGGCTCGACATGCACTATGAAAAGATCGAGTTTACTCTCGGAAGACAGAGGATCAACTGGGGGCAGACCCTTGTCTGGAACCCGAATGATATTTTCAATGCCTACTCATTTTTTGATGTCGATTATGTCGAGAGGCCCGGCAGCGATGCGGCAAGGCTGCAGATCTTTCCTTCATCCTCCTCGGTCGCCGATTTTGCCATAAAGATGGATCATGAAAGAAAGGTGACGGCAGCAGGCCTTTACAGGTTCAACGCCGGGGGATACGATATCCAGTTCCTGGCAGGCCTGGCAAACAGCGAGGATATTGTGATCGGTACCGGGTGGTCTGGGTCGCTTGGAAGCATTTCCTTCAGGGGCGAAGCATCCTGGTTCGATCCTTATGAGGATTTCCCGAAGACCATTGGTACAGTCCTGGCAACGGGAGGATTCGACAAGGTCTTCAAGGATAATTCCATTGCCCAGGTCCAGGTGATGTATTGCAATAATCCCACATCCCTCGGGAACCTCTTCAATTTCTATTCGGGGAACCTTTCCGCGAAGGATCTTGCCTTCTCAAGGTTTACCGCATTCGGGCAGTTCACCTGGGCGGCAAATCCCCTGATCAACCTGACGGGATCCGGAATGTGGTTCCCGGACCTCGACGGTTACTTTGCCGGCCTCTCACTTGATTGTTCACTGGCCGAGAATGTGGATTTCTCTCTTATCTGGCAGCATTTCGATGCCCCGGTTGGTTACGAGGCCAGGATAAACCTCGGTTTTATCAGGATCAAATACAGTTTCTAGATTTTTCATACTTTTGCCCCGCATAAAACCTTAATCCCGATATCCGATGGCTCTTGTTCATGAATTGGAGGCAAGCGGCAACTGGCTGTTCAAAAGAAGAAGCTGGCTTCCTGTTATACTTGTGATCGCTGGAATTGCCGTAATGTATCTGACTAACCGTCAGGCTATTCTCTTTAGTTTAAGGGACGAGCTGATCTTCCTCGGAGTGAGCCTTGCGGGAGAGGCGATCCGGATCATTACCGTTGGTTATGCGCCGCGGGGCACCTCGGGCCGGAATACGTCCGAAGGGCAGGTGGCCGAGGAACTGAATACCACCGGGATCTATTCGGTCATCAGGCACCCGCTGTATGTCGGGAACTTCCTGATGTGGCTCGGGCCGGTGCTGTTCCTGAGAAATATTGTCTTTGATGCCTTCTTTCTACTGATCTACTGGCTCTATTATGAGAGGATCATCTTTGCAGAAGAACAGTTCCTTCGCAGGAAGTTCGGAGAATCCTACGACACCTGGTCAGAAAAGGTGAAAGCTGTAATACCAGCATTTGGAAGGATAAAAAAACCTTCCCTTCCCTTTTCACCCAGGAATGTGATCAAAAGGGAGTACCACAGCTTTATGAATATTTTCCTTATGTTCCAGGTCCTTGACCTGTTCAGGAACTATTTCCTTTCCGAAAGGATCACCATCACACCCATATGGATGTGGATAACCCTCTCCGCCGGCCTGGTATGGCTTTCTGTCAGGATCATCATTAAGAAAACCAAATGGCTGGAGGTAGAGGGCCGCTGACCCTCATCAGTTCCTTCTGCCCCCGGTGAAGATCATGATATAATAAAGCAGGGTGGCAAGTGAACCAAGCGCTGCAACAACATAGGTGAGTGCAGCCCATTTAAGCGCATCCTGTGCCTTGTCATGATTCATTTCCGATGTAATTCCCGAGCTTGACAGCCATACAAGCGCCCTCTGGCTCGCATTGATCTCGACCGGGAGGGTTATGAAGCTGAACAGTGTGGTAAGGGCAAAAAGCACGATCCCTGCCAGCAGCAATGCCGGAAACGTCCTGACCAGCAGTATCCCGAGCAGGAGGAGCCACTGGACGTACCTCGAAGCAATAGTTACCGGCGGTACCAGCTTCGACCTGAGTCCGAGCCAGGCATATGCCGTGGCGTGCTGGACAGCATGTCCGGTCTCATGGGCGGCCACCGCAGCCGCTGCAATGCTCCGGGATTTAAAAACCTCTTCACTGAGGTTAATGGTCTTGTTCTGCGGATTATAGTGATCGGTAAGCATGCCCTCGACACTCTGTACCTTGACATCGTAAATGCCATTGTCTCTCAGCATTTTCTCCGAAACCTCGCGCCCCGACATTCCGTTATCCAGCGGGATATTGGAATACTTCCTGAATTTTGACTTCAGAACGGCACTCACAATCCAGCTGAGGATCATGAAGAAGATGAAGATCAGCCAGATATTCATATTCGCACCTTGCATATTCATTTTATACTAATTTTTGTTATCAGAAACTCCAGCAAAATATCTGCCAAACGGTCCTTCACTCATAAAATGGTCAATTTGTCAGATGCTGCAAAGTTAGTCAATTACATCATTGAAATTCAATGAGGGGTATTTAACAGCCATGGCAGTTAAACACCCGGTTGCAGCCATTTGTTATCTTTGCATCATGCAAAAAACCCCTGCGAGGATATTCGCATTCGTATTGTCGCTGCCGGTTCATCTTTACAGGTATGCCATTTCACCGTATCTCAGGCCAGCCTGCCGGCATGAACCCTCCTGTTCGCAGTACGCACTTGATGCCCTCAGGATACATGGCCCGCTGAAGGGCCTCTGGCTTGCAACCAGCAGGATCCTGAGATGCCGGCCGGGTGGTACGCACGGTTACGATCCGGTACCGCTGATCTGGATCAAGAGGTACGGTTTTTTTAAATCCATCTTCCGGAAAGCAAAAACCGAAAACAGGCTTAAGAGATAATTGTTACACAGAGAGCACGGAGGAGACACAGAGATCACCGAGATATCATTGCAGAGTACTCCGTGCGCTCCGTGCCTTCTTCGTGCTCTCTGTGAAACAAGCTTAAAAATTCAGCTCCTCCTTCAGGTGCTTGTACCCTGAGCGGCTGACCGGGATCTTATCCCCGGTATGAAGTATGGCGATATGATTGTCCTTTCCGTATGGTTCGATCCGTTTTATTTCCTCCACCTTCACGATATATGACCTGTGGATCCTCACGAAGTCGGATTTCGGAAGGTTGTCCTCATAAAACTTCATGGTCTGCTGCTTGAGCGCTTTTCCGCCGGAATGGTAGATCATCACGTAGTCGTCCTGGGCTTCGACGTATTTGATCTGTTCGACCGGTATAAGGTTTATGGCATTTCCTTTTCTGACGACGATCCTGTTGACAGGCTGGATGATTTCGGGTTTGACGGCCAGTATCTGGTCGGCCGGGACTTTGCCGGAATTGCCGGCGTCGATCCTTGAGACGACCTTTTTGACGGCCAGCGTGAACCTTTGTTGCGAGAATGGCTTCAGCAGGTAGTCGGCGGCATTCATCTCGAAGGCCTTGATGGCATACTGGTCATAGGCGGTCGTAAAGATTATCTCAGGTTTCTCTGTCAGAACCTCGAGCAGCTCGAATCCTGTGAGCCTGGGCATTTGGATGTCGAGGAACACCAGGTCGGGTTTCATCTCGGAGATGGCCTTCAGGCCCGAAAATCCGTCACCGCATTCGGTTATAACTTCTATCGATTCGATTTCCTTCAGGTAGTGCTTTATGAGCTCCCGGGCAGGGACTTCATCTTCAATGATTATCGTTCTGACCTTTTTCATCTGGTTCTTCAGTTACTGGAATAAAAAGCCTGACTGTAAAGATACCATCTTCTTTTGAAGTTTGAAGAAAACCTTTGGAGCCGTAAAAAAGTTCAAGGCGGCGGGAGACGTTGAGGAGGCCGGTCCCTGTCCCCTTGAGTGAAGCAGGGGCGGAGTCGTAGTTGTTGGAAATGGCAATGGTAAGGAATCCCTCTTCGATAACGGCCCTGGTTGATATGCTGACCTTTTCGGTGCTCTCGTAGACCCCGTGTTTCACGGCATTTTCGTACAGGGGCTGGAGCAGCATGACTGGCAGGTTCACCTCGAGACAGTTCCCGTCGATGAATTCCTCAATTGACAGCCTGTCTCCAAATCTCACCTTTTCGATGTCGAGGTAGAGCCTGAGGTTATCGAGCTCGCTACGGAAGGTCACCGGCTTCTCATCCTTCCTCGACAGGGAGTACCTCATGAAATCGGAGAGCTTGATTACCATTTCCCTTGCCTTTTCAGGATTGGTGATGGTGAGGGAGCTTATCGAGTTAAGGCTGTTGAAGAGGAAATGCGGATTGATCTGGGATCTCAGCATTTTGAGCTCGGTCTCCTTTACAAGCGATTCGAGCTTTGCCTCCTTTGTCTTTTTTTCCGCCAGGTTGAAGAGGCTCGTAAAAAGGTAGTAAGTAAGTATAATCAGCAGGAAGATGAAGACCCCCGTTCCGACCCTGTAGGGAAAGGTAACATCCCAGTATCCGGCGAAGTTGTATGTTTTCGGAATGAAAAGTGGTACAAGGACCCTTGTCAGAAGGATCCAGACCGAGACGAAGAATATGCCTCCCGCCGCGATATTTGCCAGCACAGCAGTCAGCCCGGTCGTTGCGGTGTTGAAATACCTGAAGGGGTACCACATCGACAGGGCAAGGCCTGAGTAGAGGAGCATCGAGATAATCCCGTCGGGAATAAAGATATCGGTGTAGCCGCCGTAAGCATAATAATAAAGCAGGAGCTGGCCCGCCGTCAGAAGCAGCCAGGCCAGCCCCCATATTAAAAGTCTCCTCCTGTCGGAAAGTACAGGATGTCTCATTTTTCAGTCTAATAGCTTTTTATTTCTCCGCCTCCGAACACCACTGCTCCCTTTATGATCAGGTGCCTTGAAGGGTCAACTGTCCGCCCCGGCAGAAGCTTCCGGGAATCGGTGAATCCACCGAGAATTGGAGTGACTTCAATTGTAATGAACCAGTTATCGGGCACGATCAGAGTAGCGCCGCCGAAGATACAGGCTATTTCGATCGCCGAATCGCCCTCCATAAGCTGGGCTTTGGTGAGGTCGAGCTCTATCCCCCCGAAGACCGAGGTGATCTTCCCGCCCTGGAACTTCTGCGAGGTTACCTGCCTCTCGCCGCCGCTGAAGATATTAACGTAGTCGATCCAATCATCGCCTCTGGCCCCTGTGGGCACTGGTCCTGACTGCAGGTGACCGGGCCGCCAGGCCCCGCGTGAAATGATGAAGATTATACCGACAATAATAAATATTGAAGGCCAGAACATGTTGTACATGTGGAAGGTCTCCCTGAATACCAGGGGAATCATGAAGAATCCCCCGACTGCCATCACGATTATGCCTCCGGTCTTCTCCGAGGAGCCCAGGGTCATGATCAGCCCGATCACGACCAGCAGCATTGGCCAGCTGAATACGACACTATCGATAAAATCGGGGAATATCCCGGTATTCCTCATGACGAGGAATAATCCTGCAAGGACCAGAACAACGCCGATCACGGCCCGGTTGCTCGAAACAAAGTGATGCTCATGTCTCATGGCACGGCGCTCTTCCCTCAACCGGCTGCGTTCATCCCTGTAATCCTGGTTAGTTTCCATAGCTGTAAAATTATTTGTTTGAATTTAATTGCTGTACTATTTTCTTCTGAATAATGAAGAAACAATGAAGCCAAGCCCGATCAGGACTATGACAACGGGCCAGTAAATCGTCCTGATCAGCGGAGAAAGCACAATATCCCGGTTATCGATAAGGAACCATGCCCCCAGGGCTGAAAGCAGAAGACCGCCTACAAAACGACGGTTGACGAGAAGGATTACACCTACAAAGATCATTGCCGTTTCCCAGGTGAAATATTCCTTCACGCTACCCAGGTGCAGCATATCGTTGGTCGCAACGAGAAGCGCCAGCCCCAGCACTATGAGGAACAGCCCGAAGCTGATCGATGGATGGTACTCCCGGTGCTTTATTAACATTTGATCCCTGTTTTTCATAGCTCAAGATATTTATTTTTCATCAAAAATATATAACGATATATCTTTTAATAAGATGAAATCGGCGAATGGTGGGAATGTACCGGCAAAAAGTGATTTTAATCAATTAATGTTACTTTTATGTTGATAATTTTTTTAATTGCGGAAGGATTTATATTTTTGCACACCAAAATTTAAAAGAGATGTCCGGAATATATTCGATACCGGTGAGCGGACAGAAGGAAGGACACCATTCTTTTCATTTTGAGATTAATAACAAGTTTTTTGACCAGTTTGAAGAATCGGAGATAAAGGAAGGAACACTTACCGCAATTGTAGAAGCCGAACGTCACTCCTCGCATATCGGGATAAGCATTGTCATCAGGGGGAGCGTCAGGATCTGCTGCGACAGGTGCCTTGGGATGATGGATTTCCCGGTGGAGAGCGATAACCGGCTCCTGGTGCGGTTTGGTGCGGAAAGGGAGGAATATGACCCGGAGATCATTACTCTGCCGAGAGATGAAAGCGAGCTTGATCTGTCACAGTATTTTTATGACTTTATCAACCTCTCCCTTCCGATAAAAAGGATACATCCCGACGATGCGGATGGGAACAGCACCTGTGATCCACAGATGCTCAGGAAACTGAATGAATACCTGGTTGATGATGAGAACAGCGGGGACCCAGGGTGGGAGGATTTGAAAAAACTTATGAATGGAAATTAATAGAAACTAAAATGGCACATCCTAAACACAAACACTCCAGCACAAGAAGGGATAAGCGCAGAACCCATTACAAAGCCACAGCTCCGACTGTCGGTACATGTTCCAACTGCGGTTCTTCAATTGAATACCACAGGGTCTGTCCGGAATGCGGATACTACAGGGGCAAGCTTGCTGTCGAGAAAAAGGCAACTGCCTGATTTCAGTAACCAAAGCGTGAAAATATGAAGATTGGCCTTGATGTCATGGGCGGAGACTTTGCTCCCGATGCAATCATTGAAGGCGCAGTTGATTCGATAAGACATTTCAATAACGGTGAAACCCTTGTCCTTCTTGGGGACGAATCCTCGATCATGAGGAAGCTAGGGGAAATGAATGTCGATCCTTCCGGTTTTGAGATCGTACCGACATCCCAGGTGATTGAAATGGGTGATCATCCTGCAAAAGCCTATTCACAAAAAAAGGATTCGAGCATTGAAGTCGGCTACAACATGCTGATGGAAGGCTCGCTTGACGGTTTCTGCAGCGCGGGGAATACAGGGGCCATGCTTGTTGGTGCAAGCTATACTGTTAAAGGCATTCCCGGTGTTTTTCGGCCGGCCCTGGCAACGCTCCTTCCCTGTATCGACGGAAGGGATTCCATTATTCTCGATGTCGGCCTTAATCCCGACTGCAAGCCAGAGGTACTGCTTCAATACGGGATACTGGGAAGCCTCTATGCAAAATTTGTCCTGAAACGGGAAAACCCGACCGTCGGGCTTCTCAATATCGGCGAGGAGGAAACAAAGGGCACCCCGGTAGTAAAAGCAGCTTATGAGCTGATGAAGGAACATCCGGGGATAAACTTCAGGGGGAACGTGGAAGGCAATTCTCTTTTCCACGAGAAGGTGACCGATGTGGTGGTCTGTGACGGATTCGTCGGGAATATAGTTCTTAAGCAGGCCGAATCGCTCTACTTCCTGCTAAGGAAAAGAAACATCTCCGACCCATTCATCGACAGGTTCAACTATGAAAATATCGGGGGCACTCCAATTGTGGGGATAAATGCCAATGTTGTGATAGGACATGGCATCTCGAAAAGGAAAGCTATTATGAACATGGTTCTCCAGACAAAGGCGGTTGTAAGTGCCAACCTTGCCAGGAAGATACTCGAAGCAATTTAATTATGGGAAAAATAAGAGCTGCGATTACGGGGATCAATGCGTGGGTCCCGGAATACAGGCTCACCAACCATGAACTCTCAAAAATGGTTGACACCTCCGACGAGTGGATAATGCAAAGGGTCGGGATCAGGGAGAGGCGTATCCTCAAAGGGGAAGGCCTCGGAACTTCCGTCCTGGGCGAAAATGCTGTCAGGGGGCTCCTTGAAAAGACCGGCACTTCACCTGATGAGATTGATCTGCTGATATGTGCAACTGTCACCGGAGACATGATGTTCCCGGCAACGGCAAATATTATCTGCGACAAGGTCGGGATAAAAAATGCCTTCAGCTTTGACCTGGCTGCCGCCTGCTCGGGCTTCCTCTTTGCCCTCCAGACAGGGGCTGCCTATATCGAAAGCGGTCAACGCAGAAAAGTGATTGTTGTCGGTGCCGATAAAATGTCCTCGATAACGGATTATACCGACCGTACCACATGCCCGCTGTTCGGGGATGCTGCAGGCGCTGTCCTTCTCGAACCCGGAGAAGAAGATTTCGGGATT
Source organism: Bacteroidales bacterium UBA1800 (assembly GCA_002319915.1). Classification (GTDB taxonomy): domain Bacteria; phylum Bacteroidota; class Bacteroidia; order Bacteroidales; family VadinHA17; genus LD21. The sequence continues at coordinate 30,091 of DCFQ01000052.1, read as the reverse complement.
ATGGACCATATTTTACATGTTGACGGCTCGGGCAAAAAATACCTCCACCTGAAGGCGGGCGGGTCCCTGAAACCGGCTTCGCACGAAACCGTTGATGCTCGCGAACATTTCATCTACCAGGAAGGCCAAAGCGTTTTCAAGTTTGCAGTTGTCAGCATGGCCGACGTTGCCGCTGAGATCATGGAACGGAATAACCTCACGGCAGATGATATAGCATGGCTGGTGCCGCACCAGGCAAACCTGAGGATCATTGACGCAACCGGGAGGAGAATGGGCCTTCCCCCTGAAAAGGTCATGATCAATATCGAACACTTCGGTAATACAACTGCCGCAACCATCCCGCTTTGCTTGTGGGAATATGAAAGCAAGCTGAAAAAGGGCGATAAGCTCATCCTCGCGGCTTTCGGGGGCGGATTTACCTGGGGCTCGATATATGTTAAATGGGCATACGATCCAAAGTAAGAATCCTGCAGCTTATCTAACGAAAATTTTTTGTATCACTGAGTAGATCAGGAGGAGAAACGGAGTGTCACAGAGCTCTCAGCTCACCTCCGTGTAATCTCCGTGTAACCAAAAATATGTCCAATATAATTTCCCCCTGCAATAGTTTTTATATTTAAGAGTTATTATGTTTGTACATAAATTCTGCGGAAACAATGGGAAAAATCAACGAAACGGACAACACTACCATCAACCTCATCAGCAATGGCACCGAGATAACCGGGGACATTAAATCGACCGGCGACATCCGTATCGACGGATCCCTGACCGGAAACCTCAGCACCAAGGGAAAAGTGGTTATCGGACCCACAGGAAAGGTCAAAGGTGAAGTTATGTGCAAGAACTCCGAAGTGTCAGGAATGATCGACGGGAAGATCAGTGTCGGGCAATTGCTTAACCTCAAGAACTCATCCAGGATCGTCGGCGACATTTATACATTCAAGCTTTCGATTGAACCTGGAGCTAAATTCACGGGCAACTGCAAAATGAGTGAAAGTGAAGACAACAATGACGGATCCGCTTTCACAAAACCGAAAGAGCCGGAAAAAACAGCAGAAAAAACCGGCAAGTAAAGGTCTCCAGGATTTCGGGAAATATTCCGGGATCGCCTTTCAGATGCTGGCAATAATCTTTGCTCTTACCTGGTGCGGAATCAAGCTGGATAAACTCCTCGGGCTTGAAACTCCAGTCTTTACAATTATACTCTCCCTCCTAGGTGTATTTGCGGGGATCTACACGGCCCTAAAGGACTTCATAAGATGATCCTGAGAACCCCCCGACGCACAATCACCGGTTTCCTGATCTTTTCGACAATTGTCCTGCTGGCAGGGGTTCTTTGTGTTTCCTTCACCCGGCCCGGGTTTACAATAGCCGATTTTCTGATCCTGGCGCTCTGCTTTGTATCGATCTCGCTCATCTCACTTCTGATTTTCCTCAGGGGACTGAAAAAGGAACCTCAAAGCCAGACCATGCACCTTTTGGTGGCAATCGCCCTCAAATTTCTTCTCGAACTGGTTCTCGCGCTCATGTGGTTTTTTGTTGCTAAAAAAACCGGGCCTACATTCCTGATATTGTTTTTTGTACTATATTTGGGCTTCTCCGTATATTTGGCAAACCTGATGTTAAACACTCTGAAAGACAGATCTTTATAATATTTTAGATTTGAAAACAATATTCATAAAAGGCTCCCTGTTTGCTCTGTTTTTATTGATATCCGGAGGACTCAGGGCGCAGGTTCAGGAAACGCCCCTGGAAAGCGCCGAGGAGAAATTTGAGTCCAGCTCATTTATCCTTGAGCATATTGCCGACTCCCACGAATGGCACATCCTCACCACAAAAAGCAAAAAGGATGTGGCAATTCCCCTTCCCGTGATTGTCTGGTCCAAGGAGAAGGGACTTGACATATTCTCTTCCCGGAAGCTTTTTAAAGGCCAGGTTTATAACGGATATATGCTTGAAGAAGAAGGGGATCTCCAGGGTAAGATCGTGAAGGTCAATCCTGACGGGACCATCGATGAGAAGAATCTTCCCCTCGACTTATCCATCACAAAATCAGTGGTCGGGATGCTTTTCGCCGCCCTGATGGGCCTCTGGCTGTTTATCTCACTGTCGAGATCATATAAAAAAACCGGGATCAGCCATCCCAGGGGGATCCAGAGCTTCCTCGAGCCCATCATACTATTTGTCCGCGACGATATTGCGATTGCGAATATCGGTGAGCACAAGTATGAGAAGTACATGCCTTACCTTCTTACGGTATTCTTTTTCATACTTCTGAACAATCTGCTGGGCATGATTCCATACCCGCCCCCGTTCGGCGCAAACGTTACCGGTAATATAGCCGTTACTTTTGTGCTTGCTTTCCTGACGTTTGTTATTACCCAGTTCAGCGGGAACAGGAACTACTGGAAGCACATTTTCGCCACTCCGGGTGTGCCCTTCTGGCTTCTTCCGATCATGATCCCGGTGGAAATTATAGGGGTCGTCTCAAAGCCTTTCGCTCTTATGATCCGACTCTTTGCAAACATCAGTGCAGGGCATATCGTGATCCTGAGTCTCGTCAGCCTTATTTTCATCTTCAGGTCGATCGCTGTTGCGCCGGCCTCGATCCTTTTAGTAGTATTCATGGACTGCATCGAGCTTTTCGTCGCATTCCTTCAGGCATATGTATTCACCCTTCTGTCGGCCCTGTTCATCAGCATGGCTGTGGAAGAGGAACATTAGTATTCATTGTTTAACTTAAATTTAGTTATTATGACAGGTACAATGGCAGCAATCGGAGCAGGTCTCGCCGTAATAGGTGCAGGACTTGGCATCGGCCGCATCGGCGGTTCGGCTATGGACGCCATAGCCCGCCAGCCGGAAGCCACATCCAAGATCCAGACAGCCATGATCATTGCATCAGTCCTTATCGAAGGAGTGGCATTGTTCGCAGTGGTTGTTTCCCTGCTTTCAAACGCAGCAAAGTAAAGGAACAGGAGACACCGCAACGGTTGGTTGCGGCGTCTCTTTTATTTTAAAAAACAAGTCAAATCAAAGAATATGGTCTTATTAGCAAACAGCCTTACATCACCCGCGATCGGACTGGTTTTCTGGACCACCATCATCTTCATCATGTTTTTCCTCATCCTGAAAAGATTCGCATGGAAGCCCATACTCAGTGCGGTCAAGGCAAGGGATGAGATGATAAAGGGCTCACTGGCATCTGCTGAAAATGCCAGGAAGGAAATGCTCAAGCTTCAGAGCGACAATGAAGCCATTCTCCGCAAAGCCAGGGAGGAACGCGAGAATATCCTCAAGGAGGCCCGTGATGTCCGCGACAGGCTAATTGCCGAAGCCAGGGGAAAAGCAACCGAAGAGGCCCAGAAAGTGGTCGAGAAGGCAAGGGTAGGCATCGAAAGGGAAAAAGCAGCTGCAATAGCCGGGATCCGCGAACAGGTGGCAATCCTCTCGGTTGAAATTGCATCGAAGATACTTGGGGAGAAGCTTCAGCAGACAGGCGAACAGGGAAAGCTCATCGACAACTACCTGAAGGACATGGACCTGAACAAGAACTAATTATATCAGGGCAATGAACGAAAGCAGGATTTCCGTCAGGTATTCAAGAGCTGTCTTCCAGCTTGCAAAAGAAAGAAATCTCCTGGATGAGGTCGACAGTGATATGAAACTGATCCTCGAGGTCAGCAAGGATCCGGATTTCCGGGAATTCCTCGCGAGCCCGATTATCCTTCCCTCAAACAAGAGCACGATCCTTCATGCTGCATTCGGGAATAGCCTGAACGGGCTCACATTGTCACTTACCGATCTGCTTGTGAAGAACGGCAGGGAAAAATTCCTCCCGGCTGTCGCCAGGGTGTTTATCGGCGAGACCATGGAATACCGGGGTATTACCGGGTGCCAGCTGACAAGCGCGGTCAGGGTGGATGAGAAGATAATCAGGCAGGTCACGGACCTGGTTGCCGGAATTTTCAAGACAAAGGTCGAGCTTACCGAAAACATCGATCCGGGCATAATAGGCGGATTCATCCTAAAAGTATCTGACAACTATATAGATGCAAGCGTAAGGAACAAGCTGAGGAAGATCAGGAAAGGGCTCAGCACGGGAATCGAGAACAGGATCGTTTAACAAAGCAGGAATTTAACATTATCACGTATACAATGGCAAGTATTAAACCAGCAGAAGTCTCAAAGATCCTCAAACAGCAGCTCGAGGGCATTCAAACCGGAGCTGAGCTTGAAGAAGTGGGGACAGTTCTTGAGGTGGGCGACGGTATCGCCCGCATTTACGGACTTTCAAATGCAGAGTCAAACGAACTGATAGAGTTTGAGAACGGAATGAAAGGCATAGTCCTTAACCTTGAAGAGGACAATATCGGAGCAGTGCTTCTGGGGCCAACCGAAGAGATCAATGAAGGGGACATAGTAAAAAGGACCCGCCGCATCGCTTCGATCGGGGTCGGGGAAGGCCTGCTCGGGAGGGTGATCTCTACCACCGGCCAGCCTCTTGACGGCAAGGGCGCAGTCGAAGGCGATCTCTTTGAAATGCCTTTCGAAAGGAAAGCACCGGGCGTCATTTTCAGGCAACCTGTGAAACAGCCGCTTCAAACCGGGCTCAAGGCCATCGATGCCATGATCCCCATAGGAAGAGGCCAGAGGGAACTCATTATCGGTGACCGCCAGACAGGAAAGACGGCAATCGCCATAGATACGATTATCAATCAGAGAAAGAATTTCGAGAACGGCAAGCCGGTCTACTGCATTTATGTTGCAGTGGGCCAGAAAGGATCCACGGTCGCCAATATTGCCAGGACCCTTGAGGATTACGGGGCCATGGAATACACGGTGATCGTTCTCGCAACAGCATCCGATCCGGCAGCCTCACAGTTCTACGCCCCATTTGCAGGTGCGGCAATCGGGGAATTTTTCCGCGATACGGGCCGGGATGCCCTGATCATCTATGACGACCTGTCGAAACAGGCAGTTTCATACAGGGAAGTCTCCCTCCTGCTCCGCCGTCCGCCAGGCCGCGAAGCATACCCAGGCGACGTGTTCTACCTGCACTCGAGGCTTCTTGAAAGGGCAGCCAAGATTATCGAATCGGACGAAGTGGCCAGGAAGATGAATGACCTTCCCGTATCCATTCGTCATATGGTCAGGGGAGGAGGTTCACTTACCGCGCTCCCGATTATCGAGACCCAGGCCGGCGACGTAGCGGCTTACATCCCGACTAACGTGATCTCGATCACCGACGGCC
>DCFQ01000052.1:20514-24609 GCA_002319915.1 Bacteroidales bacterium UBA1800 | reverse complement strand
CACCGACGGCCAGATCTTCCTTGAGTCGGCACTCTTCAACTCCGGGGTAAGACCTGCCATCAACGTCGGTATTTCGGTATCAAGGGTAGGTGGTAATGCCCAGATCAAGGCAATGAAAAAGATCGCCGGGACCCTTAAGGTTGACCAGGCACAGTACCGTGAGCTCGAGGCTTTTTCAAAGTTCGGTTCGGACCTTGATGCCTCCACCCTCTCCGTACTTAACAAGGGCGCAAGGAATGTTGAGATCCTTAAACAGGCCCAGTATGCACCGGTTCCAGTCGAAAAGCAGATTGCAATCATCTATTGCGGCACAATAGGCCTCCTCAGGGACGTTCCTGTCAATAAGGTCAGGGAATTCGAGACTAATTTCATCGAGATCCTGGAGCTGAAGCACAGCGATATACTCGGCCAGCTGAGGGAAGGAATCCTGAATGACAAGATCACCGGTGTCCTGGAGGAAGTTGCAGCCGATGTGGCTTCAAAATATAAATCCTGACCAACGGCTCAGGCAGACTAAACGAACAGATAAATGGCGAACCTCAAGGCTATAAGGATTAGGATAGCTTCCGTGAAATCGACGAGGCAGATAACCTCTGCCATGAAGATGGTTTCGGCGGCGAAGCTGAGAAAAGCACAGGATAAGATCGTTCGTCTGAGGCCCTATGCAAACAAGCTGCATGAGATACTCGTAAACCTGTCACAGAGCCTGGCAGATGCCGAAGTTGAAAATGTTTTTGCCAGGAAATCGGCACCCGGAAAGATCCTCATTGTTGCCGTAACATCCAACAGGGGCCTGTGCGGCGCATTCAATGCAAATATCGTGAAGGAGGCAAAAAGGCTCCTGGCTGATAAATACTATGATCAGTACATGAGCGGCAATGTTTATTTCCTTGCCATCGGCAAGAAGGGACATGACCTCCTCAGGAAGCAGGGGTTAAAGATCGCATCCGAGTACAACGCCCTTCTGAACGACCTCACCTTTGAGAAAACAGCTGAGATTGCCGGGAAGATAATGGCCGATTTTGCAAGGGGTGATCTTGACAGGGTGGAGATCATCTACAATCATTTCAAGAACGCTGCAGTCCAGATCCTGACAACGGAAGAATTCCTGCCGGTCGAAACAGCCCCGGCTGCCGGGAAACAGGGCCCCCCCGCTGATTACATTTATGAGCCCGACAGTGAATCCATTATGAAGGAGCTTATACCCACTTCGCTGAAGATACAGTTCTACAAGGCGGTTCTGGATTCGTATGTGGCGGAAAACGGGGCAAGGATGACAGCGATGCACAAGGCTACAGATAATGCAACCCAGATGATACGCGACCTGACTCTTCAGTATAACAAGGCGCGCCAGGCATCGATCACCAACCAGATTCTCGAGGTGGTGAGCGGTGCTGAAGCATTGAAAGGTTAAATAACAACCAGAAAGGATATTACAGGAAATGTTCAGTCGGTCGGAATTAACGGCAATGGTTAATAAGGCGTTGGTCAACATTCCTTATAACAGGGAATCGGAAAGACTGATTGAACCGGTAAGATACGTTCTTTCAATAGGGGGAAAAAGGCTGCGCCCGGTGCTGGCGCTCATGGCCTGCAACCTGTTCACCGACAAGATTGATGATGCCCTGGTACCGGTCACCGGCCTGGAGATATTCCATAATTTCACGCTTGTCCACGATGATATCATGGACAATGCATCCCTGAGAAGGGGACAGGCTGCCGTTCACAGCAAATGGGATGTGAACCAGGCAATCCTCTCGGGTGATGTTATGGCCTTCATTGCAAATGAATGCTTCCTTCAGTCCCCACCCGAAAGCCTGCAGAAAGTCTTCAGGATATTCAACAAAGCGGCTGTCGAAGTGTGCGTGGGCCAGCAGCTCGATATGAATTATGAGAAAGTGGGGATAATTCACCAGGATGAGTATCTGAGGATGATCGAGCTCAAAACGGCTTCACTGATTGCAGCCTCGGTCAGGATAGGGGCACTGCTCGGCGGCGCCGGTGACAGGGATTCCGACCTGGTCTTTGAGTTCGGACGGAACCTCGGGCTGGCTTTCCAGGTTCAGGATGACCTGCTCGATGCATACGGCGACGTGAAGATATTCGGGAAAACCTCAGGGGGAGACATCGTTACCGGCAAGAAGACATACCTCTATGTCAGGGCGATGGAGCTGGCAGGGCCCGAGCTTAAGAAAAAGCTGCAGGAAGTATACGGGATACCGGGAGGGGATCCGGAGACTACCATAAAGGTGGTTACCGGGATATATGACACCCTTAATATCAAAAAACTAACAGAAAACCTTGCGAAGGAATATTACGATGCAGCCCTCGGATACCTCGAAAAAGTAAGCGTGCCGGCGGACAGGAAGAAGGGGATCATAAGGCTTACGGACTCGCTGAACAGCAGGGAGCAGTGAACATATGAGAAGCTGAAAAATAAAAAACAGAATTCTAAATAATTACAACTATTTATGGCAAACATTACAGGGAAAATCAGCCAGATAATCGGACCGGTGGTCGACGTCACCTTCAATCGGCAGGGTGCTGAAATGCCTGACATTTATGATGCACTCGAGGTGAAAAGGGACGACGGATCCGTTCTTGTCCTGGAGTGTCAGCAGCATATCGGCGAAAACACGGTTAGGACCGTGGCAATGGATTCCACCGACGGACTGCGGAGGGGGATGGATGTGGTTGCTACCGGCCTGCCGATAACAATGCCTATCGGGGAACAGATCAAGGGGAGGCTTATGAATGTGACAGGCGATGCTATCGACGGTATTGGTCCCCTTGACAAAAAAGGCGGCTATCCGATCCACAGGAAACCTCCGAGGTACGAAGAGCTTTCGACGGAAAAAGAGGTCCTCTTCACCGGGATCAAGGTCATCGATCTCATTGAACCTTATTCAAAAGGAGGGAAGATCGGCCTTTTCGGCGGTGCAGGCGTTGGGAAGACGGTTGTGATCCTGGAGCTGATCAACAATATCGCCAAGGCATATGCAGGCCTCTCCGTTTTTGCAGGCGTAGGAGAGAGGACAAGGGAAGGGAACGACCTTTTACGCGACATGCTAGATGCCGGCGTCATCAAATACGGCGATGCATTCATGGCCGATATGAAGGCCGGGGGATGGGATCTCTCGAAAGTTGATATGAAAGTTATCAAGGATTCACAGCTGGCCCTCGTTTTCGGCCAGATGAACGAACCTCCCGGGGCCAGGGCAAGGGTTGCGCTTTCCGGACTTTCGGTCGCCGAGCATTTCAGGGATGGCGACGGCAAGAGCGGCGGAAGGGACATCCTTTTCTTCATGGACAATGTGTTCAGGTTCACCCAGGCAGGTTCGGAGGTTTCGGCCCTTCTTGGCCGAATGCCATCGGCAGTGGGTTACCAGCCTACCCTTGCCACGGAGATGGGGATCATGCAGGAGAGGATCACTTCGACCCGCCACGGATCAATCACCTCGGTCCAGGCTGTATATGTTCCCGCAGACGACCTTACCGACCCGGCACCTGCCACCACATTCGCACACCTCGATGCCACGACCGTTCTCAGCCGCAAGATCTCGGAGCTCGGGATCTACCCTGCGGTCGACCCGCTCGATTCCACCTCCAGGATACTTTCCGCGAACATCGTCGGCGAAGCCCATTATAACTGTGCACAGCGTGTAAAGGAGCTTCTTCAGAGATATAACGAGCTTCAGGATATCATCGCAATCCTCGGTATGGACGAACTGTCCGAAGAAGACAAGCTTGTGGTTCACAGGGCCAGGAGGGTCCAGAGATTCCTGTCCCAGCCGTTCCATGTTGCCGAGCAGTTTACGGGGATCAAGGGCGCCCTGGTGTCCATCGAAGACACGATCAAGGGATTCAACATGATAATTGACGGCAAGGTTGACCAGTACCCCGAATCAGCATTTATGCTGGTAGGTACCATTGAAGATGCAATCGAGAAGGGAGAAAAGATCCTTGCCGAGTCAAAGTAAAATTAGTTACCGGTTGCCGGTCACTTGTTACTAGTTGAAAACAATTTAACCAGCAACAAGTAACCAGTAACCAGCAACCAGCATAACCAGCAACCAGCACAACCAGCACAACCAG
>DCFQ01000052.1:3886-20276 GCA_002319915.1 Bacteroidales bacterium UBA1800 | reverse complement strand
ACCAGCACAACCAGCACAACCAGCAACCAGCAACCAGCAACCAGCAACCAGATGAAGATAGAAATTCTTACTCCCGACTCGAAAGTATACGAGGGAGAGATCGAATCGATAAGGGTCCCTGGCCAGAAGGGATCCTTCCAGGTGCTGAAAGATCATGCCCCGATAATTTCAACACTCGACAAGGGAATGGTACGTATAATCGATGAAGCCGGGAAGGAGCTGATCTACGAGATTGACGGCGGAGTCATTGAGGTAAAGGCCAATAAGATCATTCTCCTGTCAGAATCTGTAAAATAATCATTTCCCATGACACCCGGGGAATTCAGAAAATATGCCCATGAGCTGGTCGACTGGATGGCCGCCTACATGGAAAGTGTTGAAAGCTATCCTGTAAAATCACAGGTAAAGCCGGGCGAAATATTTGACCGCATACCCGGCGCCCCGCCTGCCACCCCGGAATCTTTTTCATCATTCATGAAGGATCTCGACGAGATCATCATGCCCGGGATCAGCCACTGGCAGAGCCCCAATTTTTTTGCATATTTCCCGGCAAACACAAGCCCTCCTTCAATACTTGCGGAAATGATCATTTCCACCCTCGGCACCCAGTGCATGATCTGGGAGACTTCACCGGCTGCTGCGGAACTCGAGGAGAAAATGATGATCTGGCTCAGGGACCTTATCTGCCTCCCGGCCGGGTTTGAGGGAGTGATACAGGATACGGCCTCGACTTCCACTCTTGCCGCAATCCTCACTGCCAGGGAAAAGAAGACAGGTTACCGAATCAATGAGGAAGGCATGAAGGAGCTTCCGCAATTGCGGATTTATTGCTCTGAGCAGACCCATTCATCAGTCGAGAAAGCAGTAAAAATTGCGGGTATCGGACGAAAAAACCTGGTGAAGGTTCCCGTGGGGGAGGATTTCTCGATGGACCCCTCGCGGCTGAGGGATATTATCGCCGATGACTCCAGGAATGGTTTTCTTCCCTGTTGTGTCGTGGCCACCATCGGCACGACCGGCACCACGTCTGTGGACCCTTTAAGGGCCATAGGAGAGATCTGTGCCAAAAATGATATCTGGCTCCATGTCGATGCCGCCATGGCCGGCACGGCCCTTATCCTGCCGGAATTTCAATGGATGCTCGACGGGAAGGAATATATCGATTCATTTGTATTCAACCCGCACAAATGGATGTTCACAAATTTCGACTGTTCCGCATTCTTCATAAAGGACCCGTCGCTTCTCATCAGGACATTCGAGATCCTGCCCGAGTACCTCCGGACAAGGACCCGCGGGAGCGTCAATGATTACCGCGACTGGGGAGTGCCGCTTGGCAGGAGGTTCAGGGCCCTCAAGCTATGGAGCGTGATGCGCCTGTACGGCACCGAAGCCCTGCGTGAGAAGGTCCGCATGCATATACGGATCGCTGCCAGGCTCGCTGAGCTGATCTCATCCGAGGAGGACTTCGAGATCATGGCGCCGGTGGTGATAAACGTTGTCTGCTTCCGGTTCAGGCCAAAGGACCTTGGGAAGGAGGAGGTTAACCGCCTGAATGAAACCCTTAATCACCGCCTGAACGACTCGGGGAAAATATATCTTACACATACTGACCTCAACGGCAATTATACCCTGAGAATGGTTACCGGCCAGACAAATGTGACTATCGATCATGTCATGAGGGCCTGGGAACTTATAAGGGCTGCAGCGCGAAGCCTGTAACAAGCCTCTTTTAGCTTCTTCTTACGCCCTCTCTCCGGGGAAATCTGATTTTAGAAAGCAACCTTCAGAAATTCAGGGACGAATGCCGCTGCCCGATATTCATTCCGAAGACATTTATGTTAAACAATGCCGCGAAGGCCATCCTGTTGTCCTTCTGGCGCCAGGCTGCCTGAACGCCGGCCGAGAACCTGAACGGAAGCCTGAAAACATAGAAATCAGCCAGAAGCTCTGCTCCCGACGACCGGTAATCCTCTGGAATATCCTGGTAAACGAGCTCGGTCACCCCGTTCCTCAGGGTGAAAACATACTGGCCCGGGATCCTGGCAAAATCATAGAACAGGCTGGTGCGGATCCGCGTAAGATACAAGAGGGATGAGAGATGGAAGTCGGGATACAGGAGCGGGAAAAAGTAATCTGCGGAACCGAATCCAACCTCCTTCATGATTATCCCTGAATAGCCCCTGGGGAACGATGCCCTGCTCTGCAGGATGAACCTCACCGGGTCCTGCTTCTCTCCTTCCAACCGTATCCTGACGCCATTGTTCCTGAAGAGGCCCGGGAAATAAAATGAACCCCTTGCTGTAAGCTGGTCCCTGTACAGGTATTTGTCGAAGGGATATGATGAGTAGCTTATGTCGATGGTCTGGGCCCACCTTGGGTAAATATCCCTGGGTGCCGATACCTGGTAGTTCGAAAAGTAGATCCTTCCGGTTATCTCGTTCAGGCTGTTGTCATAAATTCCCTTTTCGGAAATGTAGTTGTAAGTATTCTGAAGGGCGGAAGACCCTGAAAGGTAAAGGTATTTGGTGAACCTCCCGCCCTGGAAGAGCAATGGAAGTGCAACAGTATTGGTCAGCCGGTACCCTCTTTCGACCACCGACGGCTCTCCCACCGGCGAACCGAACTTATTGATCTCAGGCCTGAATCCGTAATCGAGCTGGCTGCTGAATGTCAGGTACCATCCGTACCACTTCAGGTTATAGTGGAACTGGTGAAGCTTGTTGGAGTATTCGTATCCCAATGAGGAGATCAGGGTGCTCAGATCGTTCTGGGAGAGGAGAGTCAACCCCGGTCTTAGGGAAGCCGGGTCAGACTGCACCTTTTCGATGTCGGCATAGAACGGCATCCAGCTGTGGAACCTGAAAAGATGCAGCCATTTGCGGTACGGAACAGGCTTCAGGACGGTCCCTGCTGCCGTGTCGTGCTGTACGGCCGGTTTGAACCTGTCGATCAGGAAAGAGCCTGAATAATCATAAGGAGTCCCTTCGCTTATCTGCCCTTTGACCGTTGAAAGGCAGATATCGTTTCCTGCACCGGAATAATCGCTGAAAAGCATCTTGCCATCCTTCATATCGAGGTCACTGACCCCGAACCGCGACCGTGTGAGCAGCTTAACCGGTCCGCCGCCCGGTTTCACAAAAGCATTATCGGTCCCGGAAGCGGAGCTGATATAGAACAATGAATCATTTCGCAGGAAGGCTGACTGAAGGTCATTGTCAGACTCATTTATCAGGGTCTCCCAACGCTTTGCCAGGAGATCAAATGAGTGTATCCCTTCACCCGCATCTGTTAAGGAAATAACAATGATCTTCCTCCCTGATTCGTCCCAGCGGGGCCTCTGGAGGTAAGCATTCCCCGGGGCGGGGATCCTCTCTTGTATGCTGCCGTCCCGTGTGTCGATTATAACGAGGCTGTTGGAATTGTCGGGCCCGTTTTCCGAAGCGGCAATTCGTGTCGCGTCGGGGGAAATGGCCGCCGACATGTACCTGCTTCCGGAGGTCAGCCTGTGCACGTTACCGGTTTTGAGATCCATCAACATAATGACTGACCAGGACCTGTTTTCCCACCTGGGGTCGCTTCGCATTTCGGTCCATACCAGCTTCCCTTTCGCACACGACAGGTACCACGGGTAGCCATAGCCTGGGACCAGCAGCCTCTTTTCAGGCTTCCTTCCCTCGTTTATCAGGACGAAAAGGGGCGGCTCGGAAAGAGTCGATTTTACTGCAATAATGGAATCGCTCCCTGCAAAAACAGGGGAGGAGTAATCGGCGTACTTCCCCTTTTTGGACGGATTGACCACTTGGCTGACCCTGAATCCCGATCTTTCGTCATCTTCCAGCCACAGGGCCGCGAGAGTATCAAAAGCCTGGCTGAAAAGCCTCTTTTTTGTTGTCGGCCCGTTCCTCATCAGGCTCAGGTTTACGGGATTGACAGTGAACGGCAGATCGCCTGTTGTCTTAATGGCTTTCCTCCATATATCCTTTCCGTACATGAGGTATGACCAGGCGACGGCCTGGTAACCGCTCTGGTAATAATCCGGGACATGGTCCCTGAATGAGCCATTCAACGCCTTGTCATACTTGTACATCCGGCCTTTGGTGATTATTATTGCCTTAAGTTCTTTTAAGAACGACGGGGTCCTTCCGCGGCCTGAAGGAGAAAGCAGCGATTCCGAAAAGACCGCATCCCCTTCGAGGAACCACTGGGGCAGGAGCGAGGAGACAAACCCGGGAATCTGCTGCCCGGCTACATATGACAGTGCTTTCGTGAAGCCGGTGTTAAGCGACTGCATTTGCAGGACATGGGTTAGCTCGTGAAGGGCAAGCTGCCGGTCTGCATCGAGGGGAATGGAGTTCTGCTCAGGTGTCGGGTAGATTTCCATCCGCGACGGGGCCCATGCCACGTATCCGTTCGACTCGATGGTGTAGTTGTGGATTATGACCGGGATCCGGATCCTTACCCCGGGGTAAAGAGCCGCAAGGTCCCTGTATGCCTTTTCGAGCGAACCGGCGAACCTGAGACCTTCCCGGCCGTATTGCTTCGGATAAATGACTGTGAAATTCCCGGTCCTCACTTCCATCCATTTCAGGGATGCCGGGTCCTGTCCAGTCTCATAATACTGCCCCGAAGCGGCCTGCGGAAAACAGAGGGTCATGAGTATCAGCAGAACGGGACTTATCTTCATCCGGACGAGTTTGTCCAAATGTACTAAAATATGTGAGTAGAGGCACATAAAGATGTTGTTGGAAAAATTTGACTAATTTCGTCGTTTACTTTATTTACAGGACAATATCATATTACCCGATGAAAAAATACAGGCTGATCAATAATATAACCGGCTGGGTGGTCTTTGCAATTGCTGCATTTACCTATCTTATGACCATTGAGCCGACAGGAAGTTTGTGGGACTGCGGTGAGTTCATTGCCACGGCCTGGAAGCTCGAGGTCGGTCATCCTCCAGGAAACCCGGTATTCATGATCATGGCCAACCTGTTCACGCAGTTCGCCGGGGGCGACAGGGCACATGTGGCTGCAATGGTCAATTCGATGTCAGCACTTGCAAGCGCCTTCACAATCCTTTTCCTTTTCTGGACCATTACTCATCTAGCAAGAAAGATCCTTCTGAAGGAGGAGAACAATTTCAGCCCGGCAAGGATAATTGCGGTCATGGCAGCCGGCGCTGCGGGCGCACTGGCTTATGCCTTTTCGGATTCATTCTGGTTCTCGGCCGTGGAGGGTGAAGTCTATGCCTCTTCTTCATTCTTTACTGCACTGGTATTCTGGGCGATCCTCAAATGGGAGGATGCTGCTGACGAGGAATACTCGAACAGGTGGCTGATCCTGATCGCGTTCCTGATGGGATTGTCGATTGGTGTACACCTGCTTAATCTTCTGACACTTCCGGCGATTGTTCTCATAGTGTATTTCAGGAAATATGAGTTTTCCTGGAAAGGCTTCCTTCTCGCCCTGGGGGTTTCGTTCCTTTTACTGGGCCTTCTACTTTATGGAATTATGCCCGGGGTTGTGACAATCTCTTCCAGGATCGACCTGCTCTTTGTAAATACATTCGGCCTGCCGTCAAACAGCGGCATGGTTTTCCATGTGATACTGCTGACCGCCGTTATTATGATGGCTGTCTGGTCAACCTTCACTTCCGGCAACACCCTGAAAAACAGGATCCTTTCCATAAGTGCACTGACGCTTTCCGGGATCTGGGTCATTTCAGGCTCTTTCCTTCTCAACCTGGTCGTTATGATCGCGATCGGGGCATATATCTGGAGGCTTGCTGAGAAGAACCGGACTGTACTCAATACTCTGCTCACCGGGATAATGGTAATCCTGATGGCATATTCTGCAGAGGCCATAATCGTCATCAGGGCTTCGGCCCATCCCCCGCTCAATGAGAACCAGCCTGAGCAGCCATTCAGCCTGCTTTACTTCCTCAACAGGGAGCAGTACGGGCAGAGACCGCTCTTCCGGGGTCCCTACTACAACGCACCTGTGATAGATTACAAGGAAGGGAAGCCTAAATATGCCCTGGAGAACGGCAGGTATGTTATCCCGTCGCATGACCTGGAAAGAGTGTATGACCCTAGGTTCATAACACTCTTCCCGAGGATGTGGAGCGAACAGAGCGATCATGAACCGGCATATGTCGAATGGGGCAAGGTAAAGGGAGAGCCGGTCACTGTTACCACGGGATCGGGCGAGAAGAAGATCATAAGGAAACCGACGTTCATAGAGAACATGAGGTTTATGTTCAGTTACCAGTTCGGGTATATGTACTTCAGGTATTTCATGTGGAATTTTGCCGGAAAACAGAATGATACCCAGGGGACTGGCGGGGCGATAAACGGCAACTGGATATCGGGCATAAAATTCATCGATGAGCCGCGGACGGGAAGCTCCGACCTGCCTCCCGACATGAAAAGCAACACGTCAAGGAATGTCTATTACCTCCTTCCGCTGATCCTCGGACTGATCGGCCTTTTCTACCAGATCAACAGGGACTACAGGAACTGGTGGGTGATCCTGATACTTTTCCTGATGACGGGTGTCGCAATCGTCCTTTACCTGAACCAGTACCCTAACCAGCCGAGGGAACGGGACTACGCATATGCGGGTTCATTCTATTTCTTTGCGGTATGGATAGGGCTTGGGGTGCTTGCGGTATTCGAGCTGATCACAAAGCTGACGGGCGAAAAGATAGCCGCCCCCGTAGCCGGCGGGATCTGCCTCCTGGCGGTTCCCCTGATAATGGGCACCCAGAACTGGGATGACCATGACCGCTCAGGACGCTACCTTGCCAGGGATGTGGCGTTCAATTACCTCAATTCATGCGCCCCCGACGCCATACTTTTTACGAACGGGGATAACGATACCTTCCCTCTCTGGTACGCCCAGGAGGTCGAAGGCAAACGAACCGACATCCGTGTATGCAATCTTATGCTGCTGAACACCGACTGGTATATCAACCAGATGAAATGGAAGACATACGGATCGGATCCGCTTCCTATATCATTTCCTGTAAGAAAATATTACGACGGTGTGAACAACCAGGTGTTCATCGTTGAGAAGACCAAGGACCCTGTTGATATCTCGACCGTCATCGACTGGGTGATGAGTGATAACAAGGCAACAAAAGTGCAGATCTCACCTACAGAGATCCTCGATATTATTCCGACGAGAACCATCAGGATACCGGTCGACAGGGCGAAGGTGATTGCCTCAGGGACGGTGAGCCCGGAGGATTCCGGTAAAATAGTTCCCTATATCGATATAAAGCTGAAGGGGAATTCGATAATGAAGAGCCAGCTGATCATCCTTGATATCCTTGCCCACAATGACTGGAAACGGCCAATCTATTTTGTGACCGGATACACTGACGATTCAATGGGGCTTGAGGAATACTTCAGGATGGAAGGGCTGGCATTCAGGCTGGTGCCTGTGAAATCCCACAACAAGGGATGGAACGACTACGGGAGCACCGATGCCAGTATCATGTACGACAATGTAATGAATAAATTCGTGTGGGGCGGTGCGAATAATCCCAGGGTAAATCTTGACTATAACCATATCAGGACACTGATCGTCGTAAAAGCCAGGCTTATCTATGCCAGGCTGGCAAAAGCCCTTGTGGCTGAGGGAAAGAATGAGAAGGCAGTAGAGGTGCTGAACCGCTGCATGGAGGCATTGCCGGTCTTCAAGTTCCCTATCGATCCTTATTTTACCGATCTTATAGAAGCCTATTTTGCGGCAGGGGATACCACGAAGGCAGTTGAGCTTACAAAGACCCTCCGGGACCATAATTATGCCAGCCTCAACTATTACCTGCGGCAGAATCCGTATGTTTTAAGCTCGGCAGAGTATGAGGTCCAGAGCGCGATCCAGTATGCCTCAAGGGCGGCAGGCTTCTGCATTGAGAACAATCAAAAGGAGCTCGGGGACGAGATTAACAAGAAGCTTGAAGAGTATTACGGGGAGTATATGGTCAGGTTAAAGGGTGTGCAGGCTAAATGAAGGAAAGATGATCAATACTTGTAACTTGCAGTCTTATAAGATTCCTGCTTCAGGTATTTTTCAAGGAGTGAGTAAACTGACTCGGGGTAGACCGGCTTGAGGATGTACTCATTGCACCCGGCAACATATGCATCGGATTTTGACTGTTCGGAGGAATAGGCAGTGATCATAAGCACCGGGACGCCCTTCCTCTCTTTCCGGAACATCCTGGTGCAATCTATCCCGTTAATAAGGGGAATGAGGAAATCCATGATGACCAGGTCGATCTTGATCTCCTTGTTGGAAATGTAATTAATGAAGTCTTTGCCGGTCCGGAATTTTACAACCTCTGCCCCTGAACTCTGAAGAAGTGTTTCGTAGTATCTTATTGACGGAAGATCATCCTCAACAATAACTATAGTCTTACCCTTTAATTCTAAACTGCTGAAATTCAGAGACATTATATTGTGTTATTGACAAACATAAAATTACGACAAGATACAGATGTATGCCTTAAATAGCGTCGCAATTACAAACAACTTATCAACAAATTTAATGCCCTTCCCTGAGATTTCAAACCTTTTTGGGGGATAAAAAAATACTCTCACGGAAATATTTTACCCGTGGGGCGGATAGAATTATCATTCAGGCCGGTAGCCTGCAAACTTAATTAAGTGCGGCCTGGGATCACCTGCATTCCCAGGTGACCCTTGTATTGCCTGATACTACATCAGGGGTGTTTTCGATTGCCGTCAGCTTGGCGTCACAGTATTGTGTTTCACTTCCTTCCTGGGTCAAAACGTTGTCCACATAGGTCACCTGTTTGCATATCTTGCAGGTTCCCAATGGCTCACATCTGGTAAATGCACAGGCGAGTGCAAGGAACGCCAGGCCGTACAATAGCTTTCTTTTCATGATCCCTCTATAATTTCAGCTGAGGCACCCTAGTAAAGTCGTCCTCTTTTGATAAAATAACGCTGATTTTCGAAAATTATTAGGTACAATGATGCAACAATTTAATCAAAAGCAAGTCATTAAGCTGGAATGAAAATAAAAACAAGGAATTAAAAAGTATTAGTCATGGAAGGTTCAAAGATGAAAAAGCATGTGACCGTAGTGGGTGCGATACATATCGGTTTTGGCATTCTGGGTCTGATAGCTGCAATAGCAGTTTTTGTAGCTCTTCGATTTGCAAGGGGATTTGTTGACAATGAAGAGGTTCCGACAATGGTGCTCGGCTTCCTTTCAGTAAGTCTTCCCCTGCTGATCGGGTTCATGTCGACACTCGGCCTTGTTGGCGGACTGGGGCTCCTTTCCTATCAGCCATGGGCAAGGTACCTGGTGATAGTAGTTGCAGCACTTGGCTGCCTCAATATCCCGATCGGAACACTGAAAGGCGTCTATTCGCTCTGGGTTCTCCTTCAGGATGAGACCGTCAAGCTTTTCGATTTAAGTAAACCGCAAGCACCGCAGACAGTTTAGGTTGGTTACACAGAGCACGCAGAGCCTAGTAATAAAGGCTCTGTGCTGCTCTGTGTAAATTCCAGAAAAATCCATATATCACCCTCCGGGGTGTACACAGAGGCTTTTTGATACAGCCTCTGTTATTTTTTCATAAATTGTCGCCAAAAATTCCTGATGGCTGACGACAACAAGATAATCTTCTCAATGTTCCGGGTGGGAAAAACATTCCCACCTCACCGGCAGGTGCTCAAGGACATCTCCCTTTCATTCTTTCTCGGTGCCAAGATCGGAATAATAGGTCTGAACGGGTCCGGTAAATCGACCCTTATGAAAATTATAGCCGGGGTAGAAAAAGAGCACCAGGGCGAGGTAACCTTTCTCCCGGGATACAGCGTCGGGTACCTCGAGCAGGATCCGCTGCTGGCTGACGACCGCTCGGTCAGGGAGATTGTTGAGGAGGGGGCGAAGGAGATTGTCGACCTGATAAAGGAATTTGAAGAGATAAACAACCGTTTCGGGGATCCGGAAGTCTATGAAAACCCTGACAGGATGCAGCAGCTGATGGACAGGCAGGCTGAGCTCCAGGAGAAGATCGATTACCACGATGGCTGGAACATCGATCACAAGCTCGAAAGGGCAATGGACGCCCTCAGATGCCCGGAGAGCGACGCAAAGGTAAATCTCCTGTCGGGAGGAGAAAGAAGGCGTGTGGCGCTCTGCAGGCTCCTGCTCAGCCAACCGGATATCCTCCTGCTCGATGAGCCTACCAACCACCTTGACGCCGAATCGGTCCAGTGGCTTGAAACCACTCTCAAGCAGTACCATGGGACGGTAATCTGCATCACTCACGACAGGTACTTCCTGGATAATGTTGCCGGCTGGATCCTTGAGCTCGACAGGGGAGAAGGAATTCCTTGGAAAGGGAATTATTCCTCCTGGCTCGAACAGAAGGCCAAAAGGCTCGAAGTGGAGGAAAAAGGCAATGTGAAGAGAAGGAAGATCCTGGAAAGGGAGCTGGATTGGGTAAGGATGTCCCCCAAGGCAAGGCATGCCAAATCGAAGGCACGACTGGGCGCCTATGAGAGCCTGCTTAACCAGGATGTGAAGGCAAAGGAAGAAAAGCTTGAGATATTCATCCCCAATGGTCCCAGGCTCGGCGATAAGGTGATCAAGGCTTCGCGAGTGGCCAAATCCTTCGGCAGCAATCTCCTGTTCGAAGGCCTGGAGTTCAACCTGCCACCCAACGGGATAGTCGGCGTTATAGGTCCGAACGGGGCAGGCAAGACCACTCTTTTCAGGATGATCATGAAACAGGAATCACCGACGGCAGGGAGCTTTGAGATCGGCGAAACCGTTGTGCTGGGATACGTCGACCAGGCGCACGCGGCAATCGATCCCGCAAAAACGGTGTACGAGGTCATATCTGGCGGTCAGAATGATGTTATGGTCGGAAACAGGCTGGTGAACGCAAGGGCTTACGTTTCGAGGTTCAACTTTACCGGGGCCGACCAGGAAAAGAAATGCGGGGTCCTCTCGGGCGGAGAAAGGAACCGGCTCCACCTCGCACTGACGCTCAAGTCGGGGGCAAATGTCCTGCTTCTCGACGAACCCACAAACGATATCGATGTGAACACCCTCAGGGCGCTGGAGGAAGGGCTTGAAAACTTTGCGGGATGCGCTGTGATAATATCCCACGACCGCTGGTTCCTCGACAGGGTCACGACCCATATCCTTGCCTTTGAGGGCGATTCAAAGGTAGTATGGTTCGAAGGGACCTATTCCGATTACGAAGAGAACTACCGGAAGAGGGTGGCCGATACGACTCCTGTCCGTATTAAATACAAAAAGATAGGATAAAGAACTTGAGGCCTTCTCAAAAGGTTAAATCCAATAGCCGCAAAGTACGCCAAGTTTAATCGCAAAGTACGCAAAGAGGTGATTTTAAATTACATATCTTTGCGTTCTTTGCGGATATTTATCAGGATTGGACTTAGCGTTCTTTGCGGTTATAACCTGCTTTTAAGATGTCTCCTTTAAGCTTCTTCTCTTACTCTTTCTTTTTCACCGGATTGTCGACGACCAGCCTTTGCTTTTGATTGGCCGCTTCGTACCCGATCAGGAACACCATCTTCGAGACCCTTTCCATCTTGTCAAAATCGATCTTGCCGTAATCATCACGCGGCGAATGAAGATCGGAATGGACCCCGGAATGGATCATCAGTGCCGGGATGCCTTTGTTGATGAAGCTTGCGTGATCGCTCGAACCGTATTCGATCTCGCTGCCCTTGTCGATGACCTTCAGGCCGGCTTTTCCTGCCGCATCATACAACATCCTTATAAGCTGGGAGCTTTCGTGAGCGGTATAGACATAGATCTCCCCGGGGCCGGTCACATCGAGCGGCATTCCAAAGAAGCTGCCCGTATCCGAAGCCATCTTGGACCTCCCTACCATATCAAGGTTTATGTCGGCAAGCGTTTTTTCCACCGGGAATACCGGGTGGTCAGTATAATACTGCGACCCGAGCAATCCTTTCTCTTCGCCGTTTACCCAGGCAAACACTACCGTCCTGAGGGGCTTTTGGTCAAGGTTCATGAATGCCTTTGCCACTTCGAGGAGGGCCATCGAACCCGAAGCATTGTCATCGGCACCATTATTCACCTGGCCGTCGCCCCGCACACCTGTATGGTCAAAATGGGCTGAGTATACAACACACTCGTTTTTAAGAACGGGATCTGAACCTTCAATGATCCCTACTACGTTCGGTGAATTGAATTTCTTCTGCTCCACTGCAGTTTTCAAGGTAACGGACACACCGGTGATCTCTGTGGATACAGGTTGCCCCGTTGAGGCAATCATATCCTGCATCTGTGCAAGATCCTTGCCGAGCGGTTTCAGGAGGGCGTCCGCGATATTCCGGGTAATGAATGAAAGTTGGAAGGGCATGGGATGCTCGTCCGATCCCGCCATGCTGACACGGTCGGAAGGAAGCATTTCAGCAATTCCTGAGCTCCATGGGTCACGGTATTTGTTCCCGGGATCATAAACGAGGAGGATTGCCTTCGCTCCGCCTGCCACCAGTGACATTATCTTGGGGCCCTCTGCTTCCTGGTCGAACTGTGAGCTCTCTGCCTGTGATTTAAAAGCATCAGGTGTCCTTGTCATCAAAAGAACGATCTTGTCCTTTATATCCAGACCCTTCAGATCGTCATAATCTTTCGAAGAGTCCCGGTATCCATATCCGGCAAAGACAAGGTTCCCCGTAATTGACTTGTTATCGGGAGTAAAAGTCACAAGCGAGTCGGAGGAAAAGATGGTTTTTCCGTCAGCATCGGAAACATAGATCCCGGAATTCTTCCTGTCGACCCTTGTCGAAGCCAGGGGTATCTCCTGGTAATAGTTGTCGGATCCGGGGATTGGTTTCACTCCCAGCCTCATGAGGTTGGTCCTGATATAGAGTGCAGCCTCATCGTTTGCGCGTGTCCCGGTCTCCCTGCCCTGCAGCTCGTCGGAAGAGAAGAAATACATAAATGATCTCAGATCCTGCTGGTCAATTGAGCCCAGGGCTTTTTTCTGCGCGAAGGAATTAACCTGCAAAAGTCCAAAGAGCAATAAGACAAAATTCAATTTTCTCATCGTATCTGTTTTGAATGGAAATGACAAAGTAAGCGGATAAATATAATAAAATCCCTGCGGGTACCCCTAATTCGCAGGCCAGAACCTGAGCATTACCACCCCATGGGCATTTACGGTAGATGAGAACTTCCCGCTGAAGTGGCCGAGCTCCTTCTGTCTCCAGAGATCCCTGACCCGCTGCTGCCCTGAGATCCCGAGCTCGTTCCATAAGGCGCTGATCCTTGCCCTATAGTTCTCCCGGTTGAAAAGACCCACGGCGATCGATCCATCCCCAAGCTCCCTTTTCCAGACCTCGAGGCCATTCTCCATTGCCACTCGCCGGCCCGGCTTTCCAAGCGGATCCTGGTCGACTTCAATTATCTCATCATTCGTCAGCAGGCCCAGGGTGAATTCATCCAGGCGGGTGATATCGCCGCTCAGGATAAGCGGGGCGGCCTGCAGCGACCAGAGCGAGACCTGCGTGTATTGTTCGTCGGGAGTGAGCGGGGTGGGGACGGTTGCCCCCTTCCAGTTGCTGAGTAGCCCGATGAGAAGGTAATCCGGATCGTTCCATCCGCCGGGACCGCCATATTTATAGAGCTCATTGCCGGTGTAAACATCGAATCCGTCCCTGAAGAGTGCGGTACCGATCTTCTCGAAGGAGCCTCCGAGGTCGCCAGCTGTGCGCCAGCTGTTGCCTCCTGCGCTTTTCCCCCACTTCCAGACATCTCCCATCCCATACTGGCACAGATTCAGCACCATGTCCCTGTCCTGCCTTTTCAGTATATTACTCATAAGAATATAGGGCTTTTGGAGCTCTGAAAGGGATGTATCTGCAGCAACCTGGTCATACGAACACCAGTCGTATTTCAGGAAATCGAACCCCCAGTCCGCAAACCTGGCAGCCGTCGTTTCTTCATGCTTCCAGGCGCCGGTATACCCAGCACATGTCAGCGGTCCCGGGGAGGTATAAATGCCTGCTTTCAGTCCGAGGGAATGAATGTAAGAAGTAAGGGCATGCATATCAGGAAAATACCTGTTTGAATTCATGTAGCCGTCTGTATCGTAAGGCTCTCCCAGGAGCATCGGATCCTTTGAATCAGCTTTTACCGCCCAGCAATCGTCAATGTTTATATACATGTAGCCATGGTCAATCAACTCCGTCCTGACCATTGCTTCCGCCGAAGCCCTCATGATGCTGTCGGTGATGTGGCTCTCCCAGACGTACCAGCTGTTCCATCCCATGTGAGGGGTAAGGGCAAGCGTGTCGCCGCAGACGATCTTGAAGGGCTTTTCTGCAATACCTAGCCTGTTGGAGACCTCGAATATTGTCGTGTACTTTCCAGGATTCCTAATGACCCCTGAGATCTGGCCTGTCAGCGAATCGCATACAAGCCCTTCGGGAAGCCCGGTTACCCGGTATATCAACGGCCGCTCACCCGTCGCCGGGATCCTGAAGAGGAACGGGGAGCCGGGCCTCACCCCGAAGATCCGTGCCCCGTTTATGCGGGGCCCCGGACCGGGTTTCGGGGTCAATATTGTTTTAGATTGGTTGCATGAGCAAAAGACTAACAATACGACAAACAGTACCATTAGTGGCTGACCAATTTTAGTTGCTGATTTCATTTCTTTATATAAGCTGTAAAGGTATCGGTTAAAAAATAAAATACTTACCCATATTTTTTGTTTTAACCGCAAAGTACGCAATGTTTTAGCGAGGTACGCTAAGGGTTGCCATCTGCCCCCTAAAGCCTGCAAGTCAGTATGCGGGGGTTGATAAATTCCACTTCACGGTTATAGAAATTTTCTTTAAAGATACTTTGCGACTTTTGCAAAAAAACCTGCACCCTTTGCGGTCTATGGATTTTATTTTATCCGCTTGTATTTCTTCATTCAAGCATAGGTAGTTTTAAATTTCTTTCGGTCCTCTTTGCAAATGCTTTTGAACAGTCTTCTAGCCGACATAACACCGGTTGGCAGTCCGCCGCCCGGCTCGACCCACTGGCCGCACATGTAGAAATTTGAAAGGCCGGGCAGGGTCTGGACGAGGGGTTTCATTACCGATCCGGAATTTTCCGGGGTGATCTGCCATCCCTCGAATGTGCCTTTCCAGTTCCCGGTGTACCGTTCGAATGTGGCAGGCGTGGCAATGTCAATCATCTCGACCTGTGAGGAGATGCCTGGGAAACGCTCTTCAAGAAGCATGATGAGCTGTTTGCCGATCGCATCCTTTTTGGCCAGGTAGGCCTTCCTGTCGGCCGACAGGTTTTTCCAGTATTCATATTCGGTGTTCAGAAGGACGGTGATCGCAGTCTTTCCCTCGGGAGCCATTGAACTGTCATGATTGAACAGGTGGATCGGAAGGTTGCTGATCGTTTTTCCGGCTATTTCAACCGGCTCCCTGAGTGCAAAATTCATCCCTGAAACTGATCTATGGATCTCTCCGAAGGTCCTGTTCACCCCGATCCCGGCATAGATAAGGCCCGGGAACAGGGGCCAGGTATCGTACATGTTCCTTATCCTGTCGTCAATGTATTTTCCTTCAAGCATTTTAAAGATCGTGGTGTACCCGTCGGCGGCAGAAATGACGCGCGAACACCGCCTTTCCGTGCCGTCGGCGAGGATCACCCCCACGGCTTTATCACCCTCGGTGATTATCCTGCTGACCGGTGTCTTGTAGCGGATAGTACCTGCCAGTGAAAGGTACCGCGACTCCAGAGCTTTTGACATGGGCATTGACCCGCCGATGGGATAACCGGCATTCTTATTATGCAGGTAGGCAAACGTGAAGAGGATGAACAGGATAGAAAACTTCTCCCCCCACATTTCGCTGAAGAGCTGCCTGAGGAGCGGATCTGAGAACCTGGCGGCAAAATCACCGCAGCTCGTCTTCATCCATTTCTGCATCTTTTTCCCATTTATCACGAATCCGGAGATCATCCTTGCATTCTTCCCGATCCTTGTCAGCAGGGGAGTGCGGACCGAAGGCTGATCGAATCCGATGCACATTCTTATGCCGCTTATGAACTCCCTGATCACCGGCGCATCTGCCGGCGAAAAGTCAAGCAATTCCCTTTCAAGCCTGTCAACATCGGAATACAGGACGAGGTGCCTTCCATCCTTGTCCTCGTACTGGCAGAACTCGTCCATGTAAATGAATTCCCTTCCACGGGCCAGGCCTACCTCTTCCCAGTAATCGTGCATCCTTGAGGCGGGAGCTGAGCCCACCAGCCAGTGGATGCAGCCATCGATGATGTAGCCCTTGCGCTTCCAGGAGGTGCACAGGCCTCCCGGTTTATCGTGCAGTTCGAAAAT
>DCFQ01000052.1:0-3656 GCA_002319915.1 Bacteroidales bacterium UBA1800 | reverse complement strand
GGTGCAGAGCCCGCCCGGCTTGTCGTGCATTTCAAAGATCTCGGAACTGTATCCGTTCATCTGTGCGTAAATACCTGCCGATAAGCCTGCAAATCCGGCTCCGATGATCATGATTGAATTGTCATTGTCTTTTGTTTCCATATCATTTATTTTTAACCGCAAAGTTCGCAAAGGTCTTGCGCAAAGTTCGCAAAGAGAAGAACTTTAATCATTTGACTTTGCGTACTTTGCAGCTTCTTTGCATACTTTGCGGTTAATGGATTTGCCCTAAATCTTAATAAACAGCTTGTTCCTGAACAACCAGTAGCAGAGGTACCACTCTGCCGCCCAGACCATGAGGCTGGCGATTATAGCCGCGATCAGCTCGCCGCCCCATGAGAACAGCAGGTTGCTGAAGGGAGTGGCTATTCTGCTCAGGAGGCCTGCTCCGCCGGCGCTGAAGAAGAGGTAGATGAAGATACTGTTCATCCCAACTATGATGAAGAATCTGGATCCGCTGATAAACAGTTTTTTGACATCGATCAGCCAGTAGCAGAATGCCAGGACAAGTATTGCCCAGCCGCCGCTGGCAAATACAAACGAGGAGGTGGCAATTTTCTTTATGATCGGAGTAACGTTCAACAGGTCAAGAGAATAACCTATTACGAGGGCTGCGGCACCTGCAATGACGAGTGTCCGGATCTTCTTTTGCGGAGTCTTGTCGCTCATAAGCAACTTACCGCAGAGGACTCCCCACACAGTGTGGGCAGTTGTGGAAACAAAGTTAAGTGTGGCCCATTCGCTGGCTTTATCGACACCCTCGATCTTGTTATTGAACCAGGCGCCCAGATTCTCGAAATTGATCCATGGGTGGTTAAATCCATCGACAGGGAAAAACCTGTAAGCCAGATCAATGAGCAGCAGGATCAACAGTGTGAGGCCAAGCTGGAACTTAAAGCTTTTGTTTCTTATCAGGAAGGCAACTAGGTAAGTTACCGAAAGCTGGGCCAGGACATTCTGAAACCTGAATACCAGGTGCCCGGCATCGACAAAATAGAGAGCCCAGCCGAAAAACAACAGCAGCAACGATCTTTTAAATGCATGAAGAGTGACGTTCTTGTTGCTGTCCCCTTTCTTCAGCCTGTTGGCAACCGCAAACGGTATTGCCACGCCGACAATGAACATGAAGAAAGGCTGGATGAGGTCCCAGAAATGCAGTCCGTGCCATTCATGATGGTGGAGCTGGTTGCCGAAAAACTGCACCACTCCGCTGTTCACGTGCATGAAGTGTTCATAGAGCTCTGTTGCTTCGCCAGCCAGGAGGAACATGGTAAAGCCGCGGAAGAAATCCACAGAGGTAACCCTGCCTGAGGCAGGCTGTTCGATCGTTTGAGGGTTGGAAGTCATGATGTTTTTATTTGGTTCAGGTCATTTCGTTTCATCCATTATCACCTCGACAGCTTTCTCAAGCTGCTGATCTCGCCCTTTGCTGATGATGCCGGGTTCATTCTTCACCCGGAAGTCAGGCACGGTTTCAACGTTTTCGAGCCAGGTCCCGTTCATATCCCTGGTGCTTACGGGGATTACCCCCCACATGGTGGTTCCGTCCTGGAGCATTTCCCAGCAGGCCCAGCTGCATGTCCCGGGAACCGGCATACCGACGGTCTTGCCGATTCCAAGCTCCTTGTAGCCGCAGGCGAAGCAGTGCCCGTCGCTGTAATTTGCCTCGTTGAACATTGCCACAGTGGGCTTGGTCCACCTGAAGTTCGGCTCCGAGCCAACCGGGCGGCTTCCGGTGGCATACTCAAGGTATTTCTTTCCAGTGAAGAACATTGTAAGGTCTGAGACCAGGTCACCGCCGCCGTTGAACCGGGTATCGACGATAACCCCTTTCCTGCCGGCGTACTTTCCCATCATCTCCTCATAGATGCTGCGGTAAGGTCCGTCTGACATTCCGGGGACATGCACATATCCAATCTGGCCGTTGCTCAGTGAATCCACCTCGTCCTGGTTTTCCCTCACCCACCTTTTGTAAAGAAGGGAAGATTCCTCATCCCTTGGAATGGGCTTTACGGTTATGTCGTGCCGGGTGTTGGAAAGCGGGTCGAAGAGGGTGAGCAGGGTGAATTTGCCTGCCTTCCTGTTAAGATAAAATGCAGCATCCCTGTCAGGGGTAATGACCTCCCCGTCTATCTGCTCCAGGATCATTCCCGGCCTGACATTGATCGATGCCTTGTCGAGCGGGCCTCCTTTAAGTACTTCATCGATCCTGATGCCGGCCCCATGGTAATTATAATCCTGAAAGATCCCGAGAGAGCCTGTGTTGTCACCTTCCGGGTTGCCCGCATAATAGCGTGATCCCGAATGGGAAACATTAAGCTCGCCGAGCATTTCGGAAAGCATCTCCGAGAATTCGTAACCTGTGCCGATATGTGGAAGGAATTTTCTGTAATCGCCATATAGGGAATCCCAGGGAGCGCCGTGGAATGTCGAGTTATAGAACATGGCCCTGGTCTTTCTCCAGACATGGTCGAACATCCTCTCCCTTTCAGCGGTAAGGTCTATGGTCAGCTCACCGTCAAACGAGACCGCATCCTTTTTCCAGCCCTCCGGGTTTATCTTATAGATCCTTCCGTCGGAAAGGAGGAAAAGGTTCTTCATTTCCTTGTCCCAGGTGAGACTGGCGGAACGGGAATCAAGAGGTAGCTCCATTTTTGTCTCTTTTGTCCTTAGGTTGGTGCTCCACAGGTTCAGCCCCTTTTCGAATCTCGTAAGATAGAAGAGCTTCTCCCCGTCCTTCGACAGAACGGCATCGCTCAGTGAGGATGAGTGTATGGTCAGTCTCGCCTTCCTGTCGTAAAGACCGTCCGTCTCGATAACCAGCGATGAGTCTTTTTTGGCCTCTGGAGCTTTCTTCTTTGTGTCTTTCTTCGCCTTTTCAGCCTCCTTCTTCTCTTTCTCCTTTGCCTTATCCTCCATTTCCTTCAGGAGCGCAAAATCTTCCTTGCTGAGCCGGAAGCGGTCCCATGCCTCCCTTGTGAAAAACAGGGTATAAACGTCTTCCTGGCGGTTCCCGCTGTTTGCATAGCTGCGCAGCCCGTCGCGGTCGCTGAACCAGAGCATCTGTTTGCCGCCGTTGGCCCACACCGGGTGGGAATCGCTGTAGCCGCTCCTGGTAAGGTTGATCATCTTCCCTTTTCCATCGGCTGGGATCAGTGCAACCTCGGTGTTGGAAAGGTTGGGCGAGTATTGCGCCAGGAGCCATTTGCTGTCGGGGCTCCACTGAAAATACTGGTCGCCGTCGTTCATGTAGATGATGTCATCCGGGGTAAGGAGGGTCCGGGTTTCTCCTGTCTTCAGGGTCCGGACCTTCAATGACCTGTGGTCCTCGACGTAGGCAATCTCCTTGCCGTTGGGGGATACAAGGGGCTGGTAGCTGTCGTGCGTGCTGCTTATAACGGGCTCCTCTTTTATTGTGGTCGATGCGTAGAAGTAGGGCTCTTCACTCCTCGATTTCCTGGCGATATAGATCTTCCAGCTACCCTGCCTTTCACTTGCATATACAAGCGAATCGCCGGTTGGGGAAAAGCTCAGGAACCTCTCCTCTTCGGGAGTGTTTGTAATGCGTTTCGTGATCCCTCCGTCGGCGGAAGAAACAAAAACTTCCCCGCGAACAA
>DCFQ01000035.1 GCA_002319915.1 Bacteroidales bacterium UBA1800 | reverse complement strand
GCGATTCCCATGAAACATTTTTATAAACATCGGGGAAGATCCCCCATACCATGGAACCGTAAAGGAATACTATCAGGAGAGACAATGCTATCAGCCTGAAGTATCTCCTTATTATGCCGCTGAAGAACAGGAAGGATGCCAGGCCGTAAACAAGACCGCTCGCCCCGATGTGCCAGGCTTCACGTCCGCCGAGCCATACGAGAAAACCTGTTATAAACCATGTCCATAGTCCCACTTTTACCGCTATTTCACCATAAAAGTAGAACAGGGCCGTCCCGAGAAAGAACAATGGCAATGAGTTGCTGAAAAGATGGTTGAAGCCGGCATGAACGAATGGAGAGAAGATGATTCCGGGAAGTCCTTTTATTGTAAGAGGGAAAATGCCGAGAGGGGTTAGATCTAGTGAGAAGATAAGTTCGACAGCTTTTACAAGCCACATCACAAACACCAGGATGCCCGGGATAAGCATGCTCAGGAAAATTTTCCTTTTGAAAAGCGCCGCTTCATATTTAATATCCCGACTGTCAGAAGACATAATTACTATTTTATAAGGGAATATTTTTTACCACTGAGTAACACTGATTTACATGGAGTTACACAGTGATACTCCACATGACTCCGTGTCACTCTGTGGTTAAAAAAAAATCAGTTTCAAAATTATGTTATTCATTCGGGAAGGATATTCCTGCCGCTTTTCTTATCCTGTCGAGTGTCCTGATCAGGTTCAGACTGAAGGAGAGCGGCACTATCCTGCTTTCATTCCTTTCCTCGTCGAGGCATCTCATGACTTCCTCTGCCTCCCAGTGATACCCCATTGCAGGCGGGCTGAAAACAAATTCTTCGCGGTTTTGCCCGTGCAGATCGAGGAAAACCCTCTGGTTCATGTCCCTGCCCCTGGAAGCTGTTATGTTCCCTTTCTCGCACAGTATATTGCAGCCGATGCCGTTATTGGTCCTGTATGAACTGTATATCGTCGCCATACGGCCGTCGTTGTATTTGAAGATCGCGCTTAACGACACCTCTGCCCCTGTCTCTGCAAAATCCGCCACTGCTTCGATATCATCGGGGACACCCATGAATGTAAGAACGTCAATCACCGGGTAGATCCCTATGTCAAGAAGCGACCCTCCACCGAGGGAGGGGTTGAACTTGCGGTCGTTCGGATCATAGGGCGGGATGAACGAAAAATAAGTCTGGAGATGAACAATCCTGCCCGCAATACCTGATCTGACCAGTTCCTTTGCCTTTTTATGGTACGGCTGGAAAGGAGGCCATAATGCCTCCATCAGGAAAAGGTTGTTGCGATCGGCTTCTGCAACCATCTCCTCTACCTGGCGGCTGTTCAGCGCAAAGGCTTTTTCACAGATGACTGCTTTCCTGTTCTTAAGGCACAACAGCGTCTGTTCGTGATGATGTGAATGGGGTGAAGCGATGTAAACGATATCGACGTCGGGATCCCCGGCAAGTTCTTCATAGCTGCCGTAGAATTTCTCAAACCCATTGTCATGGGCGAATTTTTCAGCCCTTGCCGCATCCCTCGAACCTGCGGCATAAAGCTCCGCATTCTCGAGGAGCTTAAGACCTCCCGTGAATTTTGCAGCCATCTTGCCGGGAGCCAGGATACCCCATTTATACCTGCTTTTCATTTTTAAGAAAGTTTGGATAAAGATAGATATTCTGAAGGTATGACGACTGGTAACATCAAAAGTAACTTTTACCCTTAACCAGCCTTTGTGTGACTTTGTGCTGTACTTTGTGTCCCGATAGTTACCGGGACTTTGTGTGTCAAACAAATAAATTTTACCACCAAGGTTCACAAAGGTAGCCACAAAGGCAAAAAAGGACTTTTGATAATCCAGTGATTATCTTATAATTAATTATTTTATTCATACAATACTGAAAAATATATGGTACTATGTATTGCATAGTATATATTTTTTTATATATCTTTGCATTGACATGTTATATTTTATACATAGTAGTAAATATATTAAGGTTCTATGAAAATCACAGTAAGCATTAATATCGGGGGTTACTCCTTCAACATCGATGAGGATGCCTATGCCGAGCTTAAAAGATACCTAAAGAGCCTCGAGATCCACTTCGCAGAAGAAGAGAGCTCTTCAGAGATCCTGTCCGACATCGAGGCCAGGATGGCTGAGCTGTTCAGGGCCAGGCTGGCCGGATACAAACAGGTAATAACAATGGAGGATGTAACGGAGATAATAGCAGTGATGGGCAATCCCGAGGACTTTTCCGATAATGAAGGTCCGACCAGGAAGGAGAAATTCGTCACTCCTGGAGCTCACAGGATGTACCGTGATCCCGACCGCCGGATAATAGGGGGTGTTTGTGCCGGCATGGGTGCATACTGGGATATGGAACCCTGGGTCATAAGGGGGATCTTTATCGTGATGGCAATGGCTGGCGGCCTTGGAATTCCGGTATACCTGATCCTATATGCCGTTCTCCCTGAGGCGAGGACCACAGCGCAGAAAATTGAAATGAAAGGGGATCCCGTGAATATCCATAATATCAAGGAATCCGTGAAGAAAGAAGTCGAGACCGTGAGAAAGAAAATGAATTTATAAAAACTGTATACTATGGACCTGGAAAATACGAAAGCACAGATGCGGAAAGGAATTCTTGAGTATTGCATACTGTCGATATTGTCAAAGAATTCATGCTATGCGAGTGACATCATCAGAGAACTGAAAGAGGCAAAGGTGATAGTCGTTGAGGGGACCCTATACCCCCTGCTCACACGCCAGAAGAATGCCGGGCTGCTGAGTTACCGGTGGGAAGAATCGCAACAGGGGCCTCCCCGGAAATATTACGAGCTGACGGATGACGGAAGAACATTCCTTACCGATCTCGACAGCTCCTGGGATGAGCTCGTTGATTCAGTCAACCTCATCAGGAAAAAGTAATCCCCAATCACCGACAAAATTCAAAAATGATGGAAAAGACCATAAAAATAAATCTCGGAGGAATTCTGTTCCAGATCGAAGAGGATGCATACAAAATACTAAAAAAATACCTTGTCGAAATTGATGCCAGGCTCCGGCATACGCAGGGCGGAGCGGAAACCCTCGAGGATATAGAGTCAAGAATCTCGGAGATATTCAATTCAAAGGGAGGCCAGGCAGGAGTGATATCGAAGGAAAATGTCGAAGAGGTCATTTCAATAATCGGATCGCCCGAGACATTTGAAACGGGAGGCGATTTCCGTGATCCCGGAGCTTCTGCTGCTTACCAGCCGTCAAAGAAAAAAATGTTCAGGAATCCCGATGACAGGATCATTGGGGGTGTCTGCAGCGGTTTAGGTGCATTTCTCGGGATGGAACCTGTGTGGGTCAGATTGTTGTTCATAATCTTCGCATGCTTTTTCGGTGTCGGATTCTTTGTTTACGTAGCACTCTGGATAGCCCTTCCTGAAGCCAGGACGGATCTCCAGAAGAAAGAGATGTATGGTGACGGTCCGCGTCCCGGCAGGCAGGGGGAAGGCGGCACCTCCGGGATATCCCAGTCAGCAGGTGGCAATTATCCTGTGGGGGCAGGCACCATGTCGAATGTCGGCAATGCATTCAACGAGGTCTTCAGGGCGATCGGCAAGGTACTCTTTGTTGTTGTACGCGTGTTCCTTATCCTGATGGGAATTGTATTTGTCCTGGGAGGCTTTTTCGCCCTGGTGACCGTGTTCATGGTGTTCTTCTTCAAATATCCCGATTACTTCTCCACGCATTCATTCGGGATAAACCTGTTCTATTTCCCGGATTTCCTGAATTATATCGTCAATCCTGCCGCTGCACCGTGGATAATTGCTCTCTCATTCATCATCATCACTTTGCCGCTCCTTGCACTGATTTACTGGGGAGTTAAGATGATCTTCTGGTTCAGGGCGAGGGACGGGATCGTGGCCATCGGAGCACTTGTATTGTGGGTGGGCAGCCTGGCAGCCCTCACGATGATAGCTTTCAATGAGGGGATAAGCTACTCTGAGACGGCAAAGGTTTTCTCATCAGATGTCATCCCGCATACCCC
The DNA here is from genome assembly GCA_002319915.1 of Bacteroidales bacterium UBA1800. Taxonomy (GTDB): domain Bacteria; phylum Bacteroidota; class Bacteroidia; order Bacteroidales; family VadinHA17; genus LD21. Next base: position 34,015 of record DCFQ01000035.1, on the reverse strand, counting down.
ACCGGATCTCTATGTGGTTTCGGGGCAAAAGGTTTCGGACCTGAAATATGATAAGGAGATCTCCCTTCCTGAAGATGAATATGACATCTATTTCACGAACGACAACAGGAACCTCTATATAGGGACCAGGCTGAACGTGTACCCTTCAGATGACAAGTCCGCTAAGATCGATGTTGTAAAGAGGTCAATGGGACGAAGCAGGATCGATGCCTCCAAAAAGGCAGAGCTGCTCACATACAACTACAGGGTCTCCGGCGATACAATAAGAATTGATGAGTACTTTACAGTGCCTTCAGGGAGTAAATGGTCGGCCGACAATGTGAAAGTCAATATAAGTATTCCTGAGGGAACAAGGGTGCATTTCGATAAAACTGCCGAGAACATGTTCCTCGAGCATCACCACTCATCCGAAGGTTGGACAGGAGACGGGGAAACCGTGACCGAATATGGCAAGTCATTCCAGGGCTCCCACTATTGGGTTATGACCGAAGGCGGGCTTGAGGTTCAAAAAACGGCAGAAAAAAATAACTAAGCTTCCTGTTTTTCATTCATATGTTTTCATTCCCGGGCTGTTTCAGAATATCCTGCAATCTTCCGGCAGGTCCAGGAAACAGCCCTTTCCTTTTTCCCGTGCCAGATCACTTCCTTTCGTGTATGGGAATGTAATTGCCTGACGGGGAAACATTCTTGAAAGCCGGCCTGATTATCCTCTTTGCTGAGAATGTCAGTTCCTCAAGCCGGTGCGTACACCATCCGGCTACCCTGGCAAGGGCAAATATCGGGGTATAGAGTTCCTTCGGGATGCCTATGCAGGAATAGACAAAGCCTGAATAGAAATCGACATTTATGCAGACGACCTTTGTCGATTGCTCACCTTTGAACCTGCTGAAAACTTCCGGGGTAAGCTTTTCGACAAGCGAATAAAGCTCAAATTCATCCGACCTTCCTGCTTCAGCTGCCAGCTCCCTCGCTTTCTCCTTCAGGAGGATGGCCCTCGGATCGGAAATAGTGTAAACCGCATGGCCGACACCGTAGATCTTTCCTGAGCGGTCACCGGCCTCCCTGTTCAGAATCCGGAGAAGGTAGTTCTCAACTTCACCCTCGTCCTTCCAGTTCCTTACATTCATTTTAATATCCTCCATCATATCCATAACCTTAAGGTTGGCTCCGCCGTGCAGCGGACCCTTAAGCGATCCAATGGCAGAAGTTGTTGCCGAGTAAATATCGGTTTCCGTCGAGCTGGTGACCCTCATGGTGAAAGTGGAGTTATTTCCTCCGCCGTGTTCAGCATGCAGCACCAGGGCAAGATCGATAAGGTCAGCCTGCAGATTAGTATATGATCCTTCCCCTTTTATGAGATGGAGGAAATTGGTTGCCGTCGTGAGCTCGGGCTTCGGATGCCTGATCGACAGTGTTTTCCCCTGGTAGGCATGACGCAATGCCTGGTAGGAGTAGGCAATTATCGAAGGGAATTTTGCTATAAGGTTCAGGCTCTGCCTGATCATGTTGTCGAGAGAAACATCATCCGGATTGTCGTCGAGTGTGTAAAGGCCAAGCACCGACCTGGCTAGTATGTTAAGAACATCCTTCCCCTTCATCGAAAGGATCATGTCCTTGACGAAGAAATCGGGAAGAGGCCTGAGCGAGGCAAGATGAGCTGAGAAATCCTCCAGCTCAGCCGGTGAAGGAAGCTTCCCGGTCAGCAGGAGATACACGGTTTCATCAAACCCGTGCCGCTGCTCACCCTGGAAACCATGGGTAATATCGGCGATATCAATGCCCCTGTAGAGAAGTCTCCCGGGCACGGCGACTATCCTGTCATTTTCTTTCGCATACCCAACCACATCCCCGATGTTTGTAAGGCCTACGAGGACTCCCGTCCGGTCATTGTTCCTGAGACCCCGCTTTACGTCAAAACGTTCGAACAGATCATTGTCGATCTGGCACGCTTCCCTCACGGAATTTTCGAGCTTTGAGAAAAAATCCCTGTCTTCCATTGTTTAAGGATTTTGAATGTTTGATATAATTGCATCAGCAAATTCTGATGTCCTGAGGAGTGAACCATTCTCCATCAGCCTGTGGAAATCATATGTCACCCGCCCCTCAAGTATTGTTTTTTCGATCGCCCGGCTTATTATTCCGGCAGCCTCATTCCAGCCCATGTATTCGAACATGAGGACCCCCGACAGGATGACCGAGCCGGGATTGACCTTGTCCTGTCCTGCATATTTCGGGGCAGTGCCGTGCGTGGCTTCAAATATTGCATGTCCCGTTTCATAGTTTATGTTTGCGCCCGGGGCGATCCCGATCCCTCCCACGAGGGCTGCAAGCGCATCGGAAATATAATCGCCGTTAAGGTTCAGCGTGGCAATGACGGAGTATTCTTCCGGCCTTATGATGATCTGCTGAAGGAACGCATCTGCAATCACATCCTTGATGATTACCCTCCCGTCCAAAACCGCCTTCTTCATGGCATCACCGGCAGCAGGTTCCCCAAATGTGTCTGCGGTTCTTTTGTAATCCTGCCAGGTGAACACTTTCCCTGCAAATTCCCTGGAGGCGAGTGCGTAACCCCATTTCATGAACGCTCCTTCGGTATACTTCATGATATTTCCCTTGTGGACCAGTGTAACCGACGGCAATTTCCTGCCGACCGCAAACCGTATTGCCTGCCTTATCAGTCTTTCCGATCCTTCGAGTGATACGGGCTTGATCCCGTATGCTGAAGTCTCCGGGAACCTTATCTTTCTGATCCCCATCTCGCCTGTAAGGAATTCTTTCAGGCGTTCCGTCTCCGGCTGCCGGAACGGGAATTCAATTCCCGCGTAAATATCTTCGGTGTTCTCCCGGAAGATGTGCATGTTCACATTCTCAGGATGCCTCACAGGACTGGGGACTCCCTTCAGGTACCTCACCGGCCTGTAGCAGGTGTAGAGGTCAAGCTCCTGCCTAAGGGCTACATTGAGAGATCTCATGCCCTCACCGACAGGTGTCGTCAGTGGGCCTTTAATTCCCACGAGGCAGTTTTTGAAATTCACCAGGGTATCATCCGGCAGCCAGCTGCCTGTAAGCTTAAAGGCTTTTTCTCCCGCCAGCACTTCCTTCCAGCTTACTCTCCTTTTGCCCCTGTAGGCACTGTAAACTGCCTCATCGAAAACCCTGACGGCGGCATGCCAGATATCCGGGCCCGTACCGTCCCCCTCGATATACGGAATAACGGGAATTTCAGGTACCACCAGCCTCCCGTCTTTCATGTGAATCCTTACTTCGATCATATCAGCAAAGTCAAATAATTTTAATAATCATTTTCCTCCGACCGCCTGATCAGGTTAAGGGCGCTCCCGGCCCTGAACCACCCGATCTGCGATTCGCTGAAGGATTGAGATACGGTAATCCTTTCTGTGGTTCCGTCGGCGTGGTGCAGCACTACCTCAAGAGGTATTCCGGGCGCGAACGCACCCAACCTGGTGATATCAATCCTGTCGGTCTCCATTACCTTGTCGTAATCACCCTTATCACTGAAGGTGAGGGCAAGGATCCCCTGTTTCTTAAGATTCGACTCGTGGATCCGGGCGAACGATTTTACCAGGATGGCCTTCACCCCGAGGAACCTAGGTTCAAGTGCGGCATGCTCGCGTGAGGAGCCCTCTCCGAAGTTCTCCTCTCCTATCACTATTGATCCGGCCGAATGGTCCCTGTAGGCTTTGGCAACTTCAGGCACAGGGCCAAAGGAGTTCCCGAGCTGATTAAGGACGAGATTTGCCCTGCCGTTGAAATAATTGACGGCCCCGGTCATATAGTTCCCGGAAATATTGGCAAGATGCCCGCGATACCTGAGCCACTTGCCGGCCATTGATATATGATCGGTAGTGCACTTCCCTTTCGCCTTGATCAGGAGATGAAGGCCTTCCATATCCCGGCCATCCCATGCAGGGAAAGGGTCGAGGGACTGGAGCCTGTCGGAAGCCGGATCGATCTCAACTATCGTTGCCGGATCAAATTCTTCCGATACCCCCTCTATGGCTTCACCGGGAGTGAGGTGCCAGGTTCCTGGTGAAGCAGGGACCTTCAGCATAACCTCCTTTCCTTCATGGTTACGGAGAGTATCTGTCAGCGGGTTAAAGTCAAGCCTCCCTGCGACTGCTATTGCAGCAGCCAGTTCGGGGGAAGCGACAAACGCATGGGTGTTCTGGTTCCCGTCGGCCCTTTTGGCGAAGTTCCTGTTGAACGAGTGGATTATCGTGTTGACCTTTCTTTCACCGGCGCCCTCCCGCTGCCACTGGCCAATGCAGGGACCGCAGGCATTTGCAAAGATCCGGGCGCCCGCCCTTCTGAAGAGGTCCATCAGTCCCTGCTGCTCCGCCAGCGAATTTACCCGTTCCGAGCCCGGGGATATGCAGAGCTCCGATCCCAGGGCCAGCCCATTGTCAAGGGCATCCTGAATTACAGACGCTGCCCGTTCCAGGTCGCCGAACGATGAATTCGTACAGGAACCGATAAGGGCGGTCCCGACCTTCAGCGGCCATCCGTTCTCTTCAGCTGCAGACTTCATCCGCGAAAGACCGGTTGCCAGGTCGGGTGTGAACGGGCCGTTGATATGCGGCTCGATCTCCGACAGGTTGATCTCCATGACCCTGTCGAAATATTTTCCGGGGTCAGCGTAGACTTCCGGATCCCCGGTAAGATGCTGCCGGACCTCCGATGCATGGCGTGCTATGTCAGCCCTCCCGGTGGAGGAGAGGTAGCTGTTCATCTCATCATCAAATCCGAAAAGTGAGCAGGTTGCTCCCGTCTCCGCCCCCATATTGCAGATGGTGGCTTTCCCGGTACACGAAATGGTTGCTGCACCGTCGCCAAAATATTCAATGATATGTCCCGTCCCCCCGTTTACGGTAAGCAACCCCGCAACCCGTAGTATGACATCCTTTGGAGAGGCCCATCCACTCAGCCTGCCTGTAAGCTTTATGCCTGTAATGAATGGGAGCTTCAGCTCCCAGCCCATTCCAGCCATCACATCTACGGCATCCGCACCTCCAGCACCAATGGCTATCATGCCCAGTCCCCCGGCATTTGGGGTATGTGAGTCAGTGCCAATCACCATACCTCCGGGGAATGCGTAATTCTCGAGCAGGATCTGGTGTATTATCCCAGATCCCGGCTTCCAGAATCCTATTCCGTACTTCCGGCATACAGTTCTCAAGAATCCGTACACCTCGCGGTTTGCCACAAGCGCTTCTGCAAGATCTTCAGCTGCGCCGTTGTTGGCCATGACAAGATGGTCACAATGGACTGTTGCCGGTACCGACGAGCTTTTCCTGCCGGTCATCATAAACTGCAGCAGCGCCATCTGTGCCGTTGCATCCTGCATTGCAAGCCTGTCGGGCCTGAATTCCGCATATCTGCTTCCCCTTTTAACGGGGGTAAAAGAGGTTCGGTCAGAAAGGTGGCTCAGGAGGATCTTCTCCGCGAGCGTAAGCGGGTGTCCAACCTCCTTCCTGATGAGTGTGATCCTCCCCGGCAGTTCACCGTAAAATTTCTTTATCGTATCTGTACCTGATATCATCTTCCGTCGGCTTCAACAGGGTCAGGGCCTCACCTGGCCGTCCCCTTCGATTATCCACTTATATGTGTTCAGCTCCTCCAGCCCCATCGGCCCCCTTGCATGCAGCTTCTGGGTTGAGATCCCTATTTCGGCCCCTAGGCCGAATTCCACACCGTCCGTAAACGAGGTGGGAGCATTGGAATAAACCGCTGCCGCATCGACCTGCCTGCAGAACCGGTCGATCATCTCCTTATCCTCAGCAATAATCGATTCGCTGTGCCTCGAGCTGTACCTGGCAATATGGTCGAGAGCTTCATCGATTGAGCCTGCCGTTTTGACCGACATTTTATAAGAAAGAAATTCCGTCCCGAACGACTCTTCCAAGGCATGCTGAAGCAGGTGCCCGGGGTAGCTACCGGCGAGAGCGGAAAATGATCTGTCGTCGGCATACACCACCACCTCCTTTTGCGCGCATGGCCCGATGATATAACCCAGATCCTCCAATCTCGAGGCATGGATCACGAGGGTGTCAAGGGCGTTGCAAACGCTCACTCTGCGGGTCTTTGCATTAAAGACAATTGCCTTTCCCTTTTCCCTGTCGCCCGATTCGTCAAAATAGGCATGACAAATGCCGGCACCTGTCTCTATAACCGGTATAATTGAGTTCTTTCTGACATACTCTATAAGTGCCTGGCTCCCCCTGGGAATGATCAGGTCGACATAATCACGGGCTTTCATCAGCTGGATGGTCTCCTCCCTTCCCGATGGCAGGAGGCTTATGATATTTTCGTTCACCCCGAAACCGGCAAGCACCTCCCTGATAAGCTGCACGATTGCCTCGTTTGAGGAAATTGCGTCACTTCCGCCCTTGAGGATGCATGCATTACCCGATTTAAGACAAAGCGAGAAAACATCGAATGTGACATTGGGTCGGGCTTCATAAATAACGCCTATTACACCGAATGGGACCGACACTTTCCTGATCCTGAGGCCATTTCCCCTGGAAGTCTCATAAAGGATCCTTCCTGAAGGGGTGTTGCGTGAAGCTACATTGCGCATATCGGAAGCTATCGAACTGATCCTCCCGGGGGTAAGCATAAGGCGGTCATACATCGGATTGGAAGGCTCCATTTTATCAAGGTCCCTGCTGTTTTCAGCAACAAGGTGGCCCGAACCCTGTTCCGCTTTTTCTGCACACTTGAGCAGGATGGCGTTTACAGTGCCGTCATCCAGGCGGTTCAGTTCAATTGCTGCCCTTGCAGCCGCTTTAAATACCGGGGTAGAGTCCATCTTCCTGGTTTGGTTTATCTGGCTTTCACTGCATTATTTATCCGGGATCAGCATATAATCGTAATGGACCAGCGGCCTTCCCATCTTCTTCCCGATGTTCAGCACCGCTTTTTCCGAATCGAGTTGCGACTTCCCGATGCCTATCCTGACCCTGTTCTCATCACAGATACTGACAATATCGCCTTTTTTGAATGTCCCTTCTATTTCCGTTATGCCTATCATCAGCAGGCTCGTGGCTTTTTCACTGAGGAGGGCCTCTTTTGCACCCTGGTTGATGTATACGGCGCCCCTGGCAAAAGTCCCGGAGTGGTAGAGCCATTTTTTCACATTGTTGGCTTTTTTGGGACCTGCGACGAACCGTGTGCAGGGAACATCCTTCCCTCCCACAATATCCCTGATGATTGATTCCCGCCTTCCGTTCGCAATGAACACATCTATTCCCTCGGCTGCAATTTTCCGGGCGATGGAGCACTTCGTAGTCATCCCTCCCCTTCCGAAACCCGATCTGGACGTGGAAATGTATTTGCTGATATCCTCCGAGCTCTCGTCGATAACAGCGATAAGCTCCGAACCTTCGCAACCCGGTTTGCCTGTATAGAGGCCGTCGACATTCGAAAGGATGATCAGGCAGTCGCAGTTCATCATCGATGAGATCATGCCCGACAGTTCATCGTTGTCTGTGAACATCAGCTCATTGACAGAGACCGTATCGTTCTCGTTGATAATTGGCAGGATCTTGTTTTCAAGCATAGAGCTGATGCAGTTCTTCATATTCAGGTAGTGCCTGCGGTCCCTGAAACTTTCCTTGGTTGTCAGGACCTGGCCTGCATTTATAAGATACTTGCTGAAGAGGAACTGGTAGCTTGCCATCAGCTTCACCTGCCCAATGGCCGACAACACCTGTTTTGAAGACACAAGTGAAGTGGACTTTGAGAGCCTGATCCCTTTCCTTCCGGCAGCGACTGCTCCCGAGGAGATAAGGATCACATCGGTGCCGCTCTTGAAGAGCACGGCGATATCCTCAACGATCCTCAGTATCCTTCCTGAATCGGGCGAACCGTCCTCGCCGGTTATGACGTTGCTCCCGACTTTGACCGCCACCCTCTTAAAACCTGAAGCCACACTTTTCAAATTTAAATATTAATGATCCGTTATCGAATAAAATTCTGCAAATCTATCATTTTTTATAACTAAATAATAGTATTATGGCATTTTTTATATAATTTATTAAACAGATTGACATATCAGTCCGGGCTTAATCACCGGCAACCGGTCATGCACCATCCGCTGTCGTGCCAGATAATGAATTAATAATTAACTGTTTAGTCTGATTGTTAAAGTTGTGTTAATCCATGCAGGCGGCAATTTCGGGCATTCATTTTTTCATAATTTTGTTCTCCGTTGAATTCACCTCCTAAAACCTGCCAATGAAGAAACTCTTTCTTTGCACGATTGCTATACTCTTCTCACTGGCATCATTTCCCCAGGAAAACCTTCAAAAAACCGACACCCTCAGGAAAGATGCATTGAACGTGTATATGGATGCTACCGATTATATCCGTAAGGAGATACCCTACATCAATTATGTAAGAGACATCAGGGACGCGGGCGTCTACATCATTTCGACCCGCCAGACCACCGGATCGGGAGGTCAGGAATTCACCTATTTCCTCGTGGGTCAGCACCAGTTTTCAGGGATGCGCGATACGATATCATTTACCACAATGCCCGGTGAAACGCAGGACCAGGTACGCGCAAAGGAGGTCAGTACCCTGAAGATGGGACTGGTACGCTATGTGGCAAAAACGCCGCTGGCAAAATTCATGAACATCAGCTTTACCGAGCCGTTATCAGAGACGGTCACAAGCGATAAATGGAACAGCTGGGTCTTCAGCACTTCCATGAACGGCTTCCTTAACGGAGAGAAATCTTTCAATGAAAGCTACCTCTTCGGAAACTTGTCAGCCTCCAGGGTTACCAGGGACTGGAAGATAAACCTGAACGGCAGGCTAAACTTCAGCCTTGACAAGTACGATCTCGACACTGCGATAATAACCAGCAGGAGTAACTCCAAATCCATTAATGCCTTGATTGTCAGAAGTATTTCAGATCACTGGTCGTACGGAGGATCGATGACCCTCCAGGCCTCATCCTACAGCAATCTGGATTTTTCGCTGACTACTATGCCCGGGATCGAGTATGACCTGTATCCATATTCCCAATCGACAAGGAAGCAGCTCAGGCTGTTGTATTCCTTCGGATACACATTCGCGAACTATACTGATTCCACCATATACGACAAAGTAGCGGAAAACCATTTTAGGCATTCATTCAATGCGGCTTACGAGGTCGTGCAGAAATGGGGCACGATTGACATAAGCTTCCAGTACAGCAACTATTTCCATGACTGGTCAAGGAACAATTATTCCCTTAACGGATACATAGACCTTCGGATCGCCAAGGGATTGAACCTCAATTTCGGCGGAAGCGCATCGCTTATTCATGATCAGCTTGGTCTAGTTAAGGGAGGCGCAACAACCGAAGAGGTCCTTCTCAGGAGAAAGGAGCTTGCGACCCAGTTCCAGTATTTTACAAGTTTCGGCCTTACCTTTACTTTCGGATCGATCTATAATAATGTCGTGAACCCGCGATTCGGAAACACCGGCGGCGGCGGCATGACAATCATCATGAACTGAACGCATTGGACGGCTTTATTAAAAACCGGTAATAAGGAGACCCCGTTTCTGGTCTCTTATTGCAGGAGAAACATGAATTCTTTGCCGGAAATAATTTCACTCCAAACCTCTCAATTATCTTGAGGAAACTTCTTAACTTTATTTTCGATGGTCAGCAGGGATCCGGCAGAAAATGCATCCCGGACTATCGGCTGCATGGCCGCACCAGCGGGGGAAATTGCGGTATCAGGATCCCACCTTTTCAGGCAGCCATGGGCCGGTCTGTTTTGTGACTGACGTGACGGGAGTTTAGAAAGATCTGACCTGGTCAGAACTGAATACATTTTACCAGTGAACTGAAACAATACAGCGATGAGCTATTATTTTGCTGCCAATATCAGGATAAACGATCCGGCTGAGTATGACCTCTATCTTGAACACTTTGACGAGATCTTCTCAAGGTACAATGGGGAGTACCTTGCCATAGACGAATCCCCTGACATCCTTGAAGGAAGCTGGGAATACACGAAATCGGTACTGGTCAAATTCGGGAGCAGGGAGGAATTTGATGCCTGGTATTATTCTGACGATTACCAGAAGATCCTTAAGCACAGGCTTAACTCCGCCGGGTGCGACACCATCCTGCTGAAAGGCCTTGAGTAAAAAATGATGAAATGATGAAAGTCCGGCTGGATCATGAACCCCCCGAAGCCATTGAAAGCTGGGGGTGGAAATATCATCACCTGGGAATTCCGGTAAACGAAAGGATGCCCCGTGAAACCTTCATCGAACAATTCAGGGTATATGTATCAGGGTTCAGGGAGAGCCCCTTTGGCATTGAATGGATGAGGTACGAGGAAGGAAGCCCAGTCCATGAGCTAATAAGGAAAGTGCCTCATCTTGCCTTCGAGGTTGAAGATCTTGAGCTTGAGATAAGCAGGCACAACCTGAAAGTGATCACGGAGTCCAATTCGCCGTCGGAAGGGGTCAGGGTAGCAATGATTGAATTTGCAGGGGCCCCGGTCGAGCTTATTCAATTTGCAGGAAAATGACCCCCCGGTTCATACCGGGATAAGAAGGGAACCATTTTCCGAACAATTGTGAATTAAAAAACATGGAAACGGCAAAGACATATGAGAATTTCCCGGCCTGGATACCCGTCGTGTCCAACTCGGTCACCATATTGATCTGGGCAGCCGGATTTGTTATCATGCTCAGGCTGGGCTGGGTTGCAGCAGCGGTTTACCTTGCATTTGTGGCGTCCCTTGAATACAGGCTCATAAGCAGGCACTGCGTAAATTGCTATTACTGGGGCCGGACCTGCGGTTTCGGGCAGGGGCGGCTCAGTGAGCTTCTGTTCAAAAAGGGCGATTCTGAGAAATTCTGTTCAGGCGGGTTTTCATGGAAGGATATGATCCCCGATCTCCTGGTTTCGCTGGTTCCGCTGGCTGCAGGCACTTTCCTGCTAATCCTGCGGTTTGATCTTTTGCTGCTCGTTGCGCTCCTTCTTATTGTAGCGCTTTCAACGGCAGGGAATTCCTTTGTACGGGGAAGCCTGGCATGCAAATTCTGCCGCCAGAGGGAGATCGGATGTCCTGCAGAGAAGCTGTTTTCGGAGAAGTACAAAAAACAGCCGTGAGGCCCCGGTTATACTGACACAACCACTGACAATCAATATTTAAGCTATGATATGCAGGATATGGCACGGGTACACGACATTCAACAATGCCGATACCTACGAGAATCTGCTGAAGGATGAAATCTTCGCAGGGATAAAGGACCGGAGAATAAAGGGTTACAAGGGGATCCAGCTCCTTCGCAGGGAGCTTGAGGATGAGACAGAGTTCATTACCATCATGTGGTTCGATACGATAGGCGCTGTAAGGGAGTTTGCAGGTGCCGATTTCGAGCAGTCAGTCGTTCCCGAAAAAGCCCTCCTGGTACTTTCGAGGTTTGACAAGAAGTCGCAGCATTACGAGGTGAAGGAAAACGATTCCTTTATCCCGGTGTGAATCCGGGAAGCAATCCTTTTTCCCGGGCAATCAGCCGGTGAACGTCATCATTTCCCGAACTTTAACCTGCCAAAACGGTTATTATTTAAAAAGAAAATGAACCCAGGATTGTTGGAAATAAAAGCGGCTCTGCAGATCTCAAAGCCCGCTCGTGAAATATTTGAAGCGATCGCCGATCCTTCAACAATGTCGAACTATTTCATTGCAAAGGGAAGCGGCAGGCTCGAAGAGGGAAAGCAGATAATGTGGAAATTCCCGGAATTTGAACCGGAATTCCCCATCCAGGTCAAAAAGATCGAAGCCGGCAGGCTGATCTCTTTTACCTGGGATACGGATAATCTCCTTGTGGAGATCACTCTTTCTCCCCGCAATAACGGATCGACAGTGGTTACGGTTACCGAAAAAGCCAGGGAAAACAACGAGGCAGGGATAAAATGGCTGAAGAGCAACACCGAGGGATGGGCGAACTTTCTTGCCTGCCTCAAGGCCTTCCTCGAGTACGGCATCAACCTGAGGAAGGGAGCTTTCGACTTCATGAACGACAAGGCTTAAGGGATCCCTCCGTTCATGAAACACACTTTCCTGCCGCTTTTACTCCTGACAATACCCTGCGCGGCATTCTCACAGCACATACGCACGGAAGATCTCAGCGCGGAATTTGAAAAATACTCCGTAAATGGCTGCTTTGTCCTTTTCAGCCCCCCTGACAGCACTGTTATACGTTACAATCCGGGTTTGTGCGATACAGGGTACATCCCGGCATCGACGTTCAAAATACCAAACTCCCTGATAGCGCTTGAGGAGGGAATTATTAAGGACACGTCCGCAGTGACCAGATGGGATGGTCACCACTGGCCAGTGGATTCCTGGAACCGCGACCAGACACTGACAAGTGCCGTGAAATACTCTTGCGTCTGGTACTTTTCAAAACTCGCGAAGAAGATCGGTGTGAGGAAATACCGGCACTATCTCGAAGCTTTCGATTACGGGAACAAGGATCCTGAGGGACAGCCCGAACGGTTCTGGCTTGCCGGGAAGCTGAGGATAAGTGCGAACCAGCAGGTCCGGTTTCTCGAAAGGTTTTATGATTACCGCCTTCCGGTCTCGAAACGATCGGCGGACATAGTAAAGGATATACTTGTACTCGAAAGCAACGGTTCGTACAGGTTAAGTGGCAAGACGGGAGGAGGGATGCTGAATGATTCCGCGTACATAATGTGGTTCGTCGGATATCTCGAAAAGCCGGCCAGGACGTACTTTTTTGCCCTGAACTTCATATCCGGTGATTTTGAAAAGACCTCACCTGCACGATTTAAAATTACCAGGGATATCCTTGTTAAACTGGGCCTTCTTGACTAGCTTTCCGGTAATTATCAGTTTATTGCAGATCATATGGGAAGAATTTCAAGACGAAGATTCTTAACCTCCACGACTGTTGCAGCAGCAGGCTCAGCCGCATTTGGATTCAACCTGATTGAAAGCTGCAGGCTTAACCCCGGTGTCAAACGGCACACAGTCAGCATTGTAAGGATCAATGAGGGTAATATCCAGGGCGCCGTTGAGGAGGCGATCACACTGATCGGAGGAATAGATGAGGTCACAAAAGGGTGTGATTCGATCATGCTCAAGCCTAATCTTGTCGCCCCGGATGTTCAGTATACGACCAAGCCCGAGGTTGTGAAGGCTGTCGCGATGCTGATGATGAAGGCCGGGAAGAAGGTCTGCATCGGTGAAGGATCTGCCGCCGCGGAATCTTTCAACTTTATTGGTAACGAACAGTTCATAACCAAAAAGAAGGATATCCTTGACGGTATGCAGCAATATGTCTTTGACAAGCTTGGATATACCGAACTCGCAAAATTACTCGGGATCAGGATCATAAACCTCCATTCAGGAGACATTGTGAATGTCCCTGTGAAAAACGGCTACCTGGGGGCAAGCCTCAGGCTCCATCGGGAGGCAGCAGCTTCGGACCTCATATGCTCCATACCCATGATGAAGACGCATGTCCTGGCAACCGTGACCCTGGCCATGAAGAACCTTATAGGCCTATACCCGGGGACCGAATACTATGCAATGCGTTCGAAGCTTCACGACATGGCGGCCGAAAAAGGATCACCCGGTGTGGCATATGAGATAATGGATATTAACCGGGCGGTTAAGACAGGGCTTTCAATAATTGACGCCTCGACTGCAATGGAAGGTAACGGCCCATCAGCAGGGACACTGGTCGATATGGGCCTCATTATTGCCGGGACCACCCCGCTTGCGACCGACCTGGTAGGCGCAGCCCTGATGGGGTTTGAACATGGCGAGATCCCTTTATTCGAGGTTGCCCTTAAAAGCGGCATGCTGCCCGTGGACCTCCGGGATATTGAGATCCGCGGCGTGCCGGTGGCAGAGGCTGCGAGGCAGTTTGTCAGGCCCCAGGTTGTGCAATGGACCGATTTCGGGTATAAGGAGATCTGATGCCAGCCCCCGTGGCAAATTCTAAATCTAAAACCTGCCTGTTGGCAGGTAAGCTGAAGAATCCTGAAAGCATTTCAATGTATTTGTTATATTTTAGCTGAAAAATGGAACAGCGACCGAGGATTAACATTGAACTCACCTTCTGGGACAAAGCACTTGAAATTGCAGGCTGGGTATTCATCATCTTTATCTGGACACTCACTATCGTAAAATACCCCTTGCTGCCCGGGACCATTCCGACGCATTTCAATGCTTCAGGAAGCGTGGATAACACCGGCGGGAAAACGATGATATTCCTTCTTCCCGCTATCGGAACAGTTCTTTTCGCCGGGCTTACACTCCTCAACAGGTATCCGCATATGTTCAATTATCCTGTCCCTATCACCGAAGAAAATGCAGAAAGGCAATACCGGATAGCAACCAGGCTCATGAGATACCTGAAGATCATGCTGGTAGTGATCTTCTCCGCGATCGAATTCCAGACCATCCGGACGGCGCTCGGGAAATCAGCAGGTCTATGGGCATGGTTCCTGCCCGCCACAATAGGCATGGTATTTTTGATGATAGCCCTTGTCGTTTCAAAAGCAGTCAAATCCAAATGATACATCAGCAATGAACTCAGATCCCGACAACCCCGGTCCGCAGGCGCCCGGGAGGAAAAAGACCAGGCCTGCCCTCCTTGTCATCGACACCCAGAACAAGTATCTCAAAATCGTCCCCCCCAGGGACAAGGAAATGGGAATCTTTTTCATAAACCTCCTTACCGGCCTTTTCAGGCAGAATGGTTTCCCCGTGATCCGTATTTACCACGCTGACAAGGACAAGCAGGAAGACACCGGGTCTGAGGAGTTCCGGTATCCGACCTCTATCCTGACGGACCCCGCCGATAAAATGCTTGTAAAGACATACTCCGACAGCTTTAACAAGACAGGTCTTGATGATATGCTTAAGGAATCAGGCAGCAATACTATTTTTATATGCGGCTTCAGCGCCGTCGGCTGCGTAATCGCCACCATGATCGGGGCAATGAACCACGACCACCAGGCCTTCATCGTTAAGGATGCCATCATGAGTCACAGCACAGAGTGCACAAGAAATGCAGAGGCTATGTTCGATGCCATAAGTTACAATGCAGTCAGGCTGATACTCGAAACCTGCTGACCAGGTTCATGCGAGATTGAATTCCGTTCATTTTCCTCATTAAATGACACCATATCATGAAAGAAGCCGGAGCACTGACAGCTGAGATCCAGTCCCTCATCGATGAGTGGGAACCGAAACTCACTTCCCTCCCGGAGGAAACGATTTCCCGTCCCCGAAACAGCCAGAACCGCAACATAAAGCAGATCCTTGGACACCTTATCGATTCTTCCTCAAACAACATCCACAGGATAGTCCATCTTCACTACCAGACCAGCCCGCTGATCTTCCCGAACTATGCATCAATGGGAAACAATGACCGCTGGATCGCGATCCAGAATTACGAGCAGGAAGAGTGGACGAATATGGTTCCGCTCTGGAAATACCTGCTGCTTCATTATTGTCACCTGGTCAGGAATATCCATGATGACAAGCTTGACAGCGAGTGGATCGCAGGACCCGGCCGGAATATTCCCCTCAGGGAAATGGTCGTCGACTTCAACAGGCATCTCAGGCTACATCTTGACGAGATCACGGACCTGATCAACAGCCAAACAGTAATTAAATGAGCACGAAAGTTGTGTTCGAAAGCTCCCAGATCGCCCCGTGCGGGATGAACTGCGGGAGCTGCCTGGGTTACCTGAGGGAAAGGAACAGGTGCCCCGGCTGCAGGATAATATTCAATGACAAGGCCAAATCGAGGGTTAACTGCATCATCAGGAATTGCCCCAGGCTTGCCGGCGGGACCTCCGGGTTCTGCTATGAGTGTGAGAAATTCCCGTGCAGGCGGATGAAAGATCTGGATAAAAGGTACCGGACAAAATACAGGACCAGCCTCATCGAAAACCTTCAGATGATAAGTGCAAAGGGGATCGGCAATTTTCTGGAGTTCGAAGCTGCCAGGAGGACCTGCCCGTCGTGCGGCACGGTCCTTTGCGTGCATCGTGTGAATTGTCCGCAGTGCAACTATGCAATAAGCTGAAGGATCACAGCAAAGTCTTTTCCGGGCATCCGTATCATACTTGAGAATTATATGGGCTGGCTCCGGGGTATTCCACCCCTTCAGCGGTCATATATGGATTAAAAACTACCAACTATGAAAAGATCCCAGTTTTGCAAAAACATTCTTGCTCCCGGAATAGCCTGCAGTTGTGTTCTTGGCATTCCGGCAGCCGTCCTTCCTGTCAACCCGGAACATCCCGGAGCCGGCAATGCCAATCCCGGGGAGACCCCGTGCAATGAAAAAATTGAATTCACACAGAAATGGGTGAAGCGGTTCTTTGATATCCTCGACCAACTGACCGACGAGGAGACCAGGAAGAAGCTGATGCATGCCAATGGTGCCGCATGCGCCAGGAGTGCTTATGGTGAGTTTTCTGAAGAGAAGCCCGCCACACTCGCCGAAATCGACGCTAAGATCTCGGAATGGCAAAAGGGTCTTGGCAAAGAGAATATTTACCGGGAGGGGAACAGTGTTTACTTTAACTATGTAGGCAATCCGAAGGGACTTAAGATCGCCGACGGGTATTGCCTTTGTCCAATGATAGAGAACGGACCCGCCACCCTCTCTCCCACCTACTGCCAGTGCTCCGTGGGATATGTTAAGTTTATGTTCAGAAAACTTATTACCTTTAAGCCGGTGGAAGCCGAGCTTCTTGAATCGCTCAGGGGAGGAGGCAAGGCCTGCAGGTTTAAAGTCACTATATGAGAAATGGACCTAGGAAAATGCTCACCGGCGCTTTTTGTAAAGGAAATCGGAATTTCGAAAAGTTTCTATGAAAATGTCCTGGGCCTGCAGGTTGAACTGGATTTCGGGAAAAACGTGATCTTCAGGAACGGTTTTTCGATCTGGGAAATAAGGGAAGATCATATCATACCTTCCCTGCTTGGGCCGGAAAACCTTTCAGATCCCCGGACAAACCGTTTCGAGCTCTATTTTGAGACGGAAAACCTGGAGGAGATTTACTGTTCTCTTGGAGCTGCCGGAATCAGGTTTCTCCATCAGCTGAATGAAGAGCCCTGGGGTCAGAAAACGATCAGGTTCTTTGACCCGGACAATCACCTGATCGAAATAGGCGAGTCGATGAGGCGCTTTGTGACGAGGTTCAGGGACCAGGGGCTCACAAATGACCAGATCTCTTCACGGACTTCTGTTCCTATGCAGGAAGTGGAACGATTGCTTAAGGATATTCAAGGCTGAAGCCTGATCCGAAATATTTATATAATTATTTTATTGTGAAATAATTAACAATAGGCGATCCCAGATTTAATCCTTTGATACATGTCTCTCAGAATTAACTGTATGTCAGACAGAAACTCACTTAAACTTGTTACTGTGTGCCTGGGCGCCCTGCTTGCATTTTCGGGGTGTTCGCGGTACCAGTACGTCATTCTTGGCAGCAGGCTGCCGCAGAATGAAAAGCAGGAGTATATTCTTGAAAATGACTCTGTCCAGGTAAAGTACTCCTGTTCGGGCCAGAATTTCCCGCTGAAGGTAACGATATTCAATAAGCTTCAACAGCCCATATATATTGATCTCCAGCGCACAACTGTCATCATAAACGACGTTCAGTCGAATGCGCCTGACCTGTTCGAAGGCCAGTCGGATTTTATTGCCCCGCAGGCATTTGTATCGATTACGAGTGTACCGCTGTTTGATACCCTGTTTCAGCGGAAGACCCTTCTTTATGGCGGGATTAAACCGCATACCACGACTGTCGGCAATGTCTGGTCGTTCACCGAGGAAACCTCGCCGCTTTTCATTCGTATCATACTGGCATTGTCGCCTTATGAGGATCACTCATCTCCCACATTCTTCGATTATTCATTCTGGGCGTCGGACATCATCGAGAACAGCACCGGTCCGAAGGAGATGACCTTTAAACCGGCAAACCAGTTCTATGTGTCAAAATCCACTGGATTCGGGAAAACCCTCGGTTGGACCGGCGCTGCCGCACTACTAGTAGTAGGAAGCCTGCTGGGGCTCACATCCGATGAGGAATATTAGCTTAAGCCCAAACTTTTAATAAAAGCACCATATGGATGACAAGGGAGATATTATCAGGATCTACACCGATACGGAAGCTTCCGTAATATTGCTTAAAGCACGCCTCGGCGAGGAGGGAATCCCTTCTCTTATAAAGAACGATTCATCGTTTGCCTATCTCGGGGCGGCACCTTATGTCGTTGACCTATATATTGAAAAAAAGGATTCCGAAATAGCTTTCCGGATTTTGAAGGAGTTCACGGCATAGGCAATGAACTGGCGGCTAAGATGAAAAAAGCTATCTTCTCTTTCCTGGCTGTGGGGCTTTTCAAATATTCGGCATTGCTGGCCCTTCCAATTATCTTCGGAATTCAGCCGGTAAAGGGCGACACTACTTATTTCTGTACCCACAGGCTTAACCTCGATGAACACGGTAAGATAGTGCCGTGGTACTCCCCTGCCGGAAAGGCTTATGAAAATTTCCTCAGGTCCCGCTGGGACTTTGTCCGGAAAAATGTACCACCATCCCCCGGTCCCTTGCCGAGGTCAAACTATCCCCAGTATTTTTTTTACTGTGCCTTCAGGCAGCAGGATGACAAGCTGGTACCAGATACATGGATGAACGATCCGGGGGAAAAGCTGCCTAACTGGTTTGAGTCGGCAAGGCTTTATTACGCCTATACCGGCGATTCAACGGTTATGAAGATCGTAAGGGACCTTGCTGATTATTCACTGGCTCACGGGATGAGCCCCGGGAATTTTGCCTGGCCCTTTTTCCCCTATACCGCTGCCAATGCGGGAGATACATTGTTCACCGGCTTCACGAGCGCCGGCAGGTTCGCAAGGCATGAGGTCCAGGTCGACCATGCCGGGGAGATCGGACTTACATTTTTCAGATTGTTCGAGTATTGCGGGGACAAAAAGTACCTGGACGCGGCAATAAGGATTGCGGATGTTCTTGCACGGCATGCAATCGCCGGAAACGGCGAAAGATCAGCCTGGCCCTACAGGGTGACGATGGACAACGGGAAGATCACCTCTCCTTACGGGGCAAACTGGACAGGCTGTTACCAGCTGCTTTACGATCTTACAAAAAGCGGGCTTGGCGACACCATTTCCTTTATCCCAGCAATGGAGAAGGCACGCAGCTTTATTCTCGGTTATCCGATGAAGACTGGTTACTGGACAGACGGGCATTCCGACACCAATGTGAACAGCAACACGTACAAAAGCAGCCTCAGCGCAAGCAATGCGACGCTTTTCCTGTTCGACCACCCGGAATTCGATACGCAGTGGCGTGATCATATCCCGATGCTCATTAGTTGGACGGAAAAGAATTTCATTGAAAGGTGTGCCCCGGGGGAACCGTCATCGATGTGGGGAGCCAATATTGCCGGGGAGCAGGACTCCTTCCTGTATAAAATGGATTACCAGACTGCGCGTTATGCCGCTGAATGCGCCAGGTGGTACGGAGTTTCGGGAAACGGGGAATACAGGGAAAAGGCAATCCGGTCGCTCACATGGGTGACCTACTGCAGCGATTCGTCAGGCATGGCTTTTGAAAGTCCTGTCAGCAAGGGAATACTTAGCTGGTGGTCCGATTCCTACGGAGAGTGCCCAAGAATGTTCTACCAGGTGTTCACAGGCATCCCTGAGCTTGCGCCGCCTCACGAAGATCATATTTTATATTCCGCAGCTATCCTGAGGAATGTCTCATACTCTGAAATGCAGGTTGCGTACACGGCCTCCTCAGGCGGAGGGGCCGAATATCTCAGGCTGAAATTCCTGCCGTCAGCAGTAACGCTCAACGGTAGGCTAATGACCCCCGGTGATCCGTCAGTGCCGGGCACTTATCGGGTAAAATCCCTGGGAGACGGCGACTACGCCGTGCAGATCCGGAGGAATGGGCCGGGCAAAGTGGTTGTATCAGGATGAGCCGCATCAGCTCAAAAATGTTTACCTGAACATTAACAATTCACGCATGTTATAGAATTGACAAAGTAAATGTCATTCCAATGAGCAGGCTTATCCTATTTAATATGATGACCCTCGACGGGTACTTCGAAGACGTCAACAGGGAT
This sequence comes from Bacteroidales bacterium UBA1800, assembly GCA_002319915.1. GTDB lineage: Bacteria > Bacteroidota > Bacteroidia > Bacteroidales > VadinHA17 > LD21. The sequence goes on along the minus strand of DCFQ01000035.1, from coordinate 13,820 downwards.
ATCAGCTGGCACAATGTTGATGGCGCATTTAACGAGTTTGCCGCTGAGCAGCTGAACAGCGCTTCGCTGCTAGTATTCGGCCGGATCACATACCAGCTGATGGCCGGCTACTGGCCAACTCCTGATGCGGTCAATGACGATCCCGTAATCGCCGGTCTGATGAACAGTATCCCCAAAGTCGTATTCTCCAGATCGCTCAGTAAGCCGGGCTGGAACAATACCAGGCTGTCAGGGGAAGACCCAGTAAAGGAATGCATGAGGCTGAAGGAAACCAATGAAAAGGACATCTTCATCTTCGGAAGCGCCGATCTTGCTGATCTATTAAGGGATAAAGGCATAATAGACGAATTCCGCATCATGGTCAGCCCGGTCTTACTCGGGAACGGGAATCCCCTGTTCAAGCTGTCAGGGAAAAGGCTTGACCTGAAGCTTATTAAGTCAATGACCTTTTCCTCCGGAAACGTTCTTCTATGCTATGAACCGCTGCGGAAATAGATCCTTATTCGAGGGCATAGAAAAGTGGCCGTATTCATTGCGGCGAGCCTTGACGGGTTCATTGCAGCCGGGAATGATGACCTCTCCTTCCTGGACATTGTTCAGCGCAAGGGTGAAGATTGATCATGATAATTTCCTCCTGAAAAAAGGAGAAGAATGAACGAAAGCAACCGAGGGTTGTTTTATGCTTAGGTGTCAGAAGGGTCATTTCGTTAATCTATTGCCATGGAACCGAAAGCAAGGGTAATACTGACGGTTCAGTCAATTGTAAACACATCAGTTGCCAGAGCGTGGAAGTACTGGACAACTCCAGAGGATATTGTCAGATGGAATGTTCCTTCCGATTTCTGGCACACGACCCATGCACGCAACGAGCTTCACGCAGGGGGGAGGTTCGTCTATAGGATGGAATCAGCCGACGGCAGCTCAGAATTCGATTTTTCCGGCACTTACGATTATGTTACCTACTGCAGGCAGATCTCATTTACCATTGGTGATGGCAGGAAGGTGCAGGTATGCTTTTCAGGTCGAGGAAACCGGACGGAGGTGACAGAGACCTTTGAAACTGAGAATTCAAATCCCGTCGAAGAGCAGAGGAAGGGGTGGCAAAGCATTCTCGATCATTTCAAGAATTATGCAGAAAAGGCCAGCAGAGAGACCAGGCATTAGAAGGATCATGAAGCCTCCAGGCTATTCAATTCATCAGGACCGGGATGACGGCACTTTGACAATTTAACAGAGTAAAATATTTAAGCTTATGAAAACAATGAATCCTGTTGTTCATTTCGAAATGCCGGCCCAGGACCGGAAGCGCATGGCTGATTTCTATTCGAAGGTCTTCGGATGGCAGGCTCAGCTCCTCGGTGAGGAGATGGGCAACTATGTCACGGTAACAACCACAGAAACAGGAAAGGACGGGCGTCCCACCGCGCCGGGATCGATCAACGGCGGTTTCTACCCTCTCACCCAGAGCACCCAGGGCCAGTACCCTTCGATCGTAATTGCCGTAGGGGACATCAGGGAATCGATGCAGAAGGTAGCCAGCGAAGGCGGGAAAATAATCGGTGAACCGACCGATATCCCGGGCATCGGTAAATATGTTTCATTCATCGACACCGAGGGCAACAGGTGCAGCCTCCTGCAACCCATAATGGCTTGATCTCCGTTTTCTCTGTATCTTCTCAGTGTTCTCCTTGTAACCGTGTAACATGAACCCAAGAATCAAGATCTGCTGCATTCAAAGCATTGCAGAAGCCAGGATGGCAATAAGCCATGGCGCTTCAGCCGTCGGGCTAGTGGCCAGGATGCCCAGCGGCCCCGGACCCGTATCAGACGGACTGATAAGGCAGATAGCCGCATCTGTACCACCTCCGGTTGCAACTTTCCTTCTTACGAGCGAAACTTCCGCCAGAGGAATAATTGAGCATCACCGGAGGACGATGACCAACACGATCCAGATAGTCGATGAGCTCAGGGAGGGCAGCTACGATGATATAAGGCGTGCCCTCCCTTCGGTGAGGATCGTGCAGGTGATACATGTTATTGATGAAGGTTCTGTCGATGAGGCAGTAAGGATCTCCTTCCTGGCCGATGCCCTGCTGCTTGATTCAGGGAATCCGCGTCTATCGGTAAAGGAGCTTGGCGGGACCGGCAGGACCCACAACTGGAACCTTAGCAGGAAGATCAGGGAACAGTCCCATTGCCCGGTTTTCCTGGCAGGCGGGTTAAAACCGGAGAACGTCAGGGAGGCGATCGAGACTGTGGAGCCCTTCGGCGTCGACGTCTGCAGCGGCATACGGACCAACGGGGCACTGGATGAGCATAAGCTGGAGCTATTTATAAAAGAAGCCTTACGAAACTGATGCCCCCGGTTATGAAAAACCTGAATAAGATCCTGCTCCTGGTCCTTACAACTGCGGACGACAGGAAAATAATCATTGTCCGGCTTGTAGTGGGACTGATATTCCTGTCGGAAGGATTGCAGAAGTATCTTTTCCCAGACCTGCTTGGGACCGGCAGGTTCCTCAAAATAGGGTTCACCAGCCCGGAATTCTGGGCTTATTTCACCGGGACTTTTGAAATTGTCTGCGGCCTGCTGGTCCTGGCAGGCCTGGTCACGCGAATAGCCGCAATACCTCTCCTCACAGTGATGGCAGTCGCATTCGTCACCACCAAATGGCCGATACTGATCGAAAAAGGAATCTGGCCTATGGCACATGAATACCGGACCGATTTCGCTATGACCCTTCTCCTCATCTTTCTGCTGATCTCCGGAGGCGGCAGATGGTCAGCTGATTCGGCAATTATCCGTCGGAACGATTCCTGACTGGATCTCCCCCCAGAGGGGAAATCTAAAACTTTGTGTTACTGTGTGCGGTACAAGGTAAAGAAAGGAAAGTTTGATAGTCTCCCGGGACTATTTATAGTTTCGTCCGGGACATTTCCGTGACGCTTTCCCTGTAACCTTTAAGAAAAAATGCCGTCTATAATACGGAAATGATACCTTATAAACACTTAATCATGAAAAACAGAATTCTGACAATAGCTCTCCTGTTGCTATTCTGCAATGCAGTTTCCGGCCAGGGTGACAATATTGAAAACCTCAAAGGTTCATGGATTGGCAAAGTCGGGACCAATGACTGGGCTCTGAGGGTCATGTTCAGGCTCGAACAAAAGGGTGATCGCATTAAAAGCTATCTCGACAGTCCTGACCAGGGGCTGAAAGGCATATCTCTCGACAGGGTCTGGAGGACAGGCGACAGTTTATTCGTCGATGCAACAAAGTCCATACATGCCGGCATTGTATTTAAGGGTGTGGTCCTGCCCGGCGATTCGGTTATCGAAGGGAGCTGGGGCGGGGCATTGCCTCTCAGGCTTAGCCGTACTGACTGGGTTTTCAATCTCAAAACCAATACCAATCCTGAGATTCCCGGATATAAGATTGTCACACTAATCCCCACTTCACCCCTGAAAGACCAGAAAGCAACTGGTCTTTGCTGGTGTTTTGCCACTACTTCCTTCATTGAAACGGAGGCGATCAGGCTGGGGAAAAAACCCGTCGTGCTTTCCCCTATGTTCTTTGTAATTCCGACTTACATGGACAAAGGTGAAAGATATGTAAGGATGAACGGTAAGTCATATTTTAATGAGGGTGACCTGACATTCAGCGCCCTGAGTGCCTACAGGAGGTTCGGTGCGATACCCGAGAGCGTTTTCTGCGGTAAAGAGGATCCTTCCACAGATTACGATCACGGCGATATGTTCGGGGAACTCGAACAGAAAGTGAAATCCTGCGTTGATACGGGCAAGGGAAAAATGACGATCGGAAATCTTAGGTCCGATATCCGGTCCATCATGGAAAAGACAATGGGAGCTGTTCCCGATACTTTCATCTATAATTCAAAGAGGTACACCCCGAGGTCGTTCGCAGCAGAAATGGTGGGAATCAATCCTGATGACTACGTTGAGATAACCTCATTCAACCATCACCCTTTCTACAGCAGGTTCATCCTTGAAATTGAATCGAACTGGAACAATAATTACTACCTGAACCTTCCGCTGGCCGACTTCATGAAAGTGATCGGCAATGCACTCGCCAGGGGATATTCATTAGGCTGGGACGGTGATATTTACCAGGGTTATAACAATGGATTTGCGGTCCTGAACGATACAATCACGAATGTGACACAGGAGATGAGGCAGAATGCCTTCGACAACCATACTACCGAAGATGTCCATAACATGCATATTGTTGGAATTGCAGAAAACGGGAAAGGGAAAAGATTCTATATCGTCAAGAACTCGAGTGACGCAAAGAACTGCGGCGGCTACCTGTACATGTCACCCGAATATTTGATGCAGAAGACGATTTCAGTTATGGTTCACAGGGACGCTATACCCAAAGATATCAAAGAAAAGCTTAAATTTCCGCTTTAGTCCTGATGCGGCCTGGCCGGGCCGCCCGGACTTGTATGCGGAAGTGAAATGAAGAACCTCTCTCTGTTGCTTGTTTTTATCCTCCTGACGCCGGGCCTGAAGGGGCAGGTGATAAGGGGGAAAGTGACCGATAAAAACACGGGGGCTGCAATCGGATATGCATCCCTTTATTTCACCGGGACCTTTGTCGGCACCACGACCGACACTAATGGAAATTTTGAGCTTGATGTGGCGAAATTCAGGAATATGCCTCTCAGGGTGAGCGCAATAGGCTATAATAGTGCCACTGTCACAGATTTCCTCAAAGTCGCTCCTGTGCTTATTTACCTGGAGCCCAAAGTCTACCAGCTCGGAGAAGTTACCGTAAAATCAAAATCGCTTCTGAAGAAAAGACAGGCAAACCTTTTGGCATTCAGGCAGGTGTTCCTCGGAACGACAGATAATTCCAGGAGGTGCTTCATAAGGAACGAGGATGACATTACATTCAATTACGGCAACGACAGGGACACACTAAAGGCGTTTGCATCGAAACCGCTTGAGATCGAGAACAGATCCCTGGGATATTTAATTACCTATTATCTCGAGAAGTTCGAAGTGGACAGGAACAGCGGATCTTTCGCCTACAAGGGCGACCTTGTCTACAGGGAAGATCTTTCGGCCGCGTCAGGCAATAATGTGGTTTACCAGCGGCGAAGAAGATCCGCCTACCTCGGATCCAGAATGCATTTCTTCAGGGCGCTTTGGCAGGGCAAGATCAGCTCAGCGGGTTTTACCGTGTCAAATTCCGCAGGGGTTAACCTGAAAAGAAACGAAATAGTGCTGGAGGCTTCCGATAACCAGAAGTACCTGAGGTATTATGAAAAGCTCGGGATTGAATACTATTCGAACAATCCGAAAGGATCGCTCGAGTTTCTTTGCACCCTTGTCCCGTTCGATTCAACGGGTTATTACGATGAAGGCTGCATCCAGTGGGAAGGAATGATGGCCGACAAGAGAATTGCCGACTGGCTTCCGTACGAATATGTCCCCTGAAAGCAATAAGCCCCGGCAGCATTTAACATGAACTCCGCAAAAAAATCATCGGATCTCACATATTCTTACCTGGCTCTCCGGAAGGCGGTAGGCTGGATAGGAATTTTGCTTCCCTTCACGCTCATGCTGGGGGTTTACCTGATCTACGGGGGTGACCTCACGCTGAGTACGATCAGCCAGTACTACTACTCCGGCATGCGCGACGTCCTTGTGGGAGCCTTGTGCGCAATTGCGCTTTTCCTTTTCTTCTACAGGGGATACAGCAAGTTGGATGACCTGCTCGGGAATATTGCCGGAATCTGTGCCCTGTGCATCGCATGGTTCCCAACCACGGAATCAGGCCCGCTCGACCTTTCGGGTTCGATCCATCTTGGGGCAGCTTCACTCTTCTTCATTGTGCTCTCCATCTTTTCAATAATTATTTTCCGAAGGAAGGGTTCCTCCCCGACCCGGCAAAAGCTGAAGAGGAACAGGATCTATCTCATCTGTGGCATTGTCATGCTTGCATCCCTGGCTGCGATCGCAATCTTTTTTGTCTTTTCAGGGAATGATCCGCATTCGGGCTTCGTCTTCTGGGCCGAAACAGCGGCCCTGGTGGCATTCGGGGTCTCATGGCTTACCAAGGGCGGCACCATCCACCCCGACAGGACCAGGTAAACTATTCTTTCAGACAGGCATCATTCGTCATGGATGACCATCTCATAAACAAATACCTCAGGGAACTCGACGATGAAGACCGTGAGGTGAGGATAAACGCGATAAACAAGCTGGGAAATTCAGGTGATGAGCTTTGCCTTTCAGAACTCAGGAAGAGGCTCAGGGAGATGACCCCCGAACACCAGGCCCTTATAATTGCTGTTGCCATTCTTAAAAAAGATCTTGGAATAAAATAATGAATGAGAATTTTCTAATTTTATACTCATTCTAACGGGGACTATTATTTAACCACTTAAATCATATTCATATGAACAAGCTTAACAGACGTCAGTTCCTAAGCAGGAGTGCGCTGGGGTTAGGATCAGCAGTACTGGCATCAAGAATTCCTGCAGGTGCAAGCCCGGTGCTGCCGGGAAAGACCCTCAATTACCCTGTCGGGTTCCAGATGTGGATCCTGAGGGATAAAATTGAAAAAGAGTTTGCACCGACACTCAAAATGATGGCTGGTATTGGCTACCAGACCATTGAGATGTGCTCTCCCCTCGGTTACAAGGATCTTGGCTTCGGATCCCTGCTGAAACTTTCCGGCAAGGAGCTCGTGAAGATCATCAATGATGCAGGTTTGGCTCTCGTCAGCACCCATTATGGGATGGAAGAACTCAGGACAAGCCTTGACGACAGGATCGCATTCGCAAAAGACTCGGGACAGAAGCAGATGATCGTATCCAGCTTCGACCTGCCTGAGAATGCGACAATGAGCGACTGGATGAAGTCTGCAGATGAGCTCAACAAGATAGGTGTCAAAACTAAAGCCGCAGGTATCCAGCTGGGCTACCACAATCATCACATGGAGTTCGCCAAGCTCGACGGCAAGCTTATTTACGATGCCCTGATGTCGGAGCTGGATCCCGGACTTGTCAAAATGCAGTTCCAGGTAGCCGTTATAAGTCTTGGATACAAGGCGGCCGATTATTTCAGGAAATACCCGGGCCGGTACATTTCAGCACATCTTGCAGACTGGTCCCCGGAGGAAAAAAAGAATGTTCCTATCGGAAAAGGAATTGTTGACTGGAAGGAGTTCTTTGCTGCAACGAAGACGGGGGGAGTCCAGAATATCTTCGTCGAGATGGATGCCGAAACCTTCAAGGATAGCGCGGCTTACCTTCACAGCCTCTGATGATTTGATTGTTAATAAATTAACAGATCTGCCTTCCGGCCGGGAATATGTTTAACCACGGAGCCGCACGGAGTAATGCTGCGTAGCTCCATTATTATCCTGTTCAGCTCCGTGGTTAACCGGACCGGGCAGAAAGATCAATACAGCATCCTTACTCTTATTGTTCCCCTGATGTCCCTCAGCTCCTGAAGGATGCTGCTGGAGAGCCGGCTTTCCGTATCGATAATGACATATCCTACCTCCGGGTCGGTCTGAAGATACTCGGCTGCTATATTTATCCCTTTTGAGGTAAATACATAGTTTATCTCTTTCAGGATCCCGGGTTCATTCCTGTGGATATGGAGGAATCTTTGGGCATTGCTGTTCGGCTGAAGGGATATCTGGACAAAGTTCGTTGCCCCTATCGTATCGCCCGTATCGCTGTATCTGACCAGCTTTTCGGCGACCTCTGTACCGATGTTCTCCTGGGCTTCGACAGTGCTGCCCCCGACATGAGGGGACAGGATCACATTTTCAAACTGCTGGAGCTCCGAGATGAACGGGTCGCTGTTCGAAGCCGGTTCCTCGGGAAAAACATCCAGCGCGGCGCCCAGGATTTGACCGCTCTTCAGAGCGGCGGCAAGAGGCGCTACATCCACCACCGAACCACGGGAAGCATTGACAAGACAGGCGCCTTTTCTCATTACGGCAATCTCTTTCTCACCGATCATATTGCACGTCAGCGGTGTTTCAGGAACGTGAAGTGTAACTATCTGCGCAACAGAAAGCAATTCGTCCAGCGAACTGCATGCAACAGCCTTTCCAAGGCTTAGCTTCTTGACGATGTCGTAGTAGTAAACGTTCATCCCGAGGGCTTCGGCAAGGATCGACACCTGCGAGCCGATGTGCCCGTAGCCGACTATCCCTATATTTTTGCCGCGCACTTCGAAGCTGTTTGCCGCTGACTTCATCCACTTACCCCTATGGGCAGCGGCATTTTTTGCAGGAATGTTTCGCATCAGGAGAATAGCTTCCGCTATCACCAGCTCAGCCACCGAGCGGGTATTGGAAAATGGCGCATTGAAAACCGGAATCCCCAGGAGTCTGGCCGCATGACTGTCGACCTGGTTGGTCCCGATGCTGAAACATCCCACTGCGATCAGCTTTGGCGCTGCGCTCATGACCTCCCTGGTCAGGCTTGTCCTCGACCTGATCCCGATTATGTTTGCCCCTTCAATTTTTGAAAACAGCGTTTCTTTATCAGGAGCTTCCGGAAGCGATTCTATATTATAATACCCGTTGGAATTGAAGAACTCCAGGGCACTTTTATGGATCCCCTCCAGAAGCAGGATCCGTATCTTGTCCTTGTCAAGTGAATACTCTTTGGCCATTTCTCAAAACTTCATTATTTGAACGGTTGGACCCGTCCAAAGATAATCAAAAGATGTTCAGTAGCTCAGCCCGTATCCGAAGGCAAACAACGGGTCTGACGAATCGTGCGGAAGGTCTTCCTTCTGATTCCTGACTGCCTCCATCGAGGAGGGCAGTTCAAAAGGCAGGTGGGCGGAAGGATTCACTTTCCCGAAAACCAGGTCCAGAAGGGCTTCATCGCTTGTTCCGAAATCAGCGAAGAGCCCTTTGGAGGCAGATGCAATTTCCGGGATGACCGCCGGCCTGTCCAGGTAAATGTCGACTATTGATGGAACCGAACGCAGAAGCTTTAATATCTCTTCCTTCTCCTTTCCCTTGAAATCAAGATCACCCGAGCTGAAAAGCCTTCCGAGAAGACCTGCCCCCTTTATGGAGTAGCTGGGGGACTTCAGGCGAATTATGGCAAAATCAGCTTCTTCGGGCTTCGTGACAACGGTCGCATATTTCTTTACCTTTTCCGGATCAATGTTCTTTGCATAGACCTTGACGCCTTGTTTCAGCGGCAGGCATTTCCCGGCGGATGATGAGTCATTCTTCAGGAGGACCACCGATCTCCTGAGGGCCTCTTCACCGGCTGCCCTGAACTCCGGATTGCCCACCGTCTTTTCAGCATTGTCAGGGTCCACGAACGGGTTATCGAAAAGGCCAAGATCAAATTTCAGCCTGAGGATCCTCCTGACGGATGAATCGATACGGGATTCGCTGATCTTCCCGTCCTTTACGAGCTTTACCACTATTTCCGGGACACTCTCTCCCCCGAACTGGTCGACGCCTGCATTTATTACCTTGAGGACCCTCTCTTCCGGTGTTGCTTTTTCCATCCCCCTTGCCCTTGCCGGAAGGATCATCATTCCCAGGAATTTCGTATCGGTTACAATGCCCCAGTCGGTGCACACCACCCCTTCAAAATGATACTTGTTCCTCAGGAACCCTGTTATCATTTCCCTGTTAAAGCTGAACCCCACATTCTCGCCCGTCATATCCATGGGGATCCCGTAGTAAGGCATTATTTCTGCAGTTCCGGCCCTGAATGCTGCTTCGAAGGGGACCATGTGATAATTGAAATTGTTACCCGGATATACCTGCCCTTTGGCAACCGGGAAATGAGGATCTATACCCTCCTTCTGTGGCCCTCCTCCGGAAAAATGCTTTGTCATGCAGGCGACGCTGTTGGTGCAGAGGGAATCCCCCTGGAATCCCCTGATATAAGCTGAAGTCATCATGGCTGACAGCTTTGCATCCTCTCCGAAAGTCCCGTTAATCCTGCCCCACCTGGGTTCGGTTGCAAGATCGGCCATTGGATGAAGGGCGATCCTTATGCCTACGGCGAGATATTCCCGCCGTGCCATATCGGCGAATTTATAGATAAGTAGGGAATCGCCGATTGCAGCCAGTCCTGTCGGTTCGGGCCATTGGGAGAAGTCTCCGCTGAAGGCGCTTGCGAGAGGATTATTGCTGAATGTGTTCCGGGGATCGGAGGATATCGTGACCGGTATCCCCAGCCTGGTCCGCCCGGCAAGCCTCTGGAGGTTGTTGTACCAGAGTGCCATGTTGCGCTTTGTTGTTCCGCTGAAAATGTTAAAATGGTTAATGTCCTTCAGGAAAAGCATTCCTGATGTGCCCTTTGCCATCAGTGAGAAAACATCGTTGAGGGATGGCTTTTCCGATATCGACCCATCCTTCTTCATGCTTACCGGCGGCATGAACATCGATCCCGCCTTTTCCTCCAGTGTCATCCGGGAAAGAAGGTCGTTCACCCTTTCCGTATACGGGCGGCGGGAGTCTTCATAAATATCGAGCTTGCCGTTCTTGTCCAGGTCGCGGAAGGTAAATCCGTCAAGGGTCAGAGTTTTCACTTCCGGGCCTATCAGGGCCTGGCTCTTCCTGGCAGTCTTGCTGCCTGTCACGGAAATTTTAAGGAAGATTGCGATAAGCAGGATCAGGATGAATCCAATGATTGAGCCAAAGGTGCAAAGGAAAATTTTTAATACTTTTTTCATGGTCCGGAAGGTCAGGTTTCAGTAAATAATTCAGTGTCCTGTATGTTTAGGGATCAGGCCCGGGACACGGCACGCAATTTAGCAGTTTTGTAATTATACCCTTCATCCCGCCTGCCGAATATCGCTGTGTCAGCTCATGCAAGCGAAAATCATGGGATTTTTAAGCTATATTTGAACGAAAATTGCAGACAGGATGTGGTTTCCGTTCCTGCAGAAAATACCATGGCCGATCCGTTCTTCAAAATATTCAGGGTAACAGCGGAAGATGCCCTAAAAATTGAGGAGTCACCAAACGACCCCCATATCCATGATTTTGAGGAGCTGCTTATTGGAGCAGAAGGCAGGATCGAGCATTTCATTGATTACCGGTCGCTGGAATTCCATGCCCCGTTCGTCAGCTTTATTACCCGGGGCAAGGTGCACAGGATAAAGCCGATGAGTGTTGAAGGGAAGTGCGATATTTGGGCCATTGGATTCGCCAGTGATTTTATACCCGGGACAACATTCCAGCTGTATTCATACTACCATGAACATGCCGACATAATGATCAGGGACCGGGAGTGTTTCGACAGAATGCTGAAACTGACCTGGCTGATCGACGGAGAAATGAAGAACCGGGATCCCTCGATGGCAGTGGTCAGGGATCTTCTTAAAGCCCTGCTGACCATGATAGAGGCTGAATCAGATAAGTATGGCTCTGAAGAAAAGAAGTATCCAAAGGTCCATAATACTGCATTCAAGAACTTCCTGAAAATACTCGAGGAGAATTTCAGGAGGCCTGAAGGGGTAAGCTTTTATGCAGAAAAGCTGTTCATGTCATCCCGGAACCTCAATCTGCTCTGCCAGAATATCCTTAACCAGAGCGTATCGGAACTTATCGAGACGAGAAGGATGACAGAGGCAAAGAACCTCCTGATATACACCGACAAATCCGTTTCCGAGATTGGGTTTGAGCTCGGCTACAATGAGAAATCCTATTTCACAAACGTCTTTAAAAAGGCGGCAGGAACAACTCCCACTGCTTTCCGTGACGAAATGAGGAAGATCATTTCCTGAAATTACAACTCTTCTGCCTAAAAGTGTTACCCCGGTCCGGGAGGTATGGTGCATCTTTGTCTCATGAATTTTGAATGATACAAACCAACAATTAATAATTCATACAATGGAAACAACAAAATGGGTAGCAGATCCTGCACACAGTGAAATCCTTTTCAAGGTAAAACACATGATGATAACAAATGTGAAAGGTGAATTCAGGAAATTCAGTGCCGAAGTGAGCTCGAACGGAGTTGAGTTTATCGGCTCAAGCATTAAAGGGACCATCGACACATCCTCGGTGTTCACAAACACCGATGAGCGTGATAATCATCTTAAAAGCGCCGATTTCTTTGACGTCGCCAACCACAGGGAGATGACTTTTACCGGGTCGTCGCTGACCAGGTCAGATGATGGAAATTATCAGCTTAAGGGCCTGTTGACCATCAGAGGCATCAGCAGGGAAGTTGTATTTGATGTCGAATTCGGCGGAATCAACAAGGACCCATGGGGCAACGAAAAAGCGGGGTTTTCCATAAACGGAAAGATAAGCAGGAAAGAGTGGGGCCTTATGTGGAACGCAGCCCTCGAGACGGGCGGTGTCCTGGTAAGTGATGAAGTAAGGATAAATGCCGAGCTGCAGCTTGTAAAGCAAAACTAATAATCTGCCGGGGAGTCCGGATCAATATGGAATCGCTTTCAAATAATAAATTAACGGCATCGTCCGGCCATGCCGGAAGGATGCCGGTATTGTTCCTCGGTCACGGGAATCCCATGAATGCAATAGAGGAAAATGAATTCACTGAGGGCTGGAGCAAAAGCGTAATGGGAGTGCCGGTGCCGGATGCTATCCTGTGCATTTCCGCTCACTGGGAGACCGGCGGCACGTATGTGACGGCAATGGAAAAGCCAAAGACCATCCATGATTTCGGGGGTTTCCCTGAAGAGCTGTACAGGGTTGTCTATCCGGCACCCGGCAAGCCGGAGCTGGCAGATGAGGTCCGGCGCCTGGTTTCGGGATCCATGGTGAGACCGGACGAAAAATGGGGACTCGATCATGGCTGCTGGAGCGTGATCAGGCATATGTATCCGAAAGCTGATATACCGGTGGTGCAATTCAGCCTCGACTATCACGGGAACGCCAGGTACCACTATGACCTGGCAAAGGAGCTTGCCCCGCTCCGGGACAGGGGGATCCTTATAGTCGGAAGCGGCAATATAGTCCATAACCTCATGAAAGTCGCCTGGCACAGGCTCAATGAGGAATTTGCCTTTGACTGGGCCGCTGAGGCAAATGAAAAGATCAAATCCCTGGCCCTTGCAGGGGATCATGAACCCCTGATTAACTACAGGTCGCAGGGGAAATCGATGGAGCTTGCCGTTCCGACTCCAGATCACTTTCTGCCGTTGCTCTACGTGCTGGCCCTTAAGCATGAAAACGAAAGGATAAGTGTCTTTAATGATAAGCCGGTAGCCGGCTCGCTGACAATGACCTGCTTCAAAATCGAACAGGATTAATAATCTGGTTTTTAAGAACTTACACGGAGAACACAGAGATACTGTTTTTTGCTCTGTGATCGCTGTGTCTCTTCTGTGGACCTCAGTGTAACCAGGAGGCAGGGTTCGCGGTTAATAATTACTTTTATTCAATATTCTGAATTTTACTAACTTAGGTTCGTAATGATTATTTGTCCTGAGTTATAAATGAATATGGGTAAAAAGTACAGTAAGCCGCTTAAAAAGAAATCTGAATCTGACTTTTCCGAATACCCGGATTTCTTTGCCAGATTCTACGATCTGATCTACCACCAGATGCGCGACGGAGTAGATAACCGGTATTACCTTGACAGGATAGCTGAGACCAAAGGACGAGTACTTGAGATCGGAACCGGGACCGGTAGGCTTTTTGCCGAAGCGCTCGCCGGAGGAGCGGATATTTACGGCATCGATATCAGCCCGGCCATGCTCGATATACTCAGATCCAAGCTGAGCAGCGGGCAGATGGCAAGGATAAGCCGGCAGAACATGACCAGCTTCAGGTTCAGTGAGAAATTTGACCTGATCATAGCGCCGTTCAG
>DCFQ01000070.1:18645-61765 GCA_002319915.1 Bacteroidales bacterium UBA1800 | reverse complement strand
GAGCAATACCGGCGAGGGCGGCGAGGACCCTGAACGTTTCAGGCCCCTGCCCAACGGGGATTCGGTAAGAAGCGCCATTAAGCAGGTGGCCAGCGGAAGGTTCGGCGTGACCACTGAGTACCTGGTGAATGCCGATGAAATACAGATCAAGATCGCTCAGGGGGCCAAGCCCGGCGAGGGAGGACAACTTCCCGGGCATAAGATCGACCAGATCATCGCCAAAACCAGGTATTCTATTCCCGGCATTACGCTCATCTCTCCCCCTCCCCATCATGACATCTATTCAATAGAGGATCTTTCGCAACTTATATTTGACCTCAAGAATGTCAATCCGAATGCACGGATAAGTGTCAAGCTCGTATCTGCAAGCGGGGTGGGAACGATCGCCGCCGGTGTAACAAAGGCCGGGGCCGATCTCATAACCATCAGCGGATACGAGGGAGGGACCGGTGCAAGCCCTGCCTCATCGGTAAAGCATGCCGGCATTCCCCTTGAGCTTGGCCTCTCCGAGACCCAGCAGACCCTCGTTATGAGCAACCTGAGGAAAAAAGTGACCCTCCAGGCCGACGGGCAGCTGAAGACCGCAAGGGATATCATCATTGCCGCCCTGCTCGGCGCGGAAGAGTACGGGTTTTCCACTTCGGCGCTGATTGTCCTGGGATGCGTGATGATGAGGAAATGCCACCTGAATACATGCCCTGTTGGCGTTGCAACACAGAATCCCGAGCTCAGGAAGAGATTCCTTGGCAAGGCTGACAACCTGGTGACCTTTTTCAGGTTCCTGGCAGAAGATGTGAGGCTCAGGCTGGCGGATATGGGATTCCGGAGCTTCGATGAAATCATAGGGCGGTCGGACCTCCTCGAGAGGGACCCCGCTGCCGGTCACTGGAAGACAGGTGACCTTGACCTCACACCGATGCTTAAGCTCCCGGAGGAAGCCATGAGGAATGATATCCACTGCGTTGAGAAACAAAAAAGCAAGCTTGAGAACATTCTCGATCTTGAACTTATCGGGGAATCGGAAAAAGCCATAAGTGATGGGGAGCCTGTACTGATCACAAAGAATGTGAGGAACACCGACCGGACCGTTGGTGCGATGCTCTCTGGAAAAATTGCATCAGTCTACGGAGCAGCAGGATTGCCCGACGGTACGATCCGCTGCAGGCTTAAAGGCTCGGCCGGGCAAAGCTTCGGGGCTTTCGCCGTGGCTGGGGTGGAGCTTCATCTCGAAGGTGAGTCAAATGATTATCTCGGGAAAGGATTATCCGGAGGCAGGATAATAGTCGTGCCTCCTGCAGGTTCCACGTTTGCTCCCGACAGGAATATCATCATCGGGAATACCGTATTGTATGGTGCCACCAGCGGGGAAGCCTATATTTCCGGAGTTGCCGGTGAGCGGTTCGGGGTCAGGAACAGCGGTGCAAATGCCGTTGTGGAGGGCGTCGGAAATCATTGCTGCGAATACATGACCGGTGGCAGGATCGTGGTGCTGGGATCGACTGGGAGTAATTTCGCCGCCGGGATGAGCGGCGGGGTTGCCTATGTCCTCAATGAGGCCGGCAACTTCGATTATTACTGCAACATGGGCATGGTCGAGCTTTCGCTTGTGGAGGACCTGAATGATATCGCCGAGCTCAGGGAACTGGTGACAAAGCATTTCAAATACACCGGGAGCCAGAAGGCAAGGATGATCCTCGATGAATTCGACAGGTTCATCCCTATATTCATCAAGGTGATACCTTATGATTATAAGAAAGTCCTCCAGGAACAGAAGCTTGAGGAGCTCAGAAAGAAAATCGCAAATGTCGAGCTCGACCTCGAGATCAATGCAGTCTGAAAGGAAACGCAGGGTAAAACAACAAAAGTGCCAAATATGGGTGACGTTACAGGATTTTTGAAAGTAAGAAGAAAGGAAGCCGGGAACAGGCCGGTGCACGAAAGGATATGTGATTTCAGCGAGGTGGAGCAGATCCTGAACAGCGAGGACAGGATGCTTCAGGCCTCGAGATGCATGGATTGCGGGATCCCGTTCTGCCATTGGGGCTGCCCTGTGGATAACCTGATCCCGGAGTGGAACGACCTCCTTTACAAAGGAGACTGGAAAGCTGCATGCAACAGGCTTCATGCAACAAATAATTTCCCGGAATTCACCGGGAGGGTCTGCCCTGCAATCTGTGAGCACGCCTGCGTTCTCAATATCGGGCAGGAACCCGTTACGATCAGGGAGAACGAAGTCGCGATCGTCGAAAAGGCGTTTGCGGAAGGCTATATCAAACCAGCTCCGCCTTCAAGGAGAACAGGCAAAAAGGTCGCTGTTATCGGAAGCGGCCCGGCCGGGATGGCAGCAGCGGATCTCCTGAATAAATCCGGTCATTCTGTCACACTGTACGAAAAAGATGAAGAGCCGGGAGGCCTGCTGAGGTTCGGCATACCTGACTTCAAGCTGAGCAAAGCCACGATCGACAGGCGGCTTGCACTTTTGATCAGCGAAGGACTCGAGGTCAGGACCGGGGTGCACGTCGGCAGGGATATTTCCGCTGATGAGCTGGTCAGCCTTAATGATGCCGTTTGCATTGCGATCGGGTCAGGAGTCCCCCGTGATCTTCCGGTCGAGGGCCGGCAGCTGAACGGGATCCACTTCGCACTTGATTTCCTGGCTGCACAAAACAGGGTAAATGCCGGACTGAAAGGAGCTTCGGAGAATGAACTGAATGCCGAGGGCAAAAAAGTCCTAGTCATTGGCGGAGGCGATACCGGTTCCGATTGTGTCGGCACCTCAGTGAGGCAGAAAGCTGAAAGCGTCACCCAGATCGAGATACTGCCTGAACCGCCCCAGCAAAGAAGCCCGGGTAATCCCTGGCCCTTCTATGCAAAGATCCTGAAAACATCCACTTCGCACGAGGAGGGATGCCGGAGAATGTGGAGCCTTTCCACCGTCAGGTTCATCGGATCAGACGGTACAGTTACAGGTGTCGATACCGAAGATGTGGAATGGACCCAGTCTGAAGGCAAATACTCCATGGATCCGGTGCCGGGGACAAGGAGAATAATCGAGACGGATTTTGTCCTCCTTGCTCTTGGGTTTGTTCACCCGGTAAAGGAAGGGCTTCTCGAGGAACTCTCCCTTGATCTCGATAACCGGAAGAATATTTTAGTGAATGATTCACTTGCGACCAGCCGCGGGAAGATCTTTGCCGCAGGAGATTCGGTGTCAGGCGCAAGCCTGGTCGTGAATGCCATCGCATCGGGACGAAAAGCTGCAAGGGAAATAGACAGGTTCCTCAGGGGAGAGTGACACTCTCTTCTCTTTATGACCCTCTTTTTTCTCTATGTCTCCTCCGTGTCCCTCTGTGTAATAGATTTCCTCATACACTGAAATTCTCTCCCTCCCCCTTTCACGGATTCCCAAAAGTCACTACTTTTATTCGGAATCTCACCTCAAAAATGGCCGGGAAGAAAATTTTCATTTCACTTGCACTTGTAACAGCGAATTGTCTGGGCCTCTTCAGCCAGGAGCCGGACAGCACTTCATTCAGCATGAATTCCCGGCTCAGCTTCTATTCCGGGGAAAAAACAGGAAGCATGCTCATTCATGTGCCCCCGGTTCTATCGGGTTCAAATATAAGCATTGACCTGGTTGCCGGCGACAAAACAGTCGCGGTCTGGAAGGGGATCCCCGGCAGGAAGCTGCTCGAGATTCCTTTTGCCATTGATCTGCAGCCGGGGACCTGGCAGTTAAAGGCCAATATAAGGTCAGGTTGGGGGAAGAGCTATGTTGCCCGCTCCTTCCTTTCCGTCCTACTTCCAAAATCCAACGAGGTCAGGATCGACAGGCTTACGGGCGGATTGATAGTCAACAGGAGGCAATTCTTTCCCTTTGGTTTTTATTGTTATTCACCTGTCGATCCTGAACTACCCGGCGAGGAAGCGGTGAGGGGATTCAATATGATCTCCCCATACCAGAAAATAGAGCCCGGATCATTCCAGGAAAGGAAAGCTTACATGGACCGCTGTGCCATGCTGGGGATGAAGATACATTACAACCTTCTGTCGGTGTCGGGCGGCGGAGGTGTCTCTTCGCGCATCGACGGGATTTCCGAAGAGCGCCAGACGGAGCTTCTGATCAATGAGATAAAAGCTTTCATGGATCACCCTGCTCTCCTTGCATGGTATATTGCCGATGAACCAAACGGGAGCGATGTTCCGCCCGCAAAGCTTGAAAAGATATACCGTCTCATAAAAAGCATTGATCCGTGGCACCCTGTCTCGATCGTCCTCATGACGCCGTTCCGTGACGGAAGGAAATATGCAGGGGCGATGGATATTGTGATGGCCGATCCCTATCCTGTCCCGGACTATCCGGTAACAAAAGCAGGTGATGCCGCTGACAGGCTCAGGAAAGATTTTGAAGGGGAAAAACCTGTCTGGATCGTTCCGCAGGCGTTCGGAGGGGGCGAACTGTGGATCCGCGAGCCCACCATCCAGGAGATAAGGTCCATGACCTACCAGGCCATCGTCTCAGGTGCAAGGGGGATCCAGTATTTTGTACGCCAGGGGCCAAACGCCTTCCCCAAGTCGGTGCCGATGTGGAATGAATGCGGCAGGATCGCCCAGGAAATATCTTACCTTACTCCCTGGCTGCTTTCAGATGAACCTGCTGCCGCTTCCAGGTCGGGAAACAGTAACATCAGGCTCCTTTCTGCCGTTCATGACGGCGAACTGATGGTCATGGCAGTAAATACAATCAACCAGCCTTTACGGTTCAGCGTGCAAATTGGCTGTCCAGCAACCTCAACCGCAAATGTTCTTTTCGAGAACCGGCAGGTAAAAATAAGCTCGGGGGTCTTCGAGGACCTGATTCCCGCACTTGGATCACAGGTCTACCTCATTGGGAAAGGAAGCGAAAAAGCACAGGCAACCTTCCGCGGAAACATGATGAGGGATCCCGGGTTCGAGGATGCATCGAGCCCTTCCGTGCCTGCTTCGTGCTATGCCTGGAATGAGGGGGACAAGGGGGCAACATTCTTCCTCGACCCACGAGAGCACTTTGAAGGTAAAAACTCGCTTAGGATTATCACACCTGCTACAAACGCAGGACCGAGGATGAAGTTCTTCCCGGTCAGGATCATTGCAGGAAGAACCTATGGCATTTCGGTGATGGCAAAGTCCGACAGTACGGTACAACATCCGGATTCGTGCAAAAACTGCTCACCATGCTTTGAACTCGGAATTGCTGGGTTAAGCCGGAAAAGATTCATGCCCGGCAATGAATGGCAGGAATTTGTAACATTTGTTACAATTCCTGATGATGTGGAATCACCAAAGATCAATGTAGTTCTCAGGGTACCCTGCGAAGGCGTCGTCTGGTTCGACATGCTGCAGGTATTCGTGGCGGAAGATATCGGAAGGAGCGTGGATCCCGGATTGACGGATTCAAACAGCATCAAAGGCATCAATGACTGAATATGTGTTTCAATTTTAGCATCTTATGAATTCATTAACAAAGGTCATATGAAAAGTCTTGCAACAGGAATTATCATTTCAGCACTTCTCTTTTCCGCCGGCTGCACCGGGAAGAAAGGAAACATCAATTACAATGGGAATCCTGAACCCCTGCTTCAGAATGCCTATATCAGGCTTCCTCTCGGTTCGGTGAAACCCGCCGGCTGGCTGAGATCCGAACTGGAAGCCCAGGCTGCGGGACTTACCGGCAATATCGACGATTTCTGGCCCGACCTGGTAAATTCGTCCTGGAGAGGAGGTACAGGTGAAGCCTGGGAGCGCGGTCCCTATTTCCTTGATGGACTGGTTCCACTGGCCTACCTGCTCGACAATGAACCGCTCAAGGCCAAAGTGAAGAACTGGATCGAACCGATACTTTCAAGTGTGACCGATTCGGGATGGTACGGCCCGGCCAAAAACAAGGACAGATGGCCGCTGGCAGTCTCTAACAAAGTACTGATGCAATACTATGAGGCGACCGGTGACAAGCATGCGCTGGACCTCCTTACGAAATATTTCAGGTACCTCCGCAACACGCCGCCCGATTGGCCCGACAAGGAGTGGCGGGGTGTAAGGGCGATGGAAAATGCCGTTACGGGTTACTGGCTCTACAGGGAGACGCATGAACCCTGGATCCTGGATGTTACGAAGTCGATAGAGGCAAACAGCTTCGACTGGACCTCGTATTATGAAAAGTTCCCGTGGGACTCGGCTGCCGTAGCCGAAAAGAAGGTGCCGCTTAACTGGGGCCCGGCCGGCCTGACGGCACACGTTGTTAATAATGCGATGGCAATAAAATATCCCGGGCTCTGGTACCAGCAGTCGGGTGACAAGCGTTTCAGGCAGGCCGTACTGGATGGAATCAGGAAGTATGATCTCAATCACGGCCAGGCAGGCGGGAGATTCTCCGGAGATGAGCACCTCTCGGGCAAAAGCCCAGACAGGGGAACCGAACTATGTTCAGTGGTGGAGTACATGTTCTCGCTTGAGGAACTTTATGAGATAATGGGAGACGTCACGCTTGCCGACCGGCTGGAGCTGCTTGCTTTCAACTCGCTGCCGGGAACAACAACTCCCGATATATGGGCCCACCAGTACGACCAGCAGTCGAACCAGGTCCTGGTGGATAGTGAAAAAAGGGACTGGAGCACAAACGGGAACTTTTCAAATATTTACGGCCTGATGCCGAATTTCGCGTGCTGCCTCGCAAACATGCACCAGGGATGGCCGAAGTTCACCGGGAGCCTGTGGATGGCGACAAACGACAACGGCCTTGCAGTTGTCGCGTATGCCCCGTCGGTCGTAACGGCAAAGGTTGGAAAAGGCAGGGAAGTGATCATAAATGAGGAGACCGATTACCCCTTCAGCGGAACCATCAAATTCAGGATCTCGACAGGGAGCAGGGTGAAATTCCCGCTTGTATTGAGGGCGCCCTCATGGGCCGGCCAGGCCACTGTTACCTATAACGGTACCACGAGAACGGTCGGGGGAGGATCGACAATCCGGCTCGAGAACAACTGGAAAAACGGTGATCTCATAACCCTTACCATTCCCTTATCCCTCAGGAGCGAAAGGCGGTTCAACAATTCCGTAGCGATGCTCTACGGCCCGTTATACCTTTCGCTCAGAATAGATAAGCAATATAAAAGCACCAGGCTTAATTATGATAACTTCGGATACAAGGGCAGCGTCGACTGGGAGATAACTCCGCTGACAGCCTGGAATTACGGACTGATGCTCGATCAGTCGGAACCCGGAAGAGGATTCAGCATCGGGGTGAATCCGGTCTCGAGGCTTCCATTTGCAGACAAGGGAGATTTGGTATGGTCGGCAGATTCAGGGAAGTATGTGACCTGGAAGGAGGACCCGCCGGTGGTAATAACTGCCAGGGGAATGAAGATCCCGGAATGGACGATGAAGGATAACTCTGCCGATATCCCGCCGAAAAGCCCGGTAAATCCTGAAGGAACTGCGGAGGTGATACAGCTTGTTCCGTACGGATGTGCAAGACTGAGAATTACAGAATTCCCGGTGATAGACATAACCAAAATGAGAGATCAAATAAGGTAATAACCCGGTAGAAAAATATAAATCCATTAACCGCTAAGAACGCAAAGTCCCGATAGCTATCGGGATGCAAAGAACTCAAAGTAAGGCATATGTTATTTTACAATTTGCGCCCTTTCCTTTTGGCTTTGCGACCTTTGCGGTTAAAAAAGTAAGACTATAAAGGTTCTGTTTTTTCCCTTAGCCACTTTTTCTCATCATCCGTAAGAAACGGTGAGATCTTATCATAAACATCCGTATGATATGAATTAATCCATGAAATTTCTTCCCAGTTGAGCAGAGATTTATCAATCAGGGTCTTATCAATATGGCAAAGAGATATTGTATCGAATTTCAGGAACCGTCCGAATTCAGTTTCCTCATCCTCATAGCAGATCAGGACATTTTCAGTACGTATCCCATATTGCCCTTCCCTGTAAATTGCCGGCTCATTTGAAAGCACCATGCCGGGAGATATGATATTCCTGTTATCTGCCGGGCTTATGCTCTGCGGTCCTTCGTGGACATTCAGGAAGAAACCTATCCCGTGCCCTGTCCCGTGTCCAAAATTCAAACCGTCAGCCCATAGGGCTTCCCTGGCAAGTATATCAAGCTGATGGCCGCGTGTCCCTAGCGGAAATTTGATGCGTGCAAGCCTTATATGACCCTTAAGCACAAGCGTAAAGTCCCTTATCTGCCGTGCGGCGGGAACTCCCACTGCAACCGTCCGGGTAATATCCGTTGTCCCGCCGGGATACTGGCCGCCCGAATCAATAAGGAGAATCCCATCCCCGGCTATGGGCGAATCGGATGTCCCGGAAGGGGCATAGTGAGGAAGGGCCGAATTCTGGTTGAATGCAACTATTGTCTGGAAGGAGGGACCTAGGAAATCCTTCTGTCCTGACCTGAATTCCAGTATTTTTTCCGCGAGGCCTTTTTCACTTAAGCTTTCCCGTCCGGGTGTGGAATCGAGCCAGAAAAGGAATTTGACCAGGGCTGTTCCGTCATTTATCATTACCCTGGCAAGGTTGCTGATCTCAGTCTTGTTCTTGATTGCCTTAAGCCTGGAAGGTATCGATATGTCCTCCGTGATCTCAGACCTCGCCGCAACAGAATTGAACAGCATTGCCGGTGTTGTGAAAGGATCTGCCAGTACGGCAGAATTTTCCGTGATGGTGGGGATTATATCCCAGGCCTCCCCATATGGCAATATCACAACACCAAGGCTGTCGAACTCTGAAGCAAGCGCTGGAGGGAACCTGGTCTCATCTGCAAAGAGGATGACCTGTTCTTCCCCGGCAAGAGCGAATGAATCGAGTAAAGGGCTGAATTTAAGATCGTTCCCGCGGATATTAAGCAGCCACATGATATCCTCCCTCGAAGTCATGAGCTGCCATTTCACTCCCTTCACTTTCATTTGTTCCCTAACCTCGGTCAGCTTCCTTTCCCTTGTCTTGCCCGAGAATTCAATTTTATGATCAAGTGCCCGGGAAGCGGGAAGTGCCGGTCTTCCGGTCCAAATCTCCGTCACCAGGTCGCAGCCTGTGTCAATGATGATGCTTTTCTTCTTAAGTCTCCCGGCAAGATTCCTGAACTGGCTCATCGACAAAGTTCTCCCGTCGAGGCCGACCTTGTTTCCGGCTTCAAGTGATTCGTAAAGAAATTCCAGGTAGTCATTCCATGCACCCGTATCAGGCCTGATAAGCCTGAAAGCGGATCCTCCCAGTTCCTTTTCCGCCTGCAGGAAATACCTGGAATCGGTCCAGAGCCCCGCAAATGATCCCGTGATGACTACCGTTGCTGATGAACCGGTGAATCCCGTAAGCCACGTAATTATTTTCCAGTGGTCTGCAACCTCCTCCCCTAGGTGGGGATCGGTCGAAGGAATTACGCAGGCGTCGATGCCTGCTGTCTGCATTGCGGAACGTATCTGAAGGAGATTTTCAGCAGCTCCCGTCATAGGTTCTTTATCTCGTTGACAAGGTTCTGGAGTGTTGCTTTTGCATCACCGAAAAGCATTCTTGTCTTGTCATTATAGAACAGCAAATTTTCAATAGCTGCATATCCCTTGCCCATTCCGCGTTTCATCACGATAATGTTCCTGGCATCGCGGGCTTTTACGATGGGCATGCCGTAGATCGGGCTTGAAGGATCATCCTCGGCAGCAGGATTTACCACATCATTGGCCCCGATAACCACGAGCACATCGGTATTCGGAAGGTCCGGATTTATCTCATCACTCTCGATCAGTTGCTCGTAAGGCACATCCGCTTCAGCGAGAAGGACATTCATATGCCCGGGCATTCTTCCGGCCACGGGATGAATTGCATATTTGACTTCCACACCTTTCTCATCGAGCAGCTTGTCAAGCTCATGGCACGCATGCTGAGCCTGGGCAACTGCAAGGCCATACCCCGGCACGATCACTACTTTTTTGGAATAGGCCAGGAGCACGGCAGCATCCGACATGGTTATCTCCCTGATCGAACCGGCTGCCGTAGCAACACTCTCCCCTCCCCCGCCGAACACACCGACGATCACATTGAGAAGGGAACGGTTCATGGCTTTGCACATCAGGACGGTAAGGATAGTCCCGGCTGATCCCACAAGTATTCCGCCTGTAAGCATTGCCTGGTTGTTGTAGAGGAAACCGCCCATCGCGGCTGCCACACCCGTGAATGAGTTCAGCAGTGAAATCACGACCGGCATGTCGGCCCCTCCGATTGGCATCACGAACAGGACCCCGTAAACGACTGACAATGCAAACATCATATAAACATATGTTGAAAGCTCAGAGCTTGCATTGACATGCCTTGTCATGATGAATACGATAAATCCAATGAGGACCAGGAGGATGGCCAGGTTTACATATTTCATTGCCTTCACCCTGAGATCACCGATCCGTCCGTCGAGCTTGCCGAATGCGATCATGCTCCCCGCCCATGAGATAGTCCCAATCATCAATCCGAGCAAGATTGCCAGCACATGACCATTTGCCATTCCTGTCCTGGCAATCAGGTCAGGGCTCACATGCGGGAATTCGAGTATTGATATCAGTGCAGCCGCTGCCCCGCCCATCCCGTTGAAGAATGATACCAGCTGCGGCATTGCGGTCATTTTAACCCGTTTGGCGATGGTCCACCCGATCGCTGTCCCAATGACTATCGCGACCAGGATCAGGGCAATGTTGCGGATCGGCTCCCCGTCCTTCCTGTGGAAAAGCAGGGTGGCAACTATCGCTGAAACCATACCGATGGCTGCAAGGAAGTTACCCCTGCGGGCTGTGAGGGGATGGCTGAGCATCTTAAGTCCGAATACAAACAGGACCGAGGCAACCACATAGACAAGCTCCAGTATCGGGATTCCGAATGAAAAATGAGGTAAATCGCTCATTATTAAAAAAATAAAGTTGTAAAGAATTATCAGGGCCTGTTATTTCTTCTTTTTAAACATCTCGAGCATCCTGTCAGTCACGACAAATCCGCCGACAACGTTAAGTGTCCCGAGGATGACTGCGATGAATCCTATTATTTTCGATCCGGTCGTGTCGGCATGACCCAATACAATTATCGCCCCGATTATCACGACGCCGTGAATGGCGTTGGCCCCCGACATAAGCGGGGTGTGAAGGATTGCCGGCACATGGCTGATCACTTCGATCCCCAGAAAAATTGACAGGATCACTATAAATATTGCCTCCCGGTTCTGGAGGAAGAACTCAAGGATTTTTTCCATTTCAATCTCACTTTATATTAAGTATCTGGCGCACCCTCTGACTTACATATTCCCTGTTGTGGACCGCAACTGTGCCTTTAATGATCTCGTCTTCAAGGTTCAGCACAAGGTTGCCGTTCCTGTCAACCAGGACCTTGAGAAGGTTGATGATATTCGAGCCGAACATTTTGCTTGCATCTGAAGGCATCTCTGACGGGAAATCCGATTTCCCGACAATCGAGACCCCGTTGATTACCACTGTTTTTTCATTTTCAGTCAGTTCGCAGTTCCCTCCGGTCGAAGCTGCAAGATCGATAATTACCGACCCGGGCCTCATTTTCGAAACTGTATCCTTCAGGACAAGGACCGGGGCTTTCTTCCCGGGGATCTGGGCGGTTGCAATGATCACTTCCGAAGCGATCGCCCGCTGCTGGATAAGGTCCTGCTGTTTCTTCCTGAAATCCTCGCTCTGTTCGATAGCATACCCGCCTGCCGAAGAATCCTCCCTGGCGCCCTCGACCTCTATGAACCTGCCGCCAAGGCTTTTGACCTCCTCCTTCACGGCCGACCTCACATCGAACACCTCGACAACTGCGCCGAGCTTCCTGGAGATGGCAATTGCCTCAAGCCCGGCAACCCCGGCCCCTAGGATCAGGACCTTAGCCGGTCGGATCGTTCCTGCAGCCGACATGAACATCGGGAAAAATTTCGGCAGAAGTGAGGCAGCTGTCAGAACAGCCTTGTATCCTGCAACCGTGGCCATTGAAGATAGCACGTCCATTGACTGTGCCCGCGTGATCCTGGGGACCATGTCCAGGGCAAGCAGGGTCACTCCCTTCATTCTGAGGCTTTCAAGCCATGCCGTATTCTCAGCCAAGTTCAGCATCGAACACAATACCAGTCCTTCCCTGAACGAATCCAGGCTTTCAGCTATCAGAGGATTGACGGTAAGCAGAAATGATGACTTTGATATGACCTCCTTCCGGCTGCCGGTCAGTGCGCCAGCCCCGATGTATTCATTATCGGATGCGAATGACCGTTCCCCGGCACCGTATTCCGCCAATACTTCAATCCCGAGCTTTCTGACGGCGGAAACTTCGCCGGGCAGCATCGCTACCCTGTTTTCAGAATCAGGCTCCCTGAGAATTCCGATGACC
The DNA here is from genome assembly GCA_002319915.1 of Bacteroidales bacterium UBA1800. Lineage (GTDB taxonomy): Bacteria > Bacteroidota > Bacteroidia > Bacteroidales > VadinHA17 > LD21. The sequence goes on along the minus strand of DCFQ01000070.1, from coordinate 49,346 downwards.
ATATTTTGATTTAGCTAAATGATCCCAATAATGAACTCAACAACAAGCATAAATTGAGCTGTTGTTCAATTCAATCACTAATATAACAAACAAAATTGTAAATGCGCTCACAGGAGGCTATATTTTGATTTCACTCCCTGCCACGGATTTAGCGCGGACATCGGACTTCAAAGCCACCTACGTTACTTCACTGTGTTCTCTGTGAAACAAGATCCCGGTCACTGCTCCTTTCCGAAGAAGTACCTCATCCAGAACCTGTTCTCCTCATTCCTGGAATGCATGGCCTTGGCTCCTCCCCATCCGTGCCTTCCGCCGGGATAAAGCATGAACTCAAAAACCTTTCCATCGTCTTCGAGCTTTGAAATGAGCCAGATGGAATTCTGCATATGAACGTTATCGTCCAAATCCCCGTGATTAAGATACAGATGACCTTTATAGTTCTTTGAAAATGTAGTTGCTGCCCCCTCTTTATACCCTTCCGGGTTATCCTCCGGGGTATCCATGAACCGTTCGGTGTAAACGTCGTCGTAAAGCCTGAAGTCAGTCACTGACGATCCTGCAAATCCGTGCGTCCAGTAGTCCGCTCCCTTGGTAAGTGCGAGGCAGGTCATGTAACCGCCGTATGAGCTCCCGGTAATACCGATCTTAGTGCTGTCGACGAAATGCTGTGACCTCAGCCATTTGACCCCGTCCTCGTAATCGAGGATCTCCCATTTCCCCAGAGAACGGTACAGATAGTCGAGCCCTTTCTTCCCGAAATGGCCCGAACCGCGATGGTCGATCGTAAAAGTTATGATCCCGTTCCTCGCGAACCATGACGGGTTAGTGCCCTGCCACCTGTTTGACTGGATGTTCTTTGAATCAGGGCCGCCGTAAATGGTGAACACCACCGGGTATTTCTTCCCGGGGTCGAAATTGATGGGATAGGTAATAATTGCAGGCATGTCGAAAAGGCCGTCGGAGGTTTTGATCCTGAAAAGCTCCGACCTTGAATTTTTGGACGGATCGAACTGCGCCTGCTCGAACTTGTAAACTTCCCTGATCTGCCTGCCTTTTTTGTCATAGGCTATCATCGACCCGGCTGTTGTGATATTGTTCCAGGAATCTATGAAATATGATCCCTTAGGAGAGATGCTTACATCATGTGAGCCCGGGCCGTTTGATATCTGCTGGAGCCCCTTTCCGTCAAGTCCGACCCTGAAAAGGTGATTGTCGGTAGATTCTGGTCCGGTACCCGTAAAATAGAGCATCCGTGCAGCTTCGTCGACCCTTGATATGCCGTTCACCCTCCAGTTGAAATTTGTAAGCTGTGCGATCAGCCTGCCGTCCCATGCATAATAATAAAGATTGTCCCAGTCGGACCTGCAGCTTTTGAGGATAAACCCCGAGCCGTCCTGCATTACGTAAATGTTCTCAAAGAAATCGATCCACGACTTCCTGGATTCACTATAAATAATATTGAAATTACCAGTGGCCGGGTCAACCAGGATGAATTTCATATCATTCTGGTCACGGTTAAGGACCTGTACTGCCAGCTTTTTGCTGTCGGGGGTCCAGAAGGGCCATGCCAGGTACTGGTCGACCCCGTAATCCGTCTTTACCCAGGTGGTTTTTCCGCTGCTGACATCTGCGACACCCATTTTTACCTTTGGATTCGGGTCGCCGGGCTTCGGGTAAGGCACCTGTTCCAGCTTGCCATGGATCCCGTCGGCTTCATCCAGACGGTTGAGGGTAAACACTGGCACATCGGTCTCATCGGTCCGGAGATAAGCTATCCTCGAGCCGTCGGGAGCCCACCAGAATGCGGCATAACGGCTTCCCCTGCCAAGGATCTCTTCCATATAGACCCATGAGGAATAGCCATTGTAGACTTTTTCGGATGCATCGGACGTGAGCCGGATTTCCCTGAAATTCACCAGATCATAAACATACAGGTCCTTGTTCTTTGTGTAGGCGATCTTTTTGCTGTCGGGTGAATACCTGACATTCACTTCGGGGATATTGTCGCTGGTAAGCCTCCTGAGCTCTTTGGCCCCTTTCACGAAGACATATATGTCGTTTTCCTTAAAGAAAATCGCACTGTTATTGTCAGGGCTTATGATATCGGCACTCCCGAGGCTGATCCCGGTAGGAAGTGATCCTGAAAAAAGCTCACGCTCTGTCTTTTCAGGTTCGACAGACACCCCTTTGCCTGTTCTGATATCCACTTTCTGGAGTACCGCCTGCTTATCAGCATTTATCGTCCTTATTATATAATGGGTGTCATCAGCCCATCCCGTTATCCGGATCTGGTTACCTCCCCTCGGAGGCATCTGGGGAAACAGGCTGATCTCTGATATTGCGAACCAAACGGTAAGCAGGAGAAGGAACCTCGCGTAATTTTGTCTTTTCATAGCTTGTATCTTAGTTTGAACTCATTCCAAAGTCAACAAAAATAACTTTTTTGAGACATCAACCTGAGAGGAAAGGAATATAATTATCAGCCGCCGATTTTTCTGTTCATCATTTTAAAAAAAGATTATCTTAGCCGATCTATTCCAAACTTTCCTACACCAATGAGGCATTTTTCCTTTACAATTCTCACAGTTTTACTGTTTTCAGTTAATGTTAATGCTCAAAGCATCAAATCACCGGATGAATTCCTGGGATATGGGCTGGGCACCCAGTTCACTTATCATCACAGGATGACAGACTATTTCAGGTACGTCGCCGAAGCCTCCCCTCTCGCTGAATACCGGGATTACGGGACAACATACGAGGGCAGGCCGCTTGGAGTCTGCATCGTTTCGAGCGAAGAGAACCTGAAAGATCTCGAGCAGCTCCGCAGGAACAATCTTATCATGGCCGGGCTCCTGGAGGGAACCGTAACAGGCAGGCAGGTGCCGTTCATCTGGCTTGGATACAACGTTCACGGGAACGAGTCGGCCGGGATGGAGACAGCAATGAAGACACTTTACACCCTGGTCACGGGATCCTTCCCCGGATCGGCAGAATGGCTTAAATCGTGCGTGATCATAATTGATCCCTGCCAGAATCCTGACGGCAGGGACCTCTATACCGGCAGGTTCCGGAGCTCGGGGAACCTGGATCCCAATCCCGGCAGGAATGCATGGGAGCATGTGCAGGAGTGGCCCGGATCAAGGACCAATCATTATATGTTCGACCTCAACCGCGACTGGACCTGGCAGACCCAGACCGAAACGAGGCAGCGCATCGCATTGTATCAGCAAATCATGCCGCAGGTCTTTGCCGATTTTCATGAAATGGGGCCGGAATCCACCTTCTTCTTTGCTCCGGGCGCCAATCCCTGGCATGAAGTAATAACCCCCTGGCAGCATGAGTTCCACAGGCTGATGGGCAAAGGTAACGCGTCCCTTTTCGACGAAAAGGAAAAGCTCTATTTCTCGGGGGAGACATATGACCTGTTCTGCCCGAGCTTCGGCGACACATGGCCGCTTTTCAACGGCGCCATAGGATTCACATACGAACAGGGAGGCGGAGGAATCTCGGGACTTGCACTGAAACTGCAGTCAGGCGATACCGTCACCCTGAAAAAAAGGATCGACGGGCATTTCACTGCATCCATGGCAACCCTTAAGGTCTCATATGAGAACAGGGAGAAGCTTTTAAGTGAGTTCAGCAAGTTCTTCAGGGACAACCGGGAACAGCCGGCTTTCAAATACAAATCCATAATAATCAAGAAGTCGAACGATCCGTCAGCTGTCAGTGAACTCCTGCAACTCCTGGAAAGGAACCAGATCAGGTACAGCTATGCCGGGAATGCCGGGAAAAAACTCAGGGGATTCGATTACCTGGCAAACAGCGAAAAGGAGTTCATGATTGAAAAGGGTGATATTCTCATTTCAGCATATCAGCCCGAATCCCGTTTCATGCAGGTCCTTTTCGAGCCCGACAGCAAAGCTTCCGATTCCCTCAGCTATGATCTGACCGCCTGGGCACTCCCATATGCATACAACCTGAAGGCTTTCGCGGCTACTGACCAGGTAAAGGCATCGGAAGAAAAACCCGGCATCACGGCGGAAACCGTTACGGCAGATTCCGGCAAGCCATATGCCTACGTGACCAGCTTCACCGGTTTCAACGAGATCAGGCTTGCTGCATCCCTCTCAAAGAAGGGCATAAAAGCAAGGTACGCGCTTAAGCCATTTTCATTCGGCGGAGCCGGTTTCGGCAGGGGCACCATCATTATCGCCCGAGGCGACAACCTGAACCGGGAGAAGGACTTTGACGCCACCGTAAAAGGAGAGGCCGGAAAGCTCCACGTCAGGCTTACGGCTGCAGCCTCCGGGCTCGTTGATAAAGGCAAGGATTTCGGTTCAGAATACTCACCGATTTTCAGGAAGCCCGAGGTGGCCATCCTGTGCGGGAACAAGGTTCAGCCGGGTGTTGTGGGAGAGCTGTGGTACTTTTTTGAAAGAGAGCTGGATTACCCGGTAACGCTCATTAACATTACCAACATCGGAGCTCTCGATCTGAGCGGATACAACACCGTGATCCTTCCTTCCGGGAATTTTTCGGGGATCAGGGACACCATATTTAATTTTGTCAGGAAAGGGGGGCGGGCTATTGCCATCGAGAATTCGATATCGCTCTTTTCATCCGATAAATCGACCCTGCTCTTCAAGTCAGCCGAGACCCGCAACGAAGAGCTTAAAGCTGCGGACAAGAAGGTCAGGAGCGACGATACCACGCTACTGAAAAGGTTCGAGGACGAGGACAGGATACAACTGTCAGAAAGCTCATCCGGAAGCATTTACAGGGTGAAGGCCGATACTACAAATCCTTATGCTTTCGGCCTCGGTGCCGAGTGGTTCATTATGAAACACACCCAGGTCCTCCCCTTTATTTCAGGTGGCGGCAATATAGGGTACATTCGCGACAAGGAGCCGGTTTCAGGATTTGCAGGATATAAATTCAAAAAGCATATCTCAAACACGCTCGAGGCAGGTTCAGAGAGCCTTGGAAAGGGCGAAGTGATATATATTGCAGACGACCCTTATTTCAGGGCATTCTGGAAAAGCGGCAGGGTCCTTCTCGGAAACGTGATCTTCAGATAGGTCAGATTTATCTTTTATTTCATAAACGGTTTTCTTAATTTGGGGAACCGGATGAAGCGGCATTTGCCTTCGTCACTAAATATGGGCAAGTTCTGATTCCGTGGTATTTGCATTATCGCCTGGATAGTGATCATGGAAATTGGTTATCGTAGTATCAGTAACAAATATTTTACCTTAAAACCTGGCTTTAAACCGTGAGGATTTTGTCGATCCGGATGATTGAAAGTTTTTATTGTTATTTTATTAACAATGTTATTTAAATAACAAATAAATTATTATTTTTGTGAAGTTTTTAAGAAACACAATCAAGGATCAAAGAGTTACTTTCCCTATAAACTTGTAAATCAAGTAAATATGAAAACAATTAAATCACCGGCCGATCTCAGGAATTTCAAGGAGGAGATCCTGGCCAAAATGTACGGGTCTGGCAGTGCCATGAAAGGCAAGGTCAGGATAAGGGTCCATTCCGGGACCAGTGGTCTTGCTTCGGGTGCAAAGGAGATCCTTGATTTCATTGTCCTGGAGCTTGAAAAAAGGAACATTGATGCAGTTGTCATCAAGACAGGGGACCTGGGATACAGCTTTGCCGAGCCTACAATCGAGGTCACCCGTCCGGATGAGGAGCCTGTCGTTTTTGGCAATGTTGATAAGCTCAAAGCCGATGAGATCATTGAGAAGTACATCAAGAACGGTGAGTATATCGACGGCATATTGCCCGTGAACTATAAAACCATAATCTAACAGAGCCCGGAGGATTTATCATGTCAAAAAAGAGAATGCAAATTTTGGTATGCGGAGGAACAGGCTGCAGGGATCTTGAGAGCGAGGCAATCCTTGAAAGCCTGAAGCTCGAAGTGGAAGCAAATGCGCTTGAGAACGACATACAGGTAGTAAGGACAGGATGTTTCGGCCTTTGCAGCCTTGGCCCTATAGTTAAGATCATGCCGGACGATGTTGTTTATTTTAAGGTCAAGCACGGCGATGCAAGGGAGATTGTCGAGGAGCACGTAATAAAGGGGAAGAAGGTGGAAAGGCTGCTCTTGAAAGATCCGGTAAACAACAAATCGCTTGTTTCATCTGCCGAAATGAACGGATTCAAAAAACAGTTAAGGATTGTCCTCAGGAATTGCGGGGTAATAGACCCCGAGAACATAGAGGAATCGATTGCCCACAATGGATATGAGGCATTGGGCAAGGTCCTGACTGAAATGACTCCCGACGATACCATCAAGGTGATAAAGGATTCAGGTCTCAGGGGCAGAGGGGGGGGCGGATTCCCCACCGGGATCAAATGGGAAATAGCAAGAAAAAACAAGGCTGACCAGAAATATGTGGTCTGCAATGCCGATGAAGGTGACCCGGGTGCATTTATGGACAGGTCGGTGCTCGAGGGTGATCCGCACGCAGTTCTCGAAGCCATGGCAATCTGCGGATATTGCATCGAAGCCGATAAAGGGCTGATCTATATCAGGGCTGAATATCCCCTGGCAGTGGCAAGGCTGAAGACAGCCATTTCGCAGGCAAGGGAATACGGGCTCCTGGGGAAAAATATAATGGGAACGGGCTTCAGCTTCGATATCGAAATAAGGTACGGGGCAGGTGCGTTCGTATGCGGTGAAGAAACCGCCCTGATCCATTCAATGGAGGGCCTTCGAGGTGAACCTACCGTCAAGCCGCCGTTCCCTGCGGAAGCAGGCTTCAGGGGCAAACCGACAAATGTGAACAATGTTGAGACCTTCGCCTGTGTCTCTCCGATCATACTCAAGGGTGCGGACTGGTTCGCAGGAATCGGGACGGCACGCTCAAAAGGGACGAAAGTATTCGCACTGGCAGGCAAGATCAACAATGTCGGCCTGATCGAGGTCCCGATGGGGACAACCCTGCGCGATGTGATCTTTGAGATCGGGGGCGGGATAAGGAACGGAAAGAAATTCAAGGCCGCCCAGACCGGCGGACCTTCGGGAGGCTGCCTTACGGAAAAGCACCTCGACACCCCTATCGATTTCGACAACCTGATCGCTGCCGGATCGATGATGGGATCAGGAGGTCTTATCGTCATGGATGAGGATGACTGCATGGTCTCAGTCGCAAAATTCTTCCTCGATTTCACCGTTGAGGAATCATGCGGGAAGTGCTCCCCTTGCAGGATCGGGAATAAAAGGCTTCATGAGCTTCTCGACCATATAACCAAAGGCAAGGGAACCCTCGCAGACCTCGACAGGCTCCGGAACATGAGCCTCGTCATCAAGGATACTTCACTGTGCGGACTTGGCCAGAGCTCGCCAAACCCGGTGCTCTCGACACTTGACAACTTCAGGGATGAGTATGTGGCTCACGTTACAGCCAAGAAATGCCCTGCCGGAAAATGCCGCGACCTGATGGAGTATTTCATAATTGCGGAGAACTGCGTTGGTTGTACAGCCTGTGCAAGGGTCTGCCCTGTCAATGCCATTACCGGACAACGAAAGGAACCCCATGTCATTAATCCTTCAATCTGCATAAAATGTGGAGCGTGTAAGGAAAAGTGCAAGTTTGATGCAATCATCGTTCAATAATTAGGAGGCATGAAATGGAAACAGTAAAACTCACGATAGATAACAAGGAAATTGAAGTTCCCAAAGGAATGACCATTCACAAGGCAGCAAGAAAAATCGGGATCGAGATTCCTGTTCTGTGCTATATGGAGCTTCATGACATGCAGATTGAGAACAAGCCGGCAGGCTGCAGGATCTGCGTCGTAGAGGTCCAGGGAAGAAGGAACCTGGCTCCCTCCTGCGCCACCAAGTGCGAGGAGGGCATGGTAGTAAAGACCCACACCACGAGGGTCCTCAATGCCAGGCGCACCGTAATGGAGTTCATCCTTTCCGACCACCCGAAAGACTGCCTCATTTGCCCGAAATCGGGAAACTGCGAACTGCAGTCGATGGCCCAGCAGCTAGGGATAAGGGAGATTCCCGGACAGGAGATCGCAGCCATGTCGACATACCGTAAAGACACTTCACCCTCTATCATTAGGGATCTTGACAAATGCATCATGTGCCGCAGGTGTGAGATGATGTGCAATGAAGTCCAGACTGTTGGCGCACTTTCGGCGGTCAACAGGGGATTCATGGCGGCAGTTGCCCCGGCATTCGAGCAGAACCTGGAGCACTCTACCTGCACGTACTGCGGACAGTGCGTTGCCGTCTGCCCGACCGGCGCCCTCACCGAGGTGAACCATACCCCGGAGGTGCTCAGGGCCCTGGCTGACCCGTCAAAAACTGTAATTGTACAAACTGCCCCTGCCGTACGCGCGGCACTCGGAGAGGAGTTCGGAATGGAACCCGGAACGCTCGTCACAGGTAAAATGGTGGCTGCACTCAGGGCACTCGGCTTCGATTACGTATTCGATACGGATTTCGCCGCCGATCTTACCATAATGGAAGAGGGCACCGAGCTCCTCGACAGGCTCACGAGGCATCTTAACGGTGATACGACAGCCAAGCTGCCTATACTCACATCATGCTGCCCGGGCTGGGTGAACTTCTTCGAGGAATATTTCCCAGACCTAAAGGATGTGCCGTCGACCGCAAAATCACCGCAGCAGATGTTCGGTGCTATTGCAAAGACCTATTTTGCTGACAAGATCAAGGTCGACAGGAAGGATCTCGTGGTTGTTTCAATAATGCCATGCCTTGCAAAGAAATACGAATGCCAGCGTGAGGAATTCTCGACAGACGGCAACAGGGATGTCGACTTCTCGATCTCCACAAGGGAGCTTGCAGCATTCATCAAGCAGGCGAACCTCGACCTGAACAATCTTGCGGATGACGAATTCGATTCCCCGCTTGGCGAGTCGACCGGAGCCGGAGTGATTTTCGGTGCTACCGGGGGTGTTATCGAGGCAGCCTGCAGGACAGCATATGAGATCTACACAGGGAAGAAGCTTGAAAGACTTGAATTCAATGAACTCAGGGGACTCGACGGTGTACGTGAGGCCACTATCGACTTCAACGGATTGCCGTTGAAAATAGGGATCGCCAACGGGCTTGGAAATGCCAGGAAGCTTCTCGAGGAAGTGAGGTCAGGAAAGTCGCAGTTCCATGCAATCGAGGTTATGGCCTGCCCCGGCGGATGCATCGGAGGAGGAGGCCAGCCTCTGCATCACGGGAATTCGGATATCATCAAGGCGAGAGCTGCCGCCATCTACCGCGAGGACAACAGCAAGCCTCTCCGCAAATCGCATGAGAACCCGTTCATCATAAAGCTTTACGAGGAATTCCTCGGTAAGCCGAACAGTGAAAAGGCTCATCACCTGCTGCATACACATTACTTTTATAACAAGAAGAAAGTAGTTGTAAAACAATAACATAGAGGATAGTTAATAAAATTATTACATATCATGTCAAGCATTAAGATTGAATTGAGACCGGAGGATGTGGCAAAGATCAAAGAGATTTGTGCGTCTTTCAATAATGATCCTCAGGAACTAATTAATGTACTTCATAAGTGCCAGGAGCATTTCGGGTACCTGCCTGCCGAAGTTCAGGAGGTGGTTTCCGGGGAGCTTAAGGTGCCGGTGGCAAAGATCTACGGTGTTGTTACCTTCTATTCTTTCTTCACTATGACCCCTAAAGGCAAGCACCCGATAAGCATATGCATGGGTACAGCCTGTTATGTCCGCGGTGCAGAGAAAGTCCTTGACGAATTCAAGAAAGAGCTTGGGCTGCAGGTAGGACAGACCACCGGTGACGGGAAATTCTCCCTGTCGAGCCTCAGGTGTGTGGGTGCGTGCGGTCTTGCGCCAGTGGTGCTTGTCGGAGACAAAACCTATGGCAGGGTCGCTCCGGATGATGTCAAGAATATCCTTAAGGAATACGAGTAAGCGTTTTCTATTTTCATAAGAATAGTTGTAGTAAGGGTCGGGGGGATTACCTCCGGCTTTTTTTTGTCCGCTGATCGCGGGAACTTTTTGTTATCCCTCTTCCGGGGCGGCTCCCCTTCTGCCTGCCCTGTTCTTTGTACCAGAAGAACATCTCCTTTTGCTCCTTTTTTGCTTGGGTCTCCTTTGCCACGAAAAGCTTCTTCCCGGTATACGGGTCCATACCTAGGTAGTACATTGCCGTCGAGAGAGTCATCGGCGTAGGGGTGAAATCCTGCACCTGTTCAGGCTTTATGCCGAGTGCACGGGCTTTCAGCCCAAGATCTCGCATGTCTGTTATGCTGCAGCCGGGGTGGCCGGAAATGAAATACGGGATTATCACGCAATTGAGATCTTCCGATCGTTTCAGGAGTTCAAAGGTTTCCCTCAGCTTTCCGAAAAGTTCAAATGGCATCTTCCTCATGAGTTTCAGCACCAAGGGGGAAGTATGCTCGGGCGCCACCTTGAGCCAGCCCGACAAATGGTTGATTACAAGCTCCCTCAGGTAATCTTTCTCAGCCCTGCCTGCACGGGGATTCCCCTCCCTGAACAAAAGATCGTACCGGATCCCGCTTCCGATGAATGCTTTTTTGATCCCGGGCAAGGTGTTGACATCCCTGTACAATTTGACAAGGCGGGAATGGTCAGTGTCAAGGTTATCACACACTGCCGGCCAGATGCATGACGGTGCGGAACACTTCAGGCATCTTTCCTGGTCCTTCCCTTTCATGCCATACATGTTTGCGGAAGGCCCCCCAAGATCCGTCAGGTAACCCTTGAACCCGGGTAAGGCGGATATCTTCGCAATTTCCCTGAAGACCGATCCTTCGGACCTGCTTATAACCTGTTTCCCCTGGTGTGCCGCTATTGCACAGAAGCTGCAGCCTCCAAAGCAGCCCCTGTGGATGTTCACAGAGAACCTGATCATTTCATATGCAGGGATCTCTCCTTTTCCCCTGTACCTCGGATGAGGCGAGTACCTGAACGGCAGCTCCCATATTTTGTCGACTTCCTGTCCGCTCATCGGCGGGCTAGGTGGGTTGACAATAACTACCTTATCACCCGAGGGCTCGATGATCCTTGCCGGGCTGATCTTGTTCGATTCCTTCTCGAATACCTTGAAATTCTCAGCATAAAGAAGCTTATCGGCCAGGCACTCCTCATGCGAATGCAGTGTTTTGTCCTTCCATCCGGGAGCAGGCGGGAGCGGCTCACTTTTCCCGGAAAGGATCACCGTCTGAGGATTATTCCTTATCGACGAAAATGGGACGCCTTTTGCCAGGAGCGTCATGATCCCCCGGATGGGTTGTTCGCCCATCCCATAGACAAGCATATCGGCACCGCTGCTGAGGATGATGGAAGGTTCGAGCCTGTCGCTCCAGTAGTCATAATGAGTGAGCCTTCTCATTGAAGCCTCAATGCCCCCGGCAATAACAGGTATATCCGGGTATAATTCCTTAAGTATCCTGGTGTATATGATCGTTGCGTAATCGGGTCTGAATCCGGCTTTGCCGCCAGGGGTGTAGGCATCGTTTGACCTGAGCCTTCTTGCGGCGGTATAATGGTTGACCATCGAATCCATATTTCCGGCAGTGACCCCGAAGAAATACTTTGGCTTCCCGAGCTTCCTGAAATCCCTGAGGTCATCCCTCCAGTTTGGCTGCGGGATAACGGCAACCCTGAATCCCCCGCTCTCGATCACCCTCCCTATAACCGCAGCTCCGAATGATGGATGGTCGATATACGCATCTCCCGTTATGATGATCACATCCGGCTGGTCCCAGCCAAGATCTTCAATCTCCTTCCTCGTCACAGGAAGCCATCTTTTTTCAGCTTTAAGCTCCATTCGGGATCCCTTAAATCCCGGCAAATTTACTACCTTGCTTTCATTCTGCCTAACGTCTAAGAACTATATTGACCAGCCATGGAAATTGTGCAGAGCCTGATGCGGAGACTCATTGCCAGGAGGATAAGCAGGACCCTGATAATCTTTATATTGCTGTTTGCAATCAGCCCCTGTGTCGTTTCACAGACAGAGGGGGTGAGACCCAGGATCGGACTTGCCCTCAGTGGTGGCGGCGCCCTGGGACTGGCGCACATCGGGACACTGAAGGTAATGGAGGAAGCCGGCCTTCGGCCCGATTACATAACCGGGGTAAGCATGGGAAGCATAATCGGGGGGATGTATGCGCTTGGATACACGGCAGACAGCCTCGAAAAGATATTTAAGAGTATTGACTGGGACCTCATCCTGTCAAATAATATACCTGAGAACAGGGTGATCTTTACCGAAAAGCGCTTCTTCAACAACAATATAATGGCTCTTCCGGTCACATCGAGGAAAGTACAGCTTCCCACGGGCCTTATCAAGGGCCAGCTGATCGAAAGCATGCTCAGCTATTATGCCTGGCCTGCTGCAGACATCAGTGACTTCTCAAAGCTTCCCATACCATTCATGTGCATTGGAACCGACCTGGTCTCATGCAAAAAGGCCGACCTGAAACACGGTTACCTGCCGGATGCCATACGTGCCAGCATGGCTGTTCCATCAGTGTTTACACCTATCAGGATCGACAGCGCAGTGCTTATCGACGGTGGATTTGTCAGGAACATAGCAGTAAGCGAGTTGAAGGAGATGGGGGCTGATGTGATCATAGGGTCCTATACGGGATTCCAGAAGATAAATGAGGATCAGCTGCTTTCGGCTTCCGGGATCCTGCGGCAGCTGAGTTTTTTCAACAGCTACATCGACTATACTGTGGAGAAAAAGAGTGTGGATTACCTGATCGAACCCCGTGTCAGGGATCTTCCGGTTTATGCCTTTGCAAATGTAGATTCTATCATTCAGCGCGGGTACCAATCAGCCGTCCCGTTCAGGGAGAAGTTCAGGATGCTGGCAGATTCGCTCAACAGGATCGCACCGCAGAAGCCGATTGAGAATATCCTGGGCAAAAGGTCATATGTCTTCGACAGGATCGAAGTTGCCGGCAACGAGATCAATTCGGATGATCAGATACTAGGTGTGCTTGACATTTACCCCCATGAGAGGATAAGCAAACAGACGCTGACAGAAAGGATCGAGTTGCTTTACGGAAGATCATGGTTCGAAAAGGTCAAATACAGGATCGAGCCAAGGGAGGACTCCCTGATCCTTGTGATCGACTGCATCGAAAAGCCCAATACCATGCTTTACGGATCCATGCATTATGATAACAGCATAAGGGCAGGCATAATAGTCGGGCTTTCGGCAAGGGATCCGCTCTGGCGCGGTTCGATGCTTGAAGTGAATACTTTTATCGGGCAATATTTCAGGTACAGGGCATCCTACACTCAGTTCATCGGCCGGAACCAGGTACTGGGCATTTCAGCCTTCCTCGAGGGAGACTACACCCGCCTGCCAATGATGACACTCATTAACCAGGCCGGCCGGGTGAACAGGCAGTCTTTAAGTTCCGGGCTTTCACTTAACCAGAGGATCGGGCTCAATCACATGATGTCGGTATCCGCAAGGTTCGACAATCTTTTCTGGATGCCTGATTATATCGATTCCGAAAACCTGAAAAGGATAACATACAATCTGTTTTCCTTCAATTACATCAACGAACGTAATTCGCTTGACACAAAATATTTCCCCAGGTCAGGAACCCTGCTCCGCTTAGTTGTCAACACTTCAAGGCTGCAAAGGGCGGTTGTGAAGACCCTCAATTACAGGCAGGGATTCACTGAAGGGTCCCCCGGCGATTTTACTTTCAAAAGGAGCTACTCCATGACCGGTAGCCTGCGTCAGTATTTTCCGGCAACAAACAAGCTGACGTTTATGCTAGGAGGTGACGCCCTATTCACTTATTCCGGCGACTCCGTCATCTCCCCGGCCAACTATTTTTACCTGGGCGGGCAGGATTTCACCATCGACAAATCGATACCGCTGACCGGATTTCACGCGAATGAGATCCCTGTGGATATGATGGCCGGCATTTCATTGAATGCGGACTTCAGCATATCCGAAAAAGTGCGCCTTGGCTTAATGTCGGGCATATGCATGGCCCGGGAAATTGGATCGGAAAAGAAGTGGTCGTTGCTAGGAGGCCTTGGGGCCCAGGCAGGCTACATGTCGGTCATCGGGCCGCTGAAGATCGGGATTGTGCAGGGATTCAGCAGCGGAGAAAGGTACTTCAGCAGTTTCAAGGGATTCATATCTATCGGTTATAATTTCTGAGAACCGGATCAAACCCCGAAACAACAGGAAATAATGGCATTAACAATTACCTGACGGGTTGAAATTTGGTGAATAATCGATAACGGCCTGATTGTTGCATGTCCTGGTTTGTACAAGATCCCGGATACCAAACATCCGGAAAGTGAAAAGATGGATATTAACAAAGTCATACAGCTGCACAAGCGCCTCTGCAGGCTCGTTACGGAAAAGCGGGTCAAACAAAGCCTGGATATATTACAGGATATGCTGAATATGTCGTTGCGCGGCGAGCTTCGCGACGAGTATGATGACATTGTCATGACATACCGCAGCATGTTGAGCTACACTATTGAAGGAATAAAGGACCCGGAGCGCCCAAGGGTGTACCTGAAGCTTATGCAGTCGATCCTCAGCCTGTCAGACAGGCTCAGACAGGACATATTGTCACATTATTCCGGCTGGCATACATACTGGGTGAAACAACAGGCCGAGAAGGAACAGAAGCTGACCGGGAAAACAATTGTGGATACCGTAGATGATCTTATCTTCAAGCCGGAGCTGGATGAATGGCTGAAGCTCAGCAAGGAGATCAATCCCGACCCAGAATCGGAGATGTCGGTGAAGCACAAGCAGCTGATCAAGAACATCTTCAACCATCTCTGGCTTACCGATTACTATGGAGAGGCGGAAGAGAGCCTGATCAGGATAATCATGAATTCGGGAAAATTCAGGTGGCACGAATCGAGCCTGCTGGTGAGCGCCATAACACTCAGCGCCCTGAGAACATGGCAGACGGAAAAGCTGAATTACCTTCTCGATTTCTATGAGGCCGCCAGCGAGCAGGTCATGGAGAGGGCATTGTCGGGACTCATCCTGAGCCTGCATTACCACAACGGCCGGGTTTCGCTTTATCCTGACATTCTCTCAAGGATAAATGAGAAAAGCAAGGACGAAAGTTTCAGGGAACATTGCCGGATCATAATCCTGCAGACGATAAGATCGCGTGAAACTGAAAACCTCGGCAGGAAGCTCCAGGATGAGATCCTTCCAAAGGTTGCCAAGCTGAGACCGAGGATCGAGGAAAAGCTCGACCTGGATAATATCCTCCCCAAGGATAAAAATGAGGATAAAAATCCTGACTGGTCGGAAATGTTCAGCGATTCGGAGGATATCTTCAGGACGATGGAAGAGCTTACAAAGCTGCAGATGGAAGGAGCCGACGTTTATATGACTGCATTCTCGAACCTGAAACATTTTGATTTCTTCAAGGATTTCCAAAACTGGTTCATGCCGTTCTATCCCGACCATGAAGTGGTAAATGAGGTTTTCAGGGACGAGATACTCGGGCCGGGGACAAATGAGCTGGCCGAGGGATTGTACAAAACACCGTTCATCTGCAACTCGGACAAATACTCCCTGCTCTTGAACCTTAAGTACCTGCCTTCGTCGCAGAAGTCTATGATGCTTAAGGTATTCCGAATGGAGCTCGAAGGGCTTCAGCAGCTTGAGGAGGACGAAAAAGGCGTTGATCCGTACAAAATCTTCAGAACGAATGTAACACAATACCTGCAGGACATTTACAGATTTTTCAAGCTTTCTCCTTACCGGAAGGAGTTTGAGGACCTTTTTACAGGGAAGCTCGATATCTATAATTCCGAGTTCTTCAGGCTTATCGGCAATGCTGACGAAGTCGAGGCCGGGCTGGCCGATTATTTCTTCAGCAAGAATTACTATTCCGATGCGCTGGCGCTGTTTCTTAAGCAGCTGGAAAACAAGTCTGATGCTCCGCAGCTTTACGAAAAGATCGCATTCTGCTACCAGGAGGAGGAGAACTATGAAGAAGCCCTTAAGTTCTACAGGAGGGCGGAACTGATCGAAAGAAAGCCCTGGACTCTGAAGAAGATAGGTCTCTGCCTCAGGAGGACCGGAAGAACCGATGAAGCGCTGGACCATTACCTCCAGGCTGGTCAGATGGAACCCGACAACATGCATACGGCAATAATGACAGGGCATTGCTACCTCGATCTGCACGACTATGAGGAAGCCCTTAAATACTATTTCAGGGTTGAATACAATGATCCCGGAAATATCAGGATCCTGAGGCCGATTGCATTCTGCTACCTGGCCCTCGGCCGCTTTGATGATTCTGAAAAATATTATGAGAGGCTCTCTTCAGGCAAGCTTAATGCCCATGATTATATTAACAAGGGCCATCTTGCCCTCTGCAAGGGAAATAAGAAGGAGGCTGTGGATTTTTACAGGCTCAGCATTGCCGGTGGTGAAATAACCCGTGAAGAGTTCATGTCAATTTTCGAGGAGGACAGGAGCCTGTTGCTCTCATTGGGAGTCAATCCGGAAGATCTTCCCATCCTGCTCGATTACCTTTTGTTTTCAACGGGGTGATCCTGTTGTATCTCCCTCAGGCAGCGGGGGCGGAGGGATGACATCCCCCCTGTTGTCCGGGACCGGTGGATTGCGCCTACCCATATGCCCGGGCCCCATCCGGTGGCGGAACATCATCGTATCGCGGCGGTGCCGTTTCATGGCTTCCCTCATCATCGACATCCTCCGCTCATCCATTTCCTTAAGTCGGACTATCTGATCCTTTGTCAGGTTCTGTTCAAGCTCTTTTCTCATCGCTTCAATGTTTGAATCAAGCTCCTTTCTGAAGCTGTCCTGCATTTCCTTGTTCGCTTTAAGGTACCTGTCAAGGATCTCGTCAATCTTATCCTTCTGCTTCTCATCCGGCTGAATGATCCGGTAAAACCCCTCTCTTGAACGGTCGTCAGAGAAATACATCCTCATTGGTCTGAGGCGGCTGTACCTGAGCTGGGCCGAAGTAAGCATTCCAAGGATGAACCCTATTGCCAATGTCACAATTATTACAATTATCGGTCGCGTTTTCATATCTGTCAATTTCCGGTCAAAAGGCTGATTATACTTTCTTCATTACCGTTCCCGAGCCCGAGGAACGAATCCAGCGAAATGGAACCTTCCGTCAGGTAGATCGAGAAGAGCAGTAGTATTATTGCGGCGATACCGGTCAAAGCGATGCGGTAGAAAACAAACGTAAGGTTCCGCACAAATTCTGATTCCCCCGACAGGATTCCCCCGGCCTGATAAATACGGTCCATTACTTTCCCGGCGAAGTTCACGCCGAAATCAAGATCGCCCGTGGCTGACCGGATCTGCCGGCTCAGTTCCCCGGGATCGTTTTCCAATTCAAGCGACCTGATCATCAGGTCTTTGATCTCATGAGTCTTCATGATAACTAAAGTTTTTCAAGAATATCCTTCAACTGTTTCTGGGCCCTTGACAATCTTGAAAGAACAGTGCCCAGTGGCAGCTCAAGCAGTTCCGCCGTCTCCTTTGTCGAATAGCCCTGGAGCATTCTCATTACCACTATGATCCTGAACTTAGGTTCGAGCATCATCAGGGCTTTGTTCACAATTTCCCTGGCATCCCATCTTTCTTCATACCCGTGGTCCGAAACATCCAGTTCACGCATCTCATCATTGCCATGGTGAGCAAACATGGAAAAGAACCTCTTCCTCCTCCTGATCTCGTTCAGGGTAAGGTTGACGGCAATCTTCTGAATATAGGTCGAGAGCTTCGCCTCTCCCCTGAATCCGGATAATGACTGGAACAACCTTATAAAAACCTCCTGCCCGATATCCTCGCTGAACACCGAATCCCCAAGCATACCCTTGACTGTCCGGGCAACCATGCCCCGGTACCTGATCACAATCTCTGAAAAGGCAAGCTTATTGCCGTTCAGAGAATCTGATACCAGGTCATTGTCATCTTTTAGCCTGTACGATTCCGTGATCATACGTGTAAGAGACAATTAAGGTGCACATAATATTCCCTGACATTGGGTTTAAAAAGACTGTATCTGGATAAACGGCGTTACACCGGCTGGGAATTAGTCTTTCAGCGTATTGTTCCTGCTCCAGGAATCAGCTCAAGCTGATAATTATTCGAGTACCTGATCAGAAAAAGCTTCTGGTTTTCAAAGCCATCTGTGCTCGTCTTTCTCTGAAAATCAAACTCAGTCTGGAGCAATTCGGGATTATGGATCCGGGGGGTTTCGAGAAACTCCCTGCCGTGGATCGACAGCCCGCTCAGGAAATAATAGGCAATGTCATATCCCTGCCATGCATAGCTCATTTCAGAAGGCTGTGTCCGGAATTTGTTCATGAAATCCTTAAGGAACTGTTTTACATTCTCCCTTGAATAATCTATCCAGTAGGGTGAATAAATCATGAGTCCCAGGTCAAAGCAAATCCTCGGATCAAGGTTATCGAGGTATCTCATATTCGGATAACCGATCACCTTCAGGTTAAATTTTCTTGAAAGGGTATGTATGTCGGTGATCGACTCACTCATGACCGGGTTGTCTTCAGAATCGATGATCACGAGGTTTTCCCCGATCTCGGAAAGTGACCTGGTAAGCCGGTTAATTGAATCGGCACCAAAAGCCGATCTGCTGTAGAATACGAAATCTTTCAGTTTTGTTTCGCCAGGGGAAATGGATGATCCAAGGTCGCCAAGGATCATGTTCCTGAAATTATCCGTTTCCTCTGACGCGACCGAATCATCACGGATAAGCAGAATGTTGTCGGCCGCAAAATCACGGGTTTTTTCGGCGATATATTTCTGGGCCACTTCCAGCGAGGGGTTGGCAATGAAGAGAGAAGGATTGCCTTCGAGCACCAAGTTTTTCTTAAGCGGAACGGGCGACACCACAGGGATCCCCCTCGTCCTTGCAAAAGCGGCTGCAATCGCAAGGTTCTTCGAATAGACCGGCCCGATAATCAGATCCATATTGTTCAGATCACCGCCTTCTATCAGTGTCGTCAGGTAAGCAGTGTCGGCGGTGATATCATACGTGTGCAGGTTGATGTCGAGGCCGAGGCTCCTCAATGTATCGGCAGCCAGCAGGATCCCTTCATAAAGCTCGATGAATCCGACGCTCCGGGGGTATATCCAATCGTCGGACCTGGCAATCACGTTGTAATTCTTCCTGCCTTTTACTGCCTGTGTTGAATCTATTTCGATCCTGTCTTCATTTTCTGCAAGGTAGAAAGGAAGCAAAACTGCAACATTGACAGAACCCCTGAGGTTATTTACTGGGGTCCAACCCTCCGGCTTTAATGGTTCAGCAACTTTCTCTTCATTTTCATGGGTGACGTTTTCCGCAACAACGGGTTCGGCCGGCTTCTCAGGCACGGGTTTGATGCCCGGGATCTTCAGGTAATCACCTACCTGTGGAAAGCGCAGGTCTCTGTTCTCCTTCCTGAGGGACCGCAAGGTAAGGTTGTACTTTTTGGCGATCGATGCCAGGGTCTCACCGTTGAGCACCTTATGATAGTAGTATTTTGAATCGGGCGGCCGGGATGTCTCCTGCGAAATTATTACCTTTTCTTTCCGGGGAACTGCAATTTCCATGCCTGTGGAAAGCTTGGTAATGTCAATCCCCGGGTTGGCCTTGAATATATCTTCTTCCTCCGTGCCATACTTCTTTGAAAGGAAATAGATCGTCTCACCGGGCTGAAGAACATGATAGATATACTTTGCTTCGTCGCGCTGAACCTGGGGGATTTGGGGCTGGGCCGATGGTGCTGAGTCAACCAGCATCACCGGTATCCTGAGGACCTGCGCCTCCTTTATCCCACCCGCTGAACCCGGGTTATTCCTGACCAGCTGATCGGTGGTTATCCCGTATGCCTTTGAAATGGAAAAAATCGTCTCCCCTTTTTTTACGGAATGAAGAAAATACTGAACGCCACCGATTATTGCCTTGTCTCTTGTCCTTTCGACCTGGACCTGGGCAGCTGACGGTGCAAGGAAAAATAGCAGCAAAACCATGCATAATATATATCCGCGTGACATCCGTCCTTTCATCCCTTCATTCAGTATTAAATAATATCCTGCAAATTTAGATACAATTTATCCACCCGGCAAACACTGATCAGAGGATTTGCTTCGGTCCGGATAGGTTTTCAGATAGTCTCCAGGTATGCCAGACAGTTCCTTTCGATCCGCCCGGGGACATCTGAAATATCGGCCTTCACAAACTTCTCCCCCGTAATATTTTCATACAGCTCGATATATCTTTCCGAAACCTGTGCTACAAAACTGTCGGTCATCTCAGGCACTTTTTGTTCTTCCCTTCCCTGGAACCCATTTTCCATCAGCCATTCTCTCACGAATTCCTTGGAAAGCTGTTTCTGCGGAAGGCCCTTTTCAAAGCGCTCCTCATAGCCGTCGGCATAGAAATACCGCGATGAATCGGGTGTATTTATTTCATCGATAAGGTAAATCTTCCCATCCCGTTTCCCAAACTCATATTTTGTATCAACAAGTATCAGGCCATGCTTTGCGGCAATTTCGGAACCCCTCATGAAGACACCCATTGTGTATTTCTCGATAAGATCATACTCATCCTCAGGGATGAGGCCGCTCCTGATTATCTCGTCACGCGAGATGTCCTCATCATGCCGGCCCTGTTCCGCCTTTGTTGTGGGAGTTATTATCGGACTGTGAAAGCGCTGGTGCTCCTTCATCCCGTCGGGCAGGGGAATTCCGCATATTTTCCTCGCACCTGCCTTGTAAGTCCTCCAGGAGCTCCCGGTAAGGTATGCCCTTACGATCATTTCAACAGGATATGGCTCGCATTTATACCCGACTGTGACGGTGGGATCAGGGGTTGCGATCTTCCAGTTTGGTACGATATCGCTTGTCGCATCCAGGAACTTTGCAGCAATCTGGTTCAGTACCTGTCCCTTGTATGGAATTCCCCTGGGAAGTACCACGTCGAATGCCGAAATTCTGTCGGATACAATCATCAGGAGATACTTGTCGTCAATATTATAGACATCCCTGACTTTCCCTTTATAGATGTCTTTCTGCCCCGGGAAGTTGAAGTTCGATGATAGGATTGTTTCCATGGTAAGAATTCTTTTATGATTATCTCCTTTCTCTCTGTGTCACTCCGGTGTTTCTCCGTCTGCCCCTTACCCCCAAAGGTGGAAAGTTTCAATCCCCCCTGCCTACCGGCATGCAGGCTTCCGGGGGTTGGGGGGTTGGTGGGTTCATGGAGAGCCACGGAGTAGACACATAGAGAACCGAGCTATTGGTCATTTGTTTTGCCATCGTTTTCTTCCTGTTCATAGGCCCTCACGATCCTCTTCACCAGCTTATGCCTTACGATATCATGTTCATCGAACCTGATGATGGAGATGCCTTCAATCCCTGAGAGGATCCTTATTGCCTGTACCAGTCCTGATTCGTTCCTGCGGGGCAGGTCGATCTGGGTGGTGTCGCCGGTCATAATGAACTTTGAGCTTATCCCCATTCTCGTAAGGAACATTTTCAGCTGGCTCACAGTGGCATTCTGGGCCTCATCGAGGATCACGAACGCGTTCTCGAGCGTCCTTCCCCTCATGAATGCAAGCGGCGCGATCTGAATTGTCCCGTCCTCGAGCCATGTTTCAAGCTTCTTGAACGGGATCATATCATGAAGTGCGTCGTAAAGTGGCTGGAGATAAGGATCGAGCTTCTCTTTCATATCCCCCGGAAGGAAACCCAGGCGTTCGCCGGCCTCAACGGCGGGCCTGGTAAGGACTATCTTCTTCACCTCCCTCTCCTTCAGGGCCCTTACTGCCAGTGCTATCGACGTATAGGTCTTTCCCGTTCCGGCAGGGCCTTCCGCTATCACAAGGTCGTTCGTCCTGTACTCATTCACCAGGTTAACCTGGTTTGTGGTCCTGGCCCTGATCGGCTTCCCGCTTGTGCCAAACACAATTACATTCTCAAAATCCCCGTTTGAAGCGCTTTTCAGATGTCCTTCGTCAAAGAAGTACTTCTCAAGGTCCTCTTCATCCAACCGATGAAATTTCCTGTAATAATCAAGAACTTCATTGAACCGCTCGGCAAAGAGGGTGATCTCCTTCTCCTCACCGATGCATTTCAATTCATTTCCCCTGGCAATGAGCTTAATTTTAGGGAAAAAACCACGGATCTTATCTAACAGGGAATTATTTGTACCGTAAAATACTACCGGATCAATATCCTCAAGAAATATTACTATCTCAGTCATTAAATCGTTTGAAATATTCGATCTCCTTTCCTTTAAAACATTAAAGCTGTTTTAAATCCATTTATAACAAACATGCAGAAAAAATGATCTTTCAAAACTGCAAATTAAGCTTAATTTTTCTATAGAAGATTATCTTTGTCATAAGAATTTTGAAGATGGGAGTAATTACTCTGACAACGGAATGGCGACCTGATGATATCTACAGCGGTATCATAAAAGGGAAGCTTTTCAGTTACTGCCCCGGTGCCGTTGTCACAGACAATGCCTGCAATATCGAGCCGTTCAACATACCGAAGGCTGCCTTTATTATCAGGAACACCTTCAGCAACTATCCTGAAGGATCGATCCATCTGATCTTCGTTCATTCCGAAGCCAGGAAAGATGACGGGTATCTCATTGTCAGATCCAGGGGACACTACTTCATCGGGACCGACAACGGGATATTCAGCCTGATCCTGAACTCTGACCCCGATGAGGTGATCAGGATCGACGACGGAAACCCCGACAATGAGCTTGATATCTTTGCCAGGGCTGCGGCCGGGCTGCATTCGGGCAGGAAGCCGGCGGACCTCGGCGTCCGCATTGAAAAGATTAATGAAAGGCTGCCGCTCAGGGCAACAATCGATAAGAATGTGATCATCGGAAGCATAATCTTCATAGACTCCTACGGGAATGCCGTTTCAAACATCACAAAAGAGATCTTCCACAGGGTTTCGGAAAAGAGGGAATTCAGGATCTTCGTTCAGAGCAACAAGAACTTCACCGACATTATCTCAGGGCATTACAGTGATGTGCCGGTCGGTGAGATGCTCGCCAGGTTCAATTCGCTCGACCTTCTCGAGATCTCGATCAATGGCGCTGACATCTCTGAACTCTTCAGCCTTTCGGTCGGTTCTGCCGTAAGGATCGATATTGTTGACAGGACAGCGCCGCCAAACAAATTATTTTAAAACCGGGTTTTAATGAATGATAAAGAAAAAAGCTGCAAGGAGTTCCTAAGGCTCCTTGACATTATTGATGAATTGAGAAAGAAGTGTCCTTGGGACTTGAAGCAGACCAACGAAAGCCTCCGGAAACTGACGATCGAGGAGACTTACGAACTTGCGGATTCCATAACCTCGGGAAATGATGATGAAATAAGGAATGAGCTGGGCGATCTGATGCTCCATATTGTATTTTACGCAAAGATCGGTTCGGAAAAGGAAAAGTTTACCATGAATGATGTCCTGAAAGGCATCAATGAAAAACTCATCTACCGGCATCCTCATGTATTTGGAGATGTTAAGGTTTCCGGCCCGTCGGAAGTGGAGGAAAACTGGGAACAGCTTAAGATGAAGGAGACAAGTGAGTACAAGCCCGTCCTTTCCGGCGTCCCTTCTTCCCTTCCGGCGGTCGTTAAGGCCAACAGGATACAGGAAAAAGTACGCGGCGTGGGCTTCGACTGGGAAAAAAGGGAACAGGTTTGGGACAAAGTCCTCGAGGAGCTGAATGAGCTTAAGGAGGAGATTGACAATAATGACGACGACGGTATAGAATCCGAGATCGGTGACCTCCTGTTTTCAATGATCAATGCCTCGCGGCTCTATGGGATCGACCCGGAAAACGCACTTGAGAAGACAAACAGGAAGTTCATAAGGAGGTTTAATTACCTTGAAAGCCAGACAATCTCGAAAGGCCGTTCGCTTCACGATATGACGCTGGACGAGATGAACAGGATTTGGGATGAGGCCAAGAGGCAGGAGAAGCCTTAGGAGAACCGGTAGCTGAGAAGCTGGTAAATTATCTTTGCGGCAACAAAATCAGGCGTTTTGTTGACTGGTGAAGGACAAAGTTCCACCACGTCGAAGCCAACGACGTTCCTGGTTTTGATCACATGCCTGAGGAATCCCATCAGTTCATAATATCCGGGGCCGCCGGGTTCCGGCGTTCCGGTCGAGGGCATCAGGGACGGGTCAAATACATCGAGGTCGATCGTTATATACACATTTTCCGTGAGCTTTCCTGCAGCTTCAGAATAGAGGCTTCTGTCGGCATGGAGCCGGTGGGCATAGAAAATCCGGCCAGGATCGACGAACGGAAGCTCATCCGACGACATGCTCCTGATACCTACCTGAACCAGGGGAGCGACCTCCTTCACCCTGGCCATGGCGCATGCATGATTTAAAGCCGAGCCTTCATACTCCTGCCTGAGGTCGGAGTGTGCGTCGAGCTGGAGGACCGACAGGTCGTCCCACCTTCCCGCTGCCGCCCTCACCGCTCCGATTGAAACAGTATGGTTCCCTCCAACAACTACCGGGAATTTCTGATCATCGATGCACGACGCAGCTGCAACGTGGACTGCCTCCACAAGTTTTTCGGGTGATTCTTTTTCAGTGACCGGGCCTGCCGTGAAGATGCCCTTCCGGGAAACATCAGAGCCTGTTTCGATGTCGAACCATTCCAGGTTGACAGAGGCCTGCATAATTGCCTCGGGTCCTTTGTCGGAACCCTTCATCCAGGTGCTGGTTTCGTCGTACGGCACCGGGATTATGACTATTTCCGCAGCGGAGTAGCTGTAAACTACCTCATGACCTCCAAAATTCATCTTAAGGAGAAATTGTTTTTCAGTAAAGGATCATTCAGCGGATTTCGGTTTCCCTTTCTTCTCTTTCTTTTTCCCGGTATTAGCTTCCGCGGATGAGCCTGAAGCGGGAGTCTCAGCCGTTCCGGCGGTTTCCGGTGCTTCCTCCCCTGATCCCTTTTCCGGCTCTTCCTTTACCAGCATATTCTTGTTATGAAGAATGTTGTACCACAGGAATACTTTTTTTATATCACTTGCATATACCTTATCGCGCGAATAATCCGGGACTATCTCTTCGAAGTAAGCTTTCAGCTTGTCAGGATCGGACTTTGCATCAATCGCCGGGCCCCCTGATTCCTTCTCAAATATTTTGTCGAATACTTTGGAAAGCGGAAGATCTTCAGTTTCAGTGAAAATGGATATATCCTCGAGTGAGCTTACCTTATGTGAGCTGTACGCGCTGCTCCTCTTCCCGGTATCCAGGTGTTCAACAATAATTGCGTTCTTTCCCTGGGCAATGAATTTGAAGAGCCCCGGTTCTCCTGAAATTGCTAAAATGTCCTTTAAAACCATTGTGTTTTTATTTAGTCACCAAATTTACTTCTTGTCTTTAAAAGTGGAACTGAACGGAAGCTCTTTTTTGGGCCTGTTCAGTTAATATTCCTTTCTCTTTTAATCTTTTCGTAGGCTTCGTTTACCTTCTTGAACTTTTCCTCGGCAGTTTTCCTGAATTCATCACCAAGATGACCGACCTTGTCGGGATGATATTTCATCGCCATTTTCCGGTACGCTTTCTTCACATCATCATCGGGTACGGAAGGATCAATTTCAAGGATCTTGTAAGATGAATCCGTTTCCGGGATGAACATATTCCTTATAGAAACAAAATCAGAGGAATTAATCCTGAGGTAGCCCGAAATTCTTTCGATAAGCTCTGATTCGGAAGGATGTACCACCCCGTCGGCGATCGAGATGTTGAAAAGCAGGTGGAGCAGCTGGAGGCGTGATGAATAGTCCATATTGGTGCTTATCTGGATGCAGACATCCCTGACCGGGATATCCTGCTTCAGCAGGTCCTTCAGCATTACCAGCGCTTCCCGTGCCGTAGATTCACCGAACTGACTCAAAAAGAACTGTTTGACATAATCCAGCTCAGCTTTTACCACTTTCCCGTCAACCTTCATGATGGCGGCAATAAGAACCAGCAGGCTCATGCCGAAATCGCCGGGTGCTGTGTTGCCGGCCGGACCCCTGTAAACCTCAGTGCGGACAGAGGTGCTATCGACCATCGATCCGACAAGGAATCCGAGCAGGGCACCTATTGGTCCGCCCATAACAAAACCCAGACCGCCGCCAATCCATTTTGCAAAATTTCCCATTTAAAATGTGCTATTGTACAGTTTTACCAATTTCTCATGAATCTCCAGTATTACCGGGATCACCATATCATTTTCGGAATTATAGACAACAAAGTCTGAGCGTTTGATCCTTGATTCGTCATCGATCTGATTTTTTATCCTTTCCATCACCTGCTCCTCCGTCAGCTTCTTGCCTTTCACGATCCGGCCTATCCTCTCCTGCACAGGCGTTACTACGGTGAGAATCATATCTACCAGCTCGGAGGCGCCGCTTTCGAAAAGAATGGCTGCTTCCATCACTGAGTATGGGGTTTCCTGCCTGCCGGCCCATTCGAGATAATGGCTGAAGACAACAGGATGAACCAAGGAATTGACTCTCAGCAACATTTCCCTGTCGGAAAATATGATCTTCGCCAGTTCCTGGCGGTCAAGTGCCCCGCCCTGGTAAAGATCCTTTCCTGCCAGCTGGTTAAGATTCTCCCTGAGCTCCTGGTCGGATTCCATGACCAGGCTTGCCACAATATCCGCTGAGAATACCGGGATCCCCATCACTGTGAAGATCCTGCAGATCGTAGTCTTACCGCTGCCGATGCCTCCCGTAACGCCAAGCTTAATGGGTTTTCTGAAAGTATCTTTCATCTTGCCTTTTTTTCTATCAGGAAGTCGACATCAGGAGGGCTGAGTCTCAGGGAATTAATGAACGACGGAACATTCCTCACCTCAAGTGGAATCCTCTTGTCCGATACCAGGTCGGCCTTCGCAAGGTCGAGAACAACATCGAACGGCATATCCCGGAATTTCTGGTAATCGCTGACTGCAACAAGTCCTGTTACCTTTACCCGGTCGGGGAAGATCCTGAGCTCCATTGAACCTGGCTGATTGAGGATCTTGACCTGAACATTTGCCTCAGCTTCGGTAAACTGCTCGACGAGGATCGTCACCGTAGCCCTTTTCCCGGATAACGTGAACTGTTTCGGGGCGAGAATATCCAGTGTGCGCTTCACCGTACGGTTAAGGCCGTTGAATTTCCTGTACTCCGTACTTATGAAGTTCATGGTATCGAGCAAATGGCTGGGGCCGGTAACCTTTACGCTGTCGGGGTCGACAACGATGCTTCCCCTGACAAAGTACTGGCGTTCAGTGGAAATCGCGATATCGGGAACCACCGGAAGGTTCCTGGAGATTATTTTGTCGAATGCAAAAAAGAGGGTGTCAGGCTTGATGGAGGTTATTGCGCATTCCGGTCCGAACGTGCCTGATAGTATCGGCGCCAGTGATGCGGTCTTTACATAATACTTCATCCCCTTCGAGCCGGTGACCCTGCGGTAACTGATGGACGAAATATCTAGCACTACGGGGACCCGGTCTCCTTCAAGCTTAAGCTTGAGTACCGAATAGCCCGGCCCTTTGACATAGATATCCAATTTTGAAGGGAGATCATCAAGAAGGACTCTTCCCTTTGGCAGATTAATGTACCTTACCGGATACTTGATTTCGGATTCCGTGACTTTTCCCAGGGAGTTCAGGTACCAGAACAGGAATGAAAGAAAAAGGAAGAAAGCGAAGACAATTAAATCACCGTTAATTCTGCCTACTCCCTTCTTCCCAAATAGTTCCGATATCCCAGATACCCCTTTCACCAGGAGTTTATAAGATTATTTCTGATCGGTATCGGCAGGATCCTTGATAAGGGCGTTCTTGTCGACCTTAAGCTTCAGGTCACCTCCAACCTCGAGCATCACAAAATTATCCTTTACCTCGTATATTCTCCCGTAAATACCACCTGTGGTTATCACCTTATCGCCTTTCTTCAGGGAGTTGCGATAGTTTGTCATTTCCTTCTGCTTCTTCATCTGCGGCCTGATCATAAAGAAATAGAACACCACAAAGACCAGGAGCAGCGGTATGAAGGTGATGAGGGCATTGTTCTGTCCAGGAGCTCCGCCTACCGGCTGGCTTACAAGGAATAGGAAAGCTGAATTGATCATAATCATTTTGTTTATAGTTATTTATCCGAACTTACTTCTGCCGTGATCTTGAGAATTACCACGGGCTTGCTGGCGTTCGACCTGACGGTAACCGTCTTGGTCTGCATTCCGTTTTTCCCTGAGGTATTAAAGACGACTTCAAGTCTTCCCTCCTTTCCCGGGGCAATCGGCTTCCTGCTGTAACGGGAGACTGTGCAGCCGCATGTGGTCAATGCAGACTGAATGACAAGGTTCCCCGGTCCCTTGTTCACAAAATGAAAGACATGGCTCACTTTTGTGCCCTCTTTTACAGGTCCGAAATCATGCTCATATTCGGAAAACACCACTTCGGCAGTGCCTGGTTCCGGGTCCTGGATGGCATTTCCCGCCCGTTTATCGCTCCGCCCCTGCATGCACGACGACAGCATGGCCATGGAAAGGATGATCACCGGAATTGTCTTTGTTCTCATTTTGTTTTCAGGCTTTCCAATTTCAGTCAAAGTGTTCACCTACAAGGCCCCTTCCCGTCTTATTGAATATCCCCTTTTCCCTGATCTCTTTGACAATGTTATCGAGGATGCCATTGACAAATGTACTGCTTTTTGATGTACAATAGTATTTTGCGATCTCAATATACTCATTCAGTGTAACTTTAACCGGAATTTCTGGAAATTCCATAATCTCTGTTACAGCCAGCTGCATCACCAGGATATCCATAAGTGCAATCCTTTCAATTTCCCAGTTGGTGGTATTGTTGTCAATTAGCTCGGAGCACTTAGCGGTATTGAGGATCGCCTTCCTGAACAGCATCCTTACGAATTCCTCATCCTCCTTGTTTTTGAACAGGGGCATGAGGGCGACATCCTCCCCTGATTCGGACTTGAATTTCTTCAGTGTTTTTTCGATCATTATCGTAACGGGTTCCATATCATCGTTCCAGTAAATGCTCTGCTCCTCAAAGGCGGCTTCGAGGTCTTCTGATGCTGCAAAAAAGCTGGTGATAAGACTGATTATGAATTTTTTATCTATCAAGTAGCTATGCTCCTCGGAGCTCATGTACTCCTCATATTTGTCCCATGCCTGGATCTTGCTATAGAGCAGCCTCGGAACATGAGGATAGTTGACCCACGACAACTTGTGGGATTTCAGGTATTGATTGAACATTTTGTTATTGCGCAGCTGGGCTATGACCTTGTTGTCGATGAAACGTCTTTTGGGATTGAGGTCCTCCTCAGTAGGTATCCTTTTCTGAAGGGCCTGGTCAATTTTCTCAGCAGCGATATCGGCTATTTCAATTACAAGAAGTAGCAGATAGTGATAGAGATCATAAGTCTTTTCAATACTGAACATAAGCTCCTTTTCGGCCTGTACAAGGTCGTCATCTTCCCGCCTGTTATACGCATAAAGGGCCATTAATGCCTTGATGCGCAATAGTCTTCTGCTTATCATTTGTAAAGAACCTCGGTTTTTTGTGCAAAAATAGCTTTTTTCCACGTCCTGCAAAACAAACCCCCAAAATTTGGAACCAATTGGAATACCTTGTTTTGATTTGACAAAAATATTCTTACATTTGAAAATCTTTAGATTTACCTAAACCTAACCTGTCAGAGAAATGGAAGAAGAAGCCGGAATCAAGGAATCCTTTGTCGGTAATGAAGAGAAGAGCGTCAAAGAAGAGATCTACACCAAGGTGGTAAGAGCCGGAAAAAGAACCTATTTTTTCGATGTGAAGGCAACCCGGAAAGAGGATTATTACCTTACCATAACTGAAAGCAAAAAACGCCTCGGGAAGGAAGGCAAGGTCTTCTATGAAAAACACAAGATCTTTCTTTACAAGGAAGATTTTGACAAATTCACAGACGGTCTGAAAGATGCGGTTTCATTCATTGATAACGGAAGGGGAGAATTAGAAACACATGTTACGCATTCAGTGGAGGATGTAAAAAAAGAGCCCGAAGAATTCACTGCCAAGGAGTTTATCAATGTCGACTTTGACGACCTTGGCAAGAAATAAAAAGAGCATCTGCCCGAATGTATGATTATTTATTGCTGGTATTTGCCATCATTCTGATGATATTGGGCATCATCGGCTGCCTGTTGCCGGTTCTGCCGGGCCCCCCGTTAAGCTATCTCGGTCTTCTGCTGCTTCATTTCACAAGGTTTGCGGCATTCTCTTCAACTCTTCTGATCACCCTGGCTGTTGTGGTCGTTGTTGTATCGATCCTCGATTATGTGGTTCCTGTCTGGGGGACCAGAAAATTCGGAGGCTCCAAGTACGGAGCCCGCGGTGCGACTGTCGGGCTGATAATCGGATTGTTCCTTGGCCCCCTTGGGATCATTATTGGTCCGTTCATCGGGGCAGTGGTTGGTGAGCTTATTTTCAAGGACGATATGAAGTATGCAATTAAGGCAGGCTTCGGAAGCCTCCTGGGCTTCCTTACCGGGATTGGCCTCAAGCTGGCCGCCTCATTCGCAATGACCTTCTATTTCGTCAAGGCCTTGATAATGTAGGTGTTTGGTTAACTGGTTAACTGGTTAA
>DCFQ01000070.1:0-18310 GCA_002319915.1 Bacteroidales bacterium UBA1800 | reverse complement strand
ATTGCACAATTGCAGAATTGCATAATTGCATAATCAATCAGAACCCCAGGGTTGCAACCATCACCGCTTTGATGGTGTGAAGGCGGTTTTCGGCTTCATCGAATACTATAGAGTGTTCAGATTCAAATACATCCTCGGTTACTTCCAGCCCGTCAAGTCCGAATTTCCGGAAGATCTCCTCTCCCACCTTCGTCTCCCTGTTATGGAAAGCGGGAAGGCAGTGCAGGAATTTGACAGAGGGGTTGCCTGTTTTCATTATTACAGACATATTGACCTGATATGGTTTCATCAGCCTGATTCGCTCCTCCCATGCCGAATCGGGTTCACCCATCGAGACCCAGACATCAGTGTAAAGGAAATCGACACCCTTGACAGCTTCATCGACGTTTTCGGTGATATTTATTTTTGCCCCCGTAGTGGCTGCAATTTTCCGGCAGGTGTCGGCAAGTTCCTTTCCCTGCTGGAATGCTGCGGGCGCTGCGGTCCTGAAATCCATACCCATCTTTGCAGCGCCGACAAGAAGCGAATTGCCCATATTATAGCGTGCGTCACCAAGGTAACAGAATGAGATCCCGTTGAGGGGTTTCCGGCTGTGTTCCAGCATTGTCATGAAATCAGCGAGGATCTGTGTCGGATGGTACTCATTGGTGAGTCCGTTCCATACAGGTACGCCGGCATATTTTGCCAGTTCCTCAACGACCGACTGACCGAAACCGCGGTATTCGATACCGTCGTACATCCTGCCGAGAACACGGGCAGTATCTTTCATCGATTCCTTGTGGCCGATCTGGGAACCGCTGGGACCCAGGTATGTGACATGAGCTCCCTGGTCAAAAGCGGCGGTTTCGAACGCGCATCTTGTCCTGGTCGATGATTTCTCGAAGATCAGGGCGATATTTTTCCCTTTGAGCCTCTGCTGCTCAGTACCGGAATACTTTGCCCTTTTTAGTTCCGCTGAAAGGTCGAGAAGATACATGATCTCCGAGGGTGTAAAATCAAGGAGTTTAAGAAAGTGACGATTACGAAGGTTTACTGGCATCGCTTTAAGGTTATAGTTTTACGGGAAGTAAAAGTAGTAATTATTTTATTAATCCGGCGGGCAGGTCGGGCAGGCCCTGCGGTCCTTGCAGGTCGTGCCGGTCTTGCAAGTTGTAAACTGGTTAACTGGTTTACTAGTTTACTGGTTAAATGATTTTCACGTGATTGTCCCGACACATTGGTCGGGATCTCCGCGGAGTTTATCCCGCTACCTTCGGGGCTCCGGCACGATCAATTTTCATACTCCATAGTGATCTTGGAACCGTACTTCTTGTCGGCAAGCTTGAAAGCTTCGGTGATGACGCTCATGCGCCCGCCATTCCTGATAAAATTAAGACAGGCCTGGATTTTTGGCGCCATGCTCCCCTTTGCAAACTGGCCTTGATTAAGGTATTTAAGTGTGTCGGCATAGTTCAGGAATTCCTTGATCTCCTGGTCCGGCTTCTTATAATTTATGTAGATATACGGTACATCGGTAAGGATATAGAACTCATCTGCCCCGATAAGCGATGCCAGCAGGGAAGATGCAAGGTCCTTGTCGATCACTGCCTCAGCAGGCCTCACATTGCAGACCTCATCGATATAGACCGGGACTCCGCCTCCCCCGGCGGCAATAACAATGTTTCCCTGGAGGGCCAGGTCGCGGATGATCGGCTTGTTCATAATGTCGACCGGCACAGGTGACGGGACAACACGCCGGAAGCCTCCCTCCGCCTTGACCTCCTCACGGAATATCCAGCCTTTCTTTGCCGCCAGTGAATCTGCCTCCGGTTTGCTGTATATCTTGCCGATCCTTTTTTGAGGATCGCTGAATGCCGGATCGTTCTTGTCGACAAGCACCTGCGTCACAATGCATATCACGTTCTTCTTTATCCCGTGTTTGTTCAGCACATTCCTGAACATCCTTTCTATCATGTAACCAATCCCTCCCTGTGAATCCGCCACACAGATATCGACCGGCATCTGTGCTATTTTATACATCTGCTCACCCGCATCATTTCGCATCAGGATATTCCCCACCTGAGGGCCGTTTCCGTGGGTGACCACCAGGTTATAGCCTTCATTTATCAGGAAGACAAGATTTTCAAGGGTCATGGTCGTATTCTCCTCCTGCTCTTCAATCGTGCCCACCTGGTCGCCCCTGAGAAGAGCATTTCCGCCTAAAGCTACCACCGCAAGTTTAGTTTCCATTTTTAATTGCATGAATGATCTGTTACCAAAGACTCAAACGAACCTATGGAAATGAAATACGAAATGTGATTAGTGCAAAACTATCAAATTCCGGAAATCATTAGCAGGTTAACTTAGCAATTGATTATGTCATAATATGTTTAATAACATAAAATTATTTTACTGCCTTATCCAATTTTCCTACCGGCACATCCGTTTGAAATATCCGGACCAACCGGGAGGGAACGGGTGCGGGATAAGCGGTACGAATGATATCATGTTTACAACTTCCCTTTAATAAGAGAAAAAAAAATGTATATTTACCGTTTTCAACAAAACCCGGACAGGTGAATTCCAGATACATACTTCCAACAGCCATAGTCATTGTTTTTGCTTGCCTATCATGTGGAAGCCGGAGCAGTAAGGGCGTAAACCAGGGGGAGATTCATTACTCTGTCGAATATCTGGGGAAAGTGACGCTGATGCCGATCGATCTGATGCCTAAAAGCCTCGTGGTGGCATTCAAGAACGACAAGATTATCTACGAGCTTATCTCGCCTTTCGGGAATTCGGGGATCACAAACCTGTCAAATCCTTCAAAGGACATTTACGACACGTATCTTAGTCTCTTCACTATCAGGTATTTCTACCCTGCCAAACCCGGTGAGATCTACCCTGGCTTCGAAGCTATGCGTGGCATGGAGCTTCACAAAACATCCAAAACCGAGACAATCTGCGGGTTCAGGTGCAAGAATGCTGAAGTGACTTTCCCCTTCGACCGCAGCAAAGTGTATAACGTCTGGTATACAAATGATATCCCTGTAAGGAACCCAAATGCATCCACGCCATTCTGCCAGATCGATGGTGTGCTGATGAACTTCTTTTTTTTCATCGGCAACTCGGAGTTTCGCTTCAAAGCTGAGAACATTTACAGGAAGGAGATACCTGACAAGGTATTTGAAAGAAAAGACAAGTTCCAGCGTGTTTCCAAGAATGATATCAACAAGTTTATCAGTAAAATGATAAGCCTTTAGCGGCGCACTTGCTCTTCCCGGCATGGCGCAGTCTTAAAGTTCCGGCCGTAATTTTCCTTGTATGTCAAAATTATTACCTTTGAGGTGCTCTTTACAGGAGCCTTTTGAAACCATAACCTGATATGAAAAAGGAGAAGGAAGAACCGGCGAAGAAAAAGAATAAAAGCAAGGCAAAGTCAGGGTCATTTTTTACCGATGAAAGGATCAAGTTCATTTTTGGCATACTTATCACCGGTTTCGCGCTTTACCTTCTGCTGGCTTGTGTAGCGTACCTGTTCTGGTGGAAGACAGATCTCAGCCTGTCCGATTCTTCGGTTATTTCGGGTGCAGACGTAAATGTAAAGAACTGGTCGGGCAAGAGCGGTCATTTCCTCGCAAAGATGATCGTGGGGTTCGGGTTTGGCTACGGTGCTTTTTTCATTCCGCTGATCTTCGGGACAATAGGTCTTTACCTTCTTAATTTTCCGGGCATCAGGGTATGGAGGCTGCTTGCCAGGTTTGCGACTGCCGCCATAATTGTATCCCTGATCCTCGGCTTTATCTTTGGCAAGGCGGACGGTTACCTTGGAAGCGGACCGGGAGGAGCCCAGGGCTTCAAGATCACTGAATGGCTGAATTCATTCACTGGAAAGATCGGCACCGGTGTGCTGCTTTTGTTCGCAACGGTTGCTTACCTGATATTTGCCCTTAAGTTCAAGCCAGAGACCTTTACCAGCAGGATCCCGTCGACGATCAAGAGTGCCATTCCCGGGTTCAAGCCAACTACTTCAGATGATGGGACTGAGGAAGACGAAGGTGAAGAGCCGGATTCAGGGAATGAAATCCCGGAGGAGACCGAACCTGGTTCAACCGGCAGCGAAGGCAGGGAGGTGGAATTTACCGTCAGGAGAATCCCGAGGGAAGATGAGGGCCCCGTTACCGTTAAGCCACGACCGGGCGGATCAATAATACACGACCTCGACAATGACCATAAAGAGAAACAGCCCGAAAACAAGGTGCCTCTGAATATCACCAAACCCGAACCCTCTGACATCCTTCCCGAGAATGAAGTTGAGAAAATAATTAGTAACTATGACCCGAAGCTGGACCTTTCGAGATACAAATTCCCTCCTGTTGCAATCCTTAAGGAGCATAAGGCGGAAATAGGGTTCGATGACAAGGAAGCTTTCGAGAATAAGGAGAATATCATAAAAACTCTCGGGGACCACAAGATCAGCATCCGGCAGATATCGGCAACCATAGGGCCAACGGTCACGCTTTATGAAATCGTGCCCGAGCGGGGGGTAAGGCTGGCCCGTATCAAATCGCTCGAGAATGACATCGCGCTCAATCTCTCAGCTCTTGGGATAAGAATAATCGCACCGATTCCCGGAAGGGGAACTGTCGGGATCGAGGTGCCGAACAAGAATCCAGAGATAGTGTCGATGAGGTCGCTCATTGCATCCAAGGCATTCCATGATTCCAAATATGACCTCGCTCTGGCGCTGGGGAGGACAATCACAAACGACCCGTTCATCGTCGATCTCACCAAGATGCCACACCTCCTGGTTGCAGGAGCCACCGGGCAGGGTAAATCTGTGGGCATAAATGCCATCATTACATCGATCCTGTACAAGAAACACCCGGCAGAGGTCAAGTTTGTGCTCATAGACCCAAAAAGGGTCGAGCTGCCGTTGTACGCAAAGATCGAACGGCATTTCCTTGCCAAGCTGCCTGGTGAGGAGGACGCCATTATTACTGACACCCAGAAGGTGATCAATACGTTGAATTCATTGTGCATAGAGATGGATAATCGTCTCGAGCTGCTGAAAGAGGCTCAGGCAAGGAACATAAAGGAATATAATGAAAAGTTCACCTCGCGGAGGCTGAACCCGGAAAAGGGACACAGGTACCTTCCATACATAATCCTGATAATAGATGAGTTCGCCGATCTTATCATGACCGCGGGAAGGGAAATTGAACCTCCCATCGGCAGGCTTGCACAACTGGCAAGGGCAACCGGGATCCACCTGATAATCTCGACACAAAGGCCGTCCACGAACATCATAACCGGTTTCATCAAGGCCAACTTCCCCACTAGGATCGCGTTCAGGGTCTTTTCATCAATCGACTCCCGGACAATCATTGACGCCACTGGTGCCGACAGGCTTGTCGGCCGGGGCGACATGCTGGTATCCACCGGAGCTGAGCCGGTGAGGGTCCAGTGCGCATTTATAGATACCCCGGAGATAGAGGAGCTCACCGAATTCATCGGTAGCCAGCAGGGTTATTCCGATGCAATGCATCTCCCGGAGTATATAGACGACAGCGAGTCCGGTTCGCAGGAAGTTGACCTGAAGAAGCGGGATCCCATGTTCGAGGAGGCTGCAAGGCTTGTGATTCAGCATCAACAGGGGTCAACCTCCCTCATCCAGAGAAAGCTGTCCATTGGCTACAACAGGGCAGGCAGAATCATCGACCAGCTGGAAGCAGCGGGAATAGTAGGACCGTTTGAGGGAAGCAAAGCCAGGGATGTACTCGTATCAGACTATTCACATTTGGAACAGATTTTGAGCACCCTGGAATAAAAGGCCTGTGATGAATAGATCCATAATCATTATTCTGCTCCTCGTCCATGCGTTATATGTGTATCCCCAAAAGGACCCGGCTGCAATCAAAGTTCTTGACAAGTTTTCCTCGGTTGCTTCGGCAGCGCCTTCAGTCTCGATGAAATTTGACCTGGTCACGACCGATCAGGCTGCCGGGACAACAAAGAATGCAAGCGGATCAATAATCCTGAGCAGGGACAAATACCGGCTTGAGCTGCAGGATAACATAATCTGGTTCAATGGCGAGACTTCATGGAGCTACCTTCCAGAAGAAAATGAGGTCACCATCAGCAAGCCTGACAAAAAGGACAATTCATTCGAGGCAAAGCCATCATCCGTATTCTCGATGTATAAGAAAGGCTACAAGGTCAGGCTTATCGAGGATCAATCCGGATACTGTCTGATTGACCTTTACCCTGAGGATATCAAAAGCGAGAACATAAGGATAAGGCTCCGGATCGGGAAGCCAGCATATGATCTTAAAAGTGTCGAGTACAAGTACAAGAACGGGATCGATGTATTGCTCAGCGTTAAGGAATATGACCTCCTGAACAAGCCCGACGCGACGGTGTTCACTTTTCCTTATGATCAATACAAGGGGGTGGAGATCAATGACATGCGCTGACCCTATTCGGTATCCCTTGCAGGGTAGGTAATCCTGGCATGGTAAATATTCGACAGTCTTTTGATAAAGGCATTCTTTATATCCGATATATCCCTGAAGGTAAGAGGCGTGTTCTGGAATTGACCGTCCTGCTCCTGAATATAGATTATCCGCTCTACAAGCTCGCTGATATTCTCATCCGAATAATTAGAGAGTGTCCTTGAGGATGCCTCTATCGCATCAGCCATCATCACTATCGCGGTCTCCTTTGTGAAAGGCTTCGGGCCGGGATAGGCAAAATCATGTTTCCTCTCTGCGCCGTGGGGATTTGCATCAAGGTATTTCCTGTAAAAGAAATAAGCGACGGTGGTACCATGATGCGTGCTGATAAAATCAATTACCTGTCCCGGCAGGTTGAATTTCCTGGCCATGCCGACGCCCTCGCTGACATGACCTGTAATTATCCGGGAACTCTCGGGAGGATCGAGCTTATCGTGCGGGCTGAACCCTTCTGCCTGGTTTTCAATGAAGAACCCGGGATTTACCATTTTGCCGATATCGTGGTAAAATGCCCCGGTCCTGGCGAGAAGATCGTTGGCACCGATTTCCCTTGCCGCCGCTTCTGACAGGTTGGCAACCTGTACAGAATGCTGGAATGAGCCCGGCGCTTCTTCAGCGAGCTTCCTTAACAGCGGCTGGTTAGTGTCGGAAAGCTCGAACAAAGTTGCATCCGAGATGAAATTGAACGTTTTTTCGAACAAAAACACCACCGGGTAAGTGAGCAGGAGCATTACGCCGTTCCCGGCAAACCACAGGTAATTGATCCACTCCATGTCGCGGATGCTTCCTTCCTGCATTATGCCGATCCCCAGGTAAACTAGTGAATAGGTCAGGAACACTTTGAATGCCGTGATGAACAGTTTCGACCGCTTATAGATATTTGTCAGGGAGAAGATTGCAATAATTCCGACAATATAGCTTATGAACACGAACTCGAAGGAATTAGGTACGATGAAACCGGCAAGCATTATCGCAATGAGGTAAACGAAGAGTGCGAGGCGTGAATCATAAAATGTCCTGACAATGATGGGAATAAATGCGAAAGGAACAAGAAATACGGTATTAGCCGGAAGCATGATCATCAGCCGGGTTATAACCAGGAACGTAAGGATGAGAAGAAGGATGAACAGGGTTTTTGAGGCAGAGCTCAGAATATCGAGCCTGAAATGGTACATGAACAGGTAAAGGCCCAGATAACAGGATGATACGAGTATTATGCGTCCGAGAAGAACAAGCCACTTGTCGTAAATGCCGAGCTTCCTCTCAAACTGGCTCCGCAGGGAATTCAGAATGAGGAATTTTGAATCATTCACTATCTCTCCCCTGGAGATAATCAGCTCTCCTTTTTGCACCAGGCCTTTGTTAAGGCTCACACTGCTGAGGATCCTGTCCCTGGCGGCAATCGACATATCCTTGTCATAGAACAGATTGGGTCTGATATAATTATAGAATGCAACACCTGAAAGAAGATCAGCGGCGCTTCTTCCGTATCGTGCCTGATAACCTGTTTTGATCTCAGTGAGCCTCTCCCCGGCAAACTGGTATGCGCTTTTCTGGGTGAATATCGAACTGACCGGCACCTGTTCTGCGACCTTACCGCTTATTACCGTCAGATACCCGGAGCTCGAGTCAGTTCTGAAGCCTGCCTCGCTTGCACCGACAATACCTGAATCATAGATCTTTGCCAGGACAGAATCAAGATCATCTTTGATGCTTGAATAGAGCGGCTGCCTGATATGCTCTCCCTTTGAGCCGAGGTTTTGCCGAAGGGCATCAAGGTAATCATTAAACTCCTTTATACCTGTTGCTGCAGCTTGGGTGTCGACCCTGAAAAAGGGGGTAAAGTATTTCAGGATGCTGTCACGTTCCCTTCCTACTACAGCCTCCGGCTTAAGGACAGCAAAGTCCCAGGGGGCTATCAGGGATGGACTGAGCCAGGGTTTACCCTTCTGGTATTCATACCTGAATTTCCCTTCCCGCGGTGAAATTGCAACAACAACCAATACGCTCAGAACAAAGAAAAGAATGTGATTGAGGTAGCTCCTCTCCGCCCCTGGCTTTGGGAAAATGCCGTGACGTGCCATTGTATTAAGGTAAATGAACTTTATAACAACCGCCAAAATTAAGCATAAAAATTATTGAACAGGAACATATTCACCATAATCTGCAGTGTATTAATAGCTCCCCGGGCAACGGAGTTTCATCGAAAATGAATAAATGACCGGGGTAATTGTTAATTTTACGAAAACTTCAAGCGATGGATATCTTTGTCTGCGAAAATGTCTTCGTGCCTCTAAGGTCCGCACCTTCCCACAAGTCAGAAATGCTCAGCCAGATCCTCTTTGGCGAGAAATACGTCATAACCGATTCAGCCGGGCACTGGCTGAAGGTAAAGACATTCTTCGACGATTATTCCGGCTGGATTGACCAGAATCATTTGCTGCATTCCGGAGTCGGCGACGATACACATGGCAGGGTCCTCCAGAGATCACTGCTTTGTTGCCGGAACGATGGTACGCGGCTCGTACTCGAGGCAGGATGCGAAATTTACAATCCCGACTTCAGTGCACGTACCTTTTATGCCGGTGAAAACAGCTATAGTGCGGGCGATGAATTCAGCGAACTTGTCCTGACCTCAAGCGAAGATATTGCCGGCTCAGGACTGCGGTTCATAAACAGTCCGTATATCTGGGGAGGCCGCATACCTTCCGGCATCGACTGTTCAGGCTTTACCCAGCTGGTCTGCAAGCTCCATGGTTTCTCGATTCCACGCGACAGCAGGGATCAGTCTGATGCAGGGACACAGATAAGCTTCCTGGAAGAAGCGATCCCGGGCGATCTCGTATTCTTCGATGATGACAGGGGGAATATCTCCCATGTTGGCATGATCCTGTCGCGTGGACTCGTTATACACGCTTCCGGAAGGGTAAGGATCGATATTATCGATCACCAGGGAATTTACAGGAACGATATCAGCGGATATTCACACAGACTGAGGACGATAAGGAGGGTGGCTTAGGTCGGCTGGGTGCTGGTTACTGGGTGCTGGACACAATATATAAGAAGAGGCTGCCTTTCGGGCAGCCTCTCAAATTAACCTAAAGTACTATCTATTAATCAGGGAACACATAGTTTGTTCAGGCTGAGCTCGCCTGACGGGATCGGCCAGTAATAAGCAGCGCTCGAAGCGGGAATAGCCCCGATGTTGCCCATTGTAAGACCTTCTTTTGCAGGGATATCCAGCCCGAGTCTCATCAGGTCGAATGAACGCATCCCTTCACCCAGGAATTCAAAATTCCTTTCCTGGAGAACTGCGGAATAGAAGTCGGCCGGGGTTGCGAAACTGGCAAGCGTAAATGCACCTGTCGGGAAAGCCCGGGTGCGCACTGCATTAAGCAAGTCAACAGCTTCCTGGGTAACTGATCCGCCGCTGCGTACGAGTGCTTCAGCACGGCTCAGAAGTATCTCTGCATACCGGATTACCGGGCACCAGTCAGAAAGAGTGGTAAAATGAGTGTACTTTGTCAGGAAGTACTGATCCGGATCGGAACCCCCGGGGACAAGCACATCCATGCTGCTCCTCCTGATATCGGTGGGATCCATTGCGGCATAAACAGGGCTCGTAGCAACAAGATATACCGACTCTCCCGATTCACTGCTAAAATACCAGGTGATGGCACTCTGGCCGCCGCCGTTGTTGATATCGGTATTGGGCAATGAGAAGATCGATTCCTTGGTCGTATTGTTTGTCCAGATGGCTGACCAGTTAGTGCTCAGAGCGTTTGGAACGCCTGACGGGGCGACAAAGGGAGCGCTTGCAGGAACAATTTTTGCCGATTCGCTGACTGCGCCTGCCCAATCGCATTTTGTGAGCAGCACCCTAGTCTTAAGCGCAATTATGGTGTTCTTGTGGATCCTGGTTGTGTTCAGGTCATCAGAACCATAATTGGCAATTGCGAGAGGTTCTGCAGCGTTGAGATCGGACAGCACCTGGGCATATACTTCAGCCACCGTGCTCCTTGCGAGGTCGTTTCCTTCAGCCGACTTTTCAGCCTTGACCCTGAGGGGAACTCCGAGATTTTCACCATTGCCCTGGATATACGGCTTGGCATAAAGGCGGGTCAGGTCGAAATAGCACATTGCACGAAGCGTAAGTGCCTCGCTGGTGAACTGGTTGTACTCTTCCTCACTGATTATACCGGCGAGTTTGCCGCTTTCCCAGTTCGATTTCAAACCGTCGAGGAACACGTTGACGGTGTTCACCGAAGCATAGATCTGGTTCCAGATGTCGTTCACTTCCATGGTAGCGGAGATCTCCAGGTGGTTCCATGTGTTGAAGTTCACATATGCATTGTTGCTGAGAGGAATGAAGTTATCTCCCCTCATGTCGGCGACTGACTGATATCTTCCGCCCAGATACCATCCGGCCTTCACTGCTGAGTACATCCCGTTCACCTGGGCGACAATACGGTCTTTATTATCAAACACTGACAGGTCGGAAAGTGAGGTCTGAGGAACCGGATTGAGATACTCCTTGGAGCATCCTGCGGTCAGCAGCACCAGAAATGCTGCTGCCATCTTTAATATATTTCTCATATTCATTTCGATTTTTTAATTAAAAGTTGATGTTTACTCCAAGAGTATATGTTCTTGCCTGCGGAGCAGAGTTCCTGTCAACACCCGGTGAAACGTTGCTGTCGCCGTTACTTGAGATCTCAGGATCTGACCCGGAATACTTTGTGAATGTATGCAGGTTGAATGCCTGGACGTAAACCCTGATGCTTTCGATACCTGTTATTGAGGGAAGCTTTCTGATAACGTACCCCAGGGATATGTTCCTTATCTTGACATAATCGCCTTTCTCAACGAGTGATGACTGAGGAAGCGAGTTGTGCCCGTTGGAGATGTTGTCACCCCAGAATGGTTTTGCGATATCGGTAACGTCGCCCGGCTGTTTCCAGTAGGTTTCGGCCACTTCTGCCGAGTTGTTCCACCACCTCTGGTCTCTGAGACCGGCCTTTGTTCCGTTATAGATATCAAACCCGAAAGCGTAGGTCAGGTTGATTGAAAAGTCTAAATTCTTGTATGTCAGATTATTGTCGAGACCTCCGAATACTTTCGGAATTCCCGAACCCATTATCTTGCCGT
Organism: Bacteroidales bacterium UBA1800; assembly: GCA_002319915.1. Lineage (GTDB taxonomy): Bacteria > Bacteroidota > Bacteroidia > Bacteroidales > VadinHA17 > LD21. The sequence continues at coordinate 6,668 of DCFQ01000070.1, read as the reverse complement.
CGGATGACTGGGTGATTGCGGGAGCTACTCCCGATTCATCCTTGTACTGCCATCTTGCTGATCCTGAGTTCTCATAATAGAATTCAACCTCTTTCCCTGCCTTGTTAACGAATATTCTTCTTCCGGTCTGCGGATCAACACCGCGTGTCTCAACGACATATAATCCTCCTACCGGCTGGCCAACAACCGTCTTGTTCGATATTTCGAGACCTCCGGTGTAACCGAGTATCTCATCAACACCGGGAGCCAGGGCAGTGACCTTGTTCTTCAGCGTGCTCAGGTTCAGGGTGGTTGTCCATGAGAAGTTTGGTTTTGCAATGTTGAACGAGGTGATTGAAATCTCAGCCCCGGTATTGTACATTGAACCTACGTTGGCCGGGATGGAGCTACCCGGGATACCCTTCGATGGTGACTGCGGAACAGAAAGTACCAGTCCGTTGATATTATTGTAATAATAGTTCAACTGTGTCTGTATCCTGTCTTTGAAAAGACTGAAGCTGATACCTGCATCGTATTTGTCACTTGTTTCCCATTTAAGGTCAGCATTTCCTGCCTGTGTGAATGCAAGAGTCGGAACTGTGGCGTAGAGCCCAGATCCATAGAGGAAAAGAGAACTGAAGTCACCGACAGCCGAGATATTCCCAACGCGGCCGTAGCTTGCCTTCAGCCTCATATCCGAGAAGATGTTGCCGATGGCATTTGAGATAAACTCCTCTTTTGAGAGATCCCACATTGCGGATGCACCCCAGAAGGTCCCAAATTTTTTGCCGGTGGAGAGCCCGGAAAATCCGTCACGGCGAACGCTTCCTTCAAGGAAGTACTTCCTGCTGTAGTTGAAGCTGGCACGGCCGAAGTAGGAGATGTAGTAGTTCTCTCCCATTCCGCCACCGCCCATATAGACGTTTGTCCATGAGCCCTGGTAGGTTTTGAAGAACGGGTCGTTGACATTGTATTTTTCACCCGACCATGAGTTGTCGACTGTCCTCTGCTCCTCAACACCTGCAAGAAGGCCGATATTGTAAGTTTCAGCGATCGACTTTGTATAACTGGCGGTGTTTGACCAGTTCCATCTGCGGAATTTCCTGTTGGAGGCACCGGCATCCCCGTTTGAACCCTGACCGTCGCCGTTGATCGGGCTAAGGTACCACATCTGTTCCGATGTCAGGTTGTCGATACCGTACTGGGTCCTGAGTTCCATGCCTTTAAACAGGGTTACGGTGGCATAGAGAGTTGTAAGGAGCCTGTCGGTTTCCGTGGTGAACTTATTCTCCTTAAGAACCACATCCGGGTTGGGATAGCCAAGGTTCCCGAAAGGTTCACCCTGGCCGCCGATACCGGCACCTGCAATATTAAGTGTTCCGTCATTGTTATAGACCGGGAGGACCGGCGGCAGAACAAATGCAAGACGTGCCGATGCGGCTGTGGCATAGTCGGCACCTACTTGCGGTGATCTGCTGTAACCGTTGGTATAGCCGATATTAGCCCCTATCTTGAGGAAGCTGGTGACATTATGGTCAATGTTCAGCCTGGCATTCTTTCTTGAAAAGGTATTGGTCTTGACCATACCCTGCTGATCGGAATAGCCGACCGAGAGGTAGTAGCTTGTGCTCGGAGTTGCACCGGAAATCGTAACGGTATGGTTCTGCTGGAATCCCTTATGGTAAATATGGTCAGCCCAGTTTGTGTCGATGGGTTTTCCATTGGCATCCGTAAGCTGGACGATCTTTGCTGCTGACTCACCAAGGTAGTTGACGCGTGCTGCGTTCTTTTCCTCAATATACTGGGCAGCATCCATTACCTTAAATATATGGGTAGGCTCCGTAAAACCTACATAGCCGTCATAGGTAACCTTTGTCTTGCCGCCTGAGCCGTGCTTGGTCGTTATCAGGATGACACCGTTTGCTGCACGCGAGCCATAGAGGGCGGTTGCCGATGCATCCTTAAGGATGTCCATTGAAGCGATATCGGAAGGGTTAATATCCGAAAGGGCGTTGGCAGCAGCCGTTCCGCCGAAGTTACCCGAAGCTATCGGGACTCCGTCTACTACGATAAGGGGAGATGAACTGCCGGATATTGAGTTGTAGCCCCTGATCCTGATGACCGGAGGATTGTTCAGAACCCCGTTTGGCAGAGTTATGGATACACCGGCAGCTTTTCCCTGAAGCGCCTGGTCAAAGCTCTGAACGGGGACGGTCCGTATGGCATCTCCTTTAACAGATGCTACCGAGCCGGTAACGTCGCGTTTCTGCTGTGTGCCATAGGCAACTACCACGACTTCCTCCACATTGTAGGTGTCCTGGGTAAGAACAGCGTCTACTTTGGTCCTACCGCCGATCGGAACCTCGGTTGTCCTGAACCCGATAAAGCTGAAAACAAGGGTCTGGGCCTTGGCAGGAGCAGACAGGAAATACTTGCCTTCAGCCGTAGTTATGGCCCCGATAGTTGTTCCCTTGACGGTAACATTGACTCCGGGTAATGCCAGCCCGTCTTCCGAGCTGGTGACAGTACCCGTAATCTGCACTGTCTGGCTCATGACATAGGTGCATGTCAAAAGCAAGAGCGAAAAAATCAACAGGATTTTTTTCATAAACGATCTAGTTTAGGTTAGTAAAAGAAAGGCTAATTTATAAGAATTAATTACAATGACAAAGATCATGATTAAGTTTTTTTAACATTGCTTAACAATAAGTGTATAAAGTACACTTTTAGCAGCGAAAACATTAGAATCGGATCATTCCCCGATGCATTTACTTTAAATTATTAAGCATGGAACAGGGGGCAGGGCAGGCTAGTCTGATGGTCGGCGGTCGGCACACTTTAATCTTAACAGGGCTGCAGGTATGATTGCTTTTAACCGCAAAGAACGCGGAGTCTTTAGCTATCGGATGCAAAGAGCGCAAAGGTTTTGCACTATAACTTCTTGACTAATCTCTATTAGTAACTTAAATAGAAAACCGCTCTTTGTGCGACTTTGTGTAGTCCCTAGTGATCCTTTGTGTTTCAAATAATTAGTTTTTACCACCAAGGCGCACAAAGGTTGTCACAAAGGTATACAAAGGACTTTTACCATGGATGTGACCATGGACATTTGACCTGGTTGCCTCCGGCATCTGGGGTTCCGGTCTTTTCTGTAGGAGTTTTACGTCAGTAAGCAGTATTATTTTCGGGAGTTTTTGCTGAGGATGTCCTCCACAATTTTAATGACCTGATCTTCCTTCAGCTTAGCCTCATCTGCAATCCCTGCTGATCTGTTAAGGATATCTTCAACAAATTCCCTGTCATCGAGAGACGATGCATTTATCCTGATATTCAGGTAAGCACCCCTGACGCAGGTCCCAACGGCAAGAGCCCCGACTGCAGCATCTGTCACTGAGTTTGGATTTCCCTTCTCAACCATTTCCCGTATGACTTCAAAACCCTTTAGGGCGGTTTCCATGACGGTGAAGGGAACAATAATAGCATATTTAGTGGCTTCCCTGATTGCGTCCTGCCTTGCAGCTGCCTCGGCCTCCGTCTTTTTCGGCAGTGCCAAGGCAGAGATTATCCTGTTGAAAGCTTCGGTATCCTCATCGACCATCATCAGAAGCTTTTCCTGGAGCGCTTTCCCCTTCTCAGCCCATTCCGAAAACTCTTTCCATCTCGAGTCCCAGCCGCGTTTATGGCTCGACAGGTTGGCTACCATGGTGCCAAGTGCGACGCCAAGTGCACCGATATATGCAGAAACAGATCCCCCTCCCGGTGCCGGTGATTCAGAGGCCGTTTCGTTCATAAATGCCTTAAGGGTCATCCTTGTAAGCAACTCATTGTTGTCGCCGCTCATTACATATTCGATTATTTTTTCTTCAGGCCTGAATTCATGGATATCGCTGAGGCCCATAGACCTGACAGCGATCCTGACAAGTTCTTCGTCTGAGACGCCTGCCGATCTCTGCTGCTTCTCAAGAAAATATCTCCCCGCATCCAGCATCGCCTTAAGCGGAATGAGGCCCACCAGCTCTGAGCCGGTCACCCTGACACCTCTGGATTCAGCCTTCCGGCACACTTCATCGAAGGCGGTATGGACCGGTGTCACGGATATATTTGTGAGGTTCATTGATATCTGGGCAATTCCGTACTCCTTGATGAACCATCCTATCGCCTTTACAGCTTTCAGTGAACCCGGCTCCATCACCGGCTCCCCGTTACTGTCCCTGATGATCTTTCCGTACACCGGGTCCCCTTCCCTTTTGGGCCTTCCCTTTTCCCTCACATCGTAAGCGATGGCATTTGCCCTCCTGACGGAAGTTGTGTTGAGATTAACATTGAACGCGACCAGGAAATCCCTTGCCCCCACTGCGGTTGCCCCTGATCGTTCATTGAACCGTGCAGGACCGAAGTCAGGCTGCCATGTGGGATCAGAAAGCTTCTTCGGGAGGCCTTCATATTCACCTGACCGGCAGCTGGCAAGATTTCTCCTTTTCTCCTCGAATGCTGCGTTTTCGTAGCAGTAGACAGGGATTCCCAGTTCTTCACCAATCCTTTTGCCAAGCTTCCTGGCATACCCGGCCGTTTCTTCCATTGTAATGCCGGACACCGGGACCAGCGGGCAAACATCTGTGGCTCCCATCCTGGGATGCTCCCCGTGATGCTTTGTCATATCTATCAGCTCAGCAGCCATTTTTGCAGCCCTGAAAGCAGCTTCGCAAACCGCTTCAGGTTCACCGACAAATGTCACGACGGTGCGGTTGGTATCCTTCCCGGGATCCACATCGAGAAGCTTTACACCGTCGACACTCTCTACAGAATCCGTGATCCGCTTTATGATTTCCATGTTGCGTCCCTCGCTGAAATTGGGGACGCATTCTATGATCTTCTTTTCCATAATTAGTATTGGGATGTATTTCTCAGTGTCTCCTCTGTGCCCTCTGTGAAACTGATTTAAAAACTTGCACTGAGTTGCACTGCTGAGGCACAGAGAATCACAGAGTTATATAATCTTTCCTTTTAGAATTACTGTTTCAATCAAATCACTTCCGTATGCGTACGGGAAATAAGCAAGCGACGGCAGCGGCTTCGTGATGAAGAGGTTTGCAACCTTGCCCCTTGCAACCGATCCGTGCGTGTCTGAAATTCCCATGGCGGCGGCAGCATTTATCGTGACCGCGTTCAATGCTTCTTCGGGCAGCATCTTAAGAAGTATGCATCCGAGCGACATGATCAGCTTCATATTGCCTGTCGGTGATGAACCGGGGTTAAAATCGGAAGCGAGGGCGACAGGCAGACCTGCATCGATCATCTTCCTTGCCGGTGAAAGTGGGAGCCCGAGGAAGAGGGCGGCTCCCGGGAGAAGAGTTGGAATGGTCCCTGAACCGAGAAGGGCCTCAATCTCCTCATCCCCTGTGTATTCGAGGTGATCGACGGAAAGGGCGCCATATTTGACTCCTGTCTGTATACCTCCCGAAAAGCCCATCTCATTGGCATGTATTTTCGGGATCAGGCCGTACTTCAGACCGGCCATCAGTATGCGCTCAGTCTCCTCCACGCTGAAGAACCCGTCATCACAGAAGACATCCACAAATTCTGCCAGTTCCTCTGAAGCCACTATCGGGATCATCTCATTGATGATCATATCGATATATCTGTTTCGGTCGTCCCTGAATTCAACCGGGACAGCATGGGCGCCGAGAAAAGTCGCTTTGACCCCGACATGTGAGTTTTCCCTGATCCTCTTTATTACCCTGAGCATTTTAATCTCATCCAGCGTGCTGAGCCCGTACCCGCTTTTGATCTCCACGGCCCCGGTTCCCTGGTGAATGATCTCATCAATCCTTTTCATTGCCTGGATAAATAATTCATCCTCAGGGGCTTCATGGAGCCGGCGGGCTGAATTCAGAATACCTCCGCCTCGTGAGGCTATTTCCAGGTAGGATAATCCTCGGATCCTGTCGGCAAATTCGCTCTCCCTGCTCCCTGCATAAACAAGGTGAGTGTGCGGATCACAGAACGAAGGAAAAACGAATCTTCCTGCAGCATCGATCACCTTTGCCGGCTTATCCATGGTTCCCGGGCCTGTCCGGCTGATCTCCGTCATCTTTCCGAAATCGTGGATAACTCCTTTCCTGACCAGAATGAACGCATCGTTTATGATCTGAACCACAGACATATCCCCTCCTTTAACAAATTTACGGGGAGCCGCTTCCGCCTGGACAAGGGATGATATATTTTTAATAAGAAGATCCATCTAAGTATTTAATCGTATTATAAGTTCCCTAAGGTAGCAAATATCGAAAAAACAGTTCATGATTTCCATTTTTCTTTATCTTTAATGCTGTTAACCAAAACCATAACCTATGAAAAAAGCATTTACTCTTGTTTTTATACTCCTTTTATTTATACCTCTTGGTGCACAGGAAAAGGAAGCAAAAACCGGGTGGAGGTTTGGGGGCGCCCTCCCGGCCATAAGCTACGACAACAACCTTGGATTTCAATACGGGGCTTTGTTCGAGTTCTTCAATTACGGAAAGCCCAGCGTTTACCCGCGGTTTCTGGATCATACCTATACAGAGGTGTCGAGATATACCAAGGGAAGCGGTGTGTACAGGTTCATGTTCGAATCGAACCATCTCATCCCCGGAGTGGAATGGATAAGCGATCTGAGTTATCTCCCGGACCGGGCAAGCCAGGTCGAC
>DCFQ01000034.1 GCA_002319915.1 Bacteroidales bacterium UBA1800 | reverse complement strand
ATGAAGCTCCGAGTGAACCGGGTGCTCTGCCCCTGTTGTGCTGGCCATGCGTCTGTCCTCCGACACCGCTGAAGCCGTGCCGCTTGACCACGCCCTGGAATCCTTTTCCCTTTGCCCATCCCCTGACATCAACCCAGTTGTCAGGCTTGAAAAGCTCGGCAGTAAGCACTTCGCCTTCCTTAACCTGGCCTTCTTCAAATCCTGTGAACTCTATGAGCTTCCTCTTCGGGGTGGTATTCACCTTCCTGAAATGGCCCTGTTCAGCCTTCGTGGTATGCTTTTCCTTTTTTTCATCGAAACCAAGCTGTACGGCAAAATATCCATCCTTTTCCTTTGTCTTGATCTGTGTAACGACACATGGACCTGCCTGCAGTACAGTACAAGGAACATACTTCCCGTCATCATCGAAAACGGAGGTCATTCCTACCTTTTTTCCAATTAATCCCTGCATTTCTTTATTGCTTTACTGGTTTCACACTTTTATTTCGACTTCAACTCCGCTCGGAAGCTCAAGTTTCATAAGAGCGTCTATTGTCTTTGGCGTTGAGCTGTAGATATCAAGCAACCGTTTATAGGATGAAAGCTGGAACTGTTCCCTTGCCTTCTTGTTCACAAACGGGGAACGAAGTACAGTATATATCTTCTTGTGCGTCGGTAACGGAATCGGTCCGCTTACAACTGCCCCAGTCGATTTTACTGTCTTTACGATCTTCTCTGCGGATTTGTCCACCAGATTATGATCATAGGATTTCAGTTTAATACGAATTTTCTGACTCATATCATTAAAGAATTTTTCCTTTTGTAATTTCAATTATCCTTTTCGCAATTTCGCCCGGAACTTCCTCATAGTGCGAAAATTCCATCGTAGAGGTCGCCCTTCCGGAAGTGATGGTCCTGAGCACGGTGACATACCCGAACTTTTCGGCAAGCGGTACCTTGGCCTTGATGACCCTTGAGCCTGCCTTGGTCTCCATGCCTTCGACCTTCCCCCTCCTCCTGTTAAAGTCGCCGATAACATCCCCTACATATTCTTCGGGAGTCACAACTTCGGTTGACATCACAGGCTCGAGAAGCACCGGATTGCATTTCACAGCATGCTTCCGGAATGCCTGCTTCGCAGCTATCTCGAATGATAGGGCGTCAGAATCGACAGGATGATACGAACCATCCTTAAGCACAACTTTCAGGCTCTCAAGCGGGAACCCTGCGAGCGGCCCGTTCGACATGGCCTCACGGAACCCTTTCTCGACTGCCGGAATGTACTCTCTCGGAATATTTCCGCCCTTCACTTCATTCACGAACTGAAGTCCCTTGATCCCGTCCTCGGCGGGCATCATTTCAACATAAATGTCGGCAAATTTGCCCCTGCCGCCCGTCTGTTTTCTGAATAGCTCCCTGAATTCGGCTGAGGTGGTAATTGCTTCCTTATAGGCAACCTGCGGAACCCCCTGGTTGCATTCGACATTGAACTCCCTTTTCAGTCTGTCGACAAGTATCTCGAGATGGAGTTCACCCATTCCATTAATTATAGTCTGGCCGCTGTCGGGATCGGTCCTCACCTGGAATGTGGGATCCTCCTCTGCAAGCTTGCTCAGCGCGATTGCCAGCTTATCAACATCAGCCTGGGTTTTGGGTTCAATGGCAACGCCGATGACCGGCTCGGGGAAATCCATCGATTCGAGCAATATCGGCTTATGGATGGCACAGAGGGTATCCCCGGTCTTAAGGTCTTTGAAACCGACGCCGGCACAAATGTCCCCGGCTGAAATACTCTCTTTGGGATTCTGCTTGTTTGCATGCATCTGGAAAAGACGGTTGATCCTTTCCCTTTTACCCGTCCTCATGTTAAGGACAGTGTCTCCGGAATGGAGTATCCCGGAATAGATCCTGAGGAAGACCAGCCTCCCCACGAACGGATCGGTTGCGATCTTGAATGCCAGCGCTGCCAACGGCTCCTCGTCATCGGGCATTCTCTTCAGCTCGGTATCGCTCCTCGGATCAACTCCCGTGATTGCACCGATATCGACCGGTGACGGGAGGAATTCGATTATCGAATCAAGAAGACTCTGTATGCCCTTATTTTTAAAAGCAGCCCCGCAAGTAACAGGTACTACGAGGCCCTGTACCGTAGATTTCCTTAAAGCTGCGATTATCTCATCTTCAGTTATGGAATCGTGGTCCTCAATATACTTTGCAAGAAGTGTATCATCCACCTCAGCAACTGATTCAACCATCTTGCCTCTCCATTCAATGGCCTCTTCGAGCATCCCTGCAGGAATATCTTCAACTTCGAATTTTGTCCCGGTGGAATCATTGTCGTAATAGACGACCGACTTCATTGTGACAAGGTCGATGATCCCTTTGAATTTCTCCTCCGAGCCGAGGGGAAGCTGAACCGGGACGGGATTGGCTCCCAGCTTGTCCTTGATCTGCTGAACGACATTCAGAAAATCGGCGCCTGCCTTGTCCATTTTATTGACAAAAGCAAGCCTGGGAACATTGTATTTGTTTGCCTGGCGCCATACTGTCTCCGATTGCGGTTCTACGCCGCCGACAGAGTCGAATACGGCAACCGCGCCGTCAAGTACCCTCAGTGAGCGTTCTACCTCAACGGTAAAATCGACATGCCCCGGGGTATCTATGATATTAATCTTGTATTCCTCTCCGTTGAATTTCCAGTAGGTGGTTGTTGCCGCCGAAGTGATCGTGATCCCTCTTTCCTGTTCCTGAATCATCCAGTCCATCTGGGCGTTCCCGTCATCGACCTCGCCAATGCGATGGGTGCGTCCCGTATAGAAAAGGATACGCTCCGTCGTAGTGGTCTTACCGGCATCGAT
>DCFQ01000043.1:17301-55578 GCA_002319915.1 Bacteroidales bacterium UBA1800 | reverse complement strand
CTGCGGAAAGCCACACTGACAGTCAAGACTTTTCTCGAAGGATTGGATGAGAGATCCGGGATCAGCATCAGGGTTTCCGTTGCGGGAAGCGGGGAGAGCAGCATCACCGGGATCAGCCTCAGGAAAGGGGTTCACCCTTATGTCACCGAAGTGGAGATCCGGGATCCAAGGCTCTGGTGGCCCGCCGGCCAGGGTCCGCAAAACCTTTACAACCTGAAAGTTGAGGTGGTTGACGGAAACACGGTGCTGGCTTCCGGAGCAGTCAGGACCGGGATCAGGAGTATCCGGATCGACCAGTCGCCCCACCCGCTTGCCGGGAATTATTTCACTCTCGTAATTAACAACCGGAAGGTCTTTATGAAAGGCGGTGACTGGGTGCCGCCTGAAATGATATACAGCAGGATAACCAAAGGACGGCTCGATACCCTTACTGACCTCGCGGTAAAAGCAAATTTCAACATGCTCAGGATCTGGGGCGGAGCGATCTGGGCCGGCCATGACCTGCTGGATCTTTGCGATGAAAAAGGGCTCCTTGTATGGCATGATCTCCTTTTCGCATGCAGCAAATACCCGGGCGACGACAAGGAATTCCTCGACCTTGTGAAAGAAGAGGTGAGATGGGGAGTCAGGGAATTCTCACCGCACCCCTCGCTTGCAGTCTGGTGCGGAAATAACGAGAACGAGGTAGGGACCTGGAACTGGGGATGGGACCTCTCCGGTAAAATGATGCCCGACTACGGCCTGTACCATCTGGTAATGCCGCTGATTATAAAGGAGGAGGACCCATTGCGTCCTTACTGGCCGAGTTCTCCCTACTCGTCCGGTTATGCCGATCCGAACAGCCCCGTGACCGGCGACCAGCACCCCTGGGATGTGAGCCTTGGCGCTGCCGGGCCCGACTTTTGGGCGTACCGGGATTATGTTGACAGGTTCCCGAATGAAGGAGGGGTGCTGGGAGCTAGCTCCCCTGCAACCCTTAAGCAGTTCCTTCCACCGAAAGAACAGTTTATCAGGTCATTTTCATGGGACCATCACGACAACGAGGTTAATTTCTGGAATTTCAGGCCGGGGATCAATTACCAGCTTACCGAATACTGGCTTGGCAAGAAAGCCGAAGAGCTCGGCTTCGAAAGGTATCCGCTTGCCAGCGCGCTGATCCAGGCAGAGGGTCTTGAGGAATACATCAGCAATTACCGTCGCAGGATGTTCAGTTCATCCTCCGCAATTTTCTGGATGTTTGACGATTCCTGGCCCGTGACCCACGGCTGGACCATAGTCGATTATTACCTCCGGACAAAGCTTGCCTATCACCCGGTGAGGAGGGCCTTCGAACCGGTCGTGACTGTTGCTGCAATTGAGAACGACACGGTAAAGATTTTCGGCATTAACGATACCCAGAATGCCTGGAAGGGTGTCCTCCGTTACGGGATATTCAGGCTCAGTGGCGGCTGTCCGGTCGACCGCAGCAAGGATGTTGTCATCCCGGAAAACAAATCGGTCCTTCTCTCAAAATTCCCGCTCTCGGAACTACGGGCAAATGACCCGAAGACTTGCGGCGCCTTTGCCCTGCTTAGCCAGGATGGAAAGACTGTATCTCAGCACAGGATCTTTACGGAGAAGTTCAGGGATCTGGGCCTTGCCAGGCCTTCAATAAAGGTCACACGTTCAGGCGATATGGTCACATTCAGGTCGGATGCATTCATCTGGGGGGCTTGCATCGATGTGAACGGCGAGGCAGCTGTACCGGATAATTGCTTTGATATTCTTCCGGGTATCCCGTATTCGGTAAAATGGACAGGGAAGGAATTACCTAAGGTGCTCTTTACGGGTAACTCCTTATTTTAATTTTAATGGGGCTCTCCGTGCCCTCCGTGTCAGTTTTTAAAACATTGTCACTACTTCCTGCCGTTAATCCACCGCATCCAGAGCTTGAGATCACTGGTCCAGGCGTTGATGTGCTCATTATTAGTGCCAAGTCCGAAACCGTGCTCCCCCTCGGAAATGATATGAAGCTCGGCTGGAATTTTTTTTGCCCTCATTGCCTTGTACATCAGCAGTGAGTTCTCGACCGGCACCCCGGTGTCATTGTCGGCATGGACAAAGAATGCGGGGGGTGTGTCATCCCTGACCTGCAGCTCGTTCGAGAAGTACTTGATCATTTCCGGAGCCGGGTCTTTGCCGAGCAGGGCATCCCTCGAACCGGTATGGGTTGACGGATCGGTAAAAGAGATCACGGGGTACATCAGGATCATGAAGTCGGGCCGGCAGCTGACCTTTTCCACTGAATCTGCAGCGGCGGGATTCCCGTAGTCAAAATGAGTGCCAAGTGTGGAGGCAAGATGGCCGCCTGCTGAAAATCCCATAATGCCTATCTTGCCCGGGTCTATGCTCCACTCTTTTGCATGTGACCTCACAAGCCTCATTGCCCTCTGGGCATCCATAAGCGGCACTTTGTAGCAATCAGTGCAGTTTCCGTAGGTGGGAAGGCGGTATTTCAGGACGATTGCGGCGACACCGATTGAGTTCAGGTACCTTGCAATATCGGTTCCTTCGTAATCATAGGCAAGTATCCAGTATCCTCCGCCGGGACAGATGATAACAGCCTGGCCTGTGGCATATTTCCTGGCGGGCAGGTACACTGAAATATCGGGTACCTGAACATTGCTGACAACTATAATGTCGGTTTTCTCAATCTTTTCCTTCTGTCCGGTCTCCCTGGAATTTGGAATGGTACCGGTATATAGCGGCAGCCTGTAATCCTGCCCGTAAATGGGTAAACTTATTAACAGCATGGTAATTGCGAATGTAAATTTTGACATGTTCTCACCTGGTTTTAGTTGTTATTTTTATAACTCCGTTGGCGCCCCTTATTCCGTAATCGGAGGCCGCATTTCCTTCAAGGTAAACAATTTCAGCCACTTCCGTGGGGGATATATATGAAATATCATTTACAACCATATCATTTACGACATAAAGGACCTGAGCAGACATCGAAAATGAAATTGCTTTTGCACTGAACACGTTCGTCCCTGAAACCCTCACATTGTTTATTTCGGCCCTGATCAGGTCAAATATACTCTGATATTTGGAATAATCCTTCTGTCCCTTTGCCGGGAAGGCTCTGAGGGCTTCACTGAGTGCCGGGGCACTGATATGATGCCCCTTTACCGCCTGATCGAAACTGCCCTTGTCAAATTTATATCTCAGGTCCGCATCAATCACCTTCATCCCTGATGTCCTGATCTTCCGATCAAAAAAACCACTTGCCGAGAACAGCAGCGCATCGCCCGGAGCGGTTTCCAGGGAGAACATGCCCGCTGAGTCGGTTATGGCGGTATTACCCGATTTAAGCGATTTCACCATCACGTTCTGAAGGGGAATGTTTTTAAATGATGTCACCCTGCCTGAGACCTGCTGAGCTTTGGAATTGAAGGTACAGGCAAAGATAATGAGGAACAATGAGGGAAACAGAGCGCTGGATTTCATGTTTGCAGTTGATTTTATCTTTCTTCTTCGGATTGGTATTACCGGGTATATGACACGTAAGGGAGCCTTTGGGAGTAATCCCGGAACAAAATAATAATGAATGAGGTGCTACTGGCTTATTTCAAAAACACTTGCGTCATAAAGATCCTTAAAGGAGACCCTGAACCCGATAGTTGAAAGCTGTTTCCCGGTAAATTCCGCCACCGGTTTCCCTTCCGGGGCAAGCCGGATAAAATATTTTTTCCCTGGATCAAGGCCATTGATAAATACCGTTCGTGAGTTTTCAAGGGCTCCCTGCCTGAAGACCCCCACTATTCCACCGCTCTTCATGTCGGTGTTTATCCTCGCCCATCCGTCCCATGAACCTTCCGATGGCTCCCCGAATCCCGGAAGGTCCTGCCTGAACGACATATAATCATACTTCTTCTGCATCGCTTCCATCCACCCTGACCATTGTTTTATGCCCGACCTTTCACCGGGGCTCAGTTTCCTGGGATCGCCGAGGACGATCGGAAGTGTGCCCAGCAATGATTTAAGGCTGAATATGAAATTCTTTCCGTCGACAGGAAGGTTCCCGACGACAAGCGACCCTGCAGGAAGGGCAGGCGACCTCCACCATGCAAGCTGACGCATCCTCAGGGCACCGGTAGGGAAGAGCTCTTCAATGTTTGAAAGCCAGTTACCTTCAGCATGCCCGGCGAATGCGTAATCCTGCAGCTGAAGTTTGCCGGCGGTTTCAAAAGTACAGTCGATGAACAGGTCGGGAGCTTCGGCGTGCAGCTCGTCGAAAAGCTTCAGTACATTCTGGTAGATGGCAATAAACGATTCGGCATGGTCGCGGTGGCCCGGATGGTCGGTCGCATAGCATCCCGAGACTGAGGGATCGGTGATATAGGCGCTTGTGACCACCGACAGGTCGAGCTTTGCATAGGCAAGCCCATAATCTTTTACCAGTCTCAGGATGACAGATTTGATATACCCGAACCATTCCGTCCCGAAGCAGCTGGTGTAAAAGTCGTTGTCGGCCGATGGAGTATGATTGTTGCCCGGGTTGCCTGATGCTGTGCGGATGAACCAGCCGGGATGCTCACGGAAGACTTTGGAATCGGCAGTGGCTGATCCTATGCTTATCCAGAGCCCGGGTTTCATGCCGAGCGATCGTATGTAACTGAATGTTGAGGAGAGGGAGCTTGGGAATTTATTCAGGTCGGGCAGCCAATCTCCGTAATTGCCGCCCCAGCCCTTGTCGGATGACCTCCTGCCCTCGTTGTACTGCCACCCGTCGTCGATCACGAATTCCTTAATCCCGCAGTCGGATGCCGCTTTGGCCACTTCCCTGATCAGTGAATCGCTGACAAACGTCCGGAACGGGTACCAGGTATTGTAAACGAACAACGGCTTCTCTCTGATCTGTGAGATCCTCGATCCCAGATAGCTCCTTACAAATTTGTTGACTGTTCCGTCAATGACGCTGTAACCATCGTCCGAATCTGAATACAGGGCAGTAAACACAGCCGGGGATTCCCACTTTTCCCCGGGTTTCAGCCATTTTCTGAAAGGGAATGGCTGCTCCGGATGGGTCAGCCCGGCTTCCATATTGTTGCCGACGGTGTGAAAGGCCGTCCTTTTAAGCACCCCGGGTGCCTCATTCCCCACGGCAATCCCTGAATGCAAAGTGGTGTTGTGGATCACTGCTACCGGATCATCCCAGTCCCCGATGAAGGTCCCGAGCTGCTTCATCCTTGCATAATTGTGGTAGACCCATGTGGAAACAAAATCAATGTTCAGTTCAAGATTCTCGATATCAACGGCTTCAATCTTAAGATCAGCCCGGGACATGTTCGTGAATCCAAGCTTTTTCCTTACCAGCGGAAGCCCCGGATAGAGCAGGTATGTGATCTCAAGCCGGAGAGCACTTGCCGTGCCCTTCCCGTCGAGCACTAGTGTGACCCCTTTTCCCCCCGAGGCATCAGTCGAACTCTTCCAGTCTGAGAGCTTCCATCCTGTAAAGCCGTCAACCCTGGCTCCGTCCAAAAAAAAGCTGAACTCCGGAGATCCTGATCTTACAAAATTGCGATCGGAGCTTTCAAGCCTCAGCAACCCTGTGGCGAGGCTGTCGCCCGAATAGTTTATTCCTCTGATTACCGAGCCGTTATCCAGGGTCAGTACGTTGCCTGACAGCTTATACCATGTCTGTGCGGAAATTGCCTGCATGATGCAGACCCCGAGAACAATAAGAGACAATCTATTCATCCTGAGTCAGTATTAATACGGTTACAGCGGGTGCATATTGATCCCGGTTCTTCCCAGAAGCCCGGTGGATTGGCCGCTAAAGGACAATTACAGAGTTATTTATTTTATCAAAGGTTGCTGGGTAGCGGACGACCCCGGTGCCGTCGCTGACCTCGATGTAGTACTCAAAATCGTCGGGGATAAGGGCAGATTTGATTTTTGCATCGAAAACATGTGACCCGGCACCGGTCAGCTCAACCCTTGAATATTTTTTCGATCCCAGGGGCCTGTAAAAGACCGTACCCGAGATATTATCACTCTCCGACAAAACCCTGACCCTGAATGACAGGTCCTCTCCCTTGTTGAGAACACCCCTGTTGGTCGTGCAGACGATCCTGGTCTTTCCCTGGTATTTCGTGCTCACGGCAGCTTTGCCGGGGAGGTCTGTCCCCAGGATTGATTTAAGGAATTCGTCATGCCCGGTGAGGTTCCCGTTCATCCTGATATTGTGCATTTCAAGGTTTGCTATGGTTCCCATTTCACCGGTCGTGGAAGCAAAAGCAAGCAGATACCGGTTCATCTCCTCCCATTTTTCTGCCAGCCCGATCCTTTTCGGGAGCGCTGCATTTCTTGCCAGGTCGAGCCTGATGGGTTGTGAGGTCTCTTTTTTTATGCTGTCGGCCAACGAGTTGAGCTCGACCTGAATTTTTGCTGTCTCAAGGGCCGCTTTATTGAATTTAAGGACATTGAGCCAGTAATCAAACCGCTCGAGGTTACCGGCACCGGAGATCTTCTTTCGCACAGATTCCATTTCAGCCAGGAATCCATATCGTCCGATCCTTTCCTCCAGGTCCTGGATGCTTTTATTGGTCATCAGTCCTCCAGGTCCGTGGATCCAGTCGGCGGCATTCAGCATTGCATCTCCCTTGTTCCCTTCGCCGGCCTCTGTCCCTTTACCGTCAAGCGAGGTGAATATCTTTTCCAGGGCCGGCTCCGCAATTCCGAATTCCGATTTTACCCAATCGGAGTAAAAATCATCGACAGGCAGGTCCCGGCCTGCCGCTGACTGGTCATAGCTGTCGCACTCCCAGGCAGCCTTTGCAAGGGCGCTTATGGTCGGGGAAATGATCTTTGTCCTCCAGTGGATCCCCATCAATCCGGTGCATCCGTATTTCCTGGAATCGAGGGCATCCCTGCGCATCCTGCCTGCCCAGAGCTGTGCGGTGAGGAGTGCGGGATCATCCTCCATCCAGGGAATTGACCATTTTTGCCTTCCCGAAATTCCTGCGAAGCCCTTATCGACCGGGGTATAGCCAAGTCCCCTGTTAATACAGCTGAATGGCATCTCTTTTGGCAGGATCCGGTCAAATTCCGTCCTGTCCCGGGGAGGGCCAAGTACCCAGCCACAGGTCGCAAGGACAAACGGGTCCCCGAGTTCATGCAATGCTTCACGGGCTACCTTCATGTCTGCCTCGGTCCCGGCAACAAGCTTGTCGTCCACTCCGCTCCAGGTCCATCCTTCCGGTGTCCAAAGCCAGTAATAATCTATGGGATATGTTTTCATTATCCTGGAAAAGGTCCCCCTGTAATACTCTTTGGTCTCCCCGGGGGTGATACTTTTCAGGCCGGCACGCTGCAATTCAGGCTGAGGCACGATCAGTGGGGATTCTGTTCCTACACAGACTTTTACCCCCAGCTCTTTTGCCAACGTGAATGCAGATGAGAAGGATCTTCCTGATTTGTTGAAAATGGCAATGTTCTCTTCAGGAGTGTGGGGCCAGGGAGAAAGGCCTTTCATGTATTCGGCCCCGTAGTTGGCGGTCTCGAAAAGCTGCCAGGCACCCGACAGGAATGAAGAAGTGTTGGCAGGCTTGTAACCCCACGTACTGTCTGCGGTGTGGAAATGGAGAACGGGATAGGCGCTCTTTACCGTTCCGTCACTGTTAACCTGGTCCTCTTTGCCTATCCAGACCAGGGGCTCCGATTTTTGACCTTCGCCGTTGAACCCGGTCCTCCAGGGATATGTGTGAAGTCCGATGAAGTTCATTTTGAGCTTGGGCAGCTGCGAGATCACCTCTTTGTAATCATCTTCATTCCACCAGTCGGGTCCTTCGGGAAAATCATGGAACGGAAGTATGCCCCTGGTTTCAAACAGTGGCATCCTTCGGATATCAAGGTCAGGTATGCTGAATCTAATCTTTTTGTCGGGAATGACATCACCATGGAGATAGAAACGGATCCCCATCCATTCGGCAAATTCATAAGCCCCGTAAAGCAGGGCCTGGGGTGATCCGCCTGAAATATCCAGGCGCTCGGTGTTCCCTTCCCGTCGGGTTTGCAGGGTGAATTCCTCATTACCCAGGGCCGTGTCGATCGTCAGAAAGACAGATGATCTGTATGATCCTGGTTTATCGGCAGTTGCGATTCTGGCCAGTTCATCTGACCTGAGGAAGATATATCTGCGCAGCTCCCTGGCTGCAAGCTGTTCGATCCTGCCCGGATTGGCAGGAATTACAATTTCTGTATGATTTGTCCCCGAACATGAACTAAGCAGGGCCGAACAAATCATAAGCACAGCAGGAAAAGATCTTTTCATGAACGTAGGTTTTAGAAATGCGGATATTGGATTTTTTTATCTCTCGGGACGGTCAGGGATGAATAAAAACATACCTATCTTTATGGAAAACGGACAGCTATGATGTTCTCCAGATCAAATATATTTATTTTTCTTGCATTAATCAATATGGCAGCACAGGCGCAGACAACTGAAAGGAACCATAAGCCCAGAAGGGCTGATTCCTTTTTCGGCGTGCACTTTGACCTCCATGCAAGCGAGGATATTACAGATGCCGGCAGGAGCCTTACCTATGCCATGGTAGATACATTCCTGACAAAGGTCAGGCCCGATTTTATCCAGATCGACTGCAAGGGACACCCCGGAATTTCGAGCTATCCCACGAAGGCCGGATTTCACGTCAACGGTTTTGAAAAGGATCCGCTAAAGCTTTTCAGGGAGGTGACCGAAAAGAACGGTGTCGCGCTTTACATGCATTACTCCGGGGTATGGGACAGCAAGGCGGTCCGGGAACACCCGGCCTGGGCCATGGTAAATGCCAACGGTGAACGCAGCACCCGACTGACCTCATTTTTCAGCCCCTATCTAGATTCGCTGATGATCCCCCAGCTTAAAGAGCTCAGTTCCGTCTATCACGTCGACGGCGCCTGGATAGACGGGGAATGCTGGGCAGTGGAGCCCGATTGGGGGCAGGCCTCTCTTAACCGCTTCACCAGGGAGACCGGCATTACGGACATCCCCCGCAAGCCAGGCGATAAATATTACCCGGAATTCCTTGAGTTTACCAGGGAGCTTTTCCGGGAACATTTAATGAAATATATCGATGCGATCCATGAATATGATCCGGGATTCCAGGTAACGAGCAACTGGTCATATTCAAGCCTGATGCCTGAGAAGGTCGCTGCGAATGTTGATTTCCTGTCGGGAGATGTCACTCCCCAGAATGGCGTTTACAGGTCGGCATTCGAAGCACGGTGCCTTGCTTCCCAGGGTAAGCCGTGGGATCTTATGGCCTGGGGGTTTTCCTGGGACGGTGGCGAGATGCCCATGAACATTAAATCGGCAGTTCAGCTCGAGCAGGAGGCGTCCGAGATAATGGCGATGGGAGGAGGGGTCCAGTTCTATTTCCAGCAGAACCGCGATCTTTCGATAAAACCCTGGATTGCCGGAATGATGGCGGATATCGGGAAGTTCTGCCGCGAAAGGCAGGAATTCTGTCACAAGGCAGTCCCGGTACCGCAGATAGCTCTTCTTTATCCGGCGGCTTCGTACCAGAGAAATGCATCCACCGCATATGCCGGCCCGACAGGGAAGCTGCAGGGAGCTCTTTATTCAATCCTCGACGGCCAGCATCCCGTCGAAATCAGGATGGAACATAACCTGACGGGGAAGAAGAACAGTTACCCTCTGATCATTGTGCCTGAGTGTGATTTTCTCGACGGCGCGATGATTGAAGAGATGAAGGATTATGTCAAGAACGGCGGCAATCTCCTCCTTATCGGGCCCGATGCGTCACTTATGTTCACGGAAGAGCTTGGAATTGAATCGGCGGAGAGATCTCAATCCGGACCGGCGTTCATTACGGCGGGCGGGAGGATCGGAGCCATCAGGCCGGAGATCCTTAAAACAAGGCTTGGACCGGCAGCAACCGCTCTTTCGATGTTCTATGACGGAAGCGATTTCAGGGATAAGTCCGCTTTCCCTTCGGCATCCGTTGCAAGCATTGGCAAGGGGAAAATTGCAGGGATTTATTTCAATGCAGGCACATTGTATTCTGAATACAGGAACTTTGTTCTGCGTGATTTCATCTCAGAGGTCATTGACGGACTGATGCCGGAAAAAATTGCTGAGGTCACCGGCTCCAGCCTGGTCCATGTGGCACTTAACAGGCTCGGGGGAAAACTGTACGTCAGCCTGGTGAATACGGCAGGTGATCATATGGGAAAGAACACAATTGGGTATGATGAGATACCTGTTGTTAATAATTTAACAATAAGGCTGAAGCTGCCGGTGTCGCCCTCAAAGATCATTCTCCAGCCTGAAGGAAAAGAGCTTAAGATCAGCCGTTCCAATGGGTTCTCAGTTGTCAGGGTGCCTGAATTGAGTCTTTATTCAATACTCGAAGTGCTCTGAAAGGAGATCACGCGGACCGGTTGGATATTGTCAGGATAAGTGTCTGAATTTAAAATTAATATGTTCTTGAGATGGATAAAGTAAAAGAACTGGCGAAGATGATCGATCATTCGATCCTGCAACCCACCTTCACTGATAATGACCTTAAAAAACAGTGTGAAATTGCGCAGAAGTGGGATGTTGCCTCGGTGTGCATAAAACCCTACGCAGTTAAGCAGGCAGCTGCCCTGCTCAGGGGAAGTGACGTTAAGGTGGGATGCGTGATTGGTTTTCCCCATGGGAACAGCTCCACCGCGGTAAAAGTGTATGAGGCCGGGCAGGCCTGCCTTGAAGGAGCGGTGGAAATCGATATGGTGATCAATATCGGAAAGGCCCTTGGCGGGGATTGGGAATACGTTGAAAATGAGATTCGTGCTGTCACTGATACATGCCACAGGAATAATGCCATTGTGAAGGTTATTTTCGAAACCGATTATGTCAATGCGACAGAGGACAAGATCCGCCTTTGCGAGATATGCACAAGAGCAGGCGCAGATTTTGTCAAGACATCGACAGGCTATGGATTTGTGAAGCTTCCCGATGGGAATTACAATTATAGGGGGGCCACGATTGAGGATATCAGGCTGATGAGAAAACACTCCGGACCTGGTGTCCAGGTAAAGTGTGCCGGGGGTGTCAGGACACTCGACGACCTGCTCAGGATGAAGGAAGCAGGGGCCACCCGTTCGGGCGCCACAGCCACTGAGGCAATGCTGAAAGAGGCGGAAATGAGGTTTGGAAGGGGAGGAGAAAGGGAGAAAGGGAGATAAAGAAATAGGGAAATAATTATATAAAACAGATGAAAAGCGCTAAACAATTCCTTGAGGATCACAGGCTCAGGGCTTCCGACATAGATATGCAGGGCCTTGTGGATATCTTTATCAATGAAATGGAGACCGGGCTCGGAGGGAAAGGAGGCTCTCTCCGGATGATCCCCACCTATATCGAAGCGGAGAACGATTTTCTCACCGATGTTCCGGTCCTGGCAATCGACGCAGGCGGGACTAACTTCAGGACCGCGCTGATAAGCTTCGACCAGAAAGGTACCCTTGTCTGCGGCGAAATCAAAAACTTCAGGATGCCCGGGCTTGACAGGGAAGTATCGTCCCGTGAATTCTTCAGCATAATGGCCGATTATGTGAGACCCCTGGCAGAAAAGAGCGAAAGGATCGGCTTCTGCTTCTCTTACCCGACCGAAATTCTCCCCAACCGGGACGGCCGCCTTATCCAGTTCTGCAAGGAAGTGCAGGCGCCTGAAGTGGTCGGGCAGCTCATCGGCATGAACCTCCTGGAAAGCCTCGGGACACCGGGAAAACACCTGGTACTGCTTAATGATACGGTGGCAACGCTGCTGGCAGGCAAGTCAGCATCACCGGGAAAACAGTTCGATTCATTTATCGGGTACATCCTCGGGACAGGAACGAACACCTGCTATATCGAACGTAACCGCAATATTATCAAGAACAGGAACCTCGATAGCGGCAAGAGCCAGATAATCAACATTGAATCAGGGAATTTCGCAAAAGCACCAAGGACCGACCTGGACCTTCTCCTCGACAATTCCACCATGGACCCGGGGAATTACTCATTTGAAAAAATGTTCTCAGGTGGTTACTTCGGCGGACTCTGCCTGACGGTCCTTAAAGCCGCGGGATTGGAAGGGGTGCTGAGCGCGGGATCAGCTGCCTTGTTGAATAATCTTTCAGGGCTCACTTCAAATGATGCCAGTGATTTTGCACGGAATGACGGATCGGTCGATAATCCCCTGAAAACGTTGTCATCAGAAAGAATTGATTCAGAAAGCGCCAGGGTGATAATTGACACCCTGATCGACCGTGCTGCAAAGCTGGTGGCCTCGAACATAGCTGCGGTTGTACTCAAGACCGGCAGGGGGAAATCGCCCTCTAAGCCGGTACTGATAACGATTGATGGAACAACCTTTTACAAAATGTTCAGGCTGAGGGAAAGGTTTGAAAAATATCTCGGTGAGTTCCTGAGTGACGGCAGGGCCCGGTATGTTGAATTTACCGAGGTTCAGCAATCGAGCCTTATCGGTGCCGCACTCGCTGCCCTGATCTGACCTTGCAGAGGCATTTTCATCGCTGCCGGTTACCGCAATCCCGATCAGAGAGGATCTCCTCCCGCCTGCAGGGTTGCGATGGACGATCCGGGCAGCGTGAAGCTGTTCCCAGTCCCGGGCTTCGCAGTGCCGCTTTCACTGCAGTTTTTGTTGCCTGAGTCAGTAAGGTAGATCTTATAGACCTCCGGAAGGTCTGATCCCTCAAGGGTGACCGATTTCTCACCGGTTCCCCCGTTGATCAGGATAACGGTTCCCGTACCCTTTCCCGGATGGTCAAATGCCAGTGCAAAAACATCCGGATCGTCTGAAATGCATTTCACCCTTACCGCCCCGGGTCTTACATACCGGTAAAATTGTTTTGACGCATAATATTTCTTGCCGCACACGGTATTACTCATCAGCGAGAAGTTGCTGATCCCTGCGAGTTCGCTTCCCTGCCACCAGATCCATGCCTTCATATCGCCGAAAGCGAGGCCGGCGTAGATATCCATGGCAAGGTTCAGGGCGCCGGGAGTGCTTCCGGAACCGGACCACTGGTCTGAATAACCGGAGGTCTCGGTCATCCATGCCGCCTTATTCATCGCGGACGAGAATTCCCGGGCATGGTTTGCCCACATCTGAGAAAGCTCCGATCCCGAAATGGGGGAGAGGCCGTCCGAATACCCATGGACCGCAAGGATATCGATGCTATTCGCAGCGAGTGCATCATTCCTGATTGCCTGGTGGTAGAACCAGGGATAGTTATCGCTCTTCCCCTCCATCTCCAGCATGTTCTCCGCCCCGAAGATCCTGATGCCAGGGTAAGAGGATTTAATTGCCGGCACCACATTTTTGAGAAGGTCACAATACCAGGATGTTGTGTAGGTGCATGAATTGTAGGGCTCAATGAATAACGGCTCATTCTGAAGGCTCAGGGCATAGAGGTCAATCCCCGAATCCTTATACGATTTTATGCACGAATCGAGCCAGGCCGCATACTCATTGTACTTCTCAGGGTTGAGCGTCCCGCCGTTCTTGGTAGTCACGGGACCTGCTTGCCTGGTGGCGTTCTCATCCCCGGCCCATGAAAATTCCGACAGCCATTTCATATCTGCGGGCGGGCTCCAGACCGATACGATGAATTTAAGATCAACCCCGTACTTATCCGCTTTGGCTTTAAGATTCCGGACGACAGGTTCCTGCTTCGCCCAGTCTGCATCCTGCGGAACACCCTGAGTCGATGGAGGGAACCATTCGTTCCGCCAGATGGTTATTCCCAGGTCGGAAATTATTTTCTCGCCCCAGGCATCATTCCAGAGGTTCCCGGAGGCCCACCATACATCGCATGCCCCGAAAAAACCAAACCCGTCGATTGTCTGGTATTTCACCGACCTGTCTATGGTTATAGTGCACTTGGCCGCAGGATTTTGCGGGTCAGGATCATTTCCGGCCTTTTTGCAATGTGCCGAAAGAAGAAACAGCGATGCCAGAAGCAAATAAATTAATGAGCTTTTTTTCACAAAATCCGGCATTATAAAATTTTAGTTCATTAATTACTGGTAACTGATCTTTACAGAGCGGACCCTGTCAAGAGGCAGATTGAAATCGACATATTTTGACTTTTCAACCGATGACATTCTGAAAGGAACACGCTCTCCGTCGCACATTACTGAAAGCGCCTTTTCCGCTGTTCCCGGAAGAAGGATATGCCCTTCAAGCTCCCTGCCGCTCCCTGTCAGGACCATGTTTATTTCCTTTTTTACCTGGTCATGCAAATATGTATATCTCACGTAGCCGTCAGATACTGCAAACCGTATGCAGACGCCCACCGAATCGGCTGAAGCGCTGCTCCACCTCGGCGACAGCTTTACCCTGTCGAATGCAAGGCCTGTGTTTTTTACCCCGGCAAGGCCCTCAACCAGGGCTGCCATGCCATTCGCAGCGGCCCAGTTGTCGGGTCCGCCGAATGACTCGAGCTTAGGTTTTACATAATGTTTCCTGTCAGCAAGTGTCACACCCAGCACTGCATAGATCCCTCCCTCAATGGGGGCATGGAAGAGCAGCTTATCGATCTTCTTTCCCGGCTGTGGATTGTCAATAGCGACCCAGCAGACACCGACCTTAGTGCTTACCTTGTTCGGTCCCGACCACGCAACCCCGGCTCTTTCATTCTCCAGGTCGGAGAACCACCAGTTGGTCACATCCCGGTATTTGACAATATTCCTCGAAACTTCTGTTCCGTCGGAATATCTGAATGTAATTGCTCCTGCAAATTCACTAGGTGTATTGTCGGATGACGAGTGAAGGAGGTAAATGCATTTCGCCGAATCATTCACGGGAACTTCCGCCGATTGCGGCCATCCTTTGTAATACGAAAGCCCTATTGCAACCCTGTTCCTGTTCTTGCCGGGATCGATGACATCGAACTTTATGTTTTTAAATGTCTGTTCTCCTGTCGGCAATCCTTCCATGTCGTTACCGGGCCTGTCAGCACCCATCCAGGGGAAGGCACCATTGCCTCCGGGAGCATTAAGATCCATGTTGACGGCACCAGATATATCAATGGTTTTCAGGACAGGAGGCGGGGGAGGGGACGGGATTGAGCCTGTGTAGGCAAACCAGAGCTTGTTACCCGATCTTTTGATGAGATCAAGCATGTAAACCATAATCCCGGAAGCATAGTCCTCATACCCGTTCTCATACGATCCCCTGGCCATTTCCCCCATTGCATGCCCGGCCATTCCGCCATTCATATATTGCCACACCTCGTCATGCTGTGTGAAGCCTTTCCGGAAAGGAGGATAGATAGCGTACCATTCTCCCGGGGAGCCTTGAGGAAGGCTTTTTCTGAGCCCGAGGTAGGTATTTATGATCGCGACATTCATTTCATGTGGCAGGCCCCTGTTGAGAGAATACATGTTCCCCTGGGCGATCTGAGATTTTTCATCGACACCAAGATCCCTTTTTACATCCGGGTCCTCGTCGATGAAATGAGTGAAATACTTCCCGTTCCATGAGAGTGCAATGATCCTTTCCAGGATCCCTTTTCCCCGGGTCCTGTATTCCTCTGCCCTGGTGTTCATCCCGGCCGAATCGAGCATTTCGGCAAGCTGGTTGCACGCTTCGTAATACCCGGTATTGTCGCCAAAGAAAATACCGAACTTCGTTTTGCCCGGGACCACCACCATCGTAGGGCTCAGGGGAGCGGCAGGGGTATATTTATCATCGACCTGGAAATCCCAGGAGTCGATGCAGTATGGTCTTTTAAGCAGCCTGAACCTTTTTGACCATTTAAGCGTATCGGTGATGCAGAAGTCGAGGGCCTTCATGGCACAATCCAGGCCTGATTTCATCCAGTCATTATCGCCGCTTGCCTTCCAGTGCTGGTACATCATGTTCACATAATTGTACTCGACATGGTTCTCTACCGGCTGCCGCACGAACCACGCACCTTTGCCCCGGCTGAAATAGCCAAGGTAGGAATAAGCTGTTTCATAATAATGATAATCACCCTTGTCGGGCTGGACGAAGCTCCAGATCATCCCGTCGGGCTTCTGGTTCTCACGAAGCAGGTCGGTCAGATCGCGGCTGTAGGGACTGAAATATTGCATGCCCCTCGAGGTATTGTTGTTGTCAAGGACCCAGTTTACAAAATAGCGGTACACCTTCCCGTTCCAGGTGACCTCTTCATGCCCTGCCGGTGAATAAACAAGCATTCCCTTGTAAAGGAGCCTGAACAGCTCTGAAAACCTTCCGTTATCGCTGATATCGGTTTCGGGCTCAACCCGGAATTGTGTTTCCGAGATGACCCTGCCCTTTTTGTCGAGCAGCCTTGCTCTCTGGATCCCCGGTGCCCCGCCGGCGTTGAATGTCGCCGTTCCGTTTATGCTGATTCTGAAATACTCCCTCGACTTGCCGTCGGAGACTGACAATGTCCCCGGGACGTGAGAAGCAATTACCACTTCCTCCAGGGGACGGAACAGGCCGGAGCCTTTAAGTACCTGCATTCCCGTCTTTGCCTGGCCATTAACTCCTGCGACGGCCAGAATCAGAAGGATCGTTATGGCTGATGTTTTCAACCTTCTTTTAGATTTTGTGATGCCAAATTTATCCGAATTCATAAAATTGAGGTGCTGATTAATGAAGTTAAATTTCAAAGATTTAATGCGCCGGTAATACCGCCAGTCAATTATAAGCCGCAGGTCGTCACGCCTCGGGGGTCTTCCCTGTTCTCTTGTATTCCCTTACCTGGTGCCTGACGTTTTCGATCGTCTGCTGAACCATCCTTTTCCGGTTAGACGAGGGTGTTTTCATCGCCTGGAGAATCCTGTTCACACTGTCGGAAGGAAGCGATCCGAAATTGATTTTCATATAGTTGTCGGGAGTGTTGAAGATAAACTGCAGCGCACTGGTATCAGGGGCGATGTTAACCGTCTTGCTGAATTCCACGACAGGAAAATCATCGGTGTTCGAGGGAGTCTCTTTGCAGTATTCGTTCAGGTCGTTTTTATCCATAGAATACTGTGACACGAACTCAAAAGGTTCGGCCATGCGGATCTTGTTAAGGTCCGACTTTACCTTCGCATCACGGAACCTTTCCGATATGAGCCTGTAATTGATATCGATCGGGTCTTCCGATCCGATGAGGATGATGGTATATTCATTTATATACCAGAGCTGGGCATAGGCGAAAGCATTTACAAATGCTTTGACCTGAGATTTGAACTCCCTTTCGTTCAGCCAGTTCGGGGTTGCCCACTGACACATGATTCCTCCCTTGTTCAGCTTTTCCCTGCAAAGGTCATAGAAATCCTCGGTGTAAATGTTGTTGCTCAGACGCGGGTGCACCGCATTGGAAGTGATAATGTCATATTTGTCCGTGGCCCTGAACAGCAGTTCCCGGCCGTCTTCAAGGCGGGTATGCACTTTCGGGTGCCTGAGGACCGCATCATTCCATTCATTCATGGTCAGTCCCGACTTGATCACTCCTGTGCAGATCTCAGCAACATCCACACTTTTTATCTCAGGCTGGATGAGCGATTCCACCGTGAAGCCCAGTCCGAAACCAATCACAAGTGCCCTTTCGGGAGCCGGATGCACCATGTAGGGGATATAGCCAAGCATCCTGTTCACGATCTGGTCCTTGACAGAGGTATATGCCGTGTTGTGGCCGTTAATGTTCAGTGCAATGAAGTTATAGTACTGGCGCAGGGTGACGGTACCGTCAACTCCTTCATAGTAAAAAGGGACTTTCTGCACAAAATTTGACCAGAGTTCATACCTGCTTTTGTCCCACCAGGAAAAGTACTTCCTGGCCGGGGCCTTGACGATCAAAAAGAAAGCGGCAATAATTGCGAGCGACAGTGAAACGGCCTTCCTTCTTTTAGTTACCTGGCTGTTGAATGCCACCAGAAGTACCCCGAGCATGACATTCAAAGCCACCACCAGGATGAATGACCGCACCACCCCGAACAGGGGGATCATCACGAAGCCCGCCATGAAAGAGCCAAGCACCGATCCAATATTGTCGAGAAAGCCTATCACTCCCATCCTGTTTCCCAGTTTCCCAATGTTGTCAGCATACAGCTTGCTTACGATGGGGTAGATCATTCCTGTGAGAGTCGACGGGATTACAAGGAACAGGAAAAACACGAAGTACTCCTTTCCGATAATTTTCAGCCAGGGCTCAAAAACTGACCTGTCAAGATTGAGCCTCAGTGAGATCCTCGAAAAGAGTATCAGGAGGGCCATCGAAACGAGACCGGTAAGTATCTCAAGCAATGCAAGCAGGTTCACAAGGTTTTTTCTCCGGTCGATCCACCGTGAAGTGATGAGGCTGCCTGCCGACAAGCCGAAAATGACACTCAGCACAATAATGCTGAAGAAATAGGTCGTTTTATCATAGGAGAATCCTATGAAGATCCTTGTCCAGATGACCTCGAATGCCAGGGTCGTGAAACCCTCGATTGCAAAGACCCAGAGCACCAGCCTGAGCATGGGCTTTGAGAGCTTGTTGGCACTCTCAGTTTCTCCCGGCATGGATACCTCTTCTGGGAGCTTTTCCGATAATACCCTTCTCCTGAAAATGAAGTAAACTGCCAGGGCATTGACAAGGTTGAGAAATGCAGCAATATAGAGTGATGCTGTTATTCCGAAAGACTTTATGAGGATAAAGCCTGCCAGGAAGCAGCCTGCTACTGCTCCAAGATTGTTTACCGCAAACAGGTTGCTTACATGCCAGCCAAGGTTGTTCAGACGCTTGATGAAAAACTTGAAGATCACAGGCAATGTGCCTCCCATGAGAGTTGTCGGAATGAGCAGGTAAATGAATGAAAACAGGAACTTGATGAGCTGTGCGGAATACCCCGAAAGCCCGGATCCCTGTATCAGGGGGGTGTAAAGATGGATCAATCCCCTGAATGTATAAGGGAATGTAATGGCAAATAATCCAATCCCAAATTCCAGGAGCATGAAAAGTGAAAGGGGATTCTTTATCCTGTCGGAGAGCCTTCCGAAGAGCAGGCTTCCAATTGCCAGTCCTCCCATGAATGCAGAGAGGACCGTTGCCATTGTAAAGACATCGACCCCAAAGACCAGTCCGAATTTCCTGATCCAGATTATCTGGTATATCAGCGCACTTACACCGGAAAAGAACAAGACGGCAAAGAGCACTGCTTCCGGGATCCTGTTTCCAATTCTGTTATGCATCAGCTGAAGGTATTAAATGGTAAAAGGGACTGAAGAAAACTTTTAAGATAGCAGAGGAGTTCAGCAGTCCCTTTTCCGGTTCAAGTTAATTGCCTGTCATTTAATCTTTAATATCCAGGATTTTGCATCATCGTGTTGTTGGAGTTTATTTCGCTCGTCGGTATCGGATACCATAATTTGCTCTGCGTTGCTGTCAGGAAATCATGGAACTTGAATTCCGAGGCGGGCCTGGAGGTACTGAAACCGTTCACCTGGTCTCCGCCGTCCCAGGTATTGAGGTCGAGATAGCCTGCATAAAACCATCTTTTCAGGTCAAACCAGCGATGGTCGTCATCACCTGCGAGTTCTCTTAACCGTTCGTCCATGATCCACTGCATGATCGTATCTTCGTTCGATTCGGATGTGCTCAGGTCGGCGGGAACGGTTCCGGCCCCGCGTGCCCTGGTCCTAACCTGGTTTATCAGGCCTATCGCTTCCGGTTTGCTGCCGCCGCTCTTCAAGAGAGCCTCAGCCTTCAAAAGCAGGACATCGGCATATCTCAGTATCCTCGGATTGTTCATGGAGGTGTTGAATCCCCCCTCGATATCATGCTTCACGTACTTTGCCCACTGGTAGCCATAATAATTCGGATCAGCGGTCTGTACGAATGTCTCAGATGCCCTTGGATCTGCTGTGTCAAAAGCAGCAATCAGCTTCTTCGAGGGAACATAGGGACACTGGCCCCACCATTGCCATTGCTGGGTATAATATCCCAGGTAATTGTTCATCGATCCGATTGCCTGGTTGAAGTCATTGCCGAGCCAGATGTTCTCAAATCCTGCCTGTGAGCTTGCCTGGAATTCGAAAAGAGATTCCTGGTTATTCTCCTTTGTGGCATCGAAGTTATCTCCGAAATTTGGAACCAGTATCCGGTTGGTAATCTTGTCGAAAGCAGAGATTGCATCAGTATAATCCTGCGAAGCCATTGCCTCATTTGATTTCTTGTTCCAGCAAGCCCTGAATACCAGGCATTTCCCCATCAGTCCGTAAGCACTTCCCTTAAACACCCTTCCGGCATTCGCAGCATCCCATGATTCAGGAAGAAGGGTTGCTGCCTCATTAAGGTCGGTGATCGCCTGGTCGAGCAGTTCAGTGTCTTTTGAATTTGGTGACGCAACCGAGCCGAAATCGGAGATCCTGGTTGTTACGAGGGGAGCAGTTCCCCAGATGTTCCAGAGCTTGTAGAAGCACCATGACCTAAGGAACAGGGCCTCGCCCCTGATCTTATCCTTCATGGTCGGGTCCGAGGCAAAGATTGACGGATCTGCAGCATTGCACTTGTCAATGACGATGGTTGCCCTGTTAATGATCTGATAAAGGGTTGTCCATATGCCGCTGATTGCATCCTTGCTCGGAGTTATCTGGACAAACTGGTCAAACCCGTAATTCTGGTCATGGCCGCCTTCTGCACCCACCGTGATATCATCACCCGGCAGGAGCCAGCTTCCGTGCATGGCTGAGTTATTATTGAACCAGTAGAGGTCCGTTATCTTTGCATAAGCACCTATAATTGCCCTGAAAAACTGATCCTGTGTGGTAAAGAAATCGTTCTCAGTAATATCAGGGTCGGTTATGTCGAGGATTTTCTCATTGCATGAGTTGAAAAGCATCCCAATGAACGACAGCAGGAATATTGAAAGGACTATTATTATCTTTTTCATCTTCTGAAATTTTTGAGTAGTTAAATTGCCTTAAAAAGTAGCCTCCACCCCAAAGAGGAATGAACGGGGGATAGGATTAGCTTCATTTTCAGGGTCAAGTCCCTTCCAAGGAGTCAGGCAGAACAAATTGGAGCTGCCGATCCAGAATCGCATCCTCTGGGCGAAATTGACCTTCATGGCGCCCAGGGGCAATGAATATCCAAGCTGAATATTGGCAAGCCTGAAATAGCCCGCATTTTCAACAAACCTGTCGGAGAACCTGTTGTTTCCGCCCGGATCGCCTTCGGCAGCCCTGGGGATCGAGGATGAAGGATTTGATGGGGTCCACCGTTTAAGCACATCGGTCGACTGGTTTATTTCCCCATCCATTTGGGTCAGCTCCTGAAGCATGCTGTTGTACTTCTGCACATCACCCACTCCGATAAAGCTTGCTGAGAAATCAAACCCCTTATAGCCCAGGTTGACTGAAATGCCGTAGTAGAAGCCCGGTATTGTTTTCCCGAGATAGGTCTGGTCATAATCGTTCACTGTGGAATCCGGGACCGGGTTAAAGTACTTATGCTCGGAATCGGCGTTTCCATGGAGGTTCTGGAACCAGATATCCCCGCCTTTCTTTACGTTGCCGGTAGCATAAATGTCTGTAACACTGGCCGTATACTCTGAGGCGACTGCATCATTCGGGAAGATTCCGCCGACCTTGTAGCCCCACAGGTAATTCATCGGGTTGCCTTCCTCGATCATGCCGTAGTTCCCGCCGATCCTGTCATGGTTGAACATGCTGATCACCTTGTTATGGACAGTGGTCAGGTTTGCGCTCACATTGTATGTCAGATTTCCCGACTGGCCGGTATAACTGGCCGAGAACTCAAAGCCTGAATTCTGGACCTTGCCGATATTTGCGACGGGGTTTGCATAGAGGCCCACGCTCGGCGGCAGGGATGTTGTCTGCAGAAGGCCGCTTGTAAGCTTGTTATAATATTCGACAGTCACATTCAGAGACCTGAGAATAACTGCATCGATTGCAATGTTCGTCGTTGCTGTCTTCTCCCAGGATATCCCTTCGTTCGGGAAATCTCCCAGGCGCACACCCCAGGTATAGGTTCCGCGGGCATCGCCGTTGAGGGGATTTGTACCGAGCGAGTAGTGAGGATAATTAATTACCGAAGAAAGGTACATATATGGCCTTACCTCAGAATTGCCGAGCTGTCCCCATCCTGCTCTCAGTTTCAGATCATTGAGCCACTGAAGGTTCTGGAGGAAGTTTTCACCGGTGACCCTCCATGCTGCAGAAAATGCCGGGAAATTACCCCAGCGGTTTTTCGGTGCAAATGCATAGCTCCCGTCCCTTCTGAGGGTTGCATCGAGGTAATACTTCGAAGCGTAATTATAGGATATACGGCCAAGGTAACCTATCAATGCCGAACGGTGATTCTCCGTGAAAGATGAATTGAAGCCCCGTTGGTATTCCCCGACAGAAATACGGTCGATAATCAGTGTATTCAGCTGTTCTGTGCTCGAGCTGGCGATGTGGAAATAGTTGGTTTGCGTTTCGGCGTTCAGGAGAATATCAATTGTGTGCTTTCCGAAGCCCTTGTTGTAATTGACGCTGACATTCTTCACAAGGTTCAGGTTGAAAGTATTCATTTCACCGACACTTCCAAGGGAATGATGATCACCCTGCTTCAGCGGATCGTTTGGAGTTATCGAAAACAGGGTCTGGTCAGCAAGGGAGTAGTTGAAGTTTCTCTGTGAATACCAGTCAATCGATACGCCTCCCCTTATCCGCAGACCCGGGATCGGTGTCACTTCCACATATGCATTGCCGAGGTTACGCATGTTGGTCCACCTGTTGTCGCCGAAGGTCCCGGTCCCATAGGGATTTATGTGGGTCTGGTCTCCGTACAGCTTTGTGACGTTCATCTGCCATGGCCAGTAATCCGGCATAAGGTCGGCAGGAGAAGGCTGCGGTGTATAAACATATGTTGTATCAATGGCAGGGGCGTATCCGCCCGGGCCGTTCCCATGGATCGGCTGCCATGGCGGGGTGGCCACAGTATAGCTGATGCTGTTCGGGGTATTGTCCCGTGTCTTTTGGTATACGAAACGGTAGTTGACACCGACATTAATGAATTTGCCGATCTTCGAGCTGACATTTGAAGTTACACTGTACCTTTCAAGGTTGTTCATGATGTATATACCATCGTTCTTGTAGTAGCCGATCCCCACGAAATAGTTCGAGTTGTCGGTCCCGCCTGAAACCGAGGCATTGTACTCCTGGGTCATTGAGTTCCTGGTGTACAACGGATCGGCCCAGTCCTGGGTGGGGAGATTTCCAAGATAGCTCGGATCGGAAGCATTGAAGTAAGGTTTCAGTGTGAGGAGGGGGTTATTCGTGTATGCCTCCCTGTACAGATCAACATAATCGGTCACCCCGAGCATGCTGTAACGATTCGGGATACTTTGCATTCCAACCTTGGCGCTGAAATCGACCTTCGCTCTCCCTCTCCCTTTCTTGGTGGTGATGAGGATCACACCGTTCGAAGCCCTGACCCCGTAGACTGCAGCTGCCGATGCATCCTTCAGAACGGATATCGACTCGATGTCATCCGGGTTGATTGTCGACATTATATTCTGGGTACCCCTGATGGTCCCGATCCTGGCAACATAGCTAGCATCGTAGCCGGAGGCTGAGCTTCCGTCGGCACCATATCCGAATTCATAGATCGGTACCCCGTCGATGACATAAAGCGGCTGGGCGACACCCCAGGTGCCCACACCCCTGATCTGGATGGTGGGCCTTGAGTTCGGGTTGCCTCCTCCACTGGTAACCAGGACACCGGTCATCTTCCCCTGCATTGCAAGCTCTGCACTCTGACCCGCATTTGTTTTGAGGATCTCGCTTGCATCAACAGTGGAAATGGCAGTGGTGACATCCTTTTTTGCCCTGGCGCCGTAGCCGATAACGACAACTTCATCCATTGCCTTTATCGATTCAACCAGGGAGATCTCAATATTTGCCCCCTCTGTGACCGGGACTTCCTGTTTCTCAAATCCTATAAATGAGATCACAAGTGTCGCGTTCTTCGCGGGCAGCGCTACCCTGAACTTTCCGTCAACATCCGAAATGGCTCCGAGGGTTGTGCCTTTTACCAGGATACTTACTCCCGTGACCGGTTCGCCGGTACTGGCATCTGTAATTTTGCCGGTCGCAAACCTTTGCTGCATCATGTCACCCGGAGCAATGACGATAAGTTTATCGTCCAGGAGTTTGAATTTGGCGCCCGAAGACTCAAGGACTTCTGAAAGCAGGTCCTCAAGCTTTATATCAGTTCTTTCCAGCGATATTTTCCTGTCCATATTCAGAAAATCGTCATTGTAGAAAAACCTGACTTCTGACTTGTTCTCAATATCGTTCAGGATATCCTTTATTCTGGTGTCTTTATATGAAACAGTCAGCCTGGTTCCCTGTGAGTAAACGGAAGCTGAAACCTGAATCATTCCGATAAAACATAAAAGAGCAGATAATTTCATGGCCAGCAGGTACTTTTGAAGAGCGGGATTTTTATCCCGCAAGGTTAGTTTTTGTAAATAAATCATAATTTTGCAAGGTTAAAGGGTTAAACTTTTTCTGCCTTCTAATCGATCAGGATTATGGTGGAATTATATTAATCCGGTAATATGGGAGACTGGCAGGTCTCCCATTTTCTTATTCAGGGGGATCGGTTTTTCATGGGTTCAGGGTCGTACAAATCAGGTTACATCTGGAAAATTCAGTTTGGTTGCCGTAAATACTTATTTCTCTGACTCTGATCAACATAGAGGAATACCGTATTGTGTGACACCTCGTATCTTATCGGAGCGGCCAGGGTCATTGCCTTAAGTACTTGTTCAAGTGATTCTTCTCTCAGGGTTCCGGTGAATTTGAAATCGTTCAGGACGGTATCCCTGAATACTATATCAATATCATACCTTCTTTCCAGGATTGGGGCAAGGTCGTGCAGCATTTCTTTCCGGAATATCCACCTGCTGTCTTTCCACGAAGTGGAGAGCTTTGTATCCACAAGCGTATCCACCTTTATCACGTAAGGCCGGGGTTTCGCTTCTGCGACCGCAGGGCTTTTTGGGAGGGCGGGACTTGCCTCATCGACACTGATCTTACCGCTGCTCCTGATATATACTGCCTTCTGGTTAGGCTTCAGTATAATATGTGAAGCATTCGGATCCCCGCCTGATCCGCTGAGGTGCTCAACAGCAACCTCACCCTTCTCAAGCGTTGTTTCCACCACGTTCTCATCAGAATAGGCCTTTACATTGAAGGCAGTACCCAAAGCTGTGATGCAGACTTCGCCTGCCTTTACCCTGAATGGCATGTCCTTGTTGGCTGTGACTGAAAAATAGGCTTCCCCTTCAAGGCTCAGATCCCGGTTGCCGACACCAAAATCAGACCGGTATCTCAGCTTTGTCCCTGAATTGAGCCACACTTTGCTTCCATCGGATAATGTAATGACTGATCTCGAACCTTTAGGGGCAAGGGCCTCAAAGTTATCACCGGTTCTTTGATTCCCCGGCTTGCCGAAGAAAACGAGGCCCAGGGCGCCGACCGTAATAAGAAGCGCAATGGATGCAGCGATCAGGTATAAATTCCTTACAGGTATCCTGACTGCTTTCTTAGGGACCGGGCGTTCATCATATTCCCTGATGTGGAGCATCAGCTTCAGCCACCCTTTCTCAGCATCTTTTTCACCTTTTTTAAGAAGACCTGCAGCATGCCAGATCTTACCTGAGTCGATCAGGTATTTCCTGTTATTATCATCCTGGCTGAGCCATTCGATCAAGATTTCTGCCTGCGACTGGGTAAGCCTGTTTTCGTGGTATGCCACGATAGCTTCAACCTGGGCGTCAGACGGGTTTTTTTCTTTCATAAAAATTCATTCTGATTAGATGACACAAATTCCCTTTGCAGGTATTACATGAATTATATGGTGTTTTTGATGTGGCGGAAGATCAGGGTTATACTGCAAGATAATCTTTAAGTACCAGCTTGAACTTCTTTAAAGCCCGGTAGATCTGTGCTTTAACGGTGTTTTCTGAGATCCCGAGCCTGGCGGCGATCTCCTTGTTTGCCAGCTCATCGGCCCTGCTCATTAAAAAAATCTTTTGACATTCCTCGGGGAGCTGGTCGATGCAGGCCTGAATTCTCTGGCTCAGTGCTGCAAGGTCGATCCCTTCCATTGGTCCTTTATTGTTATTTCCGCTGACAAGGAGGTTCAGGTTATCTACGGTTTCGGGCTTTAATTCGACAAATCTTTTATGCTTCCTGGTAAGGTAATTGATGCAGTGGTTATGCACGCTGGTAAAAAGATATCCGCCAATTGAAGAAGAGATTGAAAGATCATTCCCTGCTTCCCATAGCTTTACAAATATGTCCATTACCAGGTCTTCAGCAATGGTATCGACCTTCACAATGTTCCCGGCGAACTTGCAGAGGTCAGGGTAATAGGTTTTGAAAAGGCATTCGAATGCCTTCTGGTCTCCACCTTTGATAGCATTGATAAGATATTTGTCCGTGGCACTTAACATAAAACCGGCATGAAGGCAGGAGTTAAAAAAGGTTCAGGTGAAGTCTCAATTCAAATTGCCAGAAAATACAGGTTCCGGGGTTCAAAGTTTCCATAAAGTTAAGAAATGAAAAC
Source organism: Bacteroidales bacterium UBA1800 (assembly GCA_002319915.1). GTDB lineage: Bacteria > Bacteroidota > Bacteroidia > Bacteroidales > VadinHA17 > LD21. The sequence goes on along the minus strand of DCFQ01000043.1, from coordinate 28,953 downwards.
AAATGGAGGGTATCAATTCCTGCTTTAAAAAAATCACCGTTGCCTGTTCAACGGTGATCTTTACCTAACATAGAACTAACCCTACCTTTATGCATCCGGCCTTATTGCGCCTGATTCATTTCCTATTTCTGATACGACACCAATCTGAAGGGACGGGATTACATTATGGTTGATTTTTTTTTTTTGGAAGCTAAGAACTAGCACAGAGAGCACAGAGAGCACAGAGAAAATACAGAGGTTTGCGAAGTCAGATAATCTCTCCTGTGTCACCCCTATGCTCCAGGTATGACAGTATTTCCTCGATATCGGGGATACAGCCTCCGCACACGGTTCCCGCAGTAGTTTCATCCTGAACTTCCTCTACGGTTTTTAAGCCCTTGGTTGTAATGGCTTTAACAATTTCACTTTTCATTATGCCATTACAGTGGCAGATCTCAATGTCATCCATTCTTGCCGGATTTTTCAGGTGGTAAATAATTGAAAGATTTCCTAATCATATCAGGTTTAAACATCGCAAAAGGCCAATTGTTCGCATGCATGCAGGCCTCGCTCTACTCAGTGATTCTCTGTGCCTACCCTGCCTACCGGATGGCAGGTCTGTGCTCTCCGTGTGACACCTGTCTCCAGTTCCATGGCGGGACTGGGTCGGGCTGCCTCCAGAGGCCGGACCTGTGCTTCCTGGCATACTCCTGGGCTGCCTGATATCTCTTGTCTGAAAGATACCTCCTGTAGTACCAGGCATACCCCTCTTTTACCTCACGAAGGTTAATATCCTCCCCCCTGATAAAAAGGGTGCCAACTTTCCTGTGATACCTGTCCGTCCCGGTTACCTTCAATGTGGATTCGCGGCCGATGAACCTGGAAAGGAAAGCGGCAGACTCCCTGCCGAACGGCTGATTGCCTTCCGGGGCGTCAATGCCGTAGCTCCGCACCCGGAACGAGCCTTCCCTGGTCACATAAATGAAAGTATCCCCATCAATGACACGTGTTATCTTCCCGTGATAGGTTACCTGTGACCCGGGGAGGCCGGCAAGGATGATGAATAATATGACGGACAGGCTTTTCAATCCGGCTGCTGGCTTGACGGGATCATTTTACCTTTTCATTTTCACCCGGATTGCAGTAATTATACAATCCTTTAAATAAACAAGAAATCCGCCGGAGTTATTGCCCAGCCAAATGCCCTTTTACCTGGCAGGTTTTGGAGGGTTTTTCAGGTACTCCAGCCGTTTTTCGATCTTCCGGAAGTACCCCGGGGGGAATTTAATATTCGAATTCTTCTTTGCGCCAAGGAATTTCTGGTAGTAGAGAATTGCCTTTTCCCTGTTGTGCAGTTTCACATCATAAATATTTGCCATCTCCATATACAAATTAGGATCCTGGTCATTGGAGAATGCATTTTGAAAACCTGCGATTGCATCCTTATAATCGGCATTCTCTTTTTGTGACCGGGCTCGCAGCTCGTAAGTTTTTCCCAGCTGGATCTTTACCGGCGTGAGTATCTGGATGGTCCTTGTATAATACCTGATGCTGCCTGGGTAGTCTTTGAGGTTATAGTAGCTCTGTCCCAGGTAACTTGATGTCTCGAAGTCGGTTGAGTCGACCCTGTACGCCAGGAGGAGATACTCGACCGCCTTTTCCGGTTCAAGGTTGTAGCAATAACCTATCCCGGTCCTTTTCAGGTACAATTTGGAAGAATCGCCGGAAGCGAGGACCTTCAGATAATCGTCCATGGCCCTTTTGGTATAGTTTTTTGAATAATTTATCTGAGCCCTGCTTATATAAAGATCCATGTCGGTAGAATCAATGCCTATTCCCATGGTAAGGGTCTCGATCGCAGTTTCGGGCTGGCCGGTGGCCGCGTAAAGGTACGAGAGGTTCTTGATGGCTGCCAGGTTCCTGCTGTTCATCTGAAGGGATTTGCCGTAGAGGTCGATGGCTTTTTCAAAGTCACCTTTTTTCAGATATGCATAGCCCGTCCTGTCGAGATAAACGTAGTTGGATGAGTCCCTTGCGAGGAATTTACCATATATATTCAGCGCATCGTCGTACCTGGCATGCTGCATAAAAATGCTCGACAGGTAGTATGCATAGATCCAGTTCAGCGTATCCAGGGAATAAAGCTTGCTGAATATAGGTTCTGCCTGGCTTAATTTGCCCTTTCCGTAATAGCTTTTAGCCAGCGTGAAATTGTAGGTCCTTTGATCAGGGCTGAGTTCGACGGCCTTTTTGAAACAATCCAGGGATGATTCATCGTTAAGGACATTCTGGTAGGCAATTCCCATGGAATAGTAAATCGCGGGATCCAGAGTGTCGGTTGCGAGAATGATCTTGCAGGTGTCGATTACCCTGCTGAATTCACCGTTGAGGAGCAATTCCTGGATTTTCAGATTGACCTGGTCAGTCTGTGCGTTTAAATTGCAAAAAGTTCCGAAAAGTAATGCTGCAATGATTAATCTGCTTTTCATAAGATTAAGCTTGGATAGTTGGCAATAAAATGGGTGAATTTGTGACTCAGAAGGTAATGCTTTATTAATTTAGATAATATTTTTCAGTGGGATTTTAAGAGCTTACGCAGAGAGACACAGTGAAGTAACTGAGGTACACGGAGTTCAGGGATGGTCCAAAGGGAAGCCGCTGATTTCAGTTTGAAATATTCAGTACCAGGTTTTTTTGCAGGCAGTAATTCCTTATTTCGTTGATAGTTTCGGCGGCAGGAAGCGAAAGATTGCCGTAAAAACCGTGCCAGCAGTTTTTCAGCCACCTTTCGCCGATCCAGAAGATATCCTCATTCTCCGGGAACCTGTCGAGGAGCATTTTCAACGAATCCGTACCGGTGACAGTTATCCTGTTCGACTTGACCTCCTCGTATGTTTTAACCCTGTTGGTCCCGGCCAGGATGGCAAAATGCCAGTCATTCCCGTCCGGCCAGCTGTAAAGCTCCCAGCCCTTCATGGAATGTGTAAATGTCACAGATGCCGGATCGAAACTGCCGGGCGTCAAAGGCTCATTGCCGGTGTCCCTTGAGCATTTCAGGCAGAAGATCAAAGCGAGGACGGCTGAAAAGAAAATGGACAAACGCAAAGTTCTCATTATCCTGATATGAATCTGTTATTTATCAATAGGTTAAGAAAATTACAAATTCTGCTCCATAAAAACAAATAAATATTCCCGTGCAGGCTTTTTTCACGATCGTACTTATGCAAGTTCATATCCTGCTGAACTTCACTGAATATTATTACATTTGATACCTTGAGGCTGTATTAGTTATGATCAGGATGTTGCTTACTGTCGGAACAGGAGGGTTCCTTGGCAGCGTGTCGAGGTTCCTGCTGTCGAGATTCGTCCAGAATAATTTCACCAATGTCTTTCCCCTGGGCACATTCATTGTCAACCTGTCGGGATGCTTTCTGATAGGGCTTATTTACGGCCTGTCGGAAAGGCATGCGCTTTTCAGTGCGGGCTGGAAGCTGTTTCTTACTGCCGGCTTCTGCGGCGGGTTCACGACATTCTCGACTTTTTCAAATGAAAGTCTCGGATTGCTGAGGGATGGGGCTTTTTTCTACTTTTTCCTGTATACGGGATTAAGCGTCCTGGTCGGCATCGCAGCAACATTTTTTGGCATTATAATCACCAAATCAATCTGAAGATGAATCCCGGAGACAAGGCAAAGAGGCTGAGGATCTACATCAGCTCGACAGATAAGTACGGGCATATTCCCCTTTATGAACATATCGTATTCACTGCTAAAAAGAACGGTATCGCGGGTGCCACGGTACTGAAAGGGATCATGGGGTACGGGGCGAGCAGTGAAATTTATTCCGATAAGCTCTGGGAGCTGACTGAAAAGGTCCCCCTGGTGGTGGAGATCATAGATGAACCAGAAAGGATAGATGCCTTTTTTGAGGTCATTAAGCCCTTTTGTGAAAAATCAGGAAAGGGCCATATCATAACGATGGATGAAACTGAAATCCTCCTGCGCAGAGCAGGAATGAAAAGCAATCGATAGTAATTAATGCCGGAGATTCCAGAAGCAGCTCTACGGCAAGGTTATCTTTCCCTGAATGTTAATATCTCCCAGCCAGATACGGGAATCACCCTGGTACAGATCTTCCTTTGACACCTGGTATGCCAGGCCCGGGAACTCGAATGACAGGTCATACTCACCCGCAGGCACGGGTGATACCAGCGGGTAGTTTACATTGAACGACACCGACTCCCCGGATTTCAGCACCGACAGCCATTCAGGTTTCCAGGCATTCCATGGCTCCGGGCTCTCATGATTGATCGTTGATGAAAATATCTCTTTACGATCCTTGTCCCTCAGGTATAATCCATTAGTGAAGTAGTGGAACAGACCCGGCCCCGTCTTGTTGATATCCAGTATAAGAAGATCGTCCTGGTCATGGTTGGTCACTGTGAATCCGAACGAGAGATGATCGCTTTCCGCTTTGAGAAAATCTGCAGAACATGAAATACCTGGGTGAAGCAGGTTATGTTTCTTCAGTATCCCGGTCAGCCACGGAGTGTTCCTGACGTCCGGCCCGTTGCTTTGCCAGACCTCAATCCTGAGGGCATAATCCCCGTACATGCTCGGCGTCATTATCATTGGCCCGGCGGGAATAGAGTTTGAATATGCTGGAACAAAGCTGCCCGAATAAATCGTCTGCCCATTATCCAGGAAGTAGAACTCATCAGCCAGAACTTCAGAAATGCCGGTGAACTCGCTGTGGTTGCTTTTAAAATAAAGGATGTAAGCGGAGGAGTCATAGAGTGCGATATCATTAAAGGTGAATTCCTCTCCCCTCCTTCCGATCTTGAAAAATACCTCACCGGATGTGTTGTGACGGTAATTCTCACCGTAGCCGTTATCAATCTTCTCTTTTTCGCACGAAGAGAAGGCAAGTGAGAGGCTCAGTATTGCCGTAGCCAGTTTCAGATTTGCTATAGTTCTCAATTCAGGGTAGTTAGGTCTGTATTATTTCTGCAAAAATTGTACCAATATAATCATTTCCGCAAGGTTGTTCAGAATGTTCCTCATCTGTTACGGGAATAGGAGAGGGTCCTTACCGGTTTCTTGTTTACGAAGGTCGTGACCAGGAGTGTATCGGGTGATTCGAATGATCCGAGGTTCCTGACCGTCGCCGAATCCGGATCGGAGATATCCCTGAAGAATATGATCTCATAACTTTTCTCACCGGTGAACCAGATGGCAAAGATCTCCATGTCTTTGCCCTTTACCATTCCCGGGGCAATGTACTTGTCATATTGCCTGTCGTAACCGTACAACGCCTTCATCTCACCGAATACTTTCGCATCGGTAACATAGCTTACATGGCATTCGAGACCCGTCCCGAACGGTGTGAACTCCCAAAGGGCGGTAGTGTCCTTCCCGGTGGTGCAGGTCCACGTCCCGATGAACTTCTTCATAAGCTCCACCTGGTCGGGTTTTGGCCGGGAAGTCTGGGAATTCGATACGGCGGATATCAGCAGGATGGCTGCGATTGATGTTGTTAAGCTTTTCATTGCGGATAAATATGTCAGGATCAGGTTTAATGTAAATATAATTTTCCTGCACAGAGATCGCAGAGTTATGTCCCGCAGGGTTTTATCAAAGAGAGTGCATCAGGCCTGGCGGTTCACGGGAAGCGTAAAAAAGAAGGTTGAACCTTCACCGATCCTGGAGCTGACCGTGATCTCGCCCCCGTGCCGTTCGACAATCCTTTTACAAATTGCCAGTCCTATGCCGGTTCCTTCATATTCATCCTTCGGGTTCAGCCTCTGGAAGATCTCGAATATCTTTTCAAAATACTGCTCCTCTATACCGATCCCTTCATCTGTCACGCTGAAGAGGTACTTTTCATCCCGGACTTCACAGGCAATCTTTATCTTCTTGTTCCTGCCGCTGAATTTTATGGAATTTCCAAGCAGGTTATGAAGAAGCTGGATCATCTGCATCTCGTCTGCAACAACTTCAGGGAGAGTTCCGGCTTCCAGCTTCAGGTTCTTGCTTTTCAGCTGTCCCTCGAAAGTGAACCTTACTTTTTCGACGACATGGTTCATCGACACTTTGGAAAATGATCTCCCCCTTGTCTGGATCCTGGAGTATTCCAGGAGCCCGTTTATCTGGTCGTGCATTCTCCTTGCGCCGTCAACGGCAAACTGGATGTATTCCATGGCGTTGCGGTCAAGCTTACCGGCATATCTTTGTTGGAGGAGCTGGGTAAAGCTCGAAACCATGCGCAATGGTTCCTGGAGGTCGTGGGAAGCGACGTAAGCAAACCGTTCAAGCTCTTTGTTTGACCGCAGAAGCTCTTCGTTGAGCTTCAGGGAGAGGTGTTCGGTGCCCTCCTTCAAGCCTGTGACATCGATGCAGACTCCTGAGAATTTGAGGGGATTGCCGTCTTCGTCCTTCACCACAAGAGCTTTTGATTTAAGGTATTTGGGATTTCCGTTCTTTGACCGCAGGCGGAATATCGTATCAAACGGGATCCCTTTTGTGAGTGCATCCTCGCTCGCCTTCAGCACATGCGTCACGTCCTCCTCGTGTACAAGTTTCTCGAGATCATCAAAAGTCCCGCCAAATGTGGCCGGTTCGAGGCCGAGCATTTTTTCCATCCTTTCGTCAAGGAAGATCTCATCGGTTTTGAGATTCCATTCCCAGATCCCTATATTCCCGTTCTCGAGGGCTATATTAAGCTTCTCTTTTGACTGGTTGATCTTTTGCTCTGCCAGGTGGCGCTCTGTAACATTCACGCTCATGCTTGCCATGGAGATCACCTTCCCGTCGATGATGACCGGTACCATGTACCAGTCGAACCAGTATTCATCAGGCGGATTGCTCCTGTAGGGGAAATCAAGCAGGAAGGTAGTTTCCTTTGTCTGAACGACCTTGTCGAACACTGCTTTTATCCCCGAAGCTTCAACTTCCGGGGCGTACTCGTAGATGTTCAGTCCGACCATGCCCCCGCTGCGGAAAGGCTCCGGGAAAAGCTTCTGATAGAACGTGTTATGGGCAAGGACTCTGTAAGGCGGGGCTGCATCAAAAAGGACAAGTCCTGCGGGCAGATAATCGAACATGGCCTGGATCTCGGTTTGTTTCCTGCGCAGTTCAGCCTCCCTGTTTATCCGTTCAGTTATATCCTGAACTATACCAGACATGTGTCCCGGTGATCTGGCCGGCCCGGTGTACTGTCGGCCCGCTGCCCAGATCCACCTTATTTCATTGTCCTTACGCTTAATACGGCATTCAAAATTCCATTCGCTGTTCGATTCAATAGCTGTCCTGAATTTGTTCCCGACCATCTCCCGGTCTTCCGGCAACACATGCTCCAGGAACATTTCAAATGTCCATTCGGGAAGCATTTCATTGTAACCGAAAATGCGGTCATGTTCAAGGGACCGAAGCGCCCTGTGATTTGCCAGGTCGAGTTCCCAGGCGCCGGTATGGCTGATCGAAAGTGCAAACCTCATCTGTTCTTCCCTTTCCCTCAGTGTTTCTTCGGCGAGCTTCCTGTCGGTGATTTCATGATATGTGCAGATGAGATGAAGGAGCTTCCCATGGTCATTCAGTAAAGGATCTGCCGTGATCAGGATCCACTTCAGGTTCCTGCTCCCGGGACATATAAGTCCTACAAGCCTGTCACGAACCGCCTTTCCGGTCAGCATAGCCTCCCGGACCGGGTGTTCATCGAAAGGTAGAAGAGCTCTTGACTCATCAAGGACTTTGTAGAGACTCCAGTCGTGATTGTTAATGTTCATTATGTCGGTACCTTCGGCAATCTCGAACATATCGAGAAAGGATTGATTCACCACCGCAAACCTCCCGTTCTCATCAACCAGGGCCAGGGCTGAATCAACCTTCCCCACAAGCATCCGGAATTGCTCTTCGCTCTGTTTCAGTGCCTGTTCAGCCTTTTTCAGGGCTTCGATCTCGTCAAGCTCCCGGGTCCCGAGCGCTCTTGCCCTATCCCTTGACTTCCTTAACGAATGGAAGAGATAGCAGACTATCACACCTACTGCCAGCGAAAAGATCAGGCTTTCAGCGGAATGAACTGTGAAGCCATTCTCGGCCGGTACAATTATAATCAGCTCTACGGTAATATTGCTGAGAACCAGCACCAGCAATCCTGGTATGAGCCCAAGGAACATGGTTGCCAATACCATTCCGATGAGGGTAATGTTATATGGGGCCATTATTCCGATAACAGGAACAAGGAGATATCTTATGACCACCGCCAGTAAAGCTATAGCCGTTGCTGCACCCAGCCTCCAGGCAACAGGCTTCCTGATCAGGGAATCCGGTGTAAGGATGTTTTGAAGACTTTCATCAAAAATCGACATTCTGATCTTCATAGGTCATCTTCCCAGGTTGAGGTTCAGTAGGTGTCAGTAATTTTTATCCATTGAGGGTCATTATTCGGAATAAGATCAGGCAAAGTTCATAAAGCCTCAGGAATTCACATCAGCAAGGTAAAAGATTTTTTACAATAAAACCAGCATCCACGGGGTTGGGCCGGTTATGGGGATACGGGATTACAACTGACCGCAATGCTGGTATAATTGTGACAACCGGACCCTCAATTTGTTTAAGGACGATCAGGATTTATTTGCCCGCATAAAGTCCTGTACCTGAAATCTTTTTCGGTTCAAAAAAACCGGATCAGTTTCAGCTATTTCGTAATTTTAAATAAAATTCACTCTCCCCATGAAAGTACTGATTATTTATGCTCATCCGAATCCAATGTCATTTTCGCATGCCATCCTTGAAAACTTCGCCAGAGGCCTCAGGGAAGCGGGACATAAGTACGAGATCGTTGATCTTTACAAGACAAAGTTCAATCCTGTATTTCAGGATATGGATTCTGCTTTTTTTGTAGACAAGGATATGCCGAGGGACCTTTTTCAACAGATGGATATGAGGGCAATGATCGTTGGACTTGCAGGAAATCCCCTTAAAAGGATGATTGCAAGATTGTACATCAGGAACAAGACAGACGATGACCTGATTGAACTGATCAACTCGCAGAAGCCAAAAGATGTCCTGCAGCAGCAGAAGAAAGTGGCTGAAGCGGACGTACTGGTTTTTATCACCCAGGTCTTCTGGATGCATTTTCCCGCCCTGGTCAAGGGATGGATGGAACGCGTGCTGACCTATGGATTTGCATACAAGCTGGATGAGAGGGGATGGAAAGGAGACCCTGACGGCAGGGTTCCGTTATTGAAAATCAAGAAAGCAATCATTATGCAGCCGGCTTTTTTCAATGAAAAGATTTACAGGGAAAAAGGATTCCGCGATGCTATGGTAAAAACAATCGATGACTGGAGCCTGAAATACCCGGGTATCGACAATGTTGACCATGTCTTGTTTCATTCAATACTGTCGGTAAGCGCCGAAACGAGGAAGAAATACCTGGAGAGCGCTTACCTGAAAGGGAAGGAGCTTTAGAATAATTCCCTCACTTATTGATTCCGTGTAACTATTAATTATAAATGTTTCGATCAATGAACAAGCCCATCTTTACGGACCTGGTAATAATTTGCGTAATAGCGCATTTGGTAAGAACTATTTATGAGATACTTAAACACAGGAATATCATAAAGGCAACAAGACTCACATTTGTCATCGTCTTTGCCGACATGCTTGTCCTGTGGACTTCGTGGTTTCTGCTTTGCAGTGCCGATATACGGAAAGTTGACCTGCCTCCTGTCATCCGCTATTCAGGCGTGGTGCTGGTTTGTGCCGGGCTTGTCTCCTTCCTGATGGGATTATTGACGATCAAAACCCTGGAAAGCTTTGAGGGCGACCTCATAACCAAAGGTATTTATTCCAGGATAAGGCATCCGATGTACCTGGGATTTATCCTGTGGCTTATTGGTTCCCCGGTTTTTTTTGGAGGGGTGTTCTCATTCCTCCTTTGCTTTCTATTCCTGGGGAATATATTATACTGGCGCTATCTGGAAGAAAAGGAACTGCTGGAAAGATTCCCTGAATACAGGGCGTACCGGGAGACAACAATATTCTAAGTTCTTTTATACCTTGGCTTTAGCTGGCATGCACAGGGTCCGTCAAGTTGTTCTGTTATGTCCTTTTTAAGGGGCATTCCATCGCATACCCAGTCTGCAATACCGCCGGCAAGATTTGCAATATTATCGAACCCTTTGTTCAAAAGGAAGACCATAGCTTCATGGCTTCTCAGTCCGACTGAGTCAGCAATAATTACCGGGACATCAGAGGGAATACTCCTGTAATTCTCAGCCAGTGCACTGTTAGGGATATGGATCACTTTTGGGACATCAAAGTTCTTATAACCGGTAAGCCCAGGTTCCCTGACATCAAGAATAACGGCACTGTTTTCTAATGCCTCCCTGTAAGCCTCCACGGCTGAGAGGTTAAGAAACCCCGAGCTGATAAAACCGTGCCTGAAGAATTTCATTACGGGGTGAAATTGCAGATCAGATAATTCACCGATCAGGCAGGCTTAATTCTCTCGTAAAAAGCATTCAAGCAGGTCTTATAATACTCCCTGATGGTGTTTTCATGCTCAGCCATGGGTTTCACCGGAACAAGGTCAACGACTTGCTCGTAATTCAGTCCGGAATTGAAAAGTGTCTCGGTTGTACCCTTAAGCATGGCTGAAATTGTCTCGTTCGCTTCCAGCTCTGACAAACCAAACGACAAACCGAGCTCTCTCAGTTGTTGGAGCTGGTACCAGAAATATGTGTGGCCCATTGCACTTATCATTGCATATGCTTCAATCTGGCTTTCACGAACCACCGGGACCTGGCCCAGCTTTTGAAAAGCCTCAGGGAACTCACTTATGACACTCTTGTCAGTGACATTGGCAAAGCAAACGGGATTGTACCCTTTGTTCATATAAGTCCCTGCATTGGGATTCATGCGTGTAAGATTAGACATCCCGGGGAAGATGTTCTTAATCTTATCGAGGATTATTTTAGGTGCCAATGAAATTATCATAGCATCTTTTTTGAACGAGTTTTTGACTGCCCCCAGTGTTTCCGCCACTACGGGCGGATGAAGCGCAATGAATACCCATTCTGAGGCTACCGCTCCGGATGAGTCAGCTCCTGACGATCAATGCCCGGGAAATCAGCCTTCAGAGCATCCAGTACGGTTTCATTAGTTTCGGATACAGTTATCTTTCCAAAAGAAAGATGGGCATTTTTAAATCCGTTCAGCAGGATTCGGGTAATGCGGCCGCTACCTATGAAGCCAACTGTTTTCATTTTAAATAGGGTTGATTTGGGAAATATTATTCAATAACATAAGATGATATTGTCTTTCTGATAATTGGCATAATTAGAAATACGACGGGAAGGCAACAACAAATGCGAGGCCCCAGGATTTTATTCATTTGATCAGAAACCCGGTGTGTATCCCGTAATTTACTACAATCCCGACAAAGATCACAACGAGAGTCATAACGAATACCATAACTGCCAGGGTAACCTTAATTTCATTTTTCCTCTTGATTTTCATGCATTTAGAAAATATAGTTAAACAAATATCCTACAATCATTATCCCAACAGCCATTATGCCTGCAAACGTCAGAATGAATGGCACTTTCGGGACTTTCTTAAGTATTATCATCTCGGGGAGGGAAAGGCCGATGACAGCCATCATGAATGAC
>DCFQ01000043.1:0-16907 GCA_002319915.1 Bacteroidales bacterium UBA1800 | reverse complement strand
CATCAGGGATGCCATGAAATCCTCAGGGACATATCCATGTGCTTATGGCCCCTGCTGCAATGCCTAGTACAACGTATAACCAAACTTTCCCGACTATTTCCCGGACCGCTTCATTTCTATAACATATGCGGTCGCTGAATCTCAGTTTTTCACCCTCCGGATCAGAGTTGCCGAGCTGGGTCTGATAGATCCACTCCCGGACCCAGTGCCGAAGGTTCAGCCTGCCTATGATCCAGCCTGCAATTATGGCAATAATCAATCCTGACGCGACATAAACTGCCGCAGTCTTCCATCCGAACATTCCGAAAAGGAGGACTATGGCAACCTCGTTGATCATAGGTGATGCAATGAGGAGCGAGAAGGTAACCCCAATATGGATCCCCGCCTCCACAAATCCCAGGAAGAGCGGAATGGCGGAACAGGAACAGAAAGGGGTGACAATGCCAAGCAGTGAAGCCAGGAGATTCCCGGTGAAAAGTGATTTCCCTCAAGCACTTTCCGTGTCTTCTCCGGTGAAAAATATGAACGTACAATGCCTACCAGGAAAATAATCAGGGTCAGCAATAATAAAACCTTCGGGACTTCGAAAACAAAGAACCTTAATGCTTCTGTAAAACGCGTCCCTGCATTCAAATGCAATGCATCGTCAATAAGCCAGTCTGCAGCCGGCTTCAGGAAATGATAAATTAAAAACCAGAATGGAAGCAGTAGCAGGTGAATAATAATTCTTCTGTCCAATTTTATCGTGAGATCCGTCATATTCATATCAGCCACACTTAACATCAATTAACCGCGAACAATCTGATCAAATAATATATGCCTGCACCTATGAAAAGCGCAGCTGCTGCACGTCTGAACCATAACTCAAAGATTTTTACATGGTTGTACAATTTGCCAAGACTTCCGACCGAATAGGAAAGCACCCATGCAAATATTATAACAGGAATTCCCGAAGCTGCTGCAAACACAACCGGAAGGTATAGCCCGTTGACGCTTGCGATCGTAATGGGGATAAGTATGGTAAAATACAACACACCGCTGGCGGGGCAAAACGCCAGTGCAAAAACAATCCCAAGCAGCAGGGAGTTGCGGTAACTCCCTTTGCCTTCATTCCCGATTTTCCCGATCAGGCCGCTGAATCCCGGAAATCGCAACCTCACCACATCCAGCATTAATAATCCAATGATTATCAGCACCGGGGCCAGCAATTTTTCACCCCAGCCCTGGAACATTCTCGAGATGTTCATCAGGCTGGCTCCAAAATATATAATGAGTGCAAGCCTGGTATAACTTATTGCGCGTCCCAGGGTATAAATTAACCCGCTGAGAAATACCTTTTTTCTGTCGTCAATATCGCGGCTGATAAATCCGATTGCTGTGATATTCGTAGCAAGAGGGCACGGACTTATGGCGGTCATGAGGCCAAGGATCAGTGCTGTGACGATCGAGTAACGTGAATTCTCAAGTATGATGCTAAGGAAATCCGTGGTCAGAACAGGACTTTGTCGACGCCTGACTTTATCTCAGCTTTCATTTTCTCAGGATCATGGGCAGCCAGCCATGCCGCGCCTGTAATATCAATCTTCTTGTTGCCGTGTACAATCACCAGGGATTGGCCTCCCATAGCCAGTTTATCTGCAACTTCCCTGGTACCGGCTTCCTCCAGGTTCAGCGATTCGAAAGAATAATCGCCGGCCCTTACCTCATTAGGAAACATCTCTTCCACTGTTTTCCGGGCGTTTTCCTCGACAGCCAGGCATGTGGCACACCTTTTTGTGAAATGAAAGTAATAAATGCTTACAGAAGCTGTGCTGATTCCCCGGGAAGCCACTTTCTTCCCGTCATTATTGCCGCATGAGCTGATGCATGACAAAAGAAGGACGAGGGCTGCAAACGTGAAGCTTATTTTCATGGCGGGAAATGATTTAGTATTTTAAAAGAATTTGTATGATTTCCGAGGCGGAAGGTACATATCCCCTGATTTCAACTTTCTCATTTACCACGAGGGCAGGGGTGGACATTATGTGGTACTTCATGATCTCTGTAATATCCTCCACCTTTGTAACAGTAGCCGGAATTCAATTCTTTTCAACTACCTCGCGGGTCAGTTTCTCCAGCGCTTTGCATTTCGGGCATCCTGTGCCTAAGATCTTAATTTCCATATCGTTGTTTTTATTCATTTCGGGCATTCCCGAAACGTAAATTTAAATTTTTTTACTTTCTGAACAGCGAGGTGAGCAGCAATCTTGCTTCTTCCCAGTTCTCCGGATTTATGCAGTATCTTATATAGGGAGGGTTTATCTCACCCTGTATAAGCCCCGCGTTTTTAAGCTCCTTCAGATGCTCAGAGAGTGTCGTACGGATGATGGGGAGTATCTCAGCCATATCACCGCTGTAACAGCATTTATTGAGGTTCTTTGCCAGGTATTCGAGAATGAAAACCCTCGTCGGATTTGACAGTGCTTTTCCGAGTCGCGCTATCTTCTCCTGTGTACCGGATATCGGATTCTCCTTCTGGTCCATACTATTTTCATTTCGGGATTTCCCGAAACAAAATTTGGGATTTTATCTGGAAAATGCATATCAGGGGCAAAATTTTTTCATGCGGCAGGCCGGACCGGCTAGAATGAGCTACCGGGATCTTACCTTTCCCTGAAAAGCGCCTTTATCTCACCGGTAGTCAGCCCGCGGTTGTAGATCCTCAGTTCATCGAGGATGCCGTTGAAATGGTTATTTGAGCCATCGCCTATGGCTACATTGTTGCCAATGTAAACAGGTTCCGACGGGGAATCATTATAGGAGGCATACTCCCTGGTTTTTTTTGTGCACAGGACTCCGTCCAGCCAGATCTCCAGCGCAGTCGGGGTCATGTTGACGATACAGTGGGTCCAGGTCCCGGTTTCGAGCCTTTTAGGATTACTTATTGTCCAGTAGGAGGGATCGGTCGGGAAGATGAGGAGCTCAGCCGGTTCGAGGTATGACTTTGTATGATCATGGTAGGCTGAGGAGGTCGCATACTTGTAAAATGCAGCCGACAGGCGGTTGTCAGCCCTTGTTTCATTTGCGCCGAAGGAGTAGATCATAAAGCACCTCTGCTGGCTGGTCATATTGTATTTGGCAACTATGGCGCCGTGGTTCTCTATTCCATTGGCGCCTCTTGACTTTATCCAGAAGGAGAAGGATAATCCAAGGGCTGAATTCACCGGATACGCCAGTTGCAGGTAATCGGAAGTGCCGTTGAAGTCGAGTCCCATTCCCCATTTCCCGGTAACGAAGTTATTCGAAGTATAGTTGATGCAATCGTCTGCATTACCACTCGAATCCGACACATTGCCGTTGAAGGGATAATATACCAGGAGGCCATTGGTTGGTGGGACAAGATTTTGGAGATTTACGGTCACCGTCGCAACGGCCGTTGCACTGTGGCTATCCCTGACTTCCACGGTCAGTGTGAAGGAAGGAGTTGCATCAAAATTCATTGCGTCTTCATTGCTCACGGTAATTTCCCCGGTTGCGGAGGAGATCAGAAAAGCATTGTTCAGGTTTCCGCTGAGGATGGCAAAAGTAAGCGTGGTGTCATTATCTTCATCCGTAGCAAGCACCTTGCCCACAAAAGTGCCCTGATCCGAATATTCGGGAACTGTAAATTCCTGGTTCTGAATTGAAGGGGGATTATTCTTTTTTGAGCAGGACCAGATTGACAAAGAGATCAAAATAAGAATGGATGAGGCTTTGAAAAGAGATTTCATAAACAGGTTGTTTAAAGGTCAGACAGTAGGGTTAATAAAAAGTACAATAGAAAAAAACGACGCCGGTCGAATTTAATTGTCTGACCCTGTCCACAGATTTGTGTGATTAACACTATTTAACACTCTTAGATCAGGGAGATTATATGAAAAGCCCTTTGGTTACACCAAATCCACCTTTTTGTAACTTAGTGTTGTACTTTGTGTCCCGATAATTATCGTGACTTTGTGTCTGCCTGACGGTAGTCAGGTTTCAAATAATTAAATTTTACCACTAAGGCTCACAAAGGTTGCCACAAAGTTAAGCTGCCACTGAAGATCACCACAATATTGCCGATCTTGTTATGGAACGATATCCTGTTTGGATCCCAGGTAGCCTGTATGAATCCGAAGCCGGGTTTCGGGGGGAGGGAGCAGCGCCTTTCAATTGCTCCTCATGCCTGCCGAAGCACTCTTTGCTGCTTCGAGGAGGAGGTATGCGTCATGATTGTACACCGCTTTTTTAATTCTTAGATCCCAGCTTCTTTGGAGTATGTCTGATGCCTCTCTGAATTTTCCTTTTTTGTACAGCCCCCAGCCTTCAGTGTAAAGAAACCCAAAATAGCCGGGTTTAAGCTCAAGAGCTTTTCCTGCAAGCTTTATACCTTCATCAATATTACGGTCCGTACTGATCAGAAAGTCTGCAAGATCGTCCAGTATGACCGGGTTTCCAGGCTCAAGCCTTGCCGCCTGCCTGAAGTATTTTTCAGCTATGTCATTCAATCCTGCTTTCATATAGGCAGACGCAATAGTTGCTGCAATACTGGCTTCAGGCAGAGGGATGCTTTTCAGGTATGCGATTCCGGCTTCAGAATACTTTTTAGCAGCTACCGTATCATTTTTAGATAATGAGAGAACGGCCTGGCAATAGCCAATAAAAGGATCATTGGGAAAGTCCTCCTCCGCCTTTTTATATAATTTCTCCTCCTCTACGTATTTCCGGGTTTTATGGTATGCCTCTCCAAGATATGTATAGTCAAAACTCCAATCAGGTTTTGTCCCCCATTTTTTATATAATTCAAGTGCCTTTTCATATTCCCCGATTGCCATGTCATATTGATTCAGATCATAATAACAGCTTCCCAGGTTAAAGTAGGTGATAGGATTTTGATCGTCGAGATCCAGAAGCTGTTTAAGGCATGCTATAACCTCTTTTGGTGTTTCATAATACATCGCATAGATACGGTTAATATCAACCTGTTGCCGAATTGGAACCTCCCCCCTTTTCCTGTAAGCCATCAGGCACCATTTCTTTGCCTGTTCATAAAGTCCTTCACTCCCTGGTGAATTGACGGTCTCCTCAAACAAGAATTCATTACTGTATGATATAGAGAGCATTGCAATGGCCTGGGTAAAATTTGAATCAACCGCTATGGCCTTTAAAAGCCAGCTTTGAGCAGTCGGGTGATCGTGCTTATAAAAGTAATTGCGCCCGTAAATGTAACATCTCAATGCTTCAGGCGAAGTAGTGGAGATGTAGGTTTTATAGTATGCAGGCAATTTTTTCCTCAATTCGGTTACAATCAGGAAATCATTTACCATTTTATTAAGCACATCTGTCATATTCAGTATAGTCTCAGGCGATCCGTCCACCTGAAATGACTTAAGTGATTCTGCCGTATTCGCATCTATTACCTGGGCATTTATTCTAATTATATCCCCGGCATTTTTAATGCTTCCGTATATAAAAATATTTGCATCCAGTTTCTGTGAGATACTGCCGGCTATTGCAGGAGTCATAGATGCGTAGTCAGTAAGACCTTTACTTTGGATCAGATGGTTAATCAGTTCAACCTGTTTTACTCTTAAGTCCTCTGAGTTTGTCAGGTTGTTTATTAACTCATTTTGGATCCCATCCTGCCAGACATCCCAGGTGGAATCATTTGTCATGTTCTGAAAGGGCATCACTACAACTGAGATCCTGTCGCCCAGCGATCTCAATCGTTCCAGCGATGTTCTGCGGAATAATTTTGGATAGACAAGGATCCCGACCGTAATCAGTAAAACTGCTATGATAATATTGCTTACGGTGAATGTTTTTCCTGAAGGTTTTTTAAAGGTTGCATTCTTTTCAGCTTCTGAAACCGACCCGGTCTTTTTTATTCCTTCCGGAGTGATGTCAAATATCCATGAGAAGGTCATTGCCAGCGGAAATCCTATTATAAGGATAACAATCACCAGTCGTAAGGTCCACTCAGGAAGCAGCAGTGCAGGCGCCAGTATGTCAACAACCTGTAGGGCAATGAAAGCTGTTGCGGCATAGGCGATAATGACTTTACCGGTCTTACGTCGCTTCAGTTCCCTGAGGAACCTTCCAACGCCGCTGGTTTTCTGAGGCATCAGGATCTGGGGATTAGAACTGTAAAGTTATATTATGTTGTCTGGAAAGTCAAGGGCATTATAATTAAGCGGGGGATGATTTTTGCATGCCAGGTTAAGGGGAACCTCAGTCAGGCCTTTGGATTTTACCCTGAAATATTGACCACCACAGTTTCGGCGATCTTATCATGGAGCGCCATCCTGTTTGGATTCCATAAAGCCTGGATGAATCCGAAGCCGGATTCCGCAACCGAAGCAAAGTATCCCATGGTCCTCTCGAAGCAGTGCCAGAATCCAAGCCGCTCATGGTACAGTGCGACGACCTTCACTTTCAGGAGAGCCTTCCCGGGGGTCCGGCCATTAGTGAAGTAAAAAATGAGAGTGAAATATGCAACAGGGATAACTCCAAACAATAATTTAAGCAGGTTTTCCCACAGCGCAGGCACATCATGTCCGCTTATCTGCACATCAAAAATGCTCTTGGTTTCCACTGATGTAATATTCATCTTGAACAAGCTCAGGATCAGAAGAATGAAAACATAGATCAATGCAATAATTAACCAGTCGAGGAGGAAAGCTGCAAACCTCCTTTTGATTGTTGCCAGGGTCAGGTCGTTGCCGAGATGCCTGTCGCTTCGGTTCCTGAATTTCATTATTGTAGCCGGATTAGGTCTGTTAAAACTGGATTTTGCTGCTTCAATTTAGGTGTCCCGCCATGGTTGATAGCGATGAAATTAAAGATATGCAAAAAAGTTCACTTTTAACTGCCGGAGGTCGCTAAATGTGCTTAAATGAACCGTTCCCGGGAAGAATTCCCTGATTCACTATTGAAGGCTGCCGAACTTAAATGATTTTTCCGGCAACAGGGATCGTAAAGTTTATCCCGTCTTCGCTTTCATCCCTGCGTTCCACCCATATCTCCCCGCCGTTCTTTTCGATAAATTCCCTGCAAAGCAGCAAACCCAATATTGTGCCTTGTTCTTCAGTATGCCCCGGTGCTGAATGAATTTGCCTGGTCTCGAACAGCTTTTTAAGATAATCGGAGTTCAGGCCGGAACCCCTGCTCAATATTGAAATTGTCACATGAGATGAGCCGTTTCGGGCATTGATATCAATTTGCCCGCTCTCGTCACAAAACCTGATTGCGTAGTAAACAAGATTCCTGAATATGGTTTTAAGCATATAAATATCGGCTGAAACATATATCTCGTCAGTTGTATTATGCCTGATAACAATGTTTTTTGATTCGGCATCCTGTTTAAGTACGGATGTGCCTTCAATACAGATCTTTTTAAGATTCAGCACCTGGGGTTGAAAAGGGATCTTCCCCTGGTGAACCTTGGTCCATTGAAGGAGATTATCCAGAAGGCTGTAAACATTGCCTGCCGACTTGCTCATCATCGTGACCATCCTTTGGATCTCTTTGACCGGCATGTTGTCAAGCTCTTCGGCCATAAGTTTTGTGAAGTTATTGAAAACGTTGAAAGGAGTGTACAAGTACTGGGCTATCATGGAATAGAATTTGTCCTTCTCCGCGCTGACCCTCAGTATTTCTTTTTCGTATCTTTTTAATTCGGTTGTGTCCCTGACAACAGTGCAGAACAAAACTTCACTGTCCAGGCTGATTGGGAAGATCATGCTTTGGATATTCCGGACAGTCCCGGAATTTGCCTGGATTATTTCACTTTCAAGTATCCGGTTAAAAACTTCAGGTGTTTCCTGGGTCAATATTCCATTTATTATTTTTTCAATCCTGGATCTGTCATTCGCAGGCTGTGCCAATAGCTGGGCTTCAATATCAATTATATCCTTATTCAATGCATCTTTTGCTTCCAGTCCGCATACCTGCTCAGCTCCTTTGTTCCAGATTATTATTTTCCCGTGCCTGTCAAATACAACTATTATGTCATTTATCTGATTGATGATCTCCCTGAATTTTGTTTCACTGTCCCTGAGTGCATTTTCAGCAAATATCCTGTCATTGATGTTTTTAGCCAGCACTGAGCACCCTATCACTTCATTTTCATCGTTGAGGATAGGATTAAAATAGCATTCATAGTAGTCACGGTTGACGTTTCCGAAAGTTTGAATAAATGTTGTTGATTCTCCGGACATTGCATGGTCGACATTCTCCTTTACCACCAATCTGTCGTTATCTGATGAAATGAAACCGAGGATACTCATTCCAGCCTTTATATCGGCATTATAAGCATACTTCATCACATCCCTGTGCACCTTGTTGAAGTAAGTGTAACGGTATTCGCCGTCAGTTGAAAAAATGATGGTATCTTTCAGGCTGTCAATGCTTGCGGATAGCATCATCATGGATTCTGACAGATGTTGTTCCAGTTTTTTTCGCTTGGTAAGATCGGTTATATTCGCAAGGAAAAACTTGTGGTCATCTCCCTGGACAATAGTTGATACAAGCACATTGACAAATATTGGCTCTCCGGTTTTGTGGAGGAAAATAAGCTCAAATCCTTCTTTCGGCGCTTTGTTTTCCAGGGTTTGGCTGAAAGCCCTTTCTATGTTTTCAGCATCTTCACTTGACCAATAAGGGAATGGCGGATATATTCCAAGAAGATCCCCCTCATCCCACCCGACCATCCGGCAGAATGACTGGTTAACGAATACTTGTTTGCCGGATCCGTCAATGATTGCAATTCCGCTCGGGATATAATTATCTATCACTTCATTGATGGGAAAAGGCTGAAGAAATAACCTGTCGGATTTTTTGTGTGGTGAATTGTCACGATCGCCGTTTAATTTGTAGTGTTCTGACATTTGGGTATTCAAATTCATTTCGTCTATCATAGTTTCATGGTATAAAATATTTTAGCCATCAGGGATATTTTCTTTTTTCAGGATATCCGCCATTTATTGATGCTGTCAGATCATAATCGCGACGAAAGAGGATGCTCTTTCCCGGATGAACCCGGTTCGGATTTGGAGATTGAATTCATATTGCCGGCCAGTTAGTTTTGTTTACTATGCAACCAACAAGCCGGACAGCCAAATGTTTCATGAGAATGAAAAACTTCAGCAGCTCGTTGCGGTGAATTTCCGTGAACCTGATTTTTATTAAAACATTTCAGTATCCTTTTAATCCTTCTGTTACATTTGCAGCTTGGTCGTTATGGGCAAAAAAAGTAAAATATGGCATTGGCTGGCAGTTGCTCTTCTGTCGCTGATATGGGGAACCAGCTATATCCTGATGAAAAAAGGGCTACGCTCTTTTTCAACCTATCAGCTGGCTTCCCTCAGAATACTTATTTCAACTATTTGCCTATTGCCGGTCGCGCTCCGCTCTCTTTCAAAATTTAATTCGAAAAACTTCCTTTCCATTTTATTAATCGGATTCTTTGGAAGCGGAATTCCTGCTTTCCTTTATCCCCTTGCCGAAACAAGGATAGACAGCTCTCTTACCGGTATGCTGAACTCCCTGAGTTCAGCATTTACACTGTTAATTGGCATCCTGTTTTACAAAAGAAGAGCTATCAGGTCGCAGGTGGCAGGAGTGTTCCTCGGGTTCGCAGGTGCTGCAGGGCTGCTTTACAGTGGTTCCCTGACTTTTAATTATTATGGCCTCTTTGTGGTTCTGGCAACACTTATGAACGGGATCAGCAACAATGAGGTCAGCAAGGTCGAAGGACTGAAAGGGTTTGAGATCACGGCGCTTTCCTTCTTTGTTGTGAGTCCGTTTGCCTTGGGGCTGTTCCTGGGCACAGATATAAAGGCCGTGTTTATCACCCCTGACTGGCTCTTTAATTTCGGCTGCATAGCAATCCTTTCGGTTGTGGGCAGCGCTTTTGCCAATATAGTTTACTATTTTCTTATCAGGGATACTTCACCGGTCGTGGCCTCGGTCGTGGCATATTTCATACCAATCGTGGCAACGATGTGGGGAGTTTCAGATAATGAGCACCTTGCACCCTCTATGTTCCTGTCAGTACTTCTTATCCTCGCAGGCGTCTACCTTATCAACAGGCCAAAGGCACTGCAAAAAATTAAAAAATTGCTGGATCAGAATTATCTGCAAAAGCCGGAAGGTTGATCACTTTCAGCCGGTAAAATGCTCAGAATTCCAAGCTGCATATTAACGGGTATTTACAACTGCGGAAGGCAGCCAGGCGACACCGGCATGAAATGGCTAGTGTCACCGGCTAATGCACAATACCATCCTAGTCAATTATTGCTGGTCTCTTCCGAAATAAACTTCAGGTTTACCTATTACCCCTGCATCCTGCATTATTTTTTGTCTTTCAGGTTTATTCAGGGCAGCTTTTGCTTTTGACAGATCTGTAATCTTAAATACCAGGTAAACCAGATTCGGATCATCAATACCACGAGCCAGTACTCCATCGTAAAAACCATCGTTTGCCCTGGCTGCCGGTCCTTCTCCGTCAAATACCTTAAGCCAGGCGTCGAAATCTTTTACTTTATGTGAAATTTCTGCGTAGTCTCCTGGATCTTCCAGGGCATCGGTCATTCGTAATACTTTAATGAATTTTATCCCGGGCTCGGAAATAACTCCAGCTTTCTCCATTACATCTTTTAGTCTTGGATCTGTTGTAAATGCTTTTGCTTTTTGTACATCATCTGCAATAAATGGTATTTCCACTTCATTAGGATTTTCAATGCCCCGGGCTATACCTAATTGATGAAGGCCTGCGGCATTTCTGTATGTGCTGTCGGCATCAAAATACGGTTTCCACTTGTTGTAGTCAGCTACGGTATGCTTTATTACAACTACATTAAATGGCAACGCGGGCATGCCGGATGCCTCAGTACTTTTAGGTTCTGATGCGGCCTTTTGGCCGAAGCTCTGTAAGTTGCTGAACATAAATAGAATGCTTGCTGCACTCAGTGTCAGCATCAATCTGGTTCTCTTAATTTTCATGGCTGTTGATTTTTTTAGATTTGTTTGTTAGGCTTACTCTTTCCGGTTTTCGGCTTTCCCGTTTTAAATTGTCAAATTATTGAGTCATGTGTGCTAAACAAAACCCGGAGTACAAAGTTCGATGCTTAATCTTGTCGACTGAGTGATTTCGCCGGGCTTCAATTTGCCCTTCTGTCAGGAACGAAAATTCTGACAGGTTGCCAAATATGCAGCCTGATATCATTGTTTCTTCATTCCTTCAAAACAAAAAAAACCTTTTTTATGGGGGGGTGTTTTGTGCTTGATCGTAGAGCTGGAATTACCGCCGATCAATCTTTATGAAAATTATTGTACATATTCATCTCTAAATTTGAATCTAAATTTATAATACACATATTTAAAACAGCTTTTGCCCAGCCCTGTCATAAAATGATAGGATTTATAACTGCATTTGCTAATAAAGCCTGCAACATAAATGCAGGCTGGAAGGTGGTAGATCATAGCTACTATAATATAATGGCGGTTGTGATCACCATCTTCTTTTTTATTAGCCTTCATGAGTATCAGCCTATCAACCTCTCTCATGGTACCAAATCCCATTTGATAAGGCAAAATTATGTTCATTAAGCGTATGATTGACTGCAAACCTTTTTCTGCTTGGTCAAATCGGAACTGCTTATAATGCAGACTCTTCGGATAAAATTACTTTAGTACTATGAGAAATTTTATACTTAAAGTCATTTTATCGGGCATCGTTCATTTACATGTTACTTTAAATTATTTAGAGTTGATATTATTTTGATGTGGTATTATTAAAAACCCTCAGAATTGATTTCTGAGGGTTTTATTTAGGTTTTAATAATTAAAGATTAATCAGTTATCTTGTACACATCTTATTGAAAATCCATAGCCTGTTGGGGTTTCGCAATACCATTGCATAGAAGCTTCCCAACTTGATAAGTGCCACCAGTTGTATCGCCTTTCAGAATTATAAAAAGTGCTTGAAGAAGACCAGAAGGCTACTCGCCCAGTTGGTCCATCATAACCTAATGGATATTGATCAGGGCAATAATTCATAATGCCAGGAGCGGTTGCTGAGAACCCATAGCGGTCTAATCCCTCAATTAGGTAACCGTAATCGTCCGTGGTGCGCATAAAGTTCCACCCATTAGTTACTTTAAGTTGACGTCCAATACCTGTCCAAAATCCGCAACAACTTAAAGTACTTGGATATCTTGTATATTGCAGTTCTGCATTGTCCTCACTAATATACTGTGCCAATTCATTAAATTCATCATCTGAAGGAATATGCCAACCTGTAGGACATGCACCTTGAATTTTGGTTGGATTTGTATTGTTGTCAAAGTCTTGTAACATTGCAGCTGGAGAATTGTACAATACACCCCATTTTTGATAGTTTTCGGTCATCATTGCCTCTTCTTTGTCGGTTCCCATATATAGCGTGACATAGTAGCGAGGATCAGTCGTAGAGGATGTATTATTTACTTCTGGTAGATATGCAAGATTCTCTGCCATCCAAGTCTGATTGCCTATTTTCACATATTTGTATACGTGTCCATCTCTTTCATCCACAAAGGTTCCTCCATTTGCAAGCTTACCCTCAATCCAGATTTCAATGAAAGAACCAGGTTCTCCTCTTACTTCAACTGTAATAACTGAAGTTTGAGCAATATCACAGATCTCAAATGTACGTTCGCCATTATTATTTGAAAAATCAGATGTATTCATTACCTCAAGTCCATCTAATTTAATGATAGCACTTGAAACTGTTGTTGCTTGAGTAGTTCCAGTTGCAACGTGCAGTACAAAGCATTTTTTATACTTTGAAAGGTCTGAATTTCCGATAGGTACCGTTACTGTACCAGGCGTACCTTTGAGCCTAAATATCTGATTACTTTGCAAGTACAAAGCTAAACTTCCATTTGACATACCATCAACAAGATATTGAGTAGTAACATCATTCTTAATGGTCAAGTCACAGGAAAATAGAAATAACAAACAGGAAAACAAAAAAATGATTCGCTTCATAGTAGGGTATTTTTAGGATTAAACAATAGAATAGTAAAGTTTAGAGCCTTGATAGATTTCTCTTAGCTTAAGAAGCTAATTTACAATAATTTCCAGCTATTTTACAAGCATAAATGCAAATTTTTGTCAAAGTATTTTGATCCTTTATCAAAATCTCTTATGTTCCCATTAGTGGAAAAGCCAGTGAAATTGACCACCTGATGACGGACTAAATTGACCGACCCGCTCCGGAGCAAGCTGACCGCCTGGAAAGATCGATTCTCATGTATAAAAAGTAAGCCGTAATGCCAGCTGTCTTTAAATAATGATAGCTGCGTAATGGCCAATAATAAGACAAACAAGAGTTAGATAATACAGATGATAGAACTCTCCGGCTTTCTCCCCATCTCCCTTACCCTCTTATAATCCCGGGGGTGTAATCCGCCCAGGGGCGGATTACCGTCCCTTAGTTCCAGTCCTGCAAGTAAATGCTGCCATTTGTCTGATGACAAATGGTCTTTTATTTTATCCTTTCGCTTTTGAGAGCTTTGGCTCTCAACACTTCAGTCTAAAACAAAACCACTTCCGAAAGGAAGTGGCAGCATTTGCTTGATCGTGAAGCTGTTTTGAGCGGACCGTGGCGATTATGTGAGCAGGGCTTTGAAGGATCTTGTTCACGAATGCGTTATGACGCGGTGTTACTCTGCTCCAATTAGTGAAGCTGTTGCCAACCATTTGGGAATGAACATCAATAATACCTCCCTGACCTTCCCATTCATGCGAAATGCTATCAAGGATCACTACTTCCATACCAGCGTCTTCACAAAAGCTGATTGCTTCAATGTATTTCTCTGGCGAGAACGGTGGTCCAATGACCAGTACATTGTAATCACCAAGGTGCGAATAGAGCTCACTGGAATGATTTTCGCTGTCAATGACAGCGATCTTATCCCAACTACTTACCAGCCCATGGGCAAGTAATAAACTTGAGAACGTTTTCCCGCTACCACTTGGACCCTGCAGACCCATTTTGATGACAGCTTGTTTGCGCTGCGCTTTTAGTAATTCCATACTTAATACTTTTTAATAGTTAAACACAAAAAGAAAAGGAGATCCCTCAGCCTCCTCTTCCTTCGCATCAGAGCTTGAACGCTCCGCTTGCAATTTCTTTCTCGAAAACCACCTCTTCGACTGAAGCGTCATCTGGAGTATAAGCCCAGCGATGCTTAAGCGTTACGATTTACCCAGTTTCAGGGATAGCGAATTCGTATGGCTCTACAGTGATTCTGGAGACCTTTCCGGGCAATTTGGTCCCGATAAGCCCCCCTTGCATGTCTGCTCATTGAACGTGCTTGTAACGCTTGCCTGGCGCGCTGTGAGGTAGTATCTACCTGTCTGTTCATTCAAGACCATTTCAACTCCACCCTGAACTATCAGGGCGTAGAATTTCTTTCCATCGGAGGTTTCACTCTGCTTGTAATCAACAATAGTTACCATTTGATTAGTTTTTAAATTATTAATTGTAATTAGCTGACGGGGTGTTGATTCCCAGGCGAAAGGGGGGTGCTCTTTTGGAGGTGCTGATCACTCACACGTTGACCAGGTCAATTTTTTATGCGGAAAATTTTTTGGAGAGGTGTATATACACAAAAATTGGGATTTTTCTGCCATCCTATTAAATATATAATAGACCTGCAGTTTTTTCCCAATTCCAGGTGTGAAAGGTATAATTGCTACAATTCTGTGCAGAGGTTGTTACCTCACAGCGGCAACAGCCTTTTTTGCAGCTTCAAGATGAAGGTATGCTTCATGATCATATATTGCATTCTTTAGCCTTAGGTCCCAGCTTTTTTGCAAAATATTTAATGCTTCACTGTATTTCTTTTGTTTGAACATTCCCCAACCTTGAGTATTCAAATACTCAAAATTGTCAGGACTTAGGTCCAACGCCTTCCTAACGAGTTCAAGACCTTCATTAATATTTCGGTCCTTATTAATAAGAAACCAGGCAAGATTATTAAGTCTTAGTGGATTGTCGGGTTCTAATGAAAGTGCCTGACGATAGTATTTCTCTCCGTTATCAAGGATATTAGCCTCTGAGTATATTTCAGCCATGTTACTTGCTATTGCAGCATCAGACGAGAAATTTTCAGAAATATTTGATGTAATTTCTGATACAGATTCGGGGTTTCCTTTAGATATGGAAATAAATTCTTCAATATACTCATTACCTTTTCTGACATCACCTTCGGACAATGCAAGAACAGCTTGCTGGTAAATCAAGACAGGATTATCGGGAAATTCCTTTGTTGCCTCATTGTAAACCTCTTTTTCTTTTTTATACTGCCCAGTTTTATGATAAGCACGTCCGAGATAAATATAACTATAAATCCAGCGGGGTCTTATATCCAATGTTTTACAGATTTCTAATGATTTTTCATATTCAGGAATAGCCTTATCGTATTGACCTAACCCTGAATAAGCATAACCTAAAAGATAATGAACAGTTGGCATCTGGTCATCAATTTCAATAATATCTCTTAAAAAAATAATTTCTTTGTACGGTGTTTCAAAGTTATTAGCGAATAACCAATTTGTTAGAAGATTCATTATAATGGGCATCTGCTCTCTTTTTTTATAGGCTTGTTGGCACCATTTTTTTGCCTGATCATATAAGCCCTCATTCATATAAGAAGTGGAAATTAATGTAAGGGCGATATTGATATTTGAATCTATAGCTAATGCCTGAAAGAACATATTCCTTGCTGCGGGATAATCCTGATTATAATAGGATAGTCTACCGTTGAGAAAACAACGAAAAGCCTCAGGGGAGTTAGTAGTAATAAAAGAGGGAGATTCAGGAGAATGTCCTTGTTTTAATTTGGATATTATTAGAAAATTCTTGATCTCTGTTGAAAGCGAATCAATCAGCTGAAAAATCTTTTCTTGTTTGTAATTGCCTTCTATTTGAAAGGATTTAAAAACATCTTCAGTTTTTGAATCAATTAATTGAGCGGATAATTGTAGTATGTTTCCGGCCAGTTTTATATTACCATAGATAAAAACATTTGCATCCAGCTTTTGGGCGATTGTGCTGGCAACAATTCGAGAAATCGAAGCATAGTTAACAATTCCCTGATTTTTAACCAGATTGTATATATTTTCAACTTGCCTGATTCTCAATTCTACAGAGTTTGAGAGGGAATTGATTAAAATATCTTGAATCCAAACCTGACGGATATTCCATGTTGTATCACCTGTCATATTCTGAAATGGCATCACTGCAACAGAGATTCGCTCACCTGATGATCTCAGTTTTCCCAATGCATCTTGCCTGAATATTTTCGGATAAGCAAGTATTCCGACCACTATAATCAAAGAAGCTATAATAATGTTGCTTATTATTATTCTTCTCAAAGTGGTCTTAGTTACAGGTGCCTTATTATCAGATTTTTCAAGGGATTGGGTTTTCTTTATTCCCTCTGGAGTTATATCAAATATCCATGAGAAGATTACAGCGATGGGAAAACCAATTATCAGTATTAGAGTCACAAGTCTGGTTGTCCATGCAGGTAGCAGCAGGGCAGGAGTAAGAATTTCTGCAAGCTGCAGAAGGATAAAAGCAGTTGCAGCATAGGCAACGATTACTTTACCTGTTTTCCGTCGCTTCAATTCTTGCCAGAACCTGACCAACTTGTTTGGGCTTTCTGACATTTAGATTTTGTAAGTTATCTTGAATTAAAAAACAAAAGCTGCCCCGTTTCCTCAAGCCATTTCCTTACTTTTTCATGCTCTGCCTGATATTTTGCTTCGACATCATTTGCAATCTGCTGAAATTCTGGTTCGTTCCTAATGTACAAAAGCCGGACAATCTGACCACGTTCCGCCGGAGTAAA
>DCFQ01000051.1 GCA_002319915.1 Bacteroidales bacterium UBA1800 | reverse complement strand
GGAGGAAAGGGTGAGCCATGCACAGTTCTTTGCCGGGCCAGAAGGGTGCGGCTCGCTTGCACTTGCCCTCGCATATGCACAGTACATCTCGTGTGAGAACAGGTCCGGCACTGATTCCTGCGGCGTGTGCAAATCGTGCGTAAAATACGAAAAGTCCATCCATCCCGATCTTCACTTCGTCTTCCCCGTCATAAAGGACAAGAAGAACAGCGAGCCTGTAAGCGACTATTATATCGCCCAGTGGAGGGAGTTCCTCAAGCGTTCCCCGTTCTTCACACTGAATGAATGGCTCGGTTTCATCGAAGTGGGAAATGCCCAGGGACTGATCTTTGCTTCAGAAGCTGCGGAGATAATCAAAAAGCTGAACCTGAAGGCTTTCGAGTCGGATTTCAAGATAATGATTGTCTGGCTCCCAGAGAAAATGCACCTCAGTGCCGCCAATAAGCTGTTGAAGATGATCGAGGAGCCGCCCGAGAAGACCCTGTTCCTGCTTGTATCGGAGGAACCGGATAAGGTCATCCCTACGATCCTGTCAAGGTGCCAGATGGTCAATATCCCCGCGTTCACAAAAAAGGAGATCGCCTGGTACCTGTCCGATCAGTGCCATACAAGCGAGTCGTCAGCAGCCGACATTTCAGAAGTGGCCAACGGGAACATTGCAAGGGCAATAGAGCTGTGCAGGAACGAGGAGACCTCGCTTGGCAACCTCGACCGGTTCAAAGCCCTTATGAGACATGCCTGGAGGAGGGACGTCGCATCAATCGTCACATGGTCGGATGAGATGTCAGCGATCGGCAGGGAGGGGCAGAAGAACTTCCTGGCCTATGCTCTCCGCCTGACAAGGGAGAACCTGATGCTCACGCTCGGCCAGACAGGGAAACAGATTGTCTTTCTTACAGGCAGGGAGGCTGACTTCTCGAAGAATTTCCATCCCTTCATAAACGAACAGAACATCGGAGAGCTAAGTGAAGAGCTTAACCTCGCCAGCTCCCATGTCGAGGCAAACGGAAATGCAAAAATAATCTTCCTCGACCTGGCCATTAAGGTTACAAGATTGATTCAAAGGTGATTGTTCACCGGCAATTGATTTTGATCCATTTATTCACTATTTTTGCGGAAAATTTTATCAGCATATTCCATGACGGAGATTGATGATTTGACAGGACAGCATGGAGAGGAACTTCATCTTCCTGATATTACATATAAACCTGGATGCAACAAGCTCGACTCATTCAACTGGCTCAGTGAGATTCCCTGTTCGCCCGTTGAATCGGATGTGGTTGAGATCCGGTTCAAGAACACACGCAAGGGATTCTACAGGAATGTCAACAGCCTGAGGCTCGAGATCGGTGATGTAGTAGCCGTTGAAGCCTCTCCCGGACATGATATCGGACGGATCGCGATGGTCGGCCCCCTGCTTTGCGAGCAGCTCAAAAGGCTCAAATCGGTTCCCCAGGCGGATGATCTAAAGAAAGTGTACAGGAAAGCAAAAGCTGTGGATATCCAGAAATGGGATGAAGCCAAAAAGCTCGAGGTGCCCACGATGCTCAGGTCACGGCAGATCTCTGAGGAGCTTAAGCTCAATATGAAGATCGGCGACGTGGAGTACCAGGGTGACAAGACCAAGGCAATATTCTACTATATTGCAGATGAGAGGGTTGATTTCAGGCAGCTCATCAAGGTCCTTGCCGACGAGTTCAAGGTAAGGATCGAGATGAGGCAGATCGGCGCCCGGCAGGAAGCCGGCAGGATCGGAGGGATAGGATCGTGCGGAAGGGAGCTGTGCTGCGCAACCCACATCACAAATTTCACCTCGATAACGACTACCCATGCCAAATACCAGGAGCTTTCGCTGAACCCCCAGAAGCTGGCAGGCCAATGCAGCAAGCTGAAGTGCTGCCTGAACTTCGAGTTCGATTGCTACGTGGATGCACAGCGTACATTCCCTCCGAGGGAAACCGCCCTCGAACTTTCCGATGGCACAATGTACTTCCAGAAGATGGAAGTTCACAAGAATATTTTCTGGTATACCTCCGATCCCCACTTACCTACCAATCTGGTTGCGGTACCGGTGGAAAGAGTCAGGGAGATCCAGGCGCTGAACAGGAGGGGCCTCAAGCCCGACAAGCTCCTGGCAGGCAGCGATATGCAGGAAGCGATATCACATTCCGGCGACCTGCTCAAGAACAACAGCCTTACGAGGTTCGATGTTCCAGAGGAGAAGCGCAAGCACCATAAGAATTCCTTCAAAAGAAAAAACAGGAAATTTAATGCCAAAAAGGACAAGTAGCCTGCCCATCATCCTTCTTCTTGCGGCAGCGTCGGTTTCGTGCGGGCGCAATATCGTCTATACCGATTCAAAACCCATGCCTGCCAGGACGTGGGAACTTACGAATACTCCCATCTTCAGCGTCCCTGTAAAGGATACGCTCAATGGCAACGATATTTCGTTCCTCATCCGCACCAGCGTTTCCTATCCTTTCAGGAACATTTACCTGTTCGTCACTACCACATCTCCCGCCGGCAAAAGCATTACCGACACGCTTCAGTATTTCCTGGCTGACGAAAAAGGCAAAAGGGCCGGCAGGGGATTCGGAGATATCAGGGAGACCGTCCTGCCCTTCAAGTCAAATGTATTCTTCCCGGCCTCCGGGACCTATTCCTTCAAGATACAGCACGGTATGAGGAGTGAATCGCTCAGGGGGATCTATGATTTCGGCATCAGGGTGACGAAAACCGGTAAAGAGTCGCTGAAAAGTGGGAAAAAATAAGATTGCCAGGTGGGCTGAACTGGGTACCTTTCCGAATGTGATCCAGCCTGCTGCAGAGGATGTTTCCGGGAAACCCCATCCTGTAAGGGGCAACTGGAGGAGAGATATTTTCCGGAATGATAACCCGGTAGTCCTCGAGCTGGCATGCGGCAGGGGCGAGTACACAACCTCCCTATCATCCATCTTCCCCGGCAGGAACTTCATAGGCATTGACATCAAGGGAGCCAGGATGTGGCGCGGGGCAAAAACTGCCTCTGAAACCGGGTTGTCCAACACTGCATTCCTCAGGACCCGTATCGAATTCATAAGCTCGTTCTTTGCCGAAGATGAAGTAGACGAGATCTGGATGATATTTCCTGACCCCCACCCGGGCAAGAGGAATTCAAACAAGCGGCTAACCTGTCCGTGGTTCCTTGAAAAATACCGTGTCATCATGAAGGACGGGGGCCTGATCCATCTGAAAACCGACAATTTCGAGCTGTTCAATTATACCAGGAACCTGGCACTCTCAAATTCGCTGGAGATCCTGTTTGAGACAAGCGACCTCTATTCGCCCGGCGCCGCGAAAATGGCGGAAGTAGGGAAGGCCTGGTCCGGGGGGGAGGCGCAGGAGAATACCCGCACTGAGAGAATCCTTGGGATAAGGACCCATTACGAGGACATCTTCCTCAAGGATGGGATGAAAATATGCCATCTTGCATTCAGGCTTGAAAAAGATAAGAAAATAAGTGATGCCGGGAAAGAAAAAGGATAATGACGATTTCTTTTCGGGGGTTTACGAAGTCACCAGCATGATCCCGTACGGAAGGGTTACCAGCTATGGGGCAATTGCCCGGTACCTGGCCACCGGCAGATCGGCGAGGATGGTGGGATGGGCCCTTAACGTCAGCCATACGCGGCCGGAATTCATCCCTGCACACAGGGTCGTGAACAGGAACGGGGAGTTAACAGGTAGGCTTCATTTCGGAAATT
The DNA here is from genome assembly GCA_002319915.1 of Bacteroidales bacterium UBA1800. Lineage (GTDB taxonomy): Bacteria > Bacteroidota > Bacteroidia > Bacteroidales > VadinHA17 > LD21. The sequence continues at coordinate 30,124 of DCFQ01000051.1, read as the reverse complement.
CCGGTACTATGCAGCAGCTGCTTGAAAATGAAGGCATTCGTGTTGAAGATAATACAGTTGTCGATTACAGGGATAAGTTCTGGGACCCGTCAAAAGAACTCAGGTGAGTTTTGTCAAAAGGAAAATTATTGGTAAACTTGCACGCTGTTTATAATTAATTTAAATAAAAATAAGACCATTTTAACATAATGTACACGAGGGAACAGATACTTAAAGCCCTGTCGGGGGTCATTCATCCCGAAAAAAGGAAAGACATTGTTTCGCTGGGGATGATAGCGGAGATTGAATCGGACGAAACGGGGATCTCCCTTACACTGGCGCCGGATAAATCGAATGATCCGTTCCTGTCGTCAGTCAGGAGCTCGATAGCCAGGGTGCTGAAAGACTCATTAGGCAGCGAGGCGGTAATCAGGGAAATTAAGGTCAAACCAAAGACATCAGCCAGGGAAGAGCCGGTGAAAGGGAATGAAGCATTGCCCGGCGTCCGGAACATTGTCGCCATTTCATCGGGCAAGGGGGGAGTCGGGAAAACGACAATCGCCGTGAACCTCGCAATTGCACTGGCACGGAAAGGCTTCAGGACCGGGCTCCTGGATGCAGATATCTTCGGGCCCTCTGTTCCCAGGATGATCGGCGCGGAAGAATTCAGGCCTGAAATAAAGAGGAGAGGTGATACCGATTATATCATCCCCGCAGAAAAATTCGGAGTGAAGGTACTTTCCGCAGGATTCTTCATCGATCCTGCAGAGGCAGTGGTATGGCGGGGGCCGATGGCTTCGAGCTTCCTGCGGCAGATGATCACGCAGGGCGACTGGGGTGAGCTCGATTACCTCCTTTTCGACCTTCCTCCCGGGACCAGCGATATACACCTGACACTCGTACAGGAGGTGCCGGTGACCGGTGCAATAGTCGTGAGCACACCGCAGGAGGTTGCGCTCGCCGATGCGGTCAGGGGGATCGCCATGTTCAGGAGTGAGAAGATCAACGTTCCTGTTCTGGGCCTTGTCGAAAACATGTCGTGGTTTACGCCCTCCGAGCTTCCGGACAACAAGTACTACATCTTCGGGAAGGAAGGATGCAAAACCCTTTCAGCGAAGATGAACGTGCCGCTGCTTGGCCAGATACCGGTAGTCCAGAGCATATGCGAAGGAAGCGACAGCGGGCATCCGGCCGCCCTCGAGGACTCGCCTACAGGAAGGGCGTTCATGTCGCTCGCCGAAGAGCTCGTCAGGAAAGTGGATCAGAGGAACAGGGAGTTAAGGCCGACGACCAGGGTGGAAGTGGGTAAATAGAAGTAGTGAGTTGTGAGTTGTGAGTTGTGAGTTGTGAGTTGTGAGTGGAAAAATAAATTAATACTGGATAATTAAGATGACTGATCAGAAAAGCGTACAGGAAAGAGTGATGAAAGCCCTGAACAGGGTTAAGCCGTACCTCCAGAACGACGGGGGTGACATCGACCTTATCGAGATCACCGACGATCTCACCGTGAAAGTAAGGCTCACCGGGGCCTGCCATGGCTGTCCGTACAGCATGCAAACCCTCAAGGCAGGCGTGGAGCAGGTGATCATGCAGGAAGTCCCGGAAGTAAAAAAGGTTATTTCAGCCTGATATCCGGACACATCCCGATTTTAATCAGACCTGAAATACTATACTAACCGTTACTTAGTTTATTGTATTATAATGTCATATTTTGACGTACGGGAAGATCTCATATAAGTTCCTGATTTATTTAGGATTGCTTATTTTCCTTTCGGATTGCTCGGTTGAAAAGAACACGGGCACGACGAGGTTTTACCATAGCTTTACCTCCAGGTACAATATCTATTTCAACGGGTACGCGGCGTACAAAGCCGGCCTTGCAAGGATCAGCAAACAGTACAGGGATGACTATTCGGGGCTCCTGAGGATATTTGAATTCAGCGATCCCTCCACCTCGTCGATCTGTTCAGGCGACATGGAGAGGGCAATCCAGAAAGCTTCGAAGCTGATCTCCCTGAAATCGATCACCGCAAAGCCCGACATAAATGTAAAGCGTGACCTCTCCCCGTCCGACAAGGCGCTTCTGGAGCGGAAGGAGTACAACGACTGGGTCGACGACAGCTATTACCTCATTGCGAGGGCACGTTTCTACAAGCATGAGTTCAGCGAGGCAGAATCGGTGTTCACCTACTGCATTGCCGAGGCAACTGATCCTGACATCAAGGCGGAGTCGAACATATGGCTGGCAAGGGTCTACAATGAGACCGGCAATTACGCCGCATCAAAAAGGCTGCTTACCGATCTGGAGATAAAGGAATCGTCTTCAAATGAGCTCAAATCGCTCTATTACCCTACCCTGGCCGACCTATTCATGAAGCAGAAGATGTACCCGGAAGCAATTGAGCCGCTTATCAATTCGATAAGGTACATCTCCGGGAAGAATGCAAGGATAAGGTACACCTATCTGCTGGCACAGCTTTACGAGCGGGCCGGTGATTCACAGAAGGCCACGGCGCTTTACAGGGATGTCGTCAGGATGAATCCCCCCTACGACGTGGAATTCAACGCACGGATAAACATTGCAGGTGTGTTCGACGTGAATTCCGGGAATCCGTCCGAGCTGGCAAAGGAGCTCGAGAGGATGCTGAAGGATTCAAAGAATAAGGAATTCCTCGACCAGATCTATTATGCCCTCGGGAACATGATGATGAAGGAAGGGAAGGAGGCAGAAGCAACGGATTACTACAGGAAATCGGCTTCCGCTGCCTCATCTAACCAGAATCAGAGGGGGAAGTCGTACCTGGCTCTCGCCGAACATTTCTACAAGAAACCCGATTACCTGAAGGCAGGGACTTATTACGACAGCACTGTCTATTTTCTCGATGAGAAATACGCCGATTACAAAGAGCTGCGCGCAAAATCGCAGAACCTCAATGCACTCACAACCCAACTGCTGATAATTGAAAGGGAGGACAGCCTCCAGAAAGTGGCCAGGATGCCCCAGTCTCAGCGTGATGCCCTCATTACCGGGATAATAGCAAAGGTGACGAAGGAAGAAAGCGAAGGGAAGAGGACCGATTATGCCGACAGGGCCAATATAGGCCAGTATTACGAAAACGAGAGGCGGAACCAGAACAATATTGAACAGGAAGGCAAATGGTATTTCTATAACCAGGCTGCGATGACCTTCGGAAGGACGGAATTCAGGAGGAGGTGGGGTGACAGGAAGCTCGAGGACAACTGGAGGAGATCGAACAAGGCGAGGATCAATACCCAGATTGCTGCGGGGCAGGAAGAGGGCGAGGGGAATGCTTCCGACACAACAAAAGCTTTAAGGGACAACAAAAAGCCGGATTTTTACCTGAAGAACCTGCCCCTGACCGATTCCCTGGTCGCAATTTCAAATGAGAAGATTGCAAACGCTTATTTTGAGGCGGGCCGTGTATTCAATGAAAGAATATCCGACAGGGGCAAGGCGACCGAATCGTACGAGGCGATTCTCACAAAATTCCCTGACAGCGACCTGGTTCCCGAGGCATTGTACGAACTCTACAATATTACCCGTGAGAGCAATAGCCAGAAGGCTGAATCGTACCGTCAGCGCCTGCTCTCGAAATATCCCCTGAGCGAGTTCGCAAAGATCCTCTCCGACCCTGACTACTTCAAAAAGAAGCTCGCAATAATGAAGCAGTCTGAAATCCAGTACGAAATAGCTTATAACGCATATAACTCAGAACTATTTACCGATGCAATCAATATCTGCAACTCGGTGATCACCGGGCAATCGGCCGGGGACCTAGCACCGAAATTCATGCTCCTGAAGGCCTATGCAACAGCCAGGATCGCCGACGAGCGAAGCTTCAAGGAGGAACTTGGAAAGGTTGTTGCCGGATGGCCCGGATCAGAGGAAAGTAAAAAGGCCTCAGAGCTTATGGCATACCTGAACCAGAAAGTGCCGGAATTGAAAGCCGAGGAAGACAAGCAGATCGCCTCTTCACTTTACACAGCCGATACTACTGCGATCCACTCCTTCATGCTGGTCATACTCGATCCGTCATTCAACGTGAACCAGGCATCATTTGATGTGATCAGCTACAACATCGATAATTTCACAAACTCCAATTACCGCACCGAGGGGCTGCTCATCAATAATCAATATGTGACGGTAACGGTTTCAGGGTTCGCCAGCAACAGCCAGGCCTGGGGATACTACAATAATTTCAGCGCAGAAAAGCAGATAAGGAACCTCGGAGACAGGAAGAACCTGAAGTTCCTGATCAGCGGTGACAATCTCATCAAGCTGGGAGAAGATAAAAATCCGGAACGGTATGACATTTTCTTTAGGGAAAATTACCTAAATGGCAGAAAGAATAGATAATTTTACAGCCTCAATCCCCGCCAATAACGATGAGAAAAATTCGAATTCTGTGGACCGACGACGAGATAGAGGCCCTCAAACCTCATATTTTCTTTCTGAGGGATAAAGGTTATGAAATAGACATCTGCTACAGCGGCACCGATACCCTGGACCTGGTGAAGCAGAATCCGTACGACCTGATATTCCTTGACGAGAACATGCCGGGACTGAGCGGGATTGAAACCCTCAGGCTGATCAAGGAGATCAGGAACGACATTCCCGTTGTGATGATCACCAAGCATGAGGAGGAAGGGATCATGGAGGCTGCCATCGGATCCGAGATCTCCGACTACCTGATCAAGCCCGTCAAGCCCAACCAGATACTTCTTGCCATAAAGAGGATCACCGAACAGCGCCGCCTGATCACAGAAAAGACCACCACTAATTACCAGCAGGAATTCAGCCGGATCGGTAATATGATCTCCTCGGCACGAAGCTTCACCGACTGGACGGAGGTCTACCGGAAGCTGACATTCTGGGAATCGGAGCTTGAAAAATCAACCGACCCCGGAATGGGCGAGATCCTCAGGACCCAGGAGAATGATGCCAACAATGCCTTCGTCAGGTATCTGACAAACAGTTACCAGTCGTGGCTCGATCCTGATACAACCGAAAAACCGGTGCTCTCCCCTTCACTGTTCTCTAAAAAGATCTTCCCGAACATTGAATCCGGGAAACCGCTGTTCTTTATCCTCATCGACAACCTGAGGTTCGACCAGTGGAGGACGATCGCCACCGAGCTTGCGGGCATTTACAGGATCATAGATGAGGACATCTATTACAGCATCCTTCCTACGGCAACCCAGTACAGCAGGAATGCCATATTCTCGGGGTTGATGCCGTCGGCAATTGCCGCCATCCTTCCGGAGCTCTGGGTTGATGACGATGATGAGGAAGGGAAGAATAATTTCGAAGAGGATCTCTTTAGGTACCAGCTGACACGTAAGGGATTAAGGTACAAATGGTCGTACCATAAGATCACCAGCAACCAGGAAGGAAGGAAGGTAAACGACAGGATAAACCAGATGCTGGACAATGACATAAACATCCTCGTTTACAACTTCGTCGACATGCTGTCGCATGCCAGGACCGAGTTCGGGCTGATCAGGGACCTGGCAAACGACGAGAAAGCATACAGGAGCCTCACCAGGTCGTGGTTCGTTCATTCGCCGCTGTTCGATCTGCTTACTACCCTTGCCGCCCACCCGGTAAGGATCGTATTCAGCACCGACCACGGAACCATCAGGGTGCAGAATCCGATAAAGGTTGTCGGCGACAGGAAGACCTCCTCAAACCTTCGTTACAAGATGGGCAGGAACCTTGATTACAACCCGAAGCAGGTGTTTGAGTTGAAGTTTCCTGAAAAAGCCGGTCTGCCCAAGACTAACCTTACATCCAAGTATATTTTTGCACTGAACAAGGATTACCTCGTTTACCAGAATAATTTCAATTACTACGCCGGCTATTTCAAGGATACCTTCCAGCACGGAGGCATTTCAATGCAGGAGATCCTGCTGCCTGTTGTGTGCCTCGAACCGGTTTAACCGCTATTCACCAAGGTGATGAGGATCCTGATAAAAGATAAAAAGCATCTGCCTTCAGCCGCAAAACAGCTCATTTCCGCCGCGGGGGATGCAAGGATCTTCGCATTTCACGGACCGATGGGCGCAGGAAAAACAACCATAATCAAGGCGGTGTGCAGTTATCTCGGTGCAGGGGATATCGTCAGCAGTCCGACATTTACCATTGTGAACGAATACCGAACCCCGGGATATGGTCCTTTGTTTCACATTGATCTGTACAGGATAAGGAAACAGGAGGAGGTTTATGATTTCGGGATCGAGGAGTACCTTACGGGCAGATCGTATTGTTTTATCGAATGGCCCGAAATGATCGGGGATCTTTTACCCGAGGGGACGATCATCGTGAGGATCAGGGTTGAAGCGGATGAGCAGCGTGTCCTCGAAATTTCATAGGACAAGCTTGTTTCAGCTCTGTTCAATTTTTTTACCTTTGACTGATTAAGGCATAATTTGAAATGAACGAGAAAGGAAAAAACGGGAACCTGAGCCTTGGAAATACTGCCTTCATGCCGAAGGAGGAGCAGCTCGAAAAAGCCATCAGGCACAAAAGGATTTCGATCGGTATCCCTGCTGAAAGGAAAAATGACGAACGGCGGGTGGCACTGACTCCGGAAGCTGTTAATCTGCTCGTTGAAAGCGACAACGAGGTAATCCTTCAGAAGGGAGCTGGCACCGGGGCAAATTATTCGGATAAGGACTACAGCGAGAACGGTGCAATAATAACCGATTCACAGGCACGGGTATTCAGCGCCGATGCCGTGATCAAGATTGCACCGTTCACCCTCCAGGAATCGGAATATATGAAAGGCAACCAGCTTGTCATGTCGTTCCTTAATGTCCTGAAACTCGATGAAGAGACCCTCTGCAGGCTCATCCGCAAGAAGGTAACAGCAGTGGCGCTCGAAAAGATCCGCGATACGAAGGGCGAGATGCCGGTCATGGAATCGATGAGCGAAATCAGCGGCGTTACCTCGGTCCTCATCGCCTCCGATTACCTTAGCAACCATCACGGCGGGAAAGGGGTGCTCCTCGGCGGAATCACCGGCGTTACTCCGACAGAAGTGGTTATCATCGGTGCAAATACCGCCGGGGAATACGCAGCCAGGGCTGCTCTGGGACTGGGATCGGTGGTAAAGATCTTCGACACCTCCCTTCACAACCTCAGGAAGTTCCAGCACCTGGTCGGCCAGAGGCTCCAGACATCCGTCTTTCATCCCCAGGTACTTAAAAAAGCCCTGAAATCAGCCGATGTCCTGATCGGGGCAATCGAGCTCGATGATCTCAGGCCTTATTATTATGTGACTGAAGATATGGTCAAGAGCATGAAGAAGGGATCGGTGATCATAGACCTGAGCATAGACCGCGGGGGCTGCATCGAAACGACCGAATGCCGGGCACTTAAGGACCCGGTCTATGAAAAGTACGGTGTAATCCATTTTTCGGCGTGGAACCTCCCTTCAAGGGTCGCCCGGACCGCCTCCATTGCACTCAGCAATATATTCAATCCCCTCCTTCAGAACATTGCTGAAGCCGGGGGTATAACCCAGCTGCTCAAAAAGGACCCCGGGCTACGGAAGGGTGTATACATTTTCAACGGTATCCTGACCAATGAAACCCTGGGCCAGAAATTCGGTATCATTTCGAAGGATCTCGACCTTCTGATCTCAGCATTCTGAAGATCAGTCATAGGCGAGCGTAAACGAGCCCCTTCCGGGACTGATCGTTGCATGGCGGCCGATGTAGAACGCACGGTTGTCGCTGATGTGCCCTGCAGGGAAATCAAAGAACACCGGGAAGCCGAATCCTGACACCGTTCGTTCAATAGTCTCCTCCGCTGTCTTTCCCCAGGGGATCTTTGTATCCTCCATCCTGATCATGCCGCCGACGACCAGTGCCGAGATCCTCCCGAGTTTTCCGGCCAGCCTTAATGATTCGAGCATCCTGTCGAGATGATAATAATATTCCCCGACATCCTCAATGAAGAGTATCCTGCCCCTCGTAGCCGGCTCAGCCTTGCTGCCGATCAGGCTGTACAGCAGCGAAAGGTTGCCGCCTGTCACCTCGCCCGAGGCGAGGGCGGGCCTGAGCGCTCTCCCTTCCCACCTGATCCCTCCATATCCGCCGAACAATGCGCTGCGCAGCGTCTCGAATGATTCCGGTGTTTTACCTTCATCACCGAAATTAAGGGGCATCTCCCCGTGGACCGAGGCAATGCCTGCCACCTCACTGAGCCAGATATGCAGGACCGTAATGTCGCTGAAGCCTATGTACCACCTGGGCGACGCTTTCAGCGGTGAGAGATCGAGCCGGTCGATTATCCTTATCATCCCGTAACCTCCCCTTGAACAGAAGACCGCTTTGATGCGCGGGTCATCCGTCATCGCCTGGAGGTCGCCGAGCCTTTCAGGATCGCTCCCGGCAAACGGACCCGACCGCCTTAGCACATTCCTGCCCAGCCTTACCCTGAGGCCCCATCCTTCAAGAAACCTGACCGCATTGTCTATTTTATCTTCATCTACAGCCCATGACGGAGATATGATCGCAACCTCATCACCGGGCTTCAAATAAGGGGGTATCAACTTTTGTACTGCCATCCTGTTTATATGTTTTGCATCGTTAATTCAACCGGGCTCACAGGTACAACTCCTGTAATAAACATTATCTTTGTGCAATTTTACTAAATGATACCGATTCATTTTCAACACTATGAAGAATTTTAAAAGATATCTTATCACTTCTGCCCTTCCCTATGCCAACGGTCCGCTTCATATCGGACACCTCGCCGGAGTTTATGTGCCATCTGATATTTATACAAGATACCTCAGGCTCAGGGGAGCCGACGTCATTTCTATCTGCGGCTCTGATGAGCATGGGGTTCCTATCACCTTAAAAGCACGCAATGAGGGCGTTACACCAAAAGAAGTAGTCGACAGGTATCATTCGATCAATAAAAAGGCTTTCGAGGATTTCGGCATTGCCTTCGATATTTATTCACGTACATCGAACAAGGTCCACTATAACACGGCTTCCGAATTTTTCCTGAAGCTGTACAATAAGGGGGAGTTCATTGAAAAGACCACCGAGCAATATTACGATGAAGAGGCCGGATGTTTCCTCGCCGACAGGTATATAATGGGAACATGCCCAAACTGCGGTAACGAGAACGCATATGGTGACCAGTGCGAGAAATGCGGCACTTCCCTCAGTCCGAACGATCTCATAAATCCACATTCTACCATAAGTGGAAGCAAGCCGGTGCTGCGTGAAACAAAACACTGGTACCTGCCTCTCGACAAATATGAGGGCTGGCTGAAGAAATGGATCCTAGAGGACCACAAGGAATGGAAAACGAATGTTTACGGGCAGTGCAAATCATGGCTCGACCAGGGCCTTCAGCCAAGAGCCGTGAGCCGCGATCTCGACTGGGGTGTCCCGGTTCCGGTGGAAGGGGCTGCAGGAAAAGTTTTATATGTCTGGTTTGACGCGCCGATAGGATATATCTCTGCAACAAAGGAACTTACGCCCGACTGGGAAAAGTACTGGAAGGACCCGGATACCAGGATGATCCATTTCATCGGGAAAGACAACATCGTCTTCCATTGCATAATCTTCCCTGCCATGCTTAAGGCTGAGGGGACCTTTATCCTTCCCGACAACGTTCCTGCGAATGAATTCCTGAACCTCGAAAATGACAAGATCTCGACTTCACGCAACTGGGCGGTCTGGCTTCATGAATACCTGGAAGAGTTCCCCGGAAAGCAGGATTCCTTAAGGTATGCCCTATGCTCGAATGCGCCGGAGACCAAGGACAATGATTTTACATGGAAGGACTTCCAGGCGCGGAATAACAATGAACTGGTTGCCATCTTAGGCAATTTCGTGAACCGGACCCTTGTGCTCACAGGGAACTATTACGGAGGAGAGGTGCCCCGGAGGGGAAAGACCGGCGAAAATGATGAAAGTGTGATCAGGGAGATGGCACAGATCCGCAACAGGGTGGAAACAAGCCTCGAGTCGTTCAGGTTCAGGGAAGCCCTGAAGGAGGCGATGAACCTCGCAAGGCTCGGCAACAAATACCTGGCCGATTCGGAGCCGTGGAAGCTGGTCAAAACAGATCCGGAAAGAGTAAAGACAATACTCAATATTGCCCTTCAGATAACCGCAAACCTTACAATAGTACTCGAACCGTTCATTCCGTTCTCGATGGAGAAGCTCAGGGGATGGATTAATGCGAACGGGTTTACCTGGCAGGATGCCGGTAGGGATGATCTGCTTCTGCCCGGTCACACCATCAGGAAGCCCGAACTCCTGTTTGAAAAGATCGAGGACAGTCAGATCGCGGGGCAGATCGAAAAGCTGGCCGCCACGAAAAAGAGCAATGAGACTGCGGCGGCAAAAGTAGTCCCATCGAAGGGCCCCGTAACATTCGATGACTTTTCAAGGGTTGATATCCGTACAGCCACAGTCCTTGAGGCTGAAAAAGTCCCTAAGACGACCAAGCTCCTCAAGCTGAAAATTGACACAGGCCTTGACGTGAGGATTATTGTATCGGGTATTGCTGAATATTACGAGCCCGCATCCCTCATTGGCAGGCAGATCTCGATAGTTGCCAACCTGGAGCCCAGGAAAATAAAAGGCATTGAATCGAAAGGGATGATCCTTATGGCTGAGGACAGTGACGGAAGGCTGGTGATTGTTGCTCCTTCGGAAAAGACCGGTAACGGTGCGACTATAAAGTAGTCTGGTATTTCGTTATCCAGGTGTCCGGAAATTTCCTGGAAAGGCTGTCCTTCCGGAACTGTGCCGTTTTCAGGTCGGTGCACTTCATTGCATAAACCCTGAAATAACCATTTGCTGCCTTTACGAGCTCCGGTGAGAATCCTTCGGCCTTCAGGGCATTAATGTGGGAAAGCGCATTCTCTTCAGATTTGAAGCTTCCGGTAATGATCACATAACCACCTTTTGCAGTAACAGCTGCCGGTTCATTTACCGCCGGTTTGACAACCGGGTTCCCTGTAGCCGCCGGGTTGATCACGGTGTTGGCCGGACTTTCATTATTTGAGTCAGCAGTTATGACAGTGGGGGTTCCTCCATCGGAAGGATTAGCGGAGCCGGAGTCAGGAGTGACTGAATCGATCCGGATCCCTGCCTGCTGCGTAATCGGGTTTAACGATACGGCGTCATCCACAGCCTTCTTGTTGTTCTCAAATTCTGCGGTCACAAGCGGGTTCAGCGATGAACTCTCAAGCTTATCCCGGAGCATCCCCGTTTTAAGCGGAACAGCTACCAGCAGTGCAAGTATAGGGATAACGACCGCGGCTCTCCATAGAGCTCTCCTGACCTGGCCCTGCCGTACCGGGTCCCTGTCGATATGCCTGACAACGCGTTTTCTGACATCGTACCCGCTAAGGGGCTGGCACTGAAACGTTTCGAGGCCGAACGAACCGGGGAGGTAATTGATATCCGTTTCAGGTTCAAACTGAAGCCGGTTCTCGCCGTTCGGAAAGATCCTCCCTATATGGTCAAAAACAACCTGCTCTCCGCGTGAGATCTTACGGTTCAGGTCAGCCGAAAATTCCTCGACAAGCCTTTTCGAATCGCCGTAATTTATTCCCCCCGACTGTGAGATCCTGCTTATGAGCAGACCGTCGTTATGGCTGAGATTGACATTGAACGAGATCCTCTTGACAGGCGGGTGGAATAAGCCTGTTACCCTGTCATGACGTGCCGGGGAATAGTTCCCGATAAATCCCCCGAATCCCGGAATGATCACGCAATCATGACTGAACAACAACTCTCTTACGAAGGCTTTTATATCCACTTTTCCTGTTCCTTTTCAGGCAAAATTAAGGCTAATCCTCAAGTGGGGCCAGAGCTCCGCTGTTATGTTATTAATATGTTATTAACAGGGTGTGTCAATAACTGGGGAGCCGTTCAATGGAATGAATTCTTGATTGTTACAAAAATAACAGTGAAAAATTCAGTATATTCGTGCTTTTTAAAAGCTATTGTACATGAGGGAAATTCAGATGGTTGACCTGAGTTTGCAGTATGAGAACCTGAGGACGGAGATCGATGGTGCCATAAGGTCGGTCCTTGAATCGACTGCATTTATCCGCGGCCCGGAGGTGAAGCTTTTCGAGGAAGAGCTCAGCCGCTATCTGGGGATTAAACATGTAATTTCATGCGGGAACGGAACCGACGCGCTTCAGATAGTCCTGATGTCGCTCGGGCTGAAGCCCGGGGATGAGGTGATAACAACCGACTTCACCTTCATTGCAAGCCTCGAAACAATAGCCCTGCTGGGGTTTAAGCCCGTGATAGTTGATCCGGAGTACGGGACCTTCAATATTTCGGCCAGGGGGGTCAGGAAAGCAATTACTTCCAGGACAAGGGCAATATTACCGGTCCACCTGTTCGGACAGTGTGCCGACATGTCCGGGATAATGGAACTCGCAGCCGAACATAACCTTTATGTCATTGAAGATGCGGCCCAGGCAGCAGGGGCAGGTTTTATCAAAGCCGGAGGTGAAGTGCTGAAAGCAGGCACGATAGGTAATGCCGGCACGACATCATTTTTCCCATCGAAGAACCTTGGATGCTACGGCGACGGCGGAGCGATCTTCACCGCGGATGACGAGCTTGCCGCAAAGCTCCGCAGTATTGCCAACCATGGAATGAAGCAGCGCTATCATTATGATGACATCGGGATCAACTCGAGACTCGATACGCTTCAGGCAGCGATCCTGAGGGTTAAACTAAGATACCTCGACTCCTTCAACATGGCAAGGAAGGCGGCTGCCGATTTCTATGACGAGGCGCTTGCAGACGCTCCTCTTGTCGAAGTTCCCGAACGGTCAGCATTCTCCACGCACATTTTCCACCAATACACCATAAAAGTGAAAAACGGGCTGCGCGACAGGCTTAAGGAGCATCTTGCCGCCAGGAATGTCCCTGCAATGGTCTATTACCCCGGTCCCCTTCATCTTCAGAAGGCTTACAGGTACCTCGGCTACGGGGAAAATGATTTCCCTGTTACTTCCGCCCTCTGCAGCGAGGTATTGTCGCTGCCGATGCATCCCGATCTCGACCAGGAGCAGCTGAACCATATCACCGGTTCTATCCTCGAATTTTTTGAAACCATATAGTGATGAACAAGGAATATTTTGCACATGAAACAGCCGTGATCGACGAAGGCTGTTCGATCGGTGCAGGGACCAGGATCTGGCACTTCAGCCATATCATGAAGGGTGCCGTGATCGGCGAGAACTGCAATATCGGCCAGAACGTCGTCGTTTCGCCGGGCGTCGCGCTCGGAAGGAATGTAAAGGTACAGAACAATGTATCCATCTATACCGGGGTGGTATGCGAGGATGATGTGTTCCTCGGGCCGTCGATGGTATTCACAAATATCATAAATCCGAGGAGTGCGGTCATCAGGAGGGATCAGTATGTTCCGACAATCGTTGAGAAAGGCTCTTCGATCGGAGCCAACTCAACGATCGTCTGCGGCAACAGGATCGGGAAATACTCATTCATAGGGGCCGGAGCTGTTGTCACTAAGGAAGTTAAACCATATGCTCTGGTTGTTGGAAACCCTGCGCGTCAAACAGGCTGGATGAGCGAATACGGTCACCGGCTGGTCTTCAATGAGTCGGGAATTGCCGTCTGTCCGGAAAGCGGAGAAAAATACTCTCTCAAAGACGGCATGGTCTCGAAAATTATTTCCTAGTTTTTCCGTTATCTCTTAAATTTTCTGGTTGATGGAGAATACTCCCAAGAACTTCGGGCTCATCGGCGTTGCAGGCTATATAGCCGTGCGGCATCTGAAAGCCATTAAGGATACTGGTAACATCCTGCTTGCCAGCCTCGACAAATTCGACTGCGTGGGATTGCTCGACAGCTATTTCCCGCACAGCGACTTCTTCGTTGAGTTCGAAAGGTTTGACAGGCATTTTGACAAGCTGAAAAGGACCGGGACAATGGTCGATTATGTCAGCATCTGCTCGCCCAATTACCTTCACGACTCACATATCCGGTTTGCTCTCAGGCATCATGCCGATGCAATCTGCGAAAAGCCGATTGTGCTCAACCCATGGAATGTCGATGCGCTTCAGGAAATCGAGGATGAGACCGGCCGCAGGATCTATACGGTGCTCCAGCTCAGGCTTCACCCGCGGATCATCGAATTGAGGAACAGGATTATGAACGGCCCGAAGGACAAGGTCTATAACATCGACCTCACATACATCACCAGCAGGGGCAACTGGTACTTCATATCCTGGAAAGGGGATCTCCAGAAATCAGGAGGTGTAGCCACGAATATCGGCATCCATTTCTTTGACATGCTCGGCTGGATCTTCGGAAAGACGACCAGGAACATTGTCCATGTTTCTGAGCCTTCAAAGGCTGCGGGCTATCTCGAGCTTGAGAATGCCAGGGTGAGGTGGTTCCTGAGCGTTGATTACAACGATCTGCCTGCAACGGTAAAGGAGAAAGGCAAGAGGACCTACAGATCCATATCGGTCGACGGCGAGGAGATCGAGTTCAGTGAAGGGTTCGGTGAGCTTCATACCCAGACCTACAGGGAAATACTTGCCGGCAACGGTTTCGGGCTGAATGATGCCCGTCAGTCCGTGAGCACAGCGTTCACCATCAGGAACTCAAAGCCTGTAGGATTAATAGGAGAATATCATCCAATACTAAAAGCCAAATAAACAAATTATGTACAACGAACTGATCAACAAGGAAACGAAGCTTTCCGTTATCGGCCTTGGATATGTAGGCCTTCCGATAGCCCTTGAATTCGCAAGGAAAATCAAGGTTGTCGGATTCGATATCAAGCCCGACCGGGTCGAGCTGATGAAGAAGGGCATTGACCCCAGCAACGAGCTTCGTCCTGAAGCATTCAACGGCACTGATATCCTCTACACCAGCAACCCGGAGGACCTGAAGCAGGCTTCATTCCATATAGTGGCAGTGCCAACCCCTACGAATGTCTACAACCTGCCCGACCTTACACCCCTGCTTAAAGCAACTGAGACCGTCGGAAAGATACTTAAGAAGGGAGATTATGTGGTCTATGAATCAACAGTTTACCCGGGTTGTACGGAGGAAGATTGCGTTCCCGTTCTCGAAAGATTCTCAAAGCTTAAATACCTCCGGGATTTCAAGGTCGGATTCTCACCGGAAAGGATAAATCCCGGGGACCAGAATCACACGCTTACCAGGATAGTTAAGGTTACAAGCGGCTGTGACCCGGTGTCGGCAGAAGAGATCGCAAAGGTGTACGAGATCATTATACAGGCAGGAGTCTACAGGGCGAGCTCGATAAAGGTCGCCGAATCGGCCAAGATCATCGAGAATACACAGCGCGACATCAACATCGCTTTCATGAATGAACTCTCAATAATATTCAACCGGATGGGCATCAATACCTTCGAGGTACTTGAAGCCGCCGGGACAAAATGGAACTTCCTGAAATTCTATCCCGGGCTTGTCGGCGGACACTGCATTGGCGTCGATCCGTACTACCTCTCATACAAGGCGAAAGCCCTGGGATACCATCCCCACATGATCGACTCAGGCCGTTTCACGAACGACAGCATGGGCAGGTACATCGGGAAGCAAACCGTGAAGAAGATAATTGCAAAGGGAACAAACCCGAACAATTCAAGGGTGCTTGTCATGGGAATGACATTCAAGGAGAATGTGACTGACATCAGGAACTCGAAAGTCATCGATGTGATAAAGGAGCTTACCGATTTCGGGATATCGGTCGATGTGATCGATCCGGGGGCAAGCCCTCACGAGGTAAAGGAGGAGTACGGAATCGACCTGAAGAAAGGACCCGAAGGCAAATACGATGCCGTCATCCTTGCGGTTTGTCATAAGGAGTATATGGGCATTGGCGAGGAATATTTCACCCCCCTTCTCAATGACCAGGGTATAGTGGTGGATGTCAAGGGAGTGCTTCGGGGAAAAATACACAATCACACCTATTGGAGTCTTTGATGAAAAAGAAAATTCTCGTCACGGGCGGTACCGGGTACATCGGTTCACACACGGCAGTGGAACTCATTGAAGACGGTTCCGAGGTCATTATCATCGACAATCTTACCAACTCAGAGGCAGGCGTTGCGACCAGGATCGGGCAGATAACCGGCACGACACCGGAGCTTGCAGTCTTAGATATCTGCGACAGGGAGAAGCTGTCGGAATTCTTCCATGATCACCCGGGCATCTCAGGCATCATCCATTTTGCAGCGTACAAGGCTGTCGGGGAATCAGTCAGGAAGCCTTTGGAGTACTACCGGAACAACATCCAGACCACCGTCAATCTCCTGGAGGGAATGAAGACATTCAGGATCCCCGGCTTTGTTTTTTCATCCAGCTGCACGGTTTACGGGCAGCCAGCCAGGCTGCCGGTTTCCGAGGATTCACCCCTTCAGCCGGCCGCTTCGCCGTATGGCAATACGAAACGGATCTGCGAGGAAATAATCAGGGACACCATTGCTGCGGACCCAAACCTGCGGGGGATATCACTGCGGTATTTCAATCCCATCGGTGCACACCCGTCAGCCCTTATAGGCGAACTGCCAAGAGGTGTTCCCGAGAACCTGGTCCCGTTTATTACCCAGACAGCCTTTGGCCTCAGGGATGAACTTAAGGTTTTCGGCAATGACTATGATACCCCCGACGGTTCATGCATAAGGGACTACCTTCATGTCGTCGATCTTGCAAAGGCCCATGTAACGGCCATTAACCGCCTGGTCGAAGGAAGGAACAAGTCAGGGTATGAGACATTCAACCTGGGGACCGGCACGGGCGTTTCGGTTCTGGAAGCAATAAGTTCGTTCGAACGCGCGACCGGCCTCAAACTGAAATACCGGATAACAGACCGGCGTCCGGGGGATATTGAAAAGATCTGGGCTGATCCATCCCTCGCAAACAGGGAACTGGGATGGAAGACAAATATCTCCCTCGATGAATCCATGAGAACAGCCTGGGAATGGGAAAAATTTATAAGAAAGAGCAACTGACCATGAATTTCAAAAAAACAATCCTTATCACCGGGGGTGCCGGCTTCATCGGATCCCATGTAGTCAGGAGATTTGTCGCAAGATATCCCGAATACAGGATAGTCAATGCCGACAAGCTTACGTACGCCGGGAACCTCGAGAACCTTGCAGACATTGAAGGCAGGGAAAACTATTTCTTTGAAAGGACCGATATAGTCGACAAAAAGGCCATAGCTGACCTTTTCGCAAAGTACCGGTTCGACGGAGTCATCCACCTTGCGGCCGAATCGCATGTCGACCGGTCGATCAGCGGCCCCGATGAGTTCGTCCAGACAAACATTATCGGTACGGTCAACCTTCTCAATGCGGTCCGCAGCCAGTGGGGCAGCGACTGCACAGGGAAGCTGTTCTATCATATCTCCACCGATGAGGTCTTCGGATCCCTCAGCAAGGAAGGCTACTTCACCGAAACAACCCCGTATGACCCGAAGAGCCCCTATTCAGCCTCCAAGGCAAGCTCCGATCACCTGGTAAGGGCATACGGCCATACATACAACATCCCGGTGGTGGTGTCAAACTGCTCGAACAATTACGGACCGAACCAGTTCCCTGAAAAACTAATCCCGCTGGCCATAAACAATATCAAGAACCAGAAACCGATACCTGTCTACGGCAAGGGTGAGAATATCAGGGACTGGCTTTATGTAGAGGACCATTCATCGGCCATCGATCTAATCTTCCACAAAGGGAAGGCAGGTGAGACCTATAACATCGGAGGGAACAACGAGTGGAAGAACATCGACCTCATAAGGCTCCTGTGCAGGATAATGGACTCAAAGCTCGACAGGCTGGAAGGAACATCCGAAAAGCTGATAACATATGTCAAGGACAGGCCCGGCCACGACCAGAGATATGCCATAGATTCGTCCAAGCTGCAGAATGAACTCGGCTGGTCGCCGATACCGGATTTTGCGAAGGGACTGGAGCTTACGGTTGACTGGTACCTCAGGAACACCCAGTGGCTTGAGAGGATAATTTCGGGCGATTACGAAAAGTACTACGATACAATGTATTCAGGCAGGTAACCAGTCCTGCCACCGATTGCCTCCCGCCTCCTGAAGCGGACTTCCTTAATCCCCTTCAGGGGGCCGGGGGCGTAAGGGATCCGGGGCTGTTTTGCGGTTAAGTGAATTTCTTACACCTTTACGACAGACTGATCTTTTTCATCCTGCCGATAAGCTCATCCCCGAGGGCGCTCTTGATCCTGATATGCTCCCGGATAGCCGCCACCACTGAGTTCGAGTTGAACTCGCCCCTGACCTGTTCGAAATCCTTCTTCTTGATCTCCTCCCCGCCGTCGATCCCGAATCCCGTCATCGATGAAAGGTTGAACTCCTTCCGGGCATCCTCATAAAGCATCTTGTCGAGGTCTGTCACGCTCTTCTTCCACCGTTCAACGATCCGTATTATATCATCAGCAGTAAAATCCGCTGCTTTTTTGTCTTCTTCTTCCTCGATCCTCTCCAGAGCCCATGTCCATTCCCATTTGTAATAATTGTCATGCATTTCCCTGAATGACCGCTGCACCTCGCCGATTGAGCTGATCTTTCCCGATTCAATATCGTCGAGAAGCTGGCTGACAACCGTTTTCGGGGCCAGCAGCCCTGCCAGGTCGACCCATTCTCCCTTTCCTATATCATGTTCAGGCACAAGGCGTTTGCGCAGCTCATCATCCGATTTGAATTCGATGCCCTCGAGCCGCTTTATAAGGGAATTGCCGAGGAACTTGTTGATCCCGGTCTGGTACATATCGATCCCTCTTTCAAGCGAGGGGCCCTTGATCATCATGTTATCGTAGTAGTATGAAGAGGAGCCGGTACCCGACACGGCCTTCAGCTTCGTAAGCAGTTCCCTTCCCTCGAACATTTTCCGGATGGTATAGGGGCTCAGCAGGTTGAAGTTGACCTGGTCGAGCTTGTCAGGGTCCTTCCTGACATCACGTGTCGGCCATTTCTGTGCATCCCTTATAGTACCCACGCTCCTGAGGTTCACACCCGGGACCAGGATACTCTCATCATTGCTTTCTATCAGGTACGAGAAGGGAAGCGACGACGTGTCCATATTCTTATAGTGACGCCCCATAACCAGGGTGTACGGACCGATGCGTGCCGGCCAAAGGACATAAGAGTCGCTTGTGGTCTTCGATCCTCTTTCCATAATCCCCTGGTGAATGGGCCCCAGCTTGTACATGTGGTTGCTCTGGTTGGAGCCGCTACCGGCGTTCATGAACGAAAAGATCCCGGCGATCAGCAGGGTCGATTTATGGTGAGTAACCGTATACGGACCGGCAAAAATTGAACAGGCTTCCCCGTGATATCCGCCGCAATTTGCAAAGAAGAGCGAGTTTTCGGCTGAATAATGTTTCGAGAGAACACATCCCTGCCCGATGAAGCACTTGTCGATCAGGGTCGATTCGGATATCGTCGATCCCGAACAGACTATGAAGTGTTCCATGATCACGCCAGGACCTATATGGACCGGATCCTCGCTGCAGCAGTTTATCGTGCCTTCATTCAGGCTTATAGCTCCTTCAACCTTCGTGCACGGTCCGATCTTTACGTTTCGTAAAGTCCGGCAGTCGCAGACGCTCGATCCCCTTCCGATCACCCCCATTGCCGAGCTTACCGAAGCTGAATACTCTTCCACCATCTTTTCAAGCTTTTCGACAGCCTTGATCCGGTGCCTGTAAAGGGCAACAATATATGCATGGTGCGCTGAGAGCCTGTCCCATATCTTCACCGACCGGGCGCCCGTCTCGTTCAGTACCGCCACCGCGGTACCGTTGCCGAATGAGGATGTACCCTCGGTATGGATCTTTCCGCAGTTCCTTATTATCACATTGTCTTCGATGACATAATTGGCAATATAATCGCCGATGTTGAAAATGAGAACATTGGAGCCGATCCGGCAATTATGTATTCTTGCATCCGAAATGCCATGCTTAACAGAGACTCCCGACCTGTCGGTATATGATCCTGAGAAGCTTCCCAGCTCTACATCGCCCGAAAAGGTCACCCGGCTGCACCTTGAGGGGTCAAACTGCTCTGCCACCCTGACCCTTGTCCAGTCATCACAGGTACAGCCATTTGACTCCAGGGTTTTTATCTCGTCCGGTGAAAGGTTCCGGCAGGATATTTCCAGATTCATTTTAGGATTATGTTGGATTTCTATTCTACTGTCACAGATTTAGCGAGGTTCCTCGGCTGGTCGACATTACAACCCCTGAGCACAGCAATATGGTATGAAAGGAGCTGGAGAGGGATCACGGCGAGGACCGGTGAGAAGACGGGCAGGGTATCTGGTACCTCAAGCACGAAATCGGCCATGCGGCTTATAATCTCATCACCTTCGGTCACAATTGCGATCACTAACCCCTTCCTGGCTTTGATCTCCTGAATGTTGCTGACTATTTTGTCGTAGGTATCATCCTTGGTGGCAACCACCACTACCGGCATGTTCTCATCAATTAGCGCGATCGGGCCGTGCTTCATCTCGGCAGCGGGGTATCCCTCCGCATGAACGTATGATATCTCCTTCAGTTTGAGGGCGCCTTCGAGCGCCACCGGGAACAGGTATCCGCGGCCCAGGTAAAGGGCATTCTTCGTCTGTTGGTATTTTGTTGCTATCTCCAGGGCCTTCTCATTGGCCTTAAGGGACTTCTCTATCTTCTCCGGAATAACGGCAAGCTCATCGATCAGCTTCTTATAATTCTCTGCATTAATGACTCCCTTCAGGAACCCGATCTCGAATGCCATCATGGCAAGCACCGTCACCTGAGTGGTGAATGCCTTTGTTGATGCCACGCCGATTTCAGGACCCGCGTGCGTATAGACCCCTGCATTGGTTTCCCTAGGTATGCTCGATCCCACCACATTGCAGATCCCCAGGACCATAGCGCCCCGCTCCTTTGCCAGCTTCACGGCTGCGAGGGTATCTGCGGTCTCCCCGCTCTGGCTTATGGCAATCACGATGTCCCCTTTTCTAATTATCGGATCACGGTAGCGGAACTCCGAAGCATACTCAACCTCCACCGGGATCCTGGTATACTCCTCAAAGATGTATTCTCCGAGGAGCCCTGCGTGCCACGAGGTCCCGCATGCAACAATTATTATCCTTTCCGACTGGGATATCGTTTCGAGGACGCCGTGGAGCCCTCCAAGCATGATTCCTGAGTGATCGGGAAGCACCCTTCCCCTGAAAGTGTCGTGTATCGCTCTCGGCTGCTCGTAAATCTCCTTGAGCATGAAGTGCGGGAATCCTTCCTTGTCGATTTCCCCAATCTTGAGATCCACCTGCTTTACCTCTGGTTCGATCTTGCCCGGCCTGACGCTCTTGAGAATAAGCTCATCCTTCTTGATGATGGCCATGTCGTCGTCCTTCAGGTAGATGACCCTCTGGGTGTACTCAACAATGGGGGTGGCGTCGGATGCAATGAAATTCTCACCGTCGCCCACGCCAATCACGAGCGGGCTCCCTTTCTTTGCGGCGAAGAGCCTGTCAGGTTCCTTTACGCATATAATGACCAGCCCGTAAGCACCTTCGACCCGGTTAAGCGCAAGCATGATTGCCTGCTCGGCCGTCAGGTCGCCTTCAAGATAAAGATGTTCGATAAGATTTGCCAGCACCTCAGTGTCGGTCTGGCTCGAAAACTGGATCCCCCTGCTTTGCAGGTGTTTCTTGATGAGGGAATAATTCTCGATGATCCCGTTATGAACGACAATGAAATTGCCTTTAAAGGATACCTGCGGATGGGCGTTAAGCTCATTTGGCTCCCCGTGGGTAGCCCACCTCGTATGGCCCATGCCGATCGTACCGTTGAATTCTGACCCGGAAAGCATATCCTCCAGGTCCTGAACGCGTCCCTTGCACTTGAAGATCTTTGCCTCTCCATTTATCAATGCCATTCCGGCAGAGTCATAGCCCCTGTATTCCAAACGTTTAAGGCCGTTAATAATAATTTCGCGAGCAGGTTTGGTACCGATATAGCCGACAATTCCGCACATACTAAATTTATTTTTATTAATAAAATCCGAACTACAAGTCTTGTTTACTCTAAATAAAACTTGGAAGATGTAGATTTATTATTTACAGGAGAGTAAGAAGTTGAGCCGTCAGGACAACAACTGGTCGTAGAAGTTATCGTAGGCTTCTATATATTTAGATTCGTCCTGAAATGGAAGAACCGGCTTATCGAGTGTTTTGAGGAATTTCGCAAGTTCACTGTTGATCTCTTCGCTTCCGACAATCACTGCGTCAGAATGCCTGATCGCGAGCTTTGAGACGTTAATGAAATCTGGATTCCTGGCAAGCTTCAGGCTCTCTCCGTCGATGCCGTCAAACCGCAGCTTGTCGACAAACGTCGGCCTGAACGGGGTCCTGAACTCATTACCGTAAACAGAATAGACTATCTTATAATTATGGAACAGGGGATCGTCGTTGTAAATGCTTCTAAGATAGACAGGGACAAGGGCTGTCATCCAGCCGTGACAGTGGACAATATCCGGCGCCCACCTCAGCTTTTTTACCGTTTCGATAACACCGCGGGCAAAGAAAAGTGCCCGTTCATCATTATCTTCAAACTCCCTGCCTGAAGAATCGGTGACTGTATGCTTTCGCTGGAAATAGTCGTCGTTGTCTATAAAATAGACCTGCATGCGGGCCGATTGAATCGAGGCGACCTTAATAATAAGCGGGTGATCGGTATCGTCAATTATAAGGTTCATCCCGGAAAGCCTGATAACCTCATGAAGCTGATTACGCCTTTCATTTATGCTGCCGTACCTGGGCATGAAGGTCCTTATCTCTTTCCCTCGTTCCTGGATGCCCTGTGGCAGATATCTCCCGATCCTTGACAGTTTCGTTTCACCGAGATATGGAGTGATCTCCTGCGAAATGAACAAAACCTTCTTACTTTCCATTTACCTTCCCGGATATACCAATCCTTAACAACGTGCAAAGATAATAATAAAAAATAACATTATTAACAACGGCTGAGGCGGCCTGAATTGGCTTATTTATCTTTTTATGCCATTGCAGGCCTCTGACACAAATATTTAATCTAGGTTTGCATTTTATAAACCGGGAATTATGAAAGTGATCAGTACCGTTAAGGACCTCCGCGAAACAATCAGGGAGGCGGGCCTTTGTCCGGTGGGGCTGGTTCCGACTATGGGAGCTCTTCACAGCGGA
This sequence comes from Bacteroidales bacterium UBA1800, assembly GCA_002319915.1. Classification (GTDB taxonomy): domain Bacteria; phylum Bacteroidota; class Bacteroidia; order Bacteroidales; family VadinHA17; genus LD21. Next base: position 6,875 of record DCFQ01000051.1, on the reverse strand, counting down.
CATATTTCGCTGGTAATTAATGCGATGAATCAGTGCCCCCTGGTCGTGGTCAGTATCTATGTAAATCCCACGCAGTTCAACGACAAGGACGATCTCAGGAACTATCCGAGAACTCCTGATGAGGACAAGGCCTTTCTTGGCAGATATCTGCGGGCCGGTGATATACTCTTTGTCCCTGGTGACGAAGAGATCTACCCGACGCCAGTCCGGAAAGAATATAATTTCGGGAATCTTGACAATGTGATGGAAGCGCTTCACCGTCCCGGCCATTTCAACGGGGTGGCAATGGTTGTAAACAGGCTGTTTGAGATAGTGCAGCCTGATTTTGCCTTCTTCGGGCAGAAGGATTTTCAGCAGCTGGCTGTCATCAGGGAGCTCGCGCTCCGGGCAGGTGGCAGACCAGCCATAGTCGGAAACCCTATTGTGCGGGAGAGCGACGGGCTGGCAATGAGCAGCCGTAACAGGCTGCTCGGACCGGAGATCAGGAGAAATGCGGGGATAATTTACATGACTATCAGCTCTGCCTCCGGGATGTGGAAGAACCGCGGTGTGGACGAAATCAGGGAGTTTGTCAGATCGGCGATAGAGGGAGTCCCCGGCTTTTCGGTGGAATATTTCGAGATAGCCGACGACGTGGAACTAAAGCCCGTCAGCAGCCGCTCCGAAACGGTGAAGGGAAGGAAATACTACGGGTGCATTGCAGTTAAGGCCGGGAACATCAGGCTGATAGATAATATTGAATTCCCGTTGTAATCCATAAAAAGGATAGTTAACTTTGCGGCGTAAATTAAATTTCGCTGGATAAGATGTTTATAGAGGTTCTGAAATCAAAGATCCACCAGGTCACGGTTACGGAGGCGAATCTCAACTATATCGGGAGTGTTACCATTGACGAGGACCTTATGGATGCATCAGGGATGATCGAGAATGAGAAGGTGCTTGTCCTTAACCTGAGCAATGGAGAACGGCTCGAGACATATGTTATTAAAGGAAGGCGCGGAACCGGGGAGATCTGCCTCAACGGGGCCGCAGCCCGGAAGGCCATGATCGGAGATATCGTGATCATAATGGCTTTTGCATTCATGAACGCTGATGAAGCCGGGTCGTTCAAGCCTAAAATTATATTCCCGGATACCAAAACGAATAAACTCATCTGATTTGAGAAAGGGGGTAATCAACAGCCTTAAGTTCCTGGCATTTCTTATTCTCGGGGTCCTGTTGCTCTGGCTCGCCTTTCGCAACGTGGAATTCAAAAAGCTCCTTGATGGATTGAAGGAGGCCAATTATGGCTGGGTGATGCTGTCCCTGTTATGCGGCCTCATGGCATATTTCAGCAGGGCCCGCCGCTGGACACTGCTGATCACTCCCCTCGGATACAAGCCGTCGTTCATCAATACTTTCTATTCCCTTATGGCCGGGTACCTTGCCAACCTCGCCCTGCCGAGAATCGGGGAAATAACCCGGTGCGTGGCGCTTGGCAGGAAGGAGAAGATACCCGTGGACCAGCTGATAGGGACTGTAGTGATCGAAAGGACCATTGATTTCCTGTCACTCATGGTCATCATGACGGCCCTCATAGTAATCAGGGAACGTCAGATCTATGAATTCCTCAGGGCCAGCATCTTCGTCCCGCTCCGGCAGAAAGTCTTCAACACCCTGGGATTTACCTGGGTAGTATGGGTCATCCTCCTAACCCTCCTGATTATATCACTTTTCCTGTTATTGAAGTACAGGAAGAACCTTCGGAAGATCCGCTTCTTCTCAAAGCTGTTCAACGTGGGCAGAGGGATAATCAACGGCCTCAAAACGATTACCAACCTGCGGAACAAATGGGAGTTCATCTTCCATACAGTCTTTATCTGGATCAATTATGCCCTCATGACCTGGGTGGTGGTGTTCGCAATCAAGGAAACCTCACATATCTCCTTTGGCGACAGCATTTTCCTGCTGGTGATCGGGGGGCTGGCGATGTCAGCTCCCGTCCAGAGCGGCCTTGGAGCCTTCCATTACATTATCTCCAGGGGTATCGCTTTCATTGCGGGGGTCAGGATAGAGGACGGGCTTATCTATGCATTCCTGACCCACGAATCGCAGCTGATCATGGTACTTCTGATCGGGACAATTTCATTCTTCATGATCTTCAGGAAAAGCGAGAAACAGATTTCTCCGGGACCCTAAACATCACCTTTAGAAAAACTCAGCCATGGCAAAAACTAAAACGGTTTTTGTATGCCAGAACTGCGGAGCCGAATCCGCCAAATGGATAGGCAGATGCCCGTCCTGCAAAGAATGGAATACTTACCATGAGGAGCTCCTTGCGCAGCCCTCTCCCCGTGACAATCCGACCTCGCTGTCGCGCGAGAAAAGAAAGCCTGAGCTTCTCGACAATGTCAGGACAGACGAGTATCAGCGGCAGAAAACCGGCATTCCCGAACTGGACAGGATACTTGGCGGAGGCCTGGTGGGAGGATCGCTGGTGCTCCTCGGAGGCGAGCCGGGAGTCGGGAAATCGACGCTTGCCCTTCAGCTTGCCCTGGCAATGAAAGACAAACCAGTCCTTTATGTTTCAGGTGAAGAAAGCGAAGAGCAGGTGAGCCTCAGGGCCGGGAGACTCGGGAAATCAAATCCCCGTTGCTACATCTACAGCGAAACCGGTCTCGAGAACATACTGTTGCAGGCTGATAATCTCGAACCCGGACTGATAATCATCGACTCGGTCCAGACAATCTCCACTGAGATACTGGAATCCTCAGCAGGTTCTGTATCACAGGTCAGGGAATGCGCTGCAAGGCTGCTCAAGTACTCGAAGATCACGGGAATCCCGGTTTTCCTGATCGGTCACATCACCAAGGACGGGACCATTGCGGGCCCGAAGGTGCTGGAGCATATAGTGGATGTGGTGCTTTACTTTGAGGGTGACAACAATTACATATACCGCCTGCTCAGATCGGTCAAGAACAGGTTCGGCTCCACCTCCGAGCTTGGAATCTTTGAGATGATGGAAGACGGGCTAAGGGAGGTGTCAAACCCTTCAGAAATGTTCATAAACCAGCATTACGAATCACTGAGCGGGGTTACAATCGCTGCGACGGTCGACGGGATAAGGCCTTTCCTGATCGAGACCCAGGCGCTCGTGAGCAGCGCCGTGTACGGCACCCCGCAGAGAAGCTCAACAGGATTCGATATCAGGCGCCTCAACATGCTTCTTGCAGTGCTGGAGAAGCGGGCTGGATTCAGGCTGGGCGCAAAGGATGTCTTCCTGAACATTGCCGGCGGGATCAAGGTTAACGACCCCGCAATTGATCTGGCGATCCTGACTGCTGTTCTCTCTTCCAACCTCGACATTCCAGTCGCCAAAAACATATGCTTCTCGGGCGAAACCGGCCTTTCAGGTGAGATCCGGCCGGTGGCGCGCATAGATCAGAGGATCAGGGAAGCATCAAAAATGGGCTTCGGAAAGATCTACATCTCGAAGTTCCAGAAGAACATTTCGGAAAAACGGCAGGGGATCGAAGTCGTTCCCGTGGGAAAGGTCGAGGAGCTTGTGAGGTCGTTGTTTGCCTGAATCCTTTTTGCGCCTTGTGCTTTGTGCCTTGTGCCTTTAGTATTTCTCCTTCAGGTAATTGCCCCGTCTTATGGTTTCCCTTTTCACCTTGTCGCAATCGAGCTCAATGTTGAAATCAGCCGGCCTCTCGAATGCATCAGCCTCCATTATCCCGAACTGTGGGTCGGTATATACCTTTTTCATGAATATCGCGAATATCGGAAGGGCCATTGCGGCTCCCTGCCCCTCTCCGAGCGTCTCGAAGTGGATTGCCTGGTCTTCCCAGCCGCTCCACACACCGCCCACCAGATTGGGTGTAATTCCCATGAACCAGCCGTTTGAATGATTCTGGGTTGTGCCTGTCTTGCCCCCGATCTCATTCATCAGGAAATAGGGCTCCCTTCTCAGCCTGTTCCCCGACCCAATAAGGACCACGCCCTTAAGGAGATCGACCATAAGGTAAGCCTGGTTCTCGCTGAGCACCTCTTCTATCCTGGGAGTGAACTTCGAGATTATATTGCCGTTCTTGTCCTCTATCCGGGTGACATACATGGGCCTGGCATAAACACCTTTGTTTGCAAAGGTACCGTATGCGCCCACCATCTCTTCAAGCTTGATGTCGGATGTTCCGAGAAAGATCGAAGGGACCGGATCGATGAAGCTCCTCACCCCCATCTTTTTCATGAGGTCGGTAACGGCTGTCGGGCTGAACTGCTGCATCAGCCATGCTGAAATATAGTTTTCCGATTGTGCGAGACCCCATTTGAGGGTGACCATTTTCCCGTGGTATTCCTCCGGACCCGAGCTGCGCGGTCTCCACGGGATAGAGTCGCCGGGTATATCGAACGATCTTGGTATGTTCTCCACCTCGTCACAGGGCGAATAACCGTTCTGCATCGCAACCGTGTACAGGAAGGGCTTGATAGTACTGCCGACCTGCTTCTTCTGCTGGGTCACCGCGTCCCATTTGAAATACCTGAAGTCGGGGCCTCCGACATAGGCCTTCACATACCCGTTATGGGGATCCTCCACCATAAAGGAGGAACGGACAAAGTACTTGTAGTACCTGATCGAATCGTATGGTGTCATTACTGTATCCCTTTCCCCCTTCCATGAGAAGACCCTCATCGGCACAGGTGTATTGAAAGCCAGCATTATTGAATCCTCGGGAACCCCGCGTTTATCCATGGAATTGTACCTGACGCTTTCCTTCACGGATCTCAGAAGAAGCTCCTCGACCTCCTTCTTTGTAAGGTCGTTGGAATAAGGCGGGTTCCTGAAATACTTTGCCCTCCTGTAGAAGTCTGGCTGGACCTCCTTCGAGAGATGCTCCATGACAGCCTGCTCGGCGTACTGCTGCATCTTTGAATTGATAGTGGTATAGATCTTTAACCCATCCTTGTATATATCAAAGTATGAACCGTCGGGCTTTTTGTTCTTGTTACACCACCCGTAAAGGGGATTGTTTTCCCATTCCCACAGGGCGTCGTCGTACGATGACTGCTGTACGTACTTGCTCCTGTCGGGCTCGGGCTTCCTCATGGTGTACCTGATATATTCCCTAAGGTATGTGGCAAGGCCGGTATTGTGATCTTCCATCCTGAAGCTGGTGACAATGGGGAGCTGCCTGACGGAATCTCCAACCTGTGGGCTCAGGTAGCCATACTTCTCCATTTGCGAAAGGACCACGTTCCTCCGCTGAAGCATGAGGTTATAGTTCCTCATGGGGTTATACCTCGTGGAAGCCTTCAGCATACCTACCAACACCGCAGCCTGCTCAAGGTTAAGCGAATCGGGGGAAACATTGAAATAGACCCTGGCCGCCGACCTTATCCCAACAGCATTGTAGCTGAAGTCGAATTTATTAAGGTACATGGTAATGATCTCCTCCTTCGTGTAGCTTCTCTCAAGCTTGACGGCAGTCTGCCATTCCTTGAACTTCGTGACCCCGAGCCTGATCCGTTTGACGATCGAGGATGTCCTGGCTGTATCCCTCGGGTAAAGCTGCTTTGCCAGCTGCTGTGTTATCGTGCTCCCTCCCCCTGTGTTCTGACCCAGCATTATGGTACGCACTATGGCTCTTCCCAAACCCCTTATATCAACGCCCGAGTGCCGGTAATACCTGATGTCTTCCGTGGCTATCAGGGCATTGATCACATAAGGCGAAATATCCTTGTACTCCGTCCATGTCCTGTTCTCGATGCTTATCTTGCCGAGAAGTGCACCATCCTCCGAATAGACCTCGGCCGCAAGATTATACTGCGGATTTTCAAGCTCCCTGAATGAAGGCATTGAACCGAGCTTGCCCATCGATATCAACACAAATAAAAGAATGATTACCAGTAACGGAATTGTGAGGATAGTCCAGAACCATATCACATATTTTCTGTTTGATGAATTGGCTTTCATTCGCGTCAGTAGTTTGCGCCAAAATTAGCAATTAATAAAGAAACTTAGTCGTTTATTTTGAAGTTTGGAACCTAAATGATTTACTTTGTCGTGTTTTTAAAAAGAGTAATATTCCGCCAGATATGATCGAAAATCTTGTCATCGTTGAGTCTCCCGCAAAGGCAAAAACCATTGAGAAATTTCTTGGGAAGGATTTCCGCGTCATATCAAGCTTCGGTCACATAAGGGATCTGGCCAAGAAGAACCTTGGCATCGATATCGCAAATAATTTTGCTCCGGAATATGAAATCCCTAAAGAGAAGGCAAAAGTTGTAGGTGAATTGCGCAAGGCGGCATCCGAATCTAAAAATATCTGGATCGCATCTGATGAGGACCGTGAGGGAGAAGCAATTGCATGGCACCTGATCAAGGTCCTGAGCCTTGACCTCGATTCCACAAAGAGGATCGTCTTCCATGAGATCACAAAGGATGCCATCGGCAATGCCATTGTGAATCCCCGCAGGGTGGATATGAACCTGGTAAATTCACAGCAGGCAAGGCGCATCCTCGACAGGATCGTCGGTTTTGAGATCTCACCGGTCCTCTGGAAAAAGGTCCAGCCGGCATTATCGGCAGGCAGGGTTCAGTCAGTGGCCGTGAGGCTGATTGTTGAGAGGGAGAGGGAGATAATTGCCTTTAAACCGGAATCTGCCTTCAGGGTGAACGGAAGCTTTACCACCGGCAATTCCACTGACTGGAAAGGAGCTATCAGGGCCGAGGCATCGAAGAGGTTCCACGACGAGCAGGAAGCAATAAAATTCCTCGAGCTCTGCAAGGTTGCCGAGTACAAAGTCTCATCCGTAACCGTCAAGCCGGGAACCCGCTCTCCGGCGCCGCCGTTCACAACCTCAACCCTGCAGCAGGAAGCATACAGGAAGCTTGG
>DCFQ01000028.1:18780-31761 GCA_002319915.1 Bacteroidales bacterium UBA1800 | reverse complement strand
CTTACGCCTTACGCCTTATGCCTTACGCCTTACGCCTTACGCCTCACGCCTTACGCCTTACGCCTTACGCCTTACGCCTATCACCAGTCAATATCCCCTTTTTATCACCTAAACTAAACACCTTCACCTTTTCACCTGTTTATTATCTCCTGTATAGGGGCATAAGTCAGATCAGAAAAATGGTTCAGGTATGGAAAAGTCAGAAGGGATAAGTGGATTGATCAGGAACTCCCGGTCTGGTGAGCTTCAGAAGAGTAAATCCTACAAGTGGTTCCTGCTTATGAATGTGATGTTCGGAACATTCATGGCAGTCCTTGACGCCACAGTTGTAAATACCGGCCTGCCCAAGATCATGGCTTCCCTGGGGATCTCGCTCGATAAAGCACAATGGGTGATCACAGCTTATATGCTGGCTATGGCCGTAACTCTTCCGACCTCAGGCTGGATGGGTGACAGGTTCGGGTACAAGCGGATGTATTTCATTGCTCTCTTTCTCTTCACCGCAGGTTCTTTCCTTTGCAGCATTTCTCCTAACGAGGATATGCTAATTGTTTCCAGGGTCATCCAGGGTTTCGGAGCAGGATTCATACAACCGCTCGGCCTTGCCATAATCACAAGGGAATTTCCACCTGAGCAGAGAGGGATTGCAATAGGTTTCTGGTCGATATCCGCAGCGGCATCCGTTTCCTTCGGACCCCTTCTGGGCGGATACATAGTCGATCATTTCAACTGGCAGCTGATTTTCGGGATAAATGTCCCGGTAGGCGCTCTTGCAATGCTGTTCACCCTGCTTATACAGGCAGAATATAAAAACCCCGTAACTAAGAAATTTGACCTTACCGGGTTCATTACGGTAACAATCTTCCTTCCCCTCACCCTGTATACCCTTTCAGAAGGAAGCGATATCACAAACTCGGCGGGCTGGCACGCACCTTATATCCTGGTCTGCGGAGCCATTTCGCTAATTATGCTGACACTGTTTATCATTAATGAACTCACCGTGGAAGCCCCGCTTATCGACCTGAGACTACTGGCCAACAGGAATTTCGGCTTTTCAAATTTCATCATGCTTTTTTTCAGCCTTGGAATGTTCGGCAGCACCTTCCTTCTGCCGGTCTATTTGCAGAATACAATGGGCTACACTGCATTCCAGGCGGGTTCAGTGTTTCTCCCGGTCGGGATCATCCAGGGGATAATTGCCCCGCTATCAGGAAGGATCGCTGATAGGATCAACCCCAAGCTGCCCGTTATATTCGGGGCCTTACTGATGGGCATCAGCTTCTGGTGGAATTCAAAGCTGTCATACCTGACAGAGCTGAATTACATCATGATCTCTCTTTATATAAGGGGCGTCGGAATGGGCCTTATGTTCACTGCCCTGGCTGCAATATCACTTCTTGATGTTCCCAGGGATAAGATGGCCCAGGCATCGAGCCTGACAAATTCGATCCGGCAGCTTGGCGGAAGCCTTGGGGTTGCAATACTGGCCACTATACTCACTTCACGGATCAATTTTCATACCCAGGAATTTGGCGTTGGGATGAACCCGTCATCAGAGATATACAGGCATACATCGGGCAATATTAGCTTTTATGAGGAGCATGATGCGGGAGAATCACCTTCAAATGCAACGGGGATGAGCCGTAACCTGATACTCACGAACCTAAGGACGCAGGCTTATATACAGGGTATTGACGATGATTTCTTCCTGGCAAGCATTGTAACCCTGGCCGGCGGCCTGCCAATCATATTTATGCGCTCAAAAAAATCGCGATTCAACCAGGATCCAAAATAATTACCTGCCCCGGCTTGTATTGAATACCGGGAATATAACACCTGACCCGGTTGTTCCGGTGACGTTGCCGGTTTACGGGATCCCTATTTGCAATATTGAAGAAAATCTGTCATATTTACATAGGAAATGTCCGTCGTAAACTTCAAAACCTGATGATCATGAAAACCTTAGCTGCAGTTTTTATTGTTACGTTTCTGACATTCGGGACAGTTGCCGCTCAAAAAATCAGCCAGTGGAGAGAGGATAACAGGACGGGAGTATCAGCTGAGAAAGGGCTGCTCAGGATGTGGCCCCAGAATGGTCCATCACTTCTCTGGTCGATAAGTAAACTGCCCAGGGGATATTCATCGGTAACTTTCGGGGACAACAGGATCTTCCTCACAGGAATGGATGGTCAGAATGATGTTCTTGTGGCCCTGGATACGACAGGAAACCTGAAGTGGCAGACTCCTTTCGGAAGGGTATGGAGTAAGGCAAGCCCCGAAAGCAGGTGCACTCCTACTGTTGAAGGGAACAGGGTCTATGTTTCAAGCGGGTTCGGCGACCTTGCCTGCATTGATGCATCTTCGGGAAAGATCATCTGGTCGCTGAAAGCCAGCGAAATTTATAAAGGGACTTACGGTGAATGGGGTATTGCAGAGTCGTTGCTGATAGACGGGCAGAAGCTCTACTTTTCACCCGGGGGACCGGAGACCATGACAATAGCACTTGATAAAACCAATGGGAAACTGATCTGGAAATCTCCCAGCATAAATGATGCCCCTGCCTATGTTTCACCGATTCTCGTGGAGCGCGGAGGCAAAAAGCTGATAATCAATATATCGCTGCATTATTTGTATGCAGTCGACGCTTCCGGAGGTGCCATTGTATGGAAGGTTGACCACACAAAAGCGATCGACGACAAGGCTTCAGTGGCAGTCTGGCCCGATGCACCTCTCATCAAGTGTGTTACCCCACTCTATAAGGACGGCAAGATATATATGACCGGGGGGTATAATCATGGCGGGGCTCTTTTCGAGCTTAGCAATGATGGGAAAACAGCGAAGATTGTATGGACCGATTCAGTCCTGGATGTGCATCACGGGGGCGTTGTCCTGGTGAATAGCTGCATATACGGTGCCAACTGGCTGAGCAATAACGACGGCAATTGGTGCTGCATAGACTGGAATACCGGCCGGAAAATGTACGAAGAGCACTGGAAGTGCAAAGGTTCTGTTATTGCAGCTGACGGGATGCTTTATATATATGATGAGAAATCCGGCTTTGCAGGTCTCGTGAAACCGAACCCTTCAAAGTTTGAGCTTGTCAGCAGCTTCAGGGTGACACAGGGGACAGGCCCCTATTGGTCTCATCCCGTGATAAACCATGGAAAGCTTTACCTGAGGCATGGAGATTACCTTGCAGCATATTCAATTAAAGCAAAATGATCTTGTCTCACCTGTCAGTTTGAAGGAACCGGATCAGATATCGTGAAGGAAGTAATATTTAAATATTTTTTAATTAATAAAAGTGTGATATGAAAAGAACCATGATAAAAATTGCCTTTTTGGTGGTTGCTGCAGTTCTTGCTCTGGAATCTTCAGGGCAGCAGATCGGATGGCGTGGTCCAAACCGGACCGGAGTATATGCGGAAACTGGCCTTCTGAAAGCCTGGCCCTCATCAGGGCCCTCACTTTTGTGGGAGACTGAAGGCATAGGAATGGGATATTCGAGTGCCACAGTCACAAAAGATGCTGTATATATCACAGGCATCAGGGGCGATAAGGATGTGCTGACAGCCCTGACACAGGACGGGAAAAAGAAATGGGACGTTGAGTACGGGACCATGTCAAAGGTGAACAGCGCGCCCGAGAGCCGTTGTACCCCCACCTTCTTAAACGGCAAGATATATGTCGTTTCTGGTTCCGGCGAACTGGCTTGTGTATCCACTTCCGGCAAGATCCTCTGGAAGGAAGATTACTACTCAAAATACGGGGCAGTCGTTCCCCGGTTCGGGATAACGGAATCACCTCTCATCGTTGACAATAAGGTCATTGTTTCCCCCGGTGGAAATAAAACCGCCATGGTGGCTTACAATGCTGACAACGGTTCCGTGGTATGGGAAGCACCTTCTCTCAATGAAGGATCCCAGTATGTGAATCCCCTGTTAATCGAAGACAAGGGAATGAAGGTAATAGTTACCGTCAATCCGACTTATATCTTCGGGGTCAACGCCGCCGACGGGAAAATCCTCTGGAAATTCAATTTCGGATCGGTCAATACCGACCAGAAGGGAGGCAAGAATTATATCCATACCCCTCTCTACAGGGATGGGTTCCTCTTCATGGCCAACGGCTACGGACAGACCTCGGCTAAGATAAAGATCAACTTTGACGGAACCGATCCGACCCTGGTCTGGAAGAACCCTGACATTAATCCGCATGTTGGAGGCATGGTCCTGATCGGTAACTACATTTACAGTTCTACACACGACAACAATTCAAAAGGCAGGTGGATCTGTGTCGACTGGACGACAGGGAAGACAATGTGGATAACCGACTGGAACAACAAGGGATCGGTGATCTCTGCAGATGGACTGCTTTATCTTTATGAGGAAAAGAATGGAAATGTAGCGCTGGTCAGACCCAATCCCGAAAAGCTTGATATCATAAGCTCGTTTAGTGTGAAAAAAGGTGAAGGTCCATACTGGGCCCATCCAGTTATTGACAAAGGAAGGCTCTTCCTGCGTCATGGAGATTATATGGCTGTCTATTCCGTAAAGGCAAAGTGACAGTTGACTTCAGAACAGATCGGTAACAGCGCTATTCGTGATTGCGCCGTTAGTTTTCCTTTTCAGGGATGCCGGGTAACCGGAATGGGACAATCCGGTCATCTTTGCACTGGTATTCACATGCTGCATAAATGATCATTAAGACGCATTTCAGATTAAAGTGATCCAATGGCTTTGTTTAAGAAGAATCCGTCTACACCTGTTATTCTTGCTGCAGTAGTCTTTACCTCAGCATTCCTTTACTGGATCTTTGCCGATCCGGTCCGAGGACTGGCAGCAAGGGTTCCCGGGATGGATAACCGCCCTCCCCAAAAGCCGGTTTCGGACTCGGTCTTTATCGGGGAGAATTTCGAAGCCCTGGGCAGGGAAGTCATAGCCGCGCCCGGCGACTGGCCTAGATTCAGAGGGACCGGTTTTGACAACATAAGCACGGAAAATGTCCCGGTTGCAGAGACCTGGGATACCACGGGGCCGCCGGTTGCCTGGAGGCTGTCGCTCGGCGAAGGGTATGCCGGGGCTGCCGTACACAATGGCAGGGTCTATGTTCTTGATTACAATGAGAAGAGGAAGGCCGATATGCTGAGGTGCTTTTCCCTCGATTCGGGCAGGGAGCTTTGGAGGAGATGGTACACAGTCCAGTTCAAGCGTAACCATGGATATTCGCGAACAATCCCGGCAGTAACCGACAAGTATGTTATTACTATTGGCCCGAGATCTCATGTAATGTGTGCGGACCCGCAGTCCGGTGCCTTGCTTTGGACGCTGGATCTGGAAAAAGTATTTGGGATTCCGGGGACAGTAAAGGGTAAGATCACCCCGGAATTTTATTGCGGACAGTGCCCCCTGATCGATAACGGCGTGGCCGTTTTTGCACCCGGAGGCAAAGCAATTATGGTAGGTGTTGACTGTTCGAGTGGGAAGGTGATCTGGGAAACTCCTAATCCTGATTCACTCAGGATGTCGCACGCATCGATCATACCGATGACCATCGGAGGTAAAAAGATGTATGTTTATTCCGCCATCGGTGGGGTATGCGGAGTTTCTGCTGAAGACGGAGATACCGGCCGGCTTTTATGGAAAACAACCGAATGGAGCCCTTCAATTGTTGTTGGTTCACCGGTTTACATCGGTAATGGTGATATTGCCGTATTCGGGAGCTATGGTGCGGGAGGAGCCGTGGTAAGGGTTAAAGCAGCCGGGACCGGATATGATATCAGTGTGGTCGGGAAGCATAAGTCATCCGAAGGCCTTGCAAGCGAACAACAGACGCCTATCCTAAAAAACGACTATCTCTGGTGCGTGCTTCCGGAAAATGCTGGTGCAAATAAGAAGCAGCTTGCCTGTTTCAGGAAATCCGACCTCATGAGCCCGGTCTGGACCAGCGGAAAGGAGAACAGGTTCGGCAAAGGAATGGGGCCTTTTATCATGAGGGATGATAAACTCTTCCTGCTTGATGATGACGGTAATCTTTATCTTTTCAGGATTGAACGAAGTACTGCGACCCTGCTGGCCAGCCACAGGGTGCTGGATGCCATAGAAGCATGGGCGCCAATGGCACTGGCCGGGAAATACCTGATACTGAGAGATCAGCGGAATATGTTGTGTATCGATATCGGCAAAAAGAATTGAGTGTATGGACAGGAAAAGGTTTCTGAAGAAATTGATCAGGTATGTTTTGCTGGCTTTCCTTGCCTGGATCGCATTATTAACAGGAAGAAAGGTTTCCAGAGCATCCGCCTGCACAACTTGCCCCGGAGCCGGGATTTGCTACGGGAAGTCTGATTGTTCTAAATATTTGCTACGGTAATCATGGAGTCGAAAGAAGATAAATTCAGTACAAGGAGGGAATTTGTAAAGACCGCGGGGAGGCTGGCTGCAATCATTCCGCTGGCAGCAATCCCGGTTGTCCTCAGTAAGAAGGAAAAGGTCAGAGGCTACGTTTGGCAGATCGATCCAATGAAATGTACAGCCTGCGAGCAATGCAGGACCAACTGCATTATGACACCCTCGGCGGTCAAATGCACAAATGCAAATCCAATGTGCGGGTATTGTGATTTTTGTCCGGGTTATCTTCGCCAGGGAGCAAAGAAATACAGCACCGCAGCCGAGGATCAGCTCTGCCCTACCGGTGCCATAACCAGGAGGTTCGTTGAGGAGCCGTATTTTGAGTACACGATTGATGAAAAGCTGTGCGACGGGTGTTCAAAATGCGTAAAGGGATGCGGGGATTTCGGCAATGGGTCGCTGTACCTTCAGATCATGCACAATCTCTGCCAGAACTGCAATCAGTGTGCAATTGCCCGTAAGTGCCCGTCGGATGCTGTTATCAGGGTACCTGCCTCCCGGCCGTATATCAGGAAGGATGAAGGTGCTGAAAACAGGGCCAAGGTGGCGAGAATGATGAAGGTGAGGCCGCCGTTTCACAAATGGGATTTCCCGCCTGATATTGAGTTGAGTCAAAGTTGCTAAGCCGGAATCTGAATGAAAAATAAGTTTCAGAGATACATCTCTTACACAGCGGTCATAATAATGCTGATCTGGCATGCAGTGCTTTCCGCCCAGCAACAGCAGCCGCAAAGGTTTCCCAGGCCGGAGTTTGAGGGAGGATATGTTTTCCCGGAGCGCCAGTACCCTGATCAGCGCGGCCCGATTTGGGAATACGTTGATGTTGCGGTTCTGGTAATTGCACTGAGTATAACTTCCTGGATGGTAATTAAAAAGAGGTCACGAAAGGGCATCCTGCTGATGTCGGTCTTTTCGCTCGCCTATTTTGGCTTTTACAGGCAGGGTTGCATCTGTGCCATAGGATCAGTTCAGAATATTTCGCTGGCCCTCTTCAGTAAAGACTATGCGATCCCTTTGTCCGTGCTGATGTTCTTCATGGTCCCGCTTTTATTCGCCCTCTTGTTCGGACGGGTTTTCTGTGCTTCAGTCTGCCCGATGGGCGCGATCCAGGAACTTACAGGGTTCAGGCAGGTAAGGGTACCTGTCTGGCTGAACTCTACGCTTTCAGCAATTCCGTTCGTTTACCTTGGGCTTGCGGTACTTTTCTCAGCCACCGGAAGTGATTTCATAATTTGCAGGTACGATCCATTTGTGGGCATATTCAGGCGTGAGGCACCCTACACAATGGTGATATTCGGTTCCCTGCTCCTGATCACGGGGATCTTTGTGAACAGGCCCTATTGCAGGTACCTCTGCCCTCACGGAGTACTTCAAAGGATATTCTCCTCATTTTCGGTCAGACACCTGAAGATATCGCCTGATGAATGCAAGAGCTGCCGGCTTTGCGAATCCGGCTGCCCTTATGACGCGATCCTCCGGTCAGATGCTGTCAGGGAGGATGAGCAGGTCTCAAAGCCTTTCAATGGCTCATTGCCTTATTTATTAATTGTTCCGGTTCTTGCTGCAGGACTTGGGATCTTAATGTACAACCTTTCACCGGTCCTTTCGGGAGCCAGTGCAGATGTAAGGCTTGCCAGGGAGATAAAGCTTGAAAGGGACAAAGGGATAAAAGCAACTTCCAAAGCTGCAACGGCTTTCCTCGAATCCGGAAAGACGGAAGACAGCCTGTATGCTGAAGAGGCCCGGATCACGGGCAGATTCAGAAAAGGAGCTCCCTGGGTCGGAATTTTTCTTGGTCTTTCGCTCGGAATTGGTTTGTTCAGGTTCACAATCAGGAATATCAGGACCGAATATGAACCTGACAGGGGGCGATGCTACAGTTGCGGTAAATGTTTCAAATTCTGTCCAGTAAAGGCAAAAACACAATGACAAAGTATTCGGATAAGCAGATAAGCGCATTCAAAGGCATAAGCCTGGCAGCCGGTATCTTTACCCTGGTGATTGCCATTTCCATGTTGCTGAGCCTGGTCCAGCTGAAAAAAATAGATCCTACCTCAAATCCTTCGCTTCAGGCAGTAAAGGACCAGTTTGACCGGGATCCGGAGAACAGGGACCTTGCAGAACAGGTGAGGGCAATGGACCTGATGGCCCGCCGGGCCTATTTTTCATCGAGGTGGCAGGTGGAAACCGGGACTTATCTGCTTCTTGCCGGTGCGATCGCTTTTGTATTGTTCCGCAGGCTCATTGCGGGAAATGAAAAACCTGCCCGCTCCCTGCTTCCCGGCAGGCCCGACATAATTGCAGAACGACGGAACTACCGTAAATACCTGCTGATTGCAGGAGCATCCGTGACACTTCTTGCAATTGTTTCTTCATTTGTTATGAGACGGGAACTTCCTTCACCCGGTAGAAAACCAGGATCGCCGCCGGCTGCCAGGACAACTGCAGCTCATCCTCTTGCTTCGGATCTCCCGGATGCTGTCAACTGGCCGTTCTTCAGGGGAGATGGAAGCCATGGCGTTGCCGGCGGAGAAAGTTATCCGACAAGCTGGGACGGGGCCAGCGGCAAGAATATAAAGTGGATAACAGCGACTCCCAACCCCGGTAAAAACTCCCCGGTGATCTGGAAAGAGAAGTTGTTTATAACAGGAGCCGGGAACAATGTACTGGAAGTATACTGCATTGATAAGAATGATGGGCATATTATCTGGACGGGATCAGGTCTGGATTTCCAGGGAGCATCGGCGGAAGTGCCCGAATCCGATGCCGAAGCAGGCATGGCAGTGCCGACTGCCGCGGTGAACCAGGATTATGTATGTGCAATTTTTGGAAACGGGAACCTGGTTTGTTTCGACCATGACGGTAAACTGGCCTGGGGAAAGAATATCGGCGTTCCGGGAGGCACATACGGATTCTCTTCATCCCTGCTTATCTGCAACAATACGCTGCTTGTTCAGTTCGATAGCCAGGAAAAGATAGCAATACTCGGGCTCGATTTAAAGACCGGGGAAAAGAAGTGGGAAACCGCCAGGACCGGAAGGCCCGTTAACTCCTCCCCTGTTCTGGCGACCTTCGGAGGTCAGCCACAGGTGATCATTAACGGGAATCCAAATGTCAGCGCTTATGATCCGGAAACGGGCCAGGAGTTGTGGAGCCAGCCTGGCGTTTCGGGGGATGTTGCTCCCTCCCTTGCAGTAAACAGCACGCTGGTCTATGCCGTGACCGATTACTACAAGATAATCGCAATGAAGCCGGGAAAGGATAATTCGCCGGCATGGGAAGACAATACTTTTACCCCGGATGTATCGAGTCCGGCTGCAAATGATCAGTATCTGTTCGTGGCCACCGGGAATGGCGATGCAGCTTGCTATAATTCGGAGAAGGGCGACACTCTGTGGAGCCACTATTTCAATAACCCAATTTATTCTTCCCCGGTGATCGCGGGAGGCAATGTCTATTTCCTCGACAGGACCGGGATAATGCACATAGCCCGGGCAGATAAGGAATTTACTCTTGTCGGTGAATCACCGTTAGGGGAAAATACCGATGCTACTCCGGCATTTTCGGAAGGAAAAATCTTTATAAGGTCGAAAAACAATTTATACTGCATTTCCAAATGACGATCAGGAAGATGCTCATCCCGGCCCTATTGCTTGATGTCGTCTTAAGTACCGGAGCCCAGACCGGAGGAGACGGCTGGCCCTGTTTCAGGGGGGCCCCTGACCTCTCAGGCCGAACAGACTTTCCTCTGCCCGTTTCCCCAGTACTGAAATGGAGTTTTTCGTCAGGAAGCGGGACCAAATCGTCACCGGTTGTGAGCGACGGACTGATCTTTTTCGGCAGCGGAAACGGATCATTGTACGCTGTCTCCGGCGACGGTAAATTAAAGTGGAAGAGCGACGCAGGCAATTCTGTCGATGCCCCCCCGCTTGTTTTCAACGGCAGGCTCTATGCAGGGTCCGCCGACGGGGCGCTGAGATGTGTTAATAAATTAACAGGAAAGATTGATTGGACCTATAAGACCGAAAATCAGATCGCAGGGTCGGCTAATTATTTTGTATCAGGCAAAAAGTCGGGGATAATTTTCGGCAGCTATGACTATTATCTTCATTGCGTTGATCCAGCTTCGGGCAGGGTGTTATGGAAGGTAGAGACGGAAAACTATGTGAACGGCACGCCGGCCCTCAACAATAACAATATCATTTTCGGCGGATGTGACGGAATTGTGAGATTTGTGGATGCTCTCAGCGGAAAGGAAAAGGACACGGTTCAGATAGGTGTCTATATTGCGGCCTCCCCTGCCCTCTTTAACGGAAGGGCTTTCTTTGGCGATTATGATGGTAACCTGTATTGTCTTGATCTGGCCGGGCGGAAGATTGCCTGGAAGGTTCCGGCAGGGGACGGATCGGGATCATTTCTTGCTTCCCCGGCCGCAGGAAGCAACATGGTCGTGATTGGGAACGAGGACAAGTTCCTTTATTGCTACGCTGCGCCTTCAGGGAAGCTGGTATGGAAGTACAGGACGAAAGGCCGTGTGGTAGGTTCTGCTGTGATTGGCCCGGGAAGGGTTCTCTTCGGAAGTACCGACGGGTATATTTATTTGCTTGATCTTTCGTCCGGGAAAAAGCTATGGAGCTTCAATGCCGGTACACCTGTTTCAGGTTCTCCTGCAGTCACAAAGGACGGGTTTTACTTTCTTACGGACGATGGAAGGTTGCTGGCATTTGGACAGAAATAAAGTGTTATCAGATATAAAGAACTTACACAGAGAGCACTGAGGAGCACAGAGGGTAAAAGAGAAATTAAATTATGAGAGTCGTTTTTCTTATCACGGGTTCCGGCGGATCCTTCTACTGCAGCAATTGCTACCGCGACATGCTCTACATGAAGGCGATGCGGAAGGCCGACGGCATCACCGCTTCAGCTATACCCCTGTATCTTCCTCCCGACAGCTCCGTGGAGGACCAGGGTTTCGACAGTCACGTTTTCTTCGGGGCGATATCAATGTACCTCAGGGAGAAAGTCCCCATTTTCAGAAAAGCACCCGATTTCCTGGATAAGCTTTTCGATTCAGGCCCGATGCTCCGGATAGCTGCCAGGCAGGCCGGAACAACCCGCACCGATGGTCTTGAGGAACTGACACTTAACATGATTCGCGGTGATAATACCTTCCGGGAGCATGAGGTGAACAGGCTTGTAAATTACCTTGTCGCAGGGGGGAAACCGGATATAATACACCTTTCAAACGCGCTTATCATTGGACTTGCCCGCCAGCTCAGGAAGCGGGCTGACGTCCGGATAGTGTGTTCAATCCTTAATGAAGATGACTGGATCGAAGAGATGAAGGAGCCCTACAGGACAAATTCCTGGAAGATGATCGCTGCAGAAGCTGAGAATGTTGACGCTTTCGTGACACCGAGCAGTTATTTCCGGGAGCTCTTCATTTCAAAAACCGGGCTGTCAGGCAAAAATATTCATGTAGTGCCGATAGGTATCGATCCCGGAGCCACATCGCAGGACCCCGTAAATGTGAACCGGCCATCCATCGGATACCTTTGCAGGTTCAACAGGATGAACGGGTTTGACAGGATAGTGGATTCCTTCATTCAGCTTAAGTCGGAAAAAAGAATTGACGCTCTTTCTTTGCATATCTGCGGAGGATTCACAGGCGATGACAAACCATTCGTTTCGGAGCAGCTCGGGAAGATAAGGAAAAGAGGATATATGGATTCCCTGAAGATACATCATGATTTCCAGGCTTTCGGAAAAAGGAGATTCTTCGAAAGCATCAGTCTCCTGAGTGTTCCGGTACGTAAATATGACGGGTACGGACTCTATATTCTGGAAGCCAACGCTGCAGGGGTTCCAGTGATCCAGCCCTCAACGGGTGCATTTCCCGAAATAGTCAGTGGCACTCAGGGAGGAATAATTTATGATCCCGACAGTGTTGATGAACTGTCGAACACACTTTACAGGGTGCTGGCTGACCCCGACCTCCGGGCAGGGCTCGGCCGGGCCGGTCGGAAAAATGTTGTGGAGAAGTACTCCCTCGATTCAATGTCAAATAATCTCTTGGAAGTGTACCTAAAACTGGCTTAAAATGCTCAAAATTAGCAATCTGACCAAGTCCTTCAGGCAGCGTGGAGTTGTTCTCGACGGCCTGGACCTTGAGGTCGGTGAGGGTGAGTCCATTTCCGTTACAGGGCCTTCAGGATCGGGGAAGACCACTCTCCTGAATATAATCGGACTGCTCGACAGACCCGACGGCGGAAGTATTCTCTACCATGGAAGGAATATCCTGACCTACGATCAGAAAGACTCGGCATACTACAGAAACAGGAACATCGGGTTTGTTTTCCAGGACCACCTGCTTCTGCCGTATCTCACAGTCAGCGAAAATATTCTTCTCCCTCTTATCCCGTCGAAACCGGATGACAGGGAGTATAATGACAGGGTCCGGTATGCGGAGGAACTGATGAGACGGACCGGCATTCATAACCTTGCAGGCAAGTACCCGTATGTCATCTCTGCAGGAGAAGCACAGCGGACTGCGCTGGTAAGGGCCCTGGTA
>DCFQ01000028.1:0-18514 GCA_002319915.1 Bacteroidales bacterium UBA1800 | reverse complement strand
TAGGGGCCCTGGTAAACAAGCCTCATCTTCTCCTCGCTGACGAGCCTACAGGCGCGCTCGACAGGAAAAATGCCGGCAATCTTGGAGACCTTCTCTTGTCTCTCAATAAGGAGTACGGGATAGGGTTGCTGATTGTAACTCATTCAGAGGAGCTTGCCGGTAAAATGAGCACCAGGCTCAGGCTCAGCGAAGGAAAGCTTCAGCGGGTTTAGATGCACCGGAATGAAAGCAGGTTTTTTTTATATCGTCAGGCGGTCGCTTATATTCAACAGGAAGGGATCAATTCAGCTTGCACTGGTCATTCTGGTCCTCACTGCTGTCATAACCGGTTCGCTGATGACCGGCAGTTCAGTCAGAAGAAGCCTGGGCAGAACCTCAGTTGAGAAGCTCGGGAATACCGGCATTGAAGTCGGCTCGGGCCTGCGTTATATTGATCCTTCGCTCCCGCCGAGACTGGGACTTATAACCAAAACACCGGTAACGGGCCTTCTCGAGATAAACGGATCGTGCCAGAATTTATCATCGGGTCAAAGCGCACCAGGAGTTTCAATCCTGGCTGTCGATGAAGATTTCTTCACCTTTCATGGCAACAACACTACAAGGCAGGGCAGCGGGGAAGCAGTGATAAATGAAAAGCTTGCGGATTACCTGGGGTTAAAACCCGGCGATTATCTCGTAATCCATTTCAGCTCAATAAGCGAAGTGCCTGCAAATGCTCCGTTTTCGCCGGACCAGGGAAATGTTCAGTCGGTGGCATTGAAAGTCAGCTGCATTATCGGAAGTGAACAGTCAGGTAATTTTTCACTCGGAATATCACAGGTCTATCCCCTTAATGTATTCGTAAGCAGAGCAGATCTCCGGGATGCCTCCGGAAATCCTCCGAAGATCAACAGGATCTTATTTGATTTCAGGCATGGACTTGCAGTCTCTAAGGTTTACAATGATCTCCGGGAAGTTCTTTTGCCGCGGGACATCGGGCTGGATCTGCACCGGATTGGGAAATGCGGCTGCTATGAGCTGACTTCCGGGAGGCTATTTATTGACACTCAGGTTGCTGACGATATAATGAAAGCTGTTCCGGGTTCATTTCCCATTCTGACCTACCTGTGCAACAGCTTCAGGGTGAAGGACAAAATGACTCCTTATTCGTTCGTCTCGGCACTGCCTCCGCAGCTATACCCGCAGCTGAAGGATACCGACGGTGTCTATATTAACCGATGGCTTGCGGATGACCTTGGCGCTGCCGAAGGTGATACTCTTGAAATATCATGGTATGCTGCTGACGAAATGAACCACCTGGCAGTAAAAGACACCAGCCTGGTTACAGCGGGTATAGAGCCGGTTGACGGACCCCTTGCGGATTCGCTGCTGATGCCGATGTTTCCGGGCATTGCGGGCCGTGAATCATGCACAGGCTGGGATGCCGGCAACTATGTAGATATAAGGTTGATCCGGAGAAAGGACGAGGATTACTGGGACAGGTACAGGGGAACTCCGAAAGCATTTGTCGCTTACGGGATCGGTAGAAAATTATGGGGGAGCAATTTCGGTCCTGCGACGGCAATCAGGTTCATGCAAAGCATTTCGGGGGACCAGATAGAGGAAATGCTCAGGGGGGCGATAGACCCGGAAAATGCCGGATTCGTTATCAGCGACCTGAGGGAGGAAAGCAGAAGGGCGGCATCGGAAGGGGTCGATTTCAGCACCCTGTTCCTCGGCCTCTCATTCTTCCTGGTTATCGCATCGGTCCTGCTGCTGATCCTTGTGGTCTCGTCATATTATGATGCCAGGAAAGAAAATGTAGCCTTGCTTTACTCCCTCGGCTTCACAACGAAATGGATCGGCAACTTTATCCTGGCAGATTCCCTGGCGGTTGTTTTTACAGGAGCTATAGGCGGTGCATTTGCAGGCTGGCTTTTTAACATGCTTATAATAAAGGCCCTTAATTCGGTCTGGCAGGGCGCTGTCCAGACAGGAACGCTGTCGGCACATTTTGACATGATGCCTGTCCTGGCAGGTTCCCTGGTGACTATGCTGATCGCGGGTATTATTCTGAAGGTGAAATCAGGGGCACTCCTCCGTAATTTTTATTTGAAGAAGGCAGCAGAAATGAAAAGACCATCGCTTCGAAAGAATTCAATCTTTCTGGCGGGCTCTGCAATTCTTGCGGCAGCCTGCGAACTAGCCTCATTTGTGGTTTCTTCCCGGCCGGTACTTTTTTCCTTTTGTGCAGGGGTGCTTGTTTTTGTATCTCTTATTTTTCTCTGGCGCCACCTCTATCTCAGGTTGCCAGGGAAAAGTGCCGGGCAAATACGGACTAGGAGCCAGCTGTCATCGGTGTTTTATTCATTCTCATCCTCACAGGCGGTTACCCCGGCAGTCTTCATTGCCGCAGGTCTCTTTGCAATGGTGATTACCGGGATCAACAAGCTGGGAATTAATGAAAGCAGCCTTGGCAGGAAGGGAGGAACTGGTGGTTTTAACCTGTGGGGAGAAACTGCAATTCCGGTAAAGGATGATCTCAACAGCGCTGCCTTCAGGAAGGCCAACGGCCTCGATGATCCGGAACTGGAACACATTAAGATTGTGCAATGCCTCAGGTCGTCGGGCAACGATGCAAGCTGCCTTAACCTGAACCATATAACCGCCCCTCCCCTTTTGGGAGTAGTCCCTTACGAGTTCTCTTCCAGAGGTGCGTTTTCATTCACCGGAAACCTTAAGGCACCCCGCGCCGAAACCCCCTGGGACCTGTTGAATTATCCCCCAACGGGAAATACAATTTACGGGATCGCTGACCAGACAGTCCTCGAATACGGGCTTAAGCTGAAGATCGGGGATACTCTAAGGATCAGATCCGAGACCGGACAGCCGCTGAATATCGTAATTTCTGCGGCATTAAGATCCTCAGTCTTCCAGGGATATGTTCTTACCGGCAGACAAAATCTTTCATTCTTCTTTCCATCACTGTCAGGAAGCCAGGTCTTTCTTGCCGATGGAGATACAGCCATGACCGGTCTTTACCAGGCAGCCCTTAATGACCGTCTTTCCCCGTACAGTGCCCGATTTGAACCTGCTTCCCGGCGGCTGGAATCTTTCTTCGTTGTCACAAACACTTACCTGGCTGTGTTTTCCGTACTGGGAGGGATCGGGATGGTCCTGGGAGTTATCGGGCTTGGCATAGTCCTCGTAAGGAATTTCAGCCAGAGGAAGAAGGAATATGCAATTATGACAGCGGCAGGATTCCCTCTCAGCGACATTAAGAAGATGATATTCAGGGAGCATGTGAAAATTCTTATCAGCGGGGTAGTTACAGGGTTTTTTCCGGCAATTTTGGCCACATCCCGGTCGCTCGACTTCGGTTCCGGAATTCCCTGGGCGACCATCCTGATTATGGTCGCACTGATCACAGCTACAGGGATAGTAGCATCTGCGATCGCGCTTCGAAGCGTGACCCGGGACTCACTTATCTCATCCATAAGGGGATGCTGAGGCGGAAATCCTCACTCATTTTCCCACGCAGAACAGGTAGTTTTGTGTCCTGAAATAGATTGCGCCATCAGCAATGGCAGGTGCGGTCATGCATATGTCGTTCATGGGTATTTCGGCGAGCTGCCTGAACGTGTCCCCATCCTGAATCACATAAACGGTCCCCAGTTCATCGACAATGTATATTTTTCCGTCGGAGGCTACCGGCGAGGCGATGAAACTCGACGATTTGCCAAGCTTGGCACTGTAAATTTCCTTCCCTGTCAATGGGTCGAGGCAATTTACAAAACCATTCCAGACAAGGTTGTAAAGCCGGTTATGGTAAAGAAGCAGGGTTTGGATATAGGATCCTCCCCTTAGCTGGCTCCACCGGACATAATTATTTGAAGTTTCTTTTTCGCCAAGCGAAATGTCGCCTGTTGCGCCCTTCCTGACGGCAATTATCGGTGAAAGCTTTCCGTGGGCGCTGTTCAGGTAGATCAGGTCGTCGCCTATTATTGGCGTTGGAATGGGGATATCACCTCCTCCCGACATCCTCCATATCTCCGTGCCGGTATTGAAATCATATCCGCCCATGTGCTTAAATCCGTTAACGACTATGCAGGTTTTTCCGCCATCATTATAAATATTGGGTGTGCTCCAGGCGGGATAATCGTCCCTCTTCGTCTTCCAGTTTTCCTTTCCGGTCTTTACATCATAGGAAGCTATGAAGGAATCGCCCAGCACATCACACTGGATGATGACCGATCCGTTATAAATAATTGGGGAGCTGGCAAATTCCCACTCGGCATTCTTCATCATGAAAAACGCAGCTTCCAGCTTCCCAAGGTCTTTCTTCCATAGCAGCTTACCGGCGAAATCGTAGCAATACAATCCTTCTGACCCAAAAAAGGCCACGGCATGAGTCCCGTCAGTAGCCATTGAGGGATTCGCATGAGTCGATTTTGGATGCCTTTTTACTTTTGGGATACCCTTGAAGGAGGTCTTTTCCCATATCGTTTTGCCGGTATTCCTGTCGATGCAGAGTACTTTCCATTCATGTACAGAGGAGTCGTTCACGGAAGTGACATCACCATAGAGGCCTGGCTTGAACCCGGCTTTGTCCGCTTCGCTTACGGCTGTTGTGAGAAAGAGCCTGTCGCCCCATATCACCGGGCTGGAGATGCCCATTCCCGGGATCTTTATCTTCCACTTTACATTGGTCATCCCGGCGAAATCAAATGAAGCTGGAAGGCCGGCATTATCGAGCACTCCCGCAGCAAGTGTGCCGCGATAACCGGTCCATTGCCTCTCAAGCCTGACCTGGCTATGGAGGTTAAAGACCAGTGTGAAACCCAGTATAACAGAAAGAAAAGAGACAAGACGTGTTTTCATAATTATTTAAGGATAATTCGGTAACTATCCCCAAATATAAGAAAATGGAGCCAAGCCAGAAAACTGAACAGGAAGAACCCTAGAATTTTAAATTGTATTCGAGGGAAAGGACATTTATGTCGGAGATATGCGGCAGATAATCACGCTGGAACATGTAGGCAATATCGACCGAATGGCGTTTAGCAATATTATATTCCACCCCGACCATATACCTGCCCTTCCCGATATCCCTTTTGGCGTCGGTGAACATCGGAACGAAGATCTCTGCTGATATAAAAGGATTTACAGGGAAAGATCGGATGTTGTACAATGTTTTCAGTTTGACCCGTCCATTTGTAACAGGGATATCATCATTGTCATCCAGGAAATAGGTTTTGTAGCGTTTCTCGAACCTGAACCTTGCAGCGACCGAAAGGCGCCCGAGTGAGGCATCGCCCTTTATGTCGGCAAACCATTTGTGCCTTGCGTGATAGGTCCCGTCCTTTTCGCGGGAATCGGTAAACCTGTAGGCACCGGCAACGGCAAGGAACTTTGTAATTTTGAATGTCAGCCCTCCCTCAAGGAAAGCTTCGTCAATCTTCCCGGCATTGTCAAAGGTCCTGATGCTCCCGGAAAGATCTAGCTGGAGCTTCTTTACCAGCTTATGCTCAGCGGAGACATTGTACCAGATCCCAAAGTCATCCTGGCAAAAGGCTGACATTGCTGCAAGCAGCAGCAGCGCACTCAGAATCGTTCTTCTAATCATCATCATCGTCATCATTTATACTTTCTGAATTCTCGGTAGAGTCTGTTCTGTTAAGCTTTTTTTCAAAATAAAATATGGTAAGTTCGCAGGTATCCCTGAGAAAATTTATTTTTCCAACTTCTACCCGGTTTATATTCTCAATGCCCGTCCGTTCTTCAAGATCCCTGACAAGCTCCTCGTACCTCCCCTTCCTGATAAGCTCTATCTTTTCATAGATGACCAGCTTTGATGATTCATTCTTTAGGAGCCACAGCTTCTCAAGGCTGTAGGTTATGAAAACTATTGCGAGGTTTGTGAAGATAAGGTCTGCAAAGCTGGTCTTTGTGCTTGTCAGTGCGTTGATGACAGATACCCCGATAACAAGGAACAGGTAGGTCATTTCCTTGATAGGTATCGAATTTGTCCTGTACCTGATGATGCCGAAGATCGCAAAGAGACCCAGTGCAAAGCCAATCTGCAGCTTTACGCTTTCGAGCAGGTAGCATAGCAGGAATACAAGGCTGGAGATAAGGACGTATGTGAAGAGATAATCCTTGCGCTTGGTTCCTGAATAATAGAGCCAGCGGACAAGGATCATTATGACCCCGAGATTCAGAAAGAATCTCAGCATGAATTCCAGGAATCCCGGAAGATCGATTATATCAAATCCGGCTATGTTTATCTTGTCAGGCATTGAGAGAAGACTTAAAATCATTTTCCAGTTTATTTAGCAGAATTAATTTTGATTTGAGGACATTTTTCTTTGGTATATCATAGAGCAAGGCATCTCCGAGGCAGTATTTGCTGAAGCCCGATGACTTGACGGAGAGTTGCCTGATCAGTTTTCCGAAATTTGATCTTGAGGCGGGCCCGTCACTTTTCAACTCGGCAATCGTAAGGAATGGGATATCAGATTGTTCACCATCTGTTCCCCTGAATTTGAGATCGATATCTATCGTCACCCGCTCCTGGAAGCTGCACCCGGCAAATGTGATCCTCCGGAAATCATTATGCAGAGCGGGAATGAGTATAGCGGCAACATCGGGAACATAACCCGATAGGAATTCCAGAGCCCTCCCGTCTAAAGTCAGGCCGGGAGACTCCTGTTCAATCCTCCATTTTATGGTCCGGTTCTTCCTGGTCCTTCTTTTTACTTCCAGGTAGGTCGTGGCAGTCGACAGGTAGTACCTAACCCTTACCTTGTTCCTTTCGGGCCTTCCCGTAACATGCTGGTTGAAAAATAGGTAGTCGGCCGTATCAAAATATGTCGTGTTGTACCCGAGGATCCTTTCTCCATTGATCTCGAGGACCCTGTACTGACCTTTCATGATTTCCAGCAGGTCTGCAAGCCGGGCAATGGGAAAGATAAATTTCGTATCGATCCTGTTCATCAGCTTTACATTGTCAAGGTCGTACAGGCCCACGCAGCTGTAATCTTCAAGTAAGGCGGCAACATCCTTTGTCATAGCCGGTCAATAAAGGGCATATTGATAAGTCTTTTTCGATTTGGGCTTGTTGTCCGGACCATAGATTATCTTCTCAATCCTCAGTCCGCTGGCATATTTGTATTCTGACGTTTCAACCACTTTCCCGGCAGCGTCAATCTTTTGTTCCCTGGTCTTGTTATTATCACCGTCATATTCATACCTGAAGTGTCTTTTCACCTTACCCGCTTTGTAATTGATCTCTTCGATAAGGTTGCCGCGTTCATCAAAGCTCTGCTCAAGCTCCTTGTATTTCCTGTTGGTCAGAGGTTCAAACTTCTCCTGATAAACCGTAATTGTCTTGATCTTGTTTTGAATTCCTCCCTGTTGTGCATTTGCCGTCAAAGCGATGCATACCAGAAGAAAAACCGGGAAAAAAGTCTTAATGGTTTTCATAATGGTTTAGGATTGAAGGTTAACGTTTCCATAGCTTATTCAGGATCAAAATTACATATTCCTCCACGATCAGGCTGCACTGCCTTTTAACAAATTTTCCTTAAAAACAATAAACGTAAATGCCTTCATCAAATTGCCTGTCAGTCGTAAAACCCGGCAGCTTAACCTGTGCCCCCATGTCCGGCTTTTGAGTCTGAATACAGGTTCTTCATTCAATACCCTAAAGCAGGATTTGGAACAGGGGCAGGTTATTGACAGCATACTCCTCAGGCAGGGCACTCTGTAAGTCCGAGGTTTAGGTCCCCCGGAACGGTTGCCACCGACTCCATGATTACGAGTGCTGCTCCAAGCGCAGTAGCGTTGTTTATCACGGAAGTGTAGACTTTCTTGTCAGGGAAGGCCCTGGCCATTAGCTTCAGGAATATCCTGTTCTTTGCAAAGCCGCCGGTTATGAAAATATTCTCAGTGTCGTCCTTCGAAGGAATGATGAGCCTTATCGATTCGATGGCCAGTTCGGTGAGTTCCCTCATGAACTGATGATAAGCCTCGTCGAAGGACTTGAAATCGAAAAGGTCGATCCTGTCGCGGAATTCCCTTGCACCCGGTCCGCTTTCAAAGAAGGCACGCCTGTCGCCGCTATATCTTTTTGAGAGCATCTCCAGGAAGTCCTGGTCGAATTTCACATTCCGGAAAAAACCGTCAGTGGTCCTGAAATGTTCGTTCAGCATTTTTACGCCCCTCTCATGCATGTTCCCGAGGAATATTCTGGAGGACTTTACCGGCTGCCTCGTGACGCTCATATAGCAAAGGCAGTCCCTGTCGAGCTGTTCAACAGTCAACTTCTCGGAATTGAAGGGGTTCATACTGATGCACCAGGTGCCGGTGGAAATCAGCATGAACTTACCCCTGTTTCCTGCAAAATATGGTGCCAGTGAAGCAGAGCTGTCGTGGATCCCAATGCCTGTCCTGACATTCTTGCCTTCTATCAATATGTCAGTCACGGTGTCGACAGGTATGGGTTCGGGGAGGTCGATGCACTGGTCTTTGACCCAGGGATGATATTTCATCTCATCGAAATCCCAGAGGCCGGTATGGCAGCCGATCGATGTATGTTCAGAGAATATTTTGCGTGTTACGAGGTAAGAGGCATATTGAGGCAGATGGAGGATATTCCTCACCCTGGAAAAGACCTGCGCCTTGGCCCGTTTCAGCCAGAGTATCTGAATGCCTGAGTTCAGCATTCCCAGCGCCGGGGATGCGGTCCTCCGGCAGAATTCGTCCTGGCCCCCGTATCGTTTGTAGATCCGCTCGGGGATATTGTCATCGATTGGCTTGAGGTAATTGTATGCCGGTGTAAGCCTGTTGCCTTGTTCATCAAGATAAACAAGCGTCGCACCGTACGTGGCAAAGTTCACTGCGGTAAGGTCATACTTGTCTGAATGCGCGAGCTCTTTCAACGAATTAACGAGCCACTCCTCTATCATTTCGATATTGTCGCATTCAAAACCGTCGTCATCGAGCTTCTCGGGGAATCTTATTTCCTCTTCTGATACAAGCCTCAGGTTATAGTCGAAAATGACCAGCTTTTTATTCGTTTTTCCTATGTCGAAAACCGCTATGACTTTTTCTTTCATGACTTTATTAACTCATTACCAGCGATATTCCATTCCGGAAAATTGATTTCCGTTCTCCCCCCAGTCATAAACAAAAATAAAGTGGTTTCCATCTGCTGCAATGGTCATCTTTTAGCAAGGACCTTTTTCTCGTATTTTCCGATCTCATCAATATAATCCTTTCCGGCGGGAACATCATTGACAAGGCAGTAATAATCCCACACGGCTCCGAAAGGCATCGTCTTCAGCAGTTCGAGGAAAGATAGCCTTTCAAAGGTCTTTCCGTTTTCCTCAAAACCGACCAGGGTGTCATGAGGTTCGAGTAGGGCATACATGAAGGCGATCTGGGCTGCTCTTGTCCCGATCACATATGCGCCGATCCTGTTGAGGCTGGCATCAAAGAAATCGAGCCCGATATTTACCCTTTCAAGGGCTCTGGCACGGACAATCTCCTGGGCAATCAGCTGCAGGTCATCATTGAAAGTAAGAACGTGGTCGCTGTCCCACCGCACCCCGCGGGTAAGGTGAAGCAGTATCTCGTCAATGAAAAGGAGAATGGATGAGATCTTGTCGCCCACCTGCTCGGTCGGATGAAAGTGGCCGTTGTCGAGGGTGATCATGGTGTTGTTCTTTACGGCATATCCCATGTAGAAGTCATGCGATCCGACCACCATTGCCTCAGAACCGATGCCGAAAAGCTTGCTCTCAACTGAATCTTTGAGGTATTTTTTCGGATACTTCACGGAGAATATTTCGTCAAGGGATTTCCGGAGAAGCTTCCGGAGGGCAATCCTGTCGACAGCCACATCTTTGGAACCGTCAGGTATCCATATATTATGAACGGCAGGGGTCCCCAGCTGCTTGCCCATCTCGGCGGCAATTGCCCGGCACCTTTTTGTGTGTTCGACCCAGAATTTTCTGACTTTCGGGTTCTTGCTCGAAAGCGTGAAGCCATCATCGGCAAGTGGATGGGAAAAACAGGTGCAGTTGAAATCGAGGCCCATATTCCTTTTCTTTGCCCAGTCGATCCAGCCCTGGTAATGTTTTGGCTCGATCTGGTCGCGGTCAACCTTCTGCCCTCCGAATTCCCCGTAGATTGCATGGAGATTGAGCCGCTGCCTGCCGGGCACCAGCGACAAGACCTTATCGAGATCGTCCCTCATCTGGGCGATGCTCCTGGCCTTCCCTGGAAAGTTCCCGGTTGCCTGTATGCCTCCGCCGCCGAGTTCAGCGCCTTCCCTTTCGAATCCGCCGACATCGTCGGTTTGCCAGCAGTGAAGGCTGATAACGATATCATCCATCCGGGAGATTACCTTGTCGGTATCGACCCCGATCGCACCATATTGCTCCTTTGCCAGCTGGTACGATTTCTTTATAAGATCTTTTTTCATAATTGTCTGATAGTTTGCGATATAACTATTTGTGCCTGCATGCAGGTCATTTCAGGAAAAACACCTCTTCTAGTCCCGTCGAAACGGGGGAATTGTCGGGATTAGTATCCATTATGTCAGCCATGTACTTCCACCATTTCTTTACGACATCATTGTCTCCCAGGTCCTGCGAGGAATTATCCCCCGTTTGTTCCTGGTAGGAAAACAGTATGTCCGTCTCCTCATCATAAAAGATCGAGAAGTTCCCGACCCCTTCCCTTTTCAGGATCTCCACCATTTCAGGCCAGATCTCATCGTGCCTTCTTCTGTATTCATCCCTGAATCCGGGTTTAAGCTTCATTTTGAATGCGAATCTTTTCATATCATCATCATCAGTTAAGTTTTACCACAAAAGTTGACAGGACAAGGATAATAATTCCCGCAACCAGCACCAGAATGGTCTTTTTCCCGGCACCCTTCCACTCGTTCAGTATTATTCCCCATATATTGCTGATAGCAATATTCAGTGCCATGAGAATGCTCCAGCCAAAAATCGCCATTCCGGCAGGCAGCTTGCTTGATCCCATGCCAAAGAAATGGAACTGAAGGAACCAGAGGAAGCCCGCAAGGAATGTGAATAGCAGGTTATTCACAAGCGTCGCACCTGAAACCGAAATATAATCACGGTAGGTACGGTTCTTTATGTTCAGAAAGCCGCAATATGCAAAGTTCGTGATGAACCCTCCCAGGAGTATGAAGATCAGGGTCGGGTTTTTCTGGAATAACGGGTTTGTCCCGTGGGCCAGGGCGATGTTCTCGATAGGTTTTCCGGCTTCGTATCCGAAATTGAAGCAGGCGCTCATAATCCCGGCGAAGACAGCTATGAACAATCCTTTCCTGAGAGCGAATTCCTTAACTGCCGCTCTCTTCTCCTCTTCAGTCATATTACTGCTTTTAAGCGCACCGGCATACCCGATGACAGCAATTCCGGCTACCGTCAGTGCCACACCTGTCAATGTGAGTATCCCCGCCCGTGAGGAGAACAGGTCGCTTCCGGCGACAATTGCCGGGATCAGCGTGCCGAAAGCTGCACAGAGCCCCAATGCAATGCTCTGGCCGAGGGCAACTCCAAGGTACCTAAGGCTGAGTCCGAATGTAAGGCCCCCGAATCCCCATAGGACCCCGAAGAACATTGCTGTAAGCTTTGCTGAAGAGGGCGATTCGTTGATTATTGGCATAAGCTGGCCGTGAGGGACAAAGATGATGGCGAACAGCCATGGAGCGATGAGCCATGCTGCGACTCCCTGCGACAGCCAGTAGGATTCCCAGGCCCATTCCCTGACTTTCTTAAAAGGCACATAAAAGCTTGCGGCACCAATACTGCCAAGGGCGATCAGAAGGATTCCGGCTACAGGATTCATCAGGAAACAGGTTTAGCTAATTCGGTTTTAAGTGGTGTTTAAATTTAGTTATTTTACTATTCCATAATAAGATTAAAATAGATAATTTTCAAATTCGAATTTTGACACTTTAATATTCCTTCTATGAAACGATTCTTTGCATTACTCTTCCTGGTCCCTTTGGCACTGGCGGCTTTTTCCAAAGATCTGTCGGTTTATGACCTCACATGCGAACATAAGACCAATCCTTTGGGGATCGATAAAATGCAGCCCGCACTCTCGTGGAAGCTGAGATCTCCCGCGACCGGTGTTATGCAGACCGCATACTCCGTAAGGGTAGCCACCGACCCGCATTTTTCCGGTTCTTCGGTAATCTGGAGCACAGGGAAGATCGATTCAGGAGAGTCTATCCTGGTCAGGTTCGGCGGTCAGGCCCTTAAGCCGGGGCAGAGATATTTCTGGCAGGTCAAAGTGTGGGATAACAAGGGAAAGGTGTCTGACTGGAGCGAGACTGCATGGTGGGAAACCGGGCTGTTAAGCCCCTCTGATTGGAAAGCCTCATGGATCGAGCTCGGGAGTGATACGAACAGGTATTCCCCCGCCACCCACCTCAGGAAGGATTTCAGTATTGACAAAACAGTTGCCGAAGCCAGGGTCTACGTTACATCCCATGGTTACTATGAACTTCATATAAACGGAAAGAAAGTTGGTGACCAGGTACTTACCCCTGGCTGGACCTCTTACCTCAAACGCCTTCAGTACCAGGTTTATGATGTTACCCCCATGTTGTCGAAAGGTGCAAATGCCATTGGGGCCATCCTGGGGGACGGCTGGTACAGGGGAACCCTGGCATGGGGCGATAACTGGGCAATTTATGGGAAAAGGCTCGGACTGCTCCTTCAACTGAGGATAAGGTATGCTGACAGCAGTGAAACATTACTGGTCAGCGATGGTTCCTGGAAGGGGACAAATGACGGTGCGATCAGGATGGATGATATTTACAACGGAGAAACATATGACGCAACAAGAAAGCTGACAGGCTGGGACCTGGGCGGGTATAACGATTCAGGCTGGAAAAGCGTAAGCACGGGGAATTACCCTCTCACCAACCTTATTGCCGCTGAAGGACCGGCTGTGAGGAAGATTCAGGAGATAAAGCCGGTCAGGATCTTCAGGACACCGAAAGGCAGCCTGATCGCAGATATGGGACAGAATATGGTTGGCTGGATCAGGCTTAAAGTATCCGGTCCTGCCGGAACGGTTGTAACCCTCCGTCATGCCGAGGTGCTCGACAAGTATGGTGAATTCTACACTGAGAACCTGAGATCTGCAAAGACCACCCTAACTTATACCCTCGCAGGAAAAGGGGAAGAGATCTATGAGCCCAGGTTTACCTTCATGGGATTCAGGTTTGTTGAAGTCAAGGGATTTCCCGGAACGCTTGCCCCGGAAAACCTGACCGGTGTCGTTGTTCATTCCGACATGCGGGTGACTGGCAGCTATGAATGCTCGGAACCCCTTCTCAACCAGCTCCAGCATAATATTCAGTGGGGTCAGAAGGGGAACTTTGTTGACGTGCCTACTGATTGCCCCCAGAGGGATGAACGACTTGGCTGGACCGGTGATGCCCAGGCATTCTGCCGGACCGCTGCTTTCAATTTTGACGTTGCCTCATTCTTCTCAAAATGGCTGAAAGATGTGGCAGCGGATCAGAGGCCCGATGGTGCTGTTCCGGTGGTCATTCCCGACGTGCTCGACAAACAGGCATCACCCACAACCACACCTTCGGCAGGATGGGGTGATGTGGCGGTGATCGCACCGTGGACCATGTACCTGGTCTATGGCGACCGCAGCTTCCTTGAAACGCAGTATCCTTCAATGAAGGCCTGGGTTGAATACATCCGGAAAAAGGCTGGTGACAGTTATATATGGAAGGGCGGCAGCATATATGGCGACTGGCTCTTTTACCATCCCCCTGTGAATAACCATCCTGAACCGGACGGATTCACCGAACACGATTTCATTGCAACGACATTCTACGCATATTCGGCAAAATTGCTGGAAAATGCCGCAAATGTTCTTGGCAAGACAGAGGATGAGAAAACATACCATGATCTCTTCGAAAAGATTAAGCAGGTATTCATTCACGAATATGTTACCCCGGCGGGGAGGGTCGGGACAAATTCCCAGACCTCATATGTCCTTGCTCTTCAGTTCGACCTCCTGCTAGATAATCTGAGGGATAAGGCTGCGAAGTTCCTTGTCGATGACATAAGGAGCAGGGGAAATCATCTTTCTACCGGCTTTCTCGGTACTGTTTTCCTGTGCAACGTTCTCACCCGGGAGGGTTACTCAAATGTGGCATACGACCTGCTTCTCCAGCAGACCTATCCTTCATGGCTCTACCCGGTAAAGATGGGCGCGACGACCATCTGGGAAAGGTGGGACGGCCAGAAGACCGACAGCACATTCCAGGATCCGGGCATGAACTCCTTCAACCATTATGCATACGGCGCAATAGGCGACTGGATGTACAGGACCTCTGCAGGAATCGAGGAAAAAGAGCCGGGTTTCAGGCACATACTCATTCAGCCGCATCCCTCCAAAAGGCTTCAGTATTCGAAAGCCTCCTTTGAAAGTCCTTACGGCACAATTTCTTCCGGGTGGGAAAGGAAGGACGGCCGGGTGAAGGTTAATATCACCATTCCGGCCAATACCCGGGCGACAGTGATGCTGCCTGTTGATGATCCCTCCAAGATTAATCTCAATGGAGCACCAATCACGCCGGAGCTGAAAAACAGTGCCAGGACCGAGGCACAAAAGGGAGGAGTATATATCAGCCTTGAAACCGGTTCAGGGGAGTATGTGTTTGATATTCCTGATAACCAGGTGAACTAGGCTCAGCTTATACGCTTACGAACTTTTTCCCAGGATGGGGTTATAAGGAAGCTTTCATCCATATAGCCGGCCATCTTCATGAATTTCACGAAAGGGACTGCGAATGTAAGGGTGCCTTCCGGGACGCAGGGCCTTGCCGATGGGTCGAACATTCCGATCACAGCCCTGGGCCTTTCAGCATCTTTTTCGAGAAAGGGATGATGGACGATTGAGCTGCAGCCCGATCCGAAAGGCGTGAAGGTGCCATTAGGCTCAACCTGGTCGAAATTGGCGAGCGTGAATAATCCTGATAACACGTCCGGTGTGCAAAAGAAGATCACAACATCCGGGTTGTCAGCTTCTTCCAGCTTATCCCATCTTTTAAAGACAATGTATTTGCCGGGAGCTTCAGCAGGCTGCATCTGATCCATCATTCTGACAACCATTTCAGGGGTCCTGATGTATCTCTCCCCCTCCATCCTGTTCCCGATCCCGCACGACAGGAAGTATTCAAAATCGGGCCGTACGGTTTTTGAAAATCCCAGGTACCGCTTTCCTCCGGCGCAGCGCACAGTCTCTTTGCTGAATGCCAGTGATTTGCCTTTCCGGACTTCAGCCAGCTGGCAAATTATGCAGCTCCATTTGTCTGACGCGGGAGCCATGGCTGCATCTCCGGGCGTGTCGGCATAATATAATATGATTGGGAGTTCTGGGCCATTGAAATATTCCTTCCATTTCCGGATGAAATGATCTCTAAATGCAATATCCATTTGATTTTTTTTACAAGGTTACATAATTTTGTCCTAGATCGTTATTACTGTCACTTAAAATAATTTAACCGAAAAGTTCGCAAAGTATTAGCAAAGAACGCCAAGCAAAAAAGGTACTTACGTTGTCTTTGCGTCCTCTTTTGGACTTTGCGATCTTTGCGGTAAAAAAAGAATTCCTGGCTTCAAATGGATATCACGACTTTAAAGGACCGATGCATTGAAAATGAATTCATCTTCTCCGCCTCCAGGAGCTCCGGCCCGGGAGGCCAAAATGTGAACAAGGTCAATACCCGGGCCGAGATCCGGTTCAGTATCAGGGATTCCGCACTTCTCAGCGACAGCGAAAAGGAAACCCTGCTGGACAGGCTCTCCCGCAGGATCAATTCCGAAGGGGAATTGTTAATAATTTCACAATCAGAGAGATCTCAGCTTAAGAACAGGAAGAAAGCAGTTGAAAAGATGCTTTCGATGATAGCAGCCGCACTGACTGAATCTCCCGAACGTATTCCCACAGGTCCGACCACTCAATCGAAGACCGAAAGGCTGGATAACAAACGGAAGCGGGGAAACCTCAAGGAATTGCGGAAAGGCATCGACGACACGGAGGGATGATCAGACAACCTTGAGCTTCCACCTGCCCCTTCTGAAGACCAACCAGGCGGTGATTGTCATGATTGATTCCGCGATGAGGATGGCCGTGTAGACTCCCTGTTCCTTCATTCCCGAAGTAATGGCAAGAAACCATGCCAGCGGGATTTCCAGAAGCCAGTATGCGAAAATATTTATCCTGAGCGGTGTGGCGGTGTCGCCCGCTCCGTTGAACGAGTTGACCAGCACCATGCCGAAACCGTATGCGATAAAGCCGATGCTAAGGATCCGCAGGCATTCGATCCCGGAAGAAAGAACCACGTCCTCGCTAATAAAAAGTTGAATGAAGAAACGAGGAAACACTATAAGGACAACTCCTGTGATCCCGAGGAACACCATGTTGATCAGGCCGGTGACGATAACCGCCTTTTCTGCCCTCGAGGGCTTGTTGGCTCCGAGGTTCTGGCCCACGAGGGCTGAGGCTGCATTGCTGATGCCCCACGATGGAAGCAGGGCAAAGTTTATGATCCTGATCGCGATCGTATAGCCGGCCACTACTTCACTCCCGAAGATCGAAATGATCCTTACAAGCGCGATCCAGCTGGTAGTGGCAATGAGATTCTGACCTATACTCCCGACCGACAGCCGCAGTAGCCTGGCGATGACCTTGAAGCGGACGGTAAGCTGACCAAATGCAAGCCTGATACGCTTCCTGCCGAAAAACAGGAGCCAGAGTTGGTAGAGCACTGAGATCCCACGGCCTGTGGTGGTGGCGATAGCAGC
Source organism: Bacteroidales bacterium UBA1800 (assembly GCA_002319915.1). Taxonomy (GTDB): domain Bacteria; phylum Bacteroidota; class Bacteroidia; order Bacteroidales; family VadinHA17; genus LD21. The sequence goes on along the minus strand of DCFQ01000028.1, from coordinate 1,649 downwards.
ACCTGTGACACCAAGTTCGGGGAACGGACCCAGCCCGAAGATCAGGCACGGGTCGAGCACTATGTTTATAATGTTCCCGATCCAGAGTACACGCATTGCTACAGCTGCATCCCCGGCGCTCCTGAAGATGGCGTTGATTATGAACAGTAGCATTATCACCAGGTTCCCGCTCATCATGATCCTCGTATACCCGGAATACTGCGATACGATCGTTTCGGATGCCCCCATCATCGCCAGCAGTTTGCCTGAATATAGTGCTGCCGGGATCGAAATCAGGATCGAAACTGCAATTCCTGTCAGTATGGCCTGGAATGCCGTTTCCGAGGCCCTGGCAGGATTCTTCTCACCTATCCTCCTGGATACCATTGATGTGGTTGCAGTGGCAAGCCCCAGCGAAATGGCGTAGGAAATAGTCAGGAGCGATTCGGTGAGCCCGACGGTCGCAACTGCATCAGCTCCGAGCCTGGAGACGAAGAACATATCGGCAATGACGAAAATCGACTCCATTACCATTTCGAGAACAGACGGTACCGAAAGGAGAAAAATTGCCCGCATGATGGACGTTTCGGTAAAGTCCTGGTCAGTTCCCGAAACCGCCTCACGTATCTCACGCAAAATAGTTCCAAGCCGGTGCAACAATTTGGTACCCTTCTTTTCTTTCACAATGATGCGCTGTTTCAATTCATGCCGTGCGGGATAATTTATGAAAGATATATCCGTTATAAAGCATGTCTTTTTTGACTGATAAAAGTATTTGAAAAACAGACACTCAATTTACAGACAGGTGATTAAAATTCTGGCATAATAATTGTTTAACAAAAAACTCAAGAAAAATGCCTGTTTATTATCAGAACCGGGCATTGAAATTTTATGAAAAATGACAGGAAGCAGTTCGAAAAAGCGGAACGGAAATATTGACGGCGAACGGGACGGATAGTACAGAAAAGATAATTGTAAGAAGCTTATATATAGGAGTTTAGAGCGAATTTACATTTTTACAAAACTATTTGATTGTTAACAAAATGCAATTTATGTTGATATTTATGAGCGTCATTTGGTACAATGTATTTTCAGATTATATATTTTCGTCCCAATTAATTCGTAACCATTAAACAAAAAACGAGAAAAATTAAAAGAAAAAGGTGAATTATTTCATCGACATTTATGAACGCTAACAATAATGAGGTTGTTGCCCTCCACGGAGAGGGCCGCCTCGTGGGTTGCTCTTCTGATGAAGAGCCTGGCGCGAAAACCACGAATTTTTCGCAAGACGTAATCCCCAAACAGTCAGTTAGCAACCGGAGCGCCGAGTTCATTCGCCGCTTCTTCCCCCTGACCACCCCTGAATCCTGGAATGATTGGAAATGGCAAATGCGCAATGCAATTACCAGCATTGATGATTTGCGGAAGATCATTAAATTGACCGACAAGGAGATCCTGGCCATCAACAATCTGAAGGGCCGGCTTCCAATGCGGATCACACCATATTTTGCATCGCTTATTTACGACACAAAGTCATCCAATCCCCTCCGCCGGAACGTGATACCGGTGGTTGAAGAGCTTATTGAGTCGAGCAGCGAGCAATCGGACCCCCTGCATGAGAAATCTTTCTCACCGGTGAAGGGAATTGTTCACAGGTATCCCGACAG
>DCFQ01000032.1:570-42459 GCA_002319915.1 Bacteroidales bacterium UBA1800 | reverse complement strand
ATCATGCAATCATGCAATCATGCAAAGAAGACTAGTAACCAGTAACCAGTTAACCAGTAAACCAGTAAACCAGTTAACCCTTCAACCCTTTGCACAGCCTACAGTTCAATGGTAATCGATTTTTGGACTATCCCAAGCTCGCCAAGAAGGCCAACCACGCTCTTTATCATGGCATCCGGACCGCAGACATAGAACTGCTTGCTGAAATCGGGTATGTTTTCAACAAGGAACTCCCCGTTGACGTGCCCGTAGGCATATCCTTCAGCTTTCTCTCTCGACAGGATAGTGATGAAATCATTCCCCAGCAGGTTCCTGAAATAATCCTCATAGATTATGTCAGCCCTGGTCTTGTTGGCAAAGATCAGCCTGTTGCCACTGATCTTCCCCTTGTCGTCAAGGTCTCTCAGGATCGATAAGAACGGGGTTATACCGGCCCCGCCGGCAACAAACACGCCAGGCCCGGAATAATGAATTGCCCCCCACACATCCCTCAGGATCAGCTCATCTCCTGGATTAAGCCGGTCAAGTGATGCGGTAACCCCTTTCCTTTCCGGATAGATTTTTATCGTAAACTCGAGGTACGGTGCGCTGGTCAGACAGGTGAAAGTAAATGGCTGTTTCCTGTTTCTCATTTCCGGTGAGTTCACGGATACCTCAGTCGCCTGCCCGGGTTCGAATGAGTATCCATCGGGCTTCGCGACCTGAAACCTTTTTACATCATGGGTGACCTGCTTGATGTTAAGGATCCTGACAATGTGCTCTTCCATATGTTTTTTTAAGATTAAACAAGATTGGTGACAGGATGTTCTCGTGCAAGCCTTACCTGCCATGCAAATCACCCGTCAGAACCCCTGAAGCATGATATATATCGCTTAATGGAGACTTAACCCTGAATTAATGATATCTTAATCCCGCATGAACCGCCGACACCTATTTTTATATTTAACATTTCAGGACACATTGATTTCGTATTAATGAGCAATTTTAAACTGTCATGATCGAGTGATATCTGCAAAATAAATTCCAGCCATATGAAACCTGTCATTAAAATCTCTGCTTTGCCGGTAATATTCCTGGTCCTGATTTTGTCAGCATGCACCCGTTCGACCAAAGATTCTTCGGGAGTCGTGACCGGAGAGTACTCCGTTTTTGCATGGAATGATCTCGGAATGCATTGTTTGAATCCCACCTACGATAAGCTTGTAATCCTTCCGCCATTTAACAATATTACTGCCCAGGTTGTAAAAAGAGGCAATCCCCCCCAATTAGTGACATCCGGTGTAACGGTATCCTATAAGCTCATCAATAATTCCAGTTCCTATGGGAAGAGGGCTTATGGAGGATTCTGGGACAATTCGCTGAAACTGTTCGGGGTCACCCTCGCACACGATATCGGTCTCAAAGGGTATGCCCTTACCGGTGACATGACTGCCACGGGCAACTACTTCATTGCTGAGGGAGTACCCGTTGTGCCGGTGGATGACGGCGGGACCTGGAATCCTTTCCAGGTAGCTGAGATCACTGTAAAGGATGGCGCAGGTGCAGTAATTGCCCAGACCCAGGCCACTGTGCCGACCTCTGACGAGATCAATTGCGCCAAATGCCATGGGACGGATGCCTTCACAGACATCCTTGCAAAACATGATGCACATAACGGCACCAGGCTGTCGGATGCTGCTAACCAGCCCGTCCTTTGTGCCTCGTGTCATCCGAGCCCGGCTCTGGGAATAACTACAGGACCGCAGATATACCTTTCCCGGGCAATTCATGGCTTTCATTCAGGGGTCCAGGGAGCGACCTGCTATGACTGCCATCCTGGTGCAACAACAAAGTGCAGCAGGAGCCTGAGACATACGTCTGATAACGGGAATTGCACGACCTGTCATGGTGATCTGGCAAATGTGGCAGCCACGATCACCTCGGGCCGTGTCCCCTGGGCCAGTGAACCGGCATGCGTTACCTGTCATACCGGTGTCGATGGTGTAAGTACCGGCACAGCCCTCTACAGGAATTCTGACGGCCATGGGAACCTGCACTGTTCAGCCTGTCATGGCAGCCCGCACGCAATGATCCCCACCAGCCAGTCTTCAGATAATTACCAGTCGGTTCAGTACCAGGGTTTTACATCAAAGGTAAAGTCGATCGGAAGCTGCGGTGTATGTCATAACGACTCGAGAGGTGGGCATGGAAGTGATGTCGGGGAATTTTCGGAAGAACACGGTGGTACAAACCCCGGCAGGAAGATCGGATGTCATGCCTGCCATACTTCAGTGTCTACCGACGTGTCTAACTGGCCGCATGCACACACCTGGAAGAATTCAAACTAAACAAATTACTTTCACAGAGGCCCGACAGCCATCGGGATGCAGAGACGCAGAGATTGATTTATCCTCTGTGATTCTCTGTGTCTCCTCCGTGCTCTCTGTGTAACTATTAATCCCTTCTTAATCCCGTCTTAATCCCAAATTAACCGGCGGCTTACCGGCAAAGCCTATATTTAAGCTGAATAAGATAATCCGGGAATTCCCTTCAGTATTAACCTAAATATGCGATCATGAAATACATTAAGCTGGTCTCCGTCTCATTGGTCTTTATTGGTTTTGCAGTATCCGCAGTTGCGGTACCGGCAAAAAGTTCCAAAGCATATGACAACGGTCTCTGTTCACCTCAAAATGAACTGGTGGTACAGGACTCATCAAAAAAGGTAGTTTATGTCTGCCCGATGCACCCTGAAGTGGCGCAGCTGAAGGAGGGAAAATGCCCGAAATGCGGAATGAAGCTTAGTGCAAAGCTGACTGCACTGAAGTCCTATACTTGTCCCATGCATCCTGAGGTGGTCGCTGACAAATCCGGGAAATGCCCTAAGTGCGGGATGAACCTGGTTCTAAAGGAACCTGTGAAAGAAAAGAAGAATCAATAAACTATAACTTACTGGCCATCAATGGTTGAAAGGCTTATCTCCTTCTCCCTGAAGAATAAGCTTGCCGTGATCATCATTTCGGCAGGACTTTTCGCATGGGGAATACTGGAAGTCGGCAGGAACCCGGTCGATGCCATCCCCGATGTCTCGGAAAACCAGGTGATTGTCTTTACAGAATGGGCCGGAAGAAGTCCGCAGGTGATCGAGGACCAGGTAACTTTTCCCCTTGTGTCAAATCTTCAGGGGATCCCTGATGTCAAAACCGTCAGGGGAACATCGATGTTTGGCATGAGCTTCATTTACATCATCTTCGAAGACAGGACCGACGTTTACTGGGCGAGGACCAGGGTCCTGGAAAGGCTCAATTCTGCCCAGCAGCTTCTCCCCGAAAATGTAACGCCCACCCTTGGGCCCGATGGAACAGGAGTCGGGCATATATTCTGGTATACCCTCGACGGAAAGGGATACGACCTTGGTGAGCTGAGAGCGCTCCAGGACTGGTACGTCAAGTTCGCGTTACAATCAGTCCCGGGCGTCAGCGAGGTCGCTTCCTTCGGCGGTTTCCAGAAGCAATACCAGATATCCGTTGATCCCCACAAGCTGACCTATTATAATATACCGCTTGCCGATGTGCTTGATGCCACCAGGGAGAACAACAATGACGTGAGCGGCCGGAAGCTCGAAAAATCAGACATCGGTTATGTTATCCGTGGGCTGGGATACATCAAAAGCAAGGAAGACATTGAGAAGATCGCTGTAGGAGTCTACAACGGCATCCCGGTATATATAAGGGATATCGCATCAGTCGGGGAAGGCGGGGACCTGAGGCTGGGGATTTTTGACGAGAACGGGCAGGGAGAGGCAGTTGGCGGTATTATTGTAATGAGGTACAACCAGAACGCCGACAAGATCATTTCAGATGTCAAGGCGAAAATGAAAGAGGTGGCCAAGGGTCTTCCGGAAGGACTGACGTTCAAGACATCCTATGACAGGAGCCTGCTGATAAAGGAGGCTGTCGGATCCGTGCGCCAGACCCTGTTGGAGGAAATGCTTGCGGTATCGCTTGTGGTGATTTTCTTCCTGTTTCACTGGCGCAGTGCTCTGGTGATACTGATCCAGATGCCGATATCCATCGCAGTCTCATTCATCCTTCTTAATGCATTTCACATCTCATCGAATATAATGTCTCTCACCGGAATAATCCTGGCCATCGGGGTGATTGTAGATGATACAATTGTGATGGTCGAAAATTCATATCGGCGCCTGGCAAATGAACAAAACCCCTGAATTCCCTAAAGGGGACTTTTGAACCCCCTTTTTGGGGCAGGGGGCAAACGGGGTGCAACTATAAACTTATTGATGTGGACAAATCAGAACGTGAATCGATAATTGAAAAAGCATCCAGGCAGGTTGGCCCGGGAGTCTTTTATTCGACGATCGTGGTCATCGCATCCTTTCTGCCGGTCTTCATGCTTACCGGGATGGAAGGCAAGATGTTCCATCCGCTCGCCTTTACCAAGACTTTTATACTTCTTATAGATGCTTTCCTCGCGATTACCCTTACTCCGGTACTGATAAGCTTCCTGCTCAGGGGAAGGCTCAAGCTCGAGACCTCGAATCCTGTCACACGGTTCCTAGAGCGGATTTATACCCCTCTGCTGAGCACCTGTCTCAAATGGCGTAAAACTACCCTCACGATCAATATTCTGGCCCTTTTGATCAGCATCCCGATGCTTACCAGCATGGGCACAGAGTTTATCCCGCCCCTGGATGAAGGCTCCCTCCTGTTTATGCCGGTGACTCTGCCCGATGTCTCGAACAGCGAGATAAAGCGGATACTTCAGGTACAGGACAGGATCATAAAATCGTTTCCTGAAGTAGAAAATGTCCTGGGGAAAGCCGGTCGTGCGAGTACTGCAACTGATAACTCACCGGTCAGCATGATCGAGACCATAATCCTGCTGAAGCCGCGAAACGAATGGAGGAAAGGTATTACCAAGGAAGATATTCTTCATGAGATGAATGCGCGCCTTCAGATCCCGGGAGTCGTCAACGGGTGGACGCAGCCGATAATCAACAGGATCAACATGCTCTCGACAGGAGTCAGGACGGATGTCGGGCTGAAGGTCTTCGGCCAGAACCTTGATTCGATCTGGGTCCTCTCGAATGTCCTCAGGAGTCACCTCTCCGGGATCAAGGGTGTGCAGGATCTCTATGTCGACCCAGTGACAGGGGGAAAATTCATCGATATAACTGTCAGGCGCGACGATATCGGAAGATACGGGCTGAGCATCGATGATGTGAACAGGGTTATTGAGTCTGCCCTCGGCGGGGTGAACGTTACCACCACAATCGAAGGGAGGAGGAGGTTCAATGTAAATGTCCGGTTCGCACAGGAGTACCGCAATAATATCGAAGAGATAAAGAGAATCCTGGTACAGAGCCCCGAATCGGGACCGATACCTCTCTCAGCCGTGGCTGACGTGGAGATCAAGGACGGGCCTGCCATGATCAGCTCTGAGAACGCCATGTTAAGGGGAGCAGTCCTGTTCAATGTACGTGACCGGGACCTCGGAAGCACTGTAAAGGAATGCAAACTGAGGCTCGAAGAGACCATCAGGTCTCTCCCGAAGGGTTATTACCTCGAATGGAGCGGCCTCTATGAAAACCAGATCAGGGCGAGGAACAGGCTGATGATCATAATGCCGGTAGTGCTGCTCATAATACTACTGGTGGTCTATTTTACATTCAGGTCGATGAAAGAAGCGCTCATAACCCTGATAACAGTTCCGTTCGCCCTTATCGGGGGTATCTTCATTGTGTTCTTTTTTCATGTAAATATGTCGGTTGCAGTGGCTGTAGGATTTATCGCCCTCTTCGGCATGGCGATCGAAACCTCAATGCTGATGACCATTTACCTGAATGAAGCCATGGAGGACATGATAGCGGAAAGCAGTGACAGGCTTGAGCCCGTGACAAACAGCAAGATCAGGGCCGCGGTCATGAAAGGTGCCGTGAAAAGGCTAAGACCGAAAGTAATGACAGTTTCAGTTTCCCTTTTCGGCCTTTTCCCGGTACTGTGGGCCACCGGTGCCGGCAGCGATGTCATGCTGCCTATAACCCTGCCGCTTATCGGTGGTCTCATCACTTCCACCGTATATGTTCTCCTGGTCACTCCCGTGATCTTCGAAATGGTCAAGGAGCGTGAACTTAAAACAGGGAAGATCAGGGTAGTAAGGGCAAATACCTGATGATCCGACCGGATAAAAAACAGCATATGGACAGCAAGCTAAACAGACGCCTCCTGATACCGGCATTCCTGGTAATCCTGGCCGGACTCTCCGCCGCCGTTATCATGGCTATGGTCCGTTCCGGGGGAAGCCCGGGTGTGAAGGAAACGGTTCCGATCGTTCAGAAGAAACAGTACGTATGTTCAATGCACCCGCAGGTTATCAGGGATGCCCCCGGCGAATGCCCCATCTGCGGGATGTTCCTTATTGAGAAGGTGGAAGTGGACAGGAATACCATTGACACTACCCTCGCTGAAGCGGTGATGCAGGTGAATAAATCCGTGCTTGCAGCGGCGACAACCGTCCGGCCCGAGATATCTGACCTTCCCCTGGTCATCGAGGCTCCGGGCATCATTAATTATGATCCCAGGAGGATTGAAACGGTAAGCGCAAGGTTTGGCGGGCTCGTGGAGCGGTCATTTGTTAAATTCCAGTTCCAGCATATCAGGAAAGGGCAGAAAATATACAACATCTATGCACCGGATATCTTTACGGAAAAGTGGAATTACGTGAAGCTGGTCCAGGGTTATCCCGACCGCGACGACCTGACCAAAGAGGCATTGGACTGGTTTGACATCCTCGGATTCTCAAAGGGCCAGATTGATTCCCTCAAGCACTCCCCGAAGCCTGACTACCATATGGCTGTGTACTGTAATTCTGAAGGATATGCGGTAAGTAAGGACTTCGACCCTGAAACCTATTACTTCCAGGCTGCAAGTGAGCAGAAGGATCCGGAGACTTTCATAGCAGGAGCAGGAACAATAGGCTTGAACGACGGGATAGTTGTTGAAACAGGGACTCCCCTGTTCCGCCTGATCGACATTGCCTCCCTGCGGGCCGATCTGAAGGTCAAGACTGAAGACAGTCCGCTGGTCAGGAAGGGCCAGAAGGTGATTGTTTCTGACGCATTTGACCCCGGGAGAAGCATAACGGCGGTGGTGAGCCAGATCGAACCATTGAACGGGGGCCTTTTCCAGACTGTCAAGGTTTATATTACCGATAAGGAAAGACGTCTGGTACCGGGGCGAAAGATAAATGCAGAGATCATGGCAGGAAAACGATCTTCAATGTGGCTGCCGTCAGGCGCTGTCGTCGACCTTGGGTCACACAGGGCGGCCTTCGTAAAGGAAAACGACAAGTTTGTCGCAAAGGAAGTAGTCACGGGAATCAGGTCAAAGGACAGGATCGAGATACTTTCCGGGATAGACCCCGACGCGGAGGTTGCCGAAAAAGCATTGCTGTTGGTTGACAGCGACAGCTTTATCGGACTTGACTGACAAAAAAGATGTTTAATTCAAACTGACCCGCATGAATTGCTTAAAGAGCCTCTTCTTTCTCCTGGTCACAATAATGCTGATTTCCTGTTCAGGCAGGAAGAATGACCAGGCCGCCACCCCCATTCAGGCGCCTGAACCCGGTTCCATATTCCTAAGCGATGCCCAGGTCCAGCTGGCAAACATTTCGACAGCCAGCGCGGTTGAAGGCTCAATCGGCCACATATTGTCGCTGACCGGGGTTATGAAAGTGGATGAGCAGACAGCCATAACAGTCAGTTCAAGAACACCCGGCAGGATCCTGAAGCTTTATTATAAAAGCACCGGAGAAGCAATTAAACAAGGTGACAAGCTTTATGATTTCTACAGCGACGATCTGATTGCCGCCCAGAAAGAATACTTCAATCTCCAGAGCCACAACTGGAATCCCACGGGGAGGTATGAACCCAGCCTGAATATCGAAAACAAACTGATCATCATGGGTATGCTGCCGGACCAGATCAGGGAGCTTGGGAAGAACGGCAGGATTCTCTTCAGCGTACCCGTTTACAGCACATGCGAAGGGAAGGTCAGGTCGGTCAATGTGGCTGAAGGGCAATATATTAATCCAGGCGATGTGCTCTTTGAGCTCGCTTCGGACGAAAAGCTCTGGCTTGAGGCCCAGGTCTACCCGAACGAAATTGAACATCTCCGGACCGGGATGCCTGCGACAGCCATTATACCGCTGGCCGGAGATATTCCGGTTAAATGCACCGTTAACTTCATAAACCCGTCATTTGAACAGGGGAAAAATGTAATGCTGGTCAGGGCTGTGATCGACAATCCTTCCCATATGCTGCATCCGGGAATGATGGCAGTTCTCAAGATAAGAACGCGACCAGAACACGGTGTACTGATCCCTTCTTCGGCGGTCATTTCGGAATCTGATGGTGACATTGTTTGGGTGAGGGATGAAAACGGTGCATTTTCAGCCAGGAAAGTGATCACCGGGATGCAGACCGATGACTCGGTGCTTGTGCTATCAGGCATCAGGCTTTCCGAAAACGTAGTCAGTTCGGGAGCCTACCTGCTGAACAGTGAGCTTGTACTGAAACAGGGTACGGCTCTTCAGAGTCCCGAAAGTACTGGCAGCCAGGATCAGGATTCCCCGGGTTACGATAAAAATTAGGCACGATATATGTTTAATATTAATAACTAAAATCGAAAATATGAATGCAAAAGGTGTATACAGGTCTTTCCTGATTGCTTCCACTTTCCTGTTTTTCTGCAGCTATCTGGCCACAGGCCAGGAACTCAGGGACAAGGATGGAAATTCATACAAAACCGTTAAATACGGAAAGCAGGAATGGATGGCATCCAACCTGAACGTAGCCCATTTCAGGAATGGGGATGCGATCCCGGAAGCGAAAACGGAGGAGGAATGGGTGAAAGCGGCAACGGAAGGAAAGCCCGCATGGTGTTCTTACGAGAACGACGCCAGCAATGCTTCCAGGTATGGGCGGCTCTATAACTGGTTTGCAGTGAATGACAAGAGGGGACTTGCCCCTGAGGGCTGGCATGTGGCGATTAATGCCGACTGGAGCACGCTTGTGAAAAACCTGCTGGGGATCGATTATGCCGGAGCAAAGCTTAAAAGCGTTGCTGACTGGAAAGCCGGCACCGGTAATGACAAGATCGGGTTTAAAGCGCTGCCGGGTGGACTCAGGGACGCCGGCGGCAAATTCATGGACGTGGGAAAGAAAGGTCAATGGTGGTCAAATTCGGTTCCCGTCGACGTAAAGCCTTCCGATAAGATATATTCCTTTGCTTTGAGCAACAGTACCGTTGAGTGCCAGTACCTTCAGGTTGAGAAGGGAACAGGGCTTTCTGTAAGGTGCGAGAAGGACTGATGCATTAATCAGTTCTTAACCCTGTCTTAACCTCATCTTAACCCGCATCATTCTAAAAAAGAATAACTTGTGACTGACCAATCACAGGTATTCAATGAAATACAGATATATTGGCATATTAAACCTGTTCATAATAGTTTTCTATCTTGTCAGGCCTTCCATGCCCTATATCGAGTATATTATCCACAAAGACTACATAGAGAAGAACCTTTGCGTACAGAAAGACAATCCCTCCAATACCTGCCATGGAAAGTGCTACCTGCATGAACGGTTAAAGAAACAGAGCGAACCGGTCGATGCTGACAAAAGTGACCGCAAGCTCATTCCTGAAAACAAATTGGACGATCACATCAAGGCTTCCTCTGATATCCCATGCCTTTTTGGACGGGAAGCACATACATTCTATTGTTATTTAATTAACAATACCATTGCCTTCAGCACCGATATTTTTGTCCCTCCCAGGTTCTGAATATTCCTCCAGCCCGGATTCCGCGTGCGTATCCCCCGGTTAAATGTCCAGGGTGGATGCATCGTGCATGGAATAAATGAGGCCGCTCCCGGCCGAATCCCGGATATGGTAGTTCAGAGAATTTCTTTTATCCTTCCATGTGGTAACGGTAATGATAAGAAACCTGATACTCTGAATTATTAAGCTCCATTAGCTGCGAGCGGCCTGTTAAACCGGGTCCGGAGGTCACCATTTGTTCCTGAGAATTAATTATCAATACATTGAATCACCCAACCATGAAAAGAATTACATCATACCATATAATATATATTTCTGCATTGCTTTCGATACTTTCCGCCTGCAGTAAGGACGACAATCCGGGAAACAACCAGTCACAGTATATGCTTGTCGCCGAATCCGCGAGCTCAAATTCAATGTTCAATGTGAAGTTTTACGCAAAGGATTCCCTTTTCGTGGGATATAATAAGGTCTTTTTCATGCTCTATGAAAAATCGTCCGGCAGCCAGGTGACCCAGGCAGAGATCAATTTTCGGCCAATCATGGATATGGTCACCTTCAAGCATGCTTGCCCGGTCGAAAACCCCTCCGGCACTGCTGACGCAAATGGTTATTTTGAAGGTGCAGTGATGTTCTCCATGCCGGGATATGACGGGTCCTGGTCACTTTCGGCCGATGTTGTGGCAAACGGAAAAACAGATTCCATATACTTCCCTCTTGCCAGAGTAATCCCCACCAATCCGGTCAAGAAAATAGTCGTAATCGATAGTCTGAGCAATGGCTCGGGCGGCTGGATCATCTCAAAATACCCTGTTTCACTTGTGGAACCCGACAAATGGAACGTCGGAAACAACAATTTCGAGATCACTGTGAACAAGATGGCGTCGATGATGAGCTTCCCGACAATTAATGATATGACCATAGCAATAACTCCGGAGATGCCTTCAATGGGTCACGGTTCTCCAAATAATGTAAATCCCATCCCCGTCTCTGACGGACATTACTCCGGCACAGTGAATTTTACGATGACCGGGGCATGGAGGGTGCATCTGGACTTTACCCGTGATGGCAGGGCAATCGGGAAGAATGCGTACTTCGACATAAGTTTCTGAGCTCATTTACATACGATCCATTTTATTTAACCAGAGCCTCCTGAGATGAAAAAATACAGTTTTGTTATGCTTATGGCATTGTTTGCGCATCCGGTTGCTGGTCAGGGACATACACCGGCTTATAAACTGACGGCAGATACCATTCTACTGGGTGATGTCACCATATCCTCATCCATCCCCGTGAATAACAGCCAGATTGAGAAGTTTTACCGTACAAATTCCTTTTCGACGATTGACAATCTCACCGCCCATCTTGAGGGGGTATCTCTTATAAAACGCGGTGCCTATGCCATGGAGCCGCAGCTGAACGGATTTTCGGCCGGGGAGCTCAATATCACGATCGACGGCATAAAGATGTTCGGGGCCTGCACCGATAAAATGGATCCCGTAACTTCATACCTTGAACCGGCCAATCTTAAGACGGTTACCCTGGAACATGGCACCAACTGCGGGCTTCACGGGAATAATGTGGGAGGCTCCATCGACCTGGCGCTCAAGGATCCTGAGAATAATGGTCTTCACGCTTTCAGTGGTTCAATAATGACCGGTTATGAAAGCGTTTCAAACGGGAGGAATCTCCTGTTTTCCGCGGGTCATTCAAAAAACAAGTGGGCCTGGGGATTGAACGGCGTTTACAGGAAAAACGGCAATTACCGGGCCGGGAACGGGGAGCGGATCAATCATTCACAGTTTGAAAAATATAATTTTCACAGTGTCCTGCTTTACACCGCCGACTCATTTTCTTCGGTCAGGACGGATATTTTGTGGGATTTTGCACATGATGTAGGTTACCCTGCCCTGCCCATGGATGTAAGCAGGGCAAGGGCATACCTCGCTGCAGCCGAGTACAAAAGGGAGAAGGGATGGTATGATCTGAAGGTCAAGATCTATTATAATTCAGTCTTTCACCAGATGGATGATTCGGGCCGTGACAGCCTCTTTTTCCTGAACGACAGGGTACCCGGCAAGAGAGATTCGGTTTACATGCGGATGGACATGCCCGGCCGGAGCAGGACATTCGGAGGTTATTTCCAGGGATTGTTCCGCATTGGCGTAAAGAACAGCCTCACTGTCAAGATCGACAATTACACCAACAGCTCGCTTGCTGAAATGACCATGCACATGCGTTACCCGGGATACCCCGCGGAGCCGCCGATGTACCTGCAAACCTGGCCGGATGTGACCAGGAATGTTTCCGGCATTTTTTTGAGCGATCTCCACACATTCAACAACAAGGTATCCCTGACGGTGAACGGCCGGATCGACCTGGGTACCGACAGGTTCGGTTCGTCCGTGGCAAGGGACCAGTTCTCTGTATTCAATTACGAACTGTCCCGCCGCTATTCAAATATTACAAAAGGCTTTAACGCATCCCTCAGATATCATATACTGAAGCCATTGCTTGTTGAGATCCAGTCGGGTGTCTCAGAGAGAGTTCCGACAATAAGCGAACGGTACGGATTCTATCTTTACAATGCATACGACGGGTATGACTATGTCGGCAATCCCGGCCTCAGGACAGAGAAATCAGTCTCAGGCAGGACGGAGTTCACCTACTTCCGCAAAGGCCTGAAGATCAGCCTCGCCGGATCAGTCAGTTTACTGAGGGATTACATCATGGGGGTGACCGATACCACTATCCCTCCTATGAACTTCTACACCAATGGCTTACGAGTTTACAGTAATATCCGGAACGTAAAGATGTTCAGTACCGACCTCCAGGTGCTTTACCGGCTTAGCAATGGATTAAGCTTTTATCTTCTTTCAAAGTACACGTTCGGGCAGATCGGCACCTCTGCACCTCTGCCGCTTATACCGCCATTCATGAATTCAGTCACAGTGAGCTACGAATGGAAGCAGTGGACGTTCCAGGCTGACAACGAGACTGCATTCCGTCAGGACCGGATCAACAGGGCATATAGTGAGACCAGGTCTCCGGGGTATTCGGTATTCAATTTAAAGGCCAGCCTCCATCTCATGCCGAAGCGATCGATGATAGACGTAAGTGCAGGAGTGACAAATCTTTTTAACCGGGATTATTATGAACATCTCGACTGGGGCAGGATACCACGGCCCGGAAGAAGCGTTAACATATTGCTGAAATATACTTTCTGATTTCGCCGGGGGTGAGGCGTCAGGCGCTTTACGCCTTCACATTATCATACGATACCACCGCTAAAGCTGCCGAATACTCAGTTGCAGTAGATCCCCCTCGCCCCTGGGAGAAGGGGACACAGGGGGTGAGGCAGTTCGATGGCCCCGACGCGTTGGTCGGGGTCTGCGCTTAGCTTCGACACGATTGCATGATTGCACGATTGCACGATTGCACGATAGGTGACCCAGGCTGCCCGATTCTTAATCAAATCCTCACTTCTTCTTAATCCCATCTTAATGATCCTTCATTTTCTTTTAGTGAAATTTATGTCACCCGAATGACCATTCTTACTCGCTGACACTTAACACGCAAACCCTAAAATTTAGTGTACCTCGGCTTCCTATTAACAGGTTTTCAGGCAGCCGGATGATTATAGTGCTCTTCATTTTTTTTTCACTAACCTAATTAATACCACATGGAAAGAAAAGATTACCAAAAATTGCTTTTAACCGCAGTAATTTTAATTTTTGCGGTTACGAATCTATTGGCGCAGCTATCGCAGGATCCACCGGTGACTACGGTGGGGACTGCGACATTTTCCGCAGGCACCTGGTCGGTACCGGTAACGGTATCAAACTTCACCAATGTCGGAAATATTTCGATGGTGCTGAATTATGATCCGCTCAGGCTGACCTATACAGGTGTGACAGTGAACGGAGGGCTCAGCTCCACCGGTCTTTTGGTAACACCCACAACCGACCAAAGCGGCATTTTCAAGCTGAGCTATACCCAGGCAACGCCGGTAGTGCTGGTTGATCCAGTTGGCACCCTTTTCACGCTCACCTTCACGGCGAGCCCGTTCGTTAACGGCGCATCTGTGCCGCTGACCTGGGGCACACATCAGGGAGAATGCGAAATTACTCCGCCTTCTCCTGGTGTTTATGTGCCCGAGATTGATGCAACGAACCTATCCACCTATTTCATCTCCGGATCGATTAATGTCCAGGCATGGCCCATAGTTACAGGTCCGGCAACGATCTGCAGCGGTTCATCTGGCACTGCTTACTCAGCTATTGCAGGAGCCAGCGGCTATTCATGGATAGTCTCTGCCGGAGGGCACATCATTTCGGGTAACGGGACCCATTCGATTTCCGTCGGATGGGATGTCATGGGGCCGCAGACAGTCAGCGTGACCTATACCGATCCGGTTAACGGTTCGGTCACAGGGAGCCTCGATGTTTCGGTGGAGACACTGGTCGCTTCAATTACCGGCCCGCTCGATCCGTCAACCAATCTGCCAGCAACAATCGGGAACGGGATAACAGTTGCGGATTACTTTACTGAGCCTTTGATGACCAATTACGTATGGAATGTCTCCTCAGCCGGACAGATCACATCAGGTGCAGGTACGGATAAGATAACCGTAACCTGGACCAATCCTCCCGGGTTGCAGTCGATAAGCGTCACCTATGTGGACCCGGACGGATGCACGCCGCCTGCTCCGGCAGAGCTGCTGGTTCAGTATTTTCCGTTCCGTGCACCGATCGATCCGACAATCATCCCAAAATATGTCGATCCGCTTCCGCATTTTGCAGCCGGCCTCAGGGTCAATGCAAAAGCAGGGGGTAGCCTTCTGGTAAAGGCAGCTCTTACCCAGCAGGTTGCAGTTTCAACAGGGACCATCCTCGCAAACGGAACTGTAGGTACTACAGCCGGCGCCGGTGTTGGCAACTACGCCGGTTACGGGATCTCGACTGACGGAGGTGCAACATTCGGGCCGGTGATGTGGCCCGCACAGACTATCGAGACGCAGGTTGGCAACGGTCTGACCGTACAGTACAGGAATGATCTTACAAACGTTACGTACGATGACTTTAATATTCTGGCTGACCAGACGCTCACCCAGAACGGATATCCAGTAAACGGGAACATCTACACTGATCCGTACCGCGGACCGGTCCCGATGGTGACCCACCTTCATGGAGGTGAAATGCCTTCAAATTCGGATGGCGGCCCGACTGCCTGGTTTATGCCTGGGGAATCCCTGCTGGGACCAGGATTCCAGTTCAATGCATCGAGCCTCGCAACGTATCCCAACCAGCAGGAAGCCGGGACACTATGGTATCACCCGCACGACCAGGGCCTTACAAGAATAAATGTTTACACGGGTCTTGCAGGATTCTATTTCCTGAGGGGTGACGACGAGGAGGCAGCTCATCTGCCCGGGTGGTCGGGTGACAATCAGGTTCAGGAGGTGACTCCTGCGGGTAAAACAACTACATTTAACGGGAGCAAGACATATCTCCCCGAAATAGAGGTGGCAATCCAGGACCGTATGTTCGACGTCAACGGTCAGCTCTACTGGCCGGTCGCTCCTACGAATCCCGATCTGCATCCTTACTGGACACCAGAATTTTTCGGTGATTTGTTCACCGTAAACGGAAAGACATGGCCATACCTCAGCGTGGCTCCGCGCAAGTACCGTTTCCGGTTTCTCGACGGCTGCAATGCGAGGTTCCTGAACATGTGGCTGCAAAACGCCTCGACGGCAGCACCCGGTCCTGCCATTACCGTAATCGGTTCGGACGGGGCCTTTAAGGATACACCTGCCATCCTTGATCCGGCAAGCTTTCAGACATTGTTTATGGCCCCTGGTGAACGGTATGACATCGTGATCGATTTTACCGGGGTTCCTTCAGGAACTGCATTTACACTTATGAACGATGCCCCGGCGCCATATCCTACGGGTGATCCCGTCGTTCCCGGGCTGACAGACCAGATCATGCAGTTCATTGTGAACGGAAACCTTATCGGTGCTGATAACAGCCAGGTTCCTGCAAACCTCCGCCCCGCCCATCCCATGGTAAAACTGGCTGACTTCAACAACGGTACAGTTGCTGCCGGGGTTACCCCTGCCGTCAAGAGGCAGATCATCCTGAATGAGGTCACGGGCGCAGGCGGCCCTGTACAGGTCCTTTTCAACAACTCCCATTTCGATGGGGCTACTCCGATTGTCGGGGCGCCGACGGATTTCGGAGGTCCGACCGAGACCCCGCGTGAAGGGACCACCGAACTTGTCCAGGTCATCAACACTACTGTTGATGCCCACCCGATACATATTCACCTGACCCAGTGGCAGCTGGTCAGCAGGCAGGCATTTGATGCCACAGGTTATATGAATGCTTATTCTGCCGCCTGGACAGCTAACGGAAGCTATCCGGAATGGCCTGCAGGGCTCGGTTATCCGGGCGGAAGCGGTCCGCCCAATCCGTATGACCAGCTAAACGGCGACGGTGCAGTCGGCGGCAACCCGGCAGTTACCCCATTCCTTATTGGATCGCCAAATCCTGCCCCACCGGAAGAAGCAGTGTGGAAAGATGACGTAAAGTCTTTCCCCGGTGAGGTGGTTACCTTCCTGGTAAGGTACGCTCCAACCGACCGTCCGATAAACGCAACGCCGCAGGAGCTGATGTATCCGTTCGACCCGTTCCTGGGGCCCGGATATGTATGGCACTGCCATATTATCGACCACGAGGATATGGATATGATGCGTCCTTTGATGGTTCAGCCCTCTCCGGAAAGGTTCCCGAAGGTAACAGTACCGCCATCGGTAGTAATTGCCTGTGCCGGGGATAATACCCATCAGTCGGTTACCGCAACCAGTGACTCGCCGATAACATACCAGTGGCAGTCCAGCTCCGATGGAACCAGCTGGGCCGATCTCCCTGAAGCAGTACCTTATTCTGGAACAAAGACTTCGACACTCACCCTGTCGAATGTGACGCTTCCTCTCAATAATTCACTGTTCCGTGTACTGCTCGACAATATAGACGGCCAGACTGCCTCAAATGCTGGCTCTCTTGCAGTCAATAATTGCACGGTATCCGGCATGCTGAAATATGCCAATGCCGCAACGGATCCGCTTTCGGGATACACGGTCACCATCAACGGGGTCTCGTCAACCACCGATGCGACCGGGGCATATTCGGTTTCCGGAGTTACTTCGGGCTCGCATGAGGTTACACTCGACGGACACGGCAAGGTAGTCGGGGCCATCAACTCGACGGATGCAGGTCTCGCAAACTACTGGTTTGCAAATCCTACGGCGATACCGCATGTAAAGTTCATGGCAGGGGATGTGAACAATGATATCTACATCACCTCCGCTGACGCATTGCGCATCCAGAATTATTTCGTCCTGGGACAGGCATTTGACAGGGCACCTTGGCAGTTCCACAGTGCATCGGGTACAACTGCAGTCAATCCACCTGCATTTACGGTCACAGTCGACGGCACAAGCGTTCCCAACTTTGATATACTCAGCCTGGTTGCTGGTGATTTCAATGCAAGCTTCAGGCCGAATGCCCTTGCCAAGCGGCTCGAATTACCGAAGGTCAAGCTTGCATATGACGGCCTTATAAAGGCAACGGCAGGCAAGACTTTCGATCTGCCGATCCGCATAGGGTCCGACCTGCAGGTGGGAGCCGTTTCACTTATCCTGACATTCTCTTCAGATCTTGTTGATGTAGCAGGTGTCGAAATGCAGGGAACAAAGGTGCCTGCAAGCTATGATTACAGTAACAGGGAACTCCGGATAGGATGGTACGCACTTGAACCAGTCAGCCTCAAGGCAGATGCCAGCATGCTGATCCTTAAACTGAGAGCATCCACTGAGTTTACCGACGGGGAATCATTGCTTATCGATGTAACGGAAGATCCCCTCAATGAGCTTGCCAACGGAGCGTTCCAGCCGATAGAAACGGCACTTCTTAAGTCATACAGGGTAGAGGGCATGGCAAACACCCCCGAGAAACCCGCAAACATGCTTGAGATTACAGTGCATCCAAACCCGGTGATCGGAGTGGCCAATCTTGCCTACACCCTTCCCGGTAACGGACAGGTCACCATCGAGCTTTACAACATGACCGGTTCCGTTGTAAGCACAATACTGAAAGATACCAGGCTCGGCGGCAAATACACCGAGTCGAAGGATCTCAGCTCACTTCCTGGTGGAGTCTACATGGCCAAGATCAGGTTCCGCGGAACCGGGCCGGAGATTTCACAAAGTGCAAGATTTATTATTATGAAATAATCTTTTAAGACAGGGGAGAAGACATCTCCCCTGTCTTTTCTTTTTTTAATACCCCGATGATGCCAGAGGCCATTAAAATAAAGCCCATTTCAGCAAAAGGATTTCTCATTCTCCTCTCATTCCTGGGAATAGGAACCTACTGCTATCCTCAGGTTGCTCCGGTGACCAGGCTTTCTTCAGAAGGAAATCTTAAACCAGGGCAGGCCATAATCCTGCCTGTAATTGTCAAAGGCTTTGCAGGAATAGGTTCGGTGGCACTTTCAACCGACTATGATACGACCTCCCTGGAATTTGTTTCCGCGGAGGTCAACCCGGTTTTAAGTTCATCGGGTATGTCGGATATTGGCAACAACTATTTGAGTGGCAGGACCCACCGCCTGATCTTCGGGTGGTATGGAACTAACGCCTCTCTGCCTGACTCATCCTGGATCGTAAAATACAGCTTCACATATCATTCCGGGAACAGTACGCTCAGCTGGTACGACAACGGGCCGTCGTGCGGGTACACGAACCAGCTGGGGATTTTCCTCACGGATACCCCGGCAAAGGATTTTTACATCGACGGGAATGTCTGTGCCGAGCTGGCAGCGCCCGGTGCGATCACCGGCCCCGACACGGTCAGGAAAGGTGCAACCGGAACTGTTTTTTCGGTCAGCAGCGTGGCCGGTTACCTTGGGTATATATGGACATTTCCCCCGGGAGCTGTCATAACAAGTAACCCCGATTCGAACCTTGTGCTTGTCGATTTCCCGGCGGGGTCCAGGGCAGGAACGGTAAAGGTGAGCGGCAGGAATATCTGCGGAGCAGGATATGCTTCAACGAAGGACCTCTATGTCCTGGGAGGCCCCAATGCGATCGGTGATCTGCCCCGGCAGGATCCCGAAACCAGAATCAACGGATTAAATATCTACCCGAATCCCGCCTCTGGTGAGGTCTGCATTAAACATGACCTGGTAATTTCCGGAAAGATGATTATCAGGGTCATCTCCTCAACCGGCACAATCGTAAGGGAATCGGAATTATTCGTATCCGCCGGCGGCGGGGAATTGCGAATCGATATCTCCGGACTTCCCGGCGGAATCTATTTTATCAGTGCAGGTACCGGGTCAAATCAAAGAACTGGCAAACTGATTATAAGATAAACCTCTAAAACTATCCCACATGAAACATTTATACAATCCCGGATTCGCAGCCTTGCTTTCAATTTTAATGATCTTCCCCTCAAGGGTGCACTCCCAGTCACCTCCTGTGACAAGCATTGGCCTGGCAACTTACGTGAATGGCGCCTATTCTGTCCCGATAGTGGTAACAGGGTTCAGCAATGCGGGGGATATTTCATTCACAGTTAATTACAATCCTGCCGAGATAATATTTGCAGGGGTTGACCTCAATACAGGCCTGTCAGCATCGAGGGCTATAATGACGGGGCCGGCTGACCAGTCAGGGGCCATTAAGTTCAGCTACACCTCACCTTCAGCAATCATACTCCTGAATCCGGTCACAACCCTGCTGCGACTGAAGTTCACCATCAGGCCCGGTATAGAGGGAACCAGGTCCCTCCTGACCTGGAACACGGCACAGGGAGCCTGTGATATCACACCGCCTGCTCCCGGTGCATACCAGCCACCCATCGATCCTTCGAACTTCCCCCGGTATTTCATCGGCGGTTATATCGATATCCCGCATGTTCACCCGGCCATCGACGGGCCGGCAACAGCTTGTGCCGGGAGTACGAAAACATACACCACGCAAATAGGTAAAACTAATTACGTCTGGTCAGTCTCCCCCGGCGGAGAGATAAAATCGGGAGGGACTTCAGCAGACTGGATGGCGGTGATCAAGTGGAATGTACCTGGTGCTCAGACCGTCTCCGTAAATTATACGAGCGCAGGGGTGACCCCGCCAAATCCGACGACGTACTCCGTGGTGGTCAGCGATTGCGGAGGGCAACTTCATCTTTCGACATCCGTAACGGATATCCATTGTTCGGGTGCCAAACCCGGGGCAATAGACCTTACGGTGACCGGCGGCACCAAACCTTACTCCTATCTCTGGTCAAACGGTGCTACCAGCCAGGATCTTGCCGGACTCACTGTGCCGGGCACATATTCGGTGATGGTCAAGGATTATTATGGAACAATCGCAACTGCTTCTGCAACAGTAAAAATGACTGCCAATCCCGATGCGGTGATACTTTCACCTTCATATGTCAGGCCGGTCTGCGGTGCTTTTGAGTCGAATATCCTGAAAGCCGCACCATCAGGCCAGGCCGATCTGAAATACATGTGGTCGGTCAGCAATCCTGCGTGGTCCATCACCGGTAGCAGGACTGAAACACAGATCAGATTTGCCTCCTCGACAACTCCTGCAACTTTTACTCTTTCAGTTACCGACAGATATGGATGTACCAGCATTGCCACCTATACTATGAACGGGTGTATACCGGAGAGCTACTGCACCTATGCAAGATCATTCTACACAAACAAGAATGGCACCGCATGCGATGTGAACGGCGGCCCGATATCACCTAAAGATATAATGATCAGGTCATTCGGAAGCAACAGCACGCTTACATTCGGAGCATTGCCCGGAACTACCGGCTTCAGGTTTACCTTAAGAAAACAGGAAGTGACCAGTGAGTTCATTTTCAAGATGATGTCGGGAACATCCAATCCAAGGGCGTTGACCGGAAATGCAACCTCAGATCCCCTGTCCAGGACAGGCTGGCAATATGTTCCGATCTCAACCAGCAGGAATCTGTTCGGGACAATTCAGAATGATCTGCTTACACAGATCATGGCACTCTGCTTCAATCTTTCAAATGAACCCGGGTTAGGCCAGCTGCAACTTAAGGGCCAGGTCCTGTGCACAGCTGCCTCACAGAATTGCGGTTCCTCGTATCCTAAGCTGTTTTCCACCAGGTTATTTGTGATCCCGCAGAGTGTCTGCAAATACCTTGGGAGCACTAAGACCGTTGCAGACCTTTATGGTCTGGCCAACCGCATTCTGGGCGGGGAAAAAGTTCCAAAGGTTTCAGTAAATGACATAACTTCGGCTGTCGATGCAATTAACAGGGGATTTGACAGATGTCGTATACTGATCGATTTTTATTCTGCAGCGATATGTGACCTGAAGGAGTTTTCGGGGAAAACTGATCCCATTTCGGAAAACGAAAACATTGAAACCCCCGATAACTACAGGAAGACAAAACGGACCGATGATGTTACCCTGTCCGTTTATCCGAACCCGTTCAAAACTTCGGCATCGTTCAGCATTGAGGCAGAAAAGGATACCCATGTCAGGCTCGAGGTACTGAGCAACTCGGGCATACTCCTGAGGGTGCTCCTTGATCAGAATATGGTTCAGGGTGAGCGCACCAATGTGGACTTCAATTCGGAATCCTTACCGGCATCGACCTTTATTTACAGGCTTTCGACCAACGGGAGGGACATCAAAGGAACACTTGTAAAAACCAGATAAAATATTATATACACTCGCTTGCATTTAATAACAGAGGGGGTGTATCAAAAGTATCTTTTCGAGCAAACCAGCCTTTGTGCGACTTCGTGTTTTCCTTCGTGATCCTTTGTGTCTGCCTGACAGCAGGCAGGTTTCAAATAATTAATTTAAACCACCAAGGCTCACGAAGGTTACCACAAAGGTAAAAGAGGGACTTTTGATACAGCCTCCTTTTCCCTCCGTGTCTTCTCCGTGCTCTCCGTGTAAGTTCTTATTCTTCCTCGCTCAGAACATATCCAAATCCTTTCCTGGTATGGATTAATTTCACATCATAATCCTTATCTATCTTCTTCCTGAGCGAGTTGATGTGGACGTCGATGATATTTGTGCCTGAATTGAATGAAAAGCCCCAGATCTTCTCTGCGATCACCATTCTTTCGAACACCTTGCCCTTGTTTTCAAAGAGAAGCTGAAGGATCCTGAACTCCGTGGGAGTAAGGTTAATCTCCTTTCCGTCTCTGGCGACCTTGCGTGTAATGGAATCAAGCTCAAGCCCTGCCAGCTTCAATGAAGGCGTGACAATTTCCGCCCGGTTCCTTCTGCCCAGCGCCCTTATCCTGGCAAGCAGCTCCTGGAAGCTGAAAGGCTTCACAAGGTAATCATCTGCCCCCGAGTCGAAACCAGTCAGCTTGTCATCGATCGAATCCAGCGATGTAAGCATTAAAATTGGAGTCTGGATGCCGTGATTCCTGATGATCCTGCAAAGCTCGAAACCCGAGATTCCCGGTATTACTACGTCAAGTATCATCACATCGTATTTCTTCGTCAGGGCCAGCTTTTCACCGATGGGGCTGTCATATGCGACATCGGCCGCAATATCGTTGCTCTCGAGACCGATCTTTACAAATGAGGATATTTTCGGATCATCTTCAACCAGAAGGACTTTCATAGTCAGAATGCTTTTTGGCTTTAACAAAATAATCAAAAAATACCATATTGAGGGGCTATCCTGTCAGAATTTTTAATTAAATTTCTGAAAATTAGCGTCACTAACCGGCTATAGTTTTATTGCGGCTTCAATAATCTGGAAAAACCCTAAATTCCATCAAAAGCCAACCGGGACAGTGAGATTCTGAACGGCCTCTACCGTAAAGATTTCTTATTGTTTTTAAATTAATTATCTAATCATGAAAAAGGTCTCATCACGTAATGGGAATCCTCATCTGTCCAAATCCCCGACAGGGATACAAGGACTGGACGAAATCACCTCTGGTGGTTTTCCTAAAGGCAGGACCACCCTGATCTGCGGCTCGGCCGGATGCGGCAAGACACTGCTTGCAATCGAGTTTCTTGTTCGCGGAGCAAGGGAATTCAATGAGCCCGGGGTTTTTGTCGCCTTCGAGGAGACGAATAAAGAACTGACGGAAAATGTCATTTCCCTTGGATTCGATCTCGAAGAGCTTGCCAGACAGAAGAAGATCGTTGTCGATCATGTTCACCTCGAAAGAAGCGAAATTGAAGAAACGGGGGAGTATGACCTCGAGGGTTTGTTCATTAGGATCGGCCATGCAATTTCAACTATCGGCGCAAAACGCGTTGTACTCGACACAATTGAATCGCTCTTCTCCGGGTTCTCAAATCCCCTGATCCTGAGGGCTGAACTGCGAAGGCTCTTCCGCTGGCTCAAGGAAAAGGGTGTTACTACGGTCATTACCGGCGAGCGCGGCGACGGAACACTGACACGGCAGGGGCTTGAGGAGTATGTTTCCGACTGCGTGATTATTCTCGACCACCGTGTGACCGAGCAGACATCAACCCGAAGGATACGGGTGGTTAAATACAGGGGATCGACGCACGGAACGAATGAGTACCCATTCCTGATAGATGAAACCGGGTTTTCTGTGATCCCCATCACTTCAGTCGGACTGACATATGAAGCCGCAACCGGGCGGATCCCCTCCGGGGTGGATGATCTCGATCAGATGCTTGGAGGAAAGGGATACTTCGTCGGCAGCAGCATCCTTGTCTCCGGAACCGCGGGGACCGGCAAATCAAGCCTGGCGGCCCATTTCTCGGAATCAGTCTGCCGAAGGGGCGAAAAAGTACTCTATTTCTCCCTTGAGGAATCGCCTTCACAGGTTATCAGGAATATGGGATCGATCGGAATCAGTCTTGCCCCAGCCATGAAGACCGGATTGCTGATGTTTCATGCCATGCGCCCGACATTCTGCGGCCTCGAAATGCATCTGACTACAATGCACAGGATGGTCGAAGCCTTCAACCCGTCGGTGGTTATAGTCGACCCTATCAACAGCTTTCTTACCGGGAACAATGAACTCGAGGCCAAATCGATGTCGATGAGGCTGATCGATTACCTGAAGGCCAGGAAGATCACGGCATTGTTCACTAGCCTTACCACCGGAGGAAGCCAGCTCGAGCGCACGGACATATTTATATCATCACTGATTGACACGTGGATTTTGCTGCGCGACATCGAATTAGGCGGTGAGAGGAACAGGGGTATCTATATCCTTAAGTCGAGGGGGATGGCCCATTCAAACCAGATAAGGGAGTTCCTCCTTACAGACCACGGGATAAAGCTTAGGGACGTTTATGTGGGAATGGAGGGAGTTCTGACCGGTTCTGCAAGACAGGCCCAGGAAGCAAGGGAAAGGGAGGACTCCATAAAGCGTTCTCTGGAGATCGACGGAAGAAAGAATGCCATCCTGCGCAAACGGCAGGTGATGGAAGCCAGAATTGCAGCAATCAAGGCTGAATTTGAAGCCGAAGAGGCTGAATCTCTTAAGATTCTTGCCACGGATCAGGATAAAATAGATAATATCGATAAGGAAAGGGCAGAGATGGCAAAAAGCCGGAAAGCAGGCTTTGAGCCTTCCCTGGAGAACAAATCATAAACCCACCAGATAACCATGAAAACCAAAACCAGCGAGCCGAAGGCCCATCCAACGGATCATAAGAAATCTGGCAATAAGAGCGCTGACAAATGGATCCTCCGGCTCTATATCGCCGGGCAGACTTCAAAATGCCAGACAGCCTTCATAAACCTCACGAAAATTTGCGAGGAACAGCTTAAGGGAAGGTATAAGATCGAGATTATCGATCTACTCATTGATCCCAAATTAAGCAGGGAACATCAGATACTTGCAATCCCCACTCTGGTAAGGAAGCTGCCTGTGCCTGTACGAAAAATAATCGGGGATCTCTCCAATACCGAACGGGTATTGATAGGTCTCGATCTTAAATCAAGAGACTGACATCATCATTGTCAACAATAAATACAACATGAAAAGCACGGCTCTAAATGAATTCATGGAATCGCAAGGGAAATCCGGGGCAGAATCATATGTTCTTCGCCTTTATGTGACCGGGACCACCCCGCAATCGCTGAAAGCCATCGCAAATATTAAAAGGATTTGCGATCAACACCTTAAAGGAAGATATGACCTCGAGGTAATTGACCTTTATGAGAGACCGGCCCTTGCCAGCGGGGAGCAGATAATTGCCGCTCCCACGCTGATCAGAAAGCTTCCGCTGCCTCTTCGGAGGATCATTGGTGACATGTCAAATACTGACAGAGTACTAGTCGGGCTCGACCTCAGGCCGATATTAAAATAGTAAAACAAATAGTTCCGCAGGTGATATTGCTGAATCAGAAGAAAGACAAATCTTATGACAGGACCAAAACCGGATAGTGACCTCGCCAGGTTCATCCTTGAAAATAAAGAACTTAAAGCTCGTCTCCGTGAATCGGAAGAGACCCTGGAGGCAATCAGGAATGGAGAGGTTGATGCAATAGTTGTAAACGGGAAGTGCGGAGAAGCTGTTTATTCGCTTCAAAATGCAGAAACCCCTTACAGGATCATTCTCGAAGAGATGAATGAAGCTGCACTTATCGTTTCCCGGGAAGGGTTGATCCTGTATTGCAACAAGAGGTTCTCTGAAATGCTCTCAATACCCGCTGAAAAGATTACCTGCTCAAAGATATCCTCATTTATTGCCGCACAGGATCTGGATACCTTCAGAATACTCATGCAAGAAGGGTGCGCCAGAAAGACGCGCGGCACGGTTTCATTCAGCTCGGGGGAAGGAAGGACGATACATACCCATCTTTCTGTTGCGGCGCTGCCCCGGGACCTGGGAGGGGAATTATCAATAATAGCCTCGGACATAACCGATATCAGGGATCATCAGGATCTCCTCGAGGAAATGGTTGAAAAACGGTCAGCAGAACTCAAGAAGGCAAATGAGCAACTGTGCGATGATGTCATTGAACTAAAGAAAAAGGAGGAGATCATAACGGCCGTTGCTAGAAAATACAGGATCCTATACGACAGGATGAGGGAAAGCGAGGACAAATACATGGATCTTGTTGAAAGCGCGAACAGCATCATAATGACAACCAATACTGAGGGATCTGTAACTTTCATGAATAGTTATGGTCTGGAGTTTTTCGGGTATAAAGCTGAAGAGATAATCGGGAAAAATGTTATAGGCACGACAATTCCGGTAAGAGACAGTGCGGGCTGCGACCTGAGCCTGATAGTTGAATCAATCATCTCCGATCCGAGGGGATTTGCTATTAATGAACATGAGAATTTGAGGAAGGACGGATCGCTTGTATGGATGTCGTGGAGCAACAAGGTGACCAGGGACAGGAAAGGGAATAATACCGGAATCCTGGCGATCGGCAATGACATTTCAAGGTTTAAAATGACCCAGAAGGCTCTCCTGGAAAGCGAGGAAAAATTCAGGAAGATCATTGAAACTGCCTCAGAAGGCATTATTATTGTCGACCTCGACGGAATAATCACCTACGTCAATCCAAAAATGTCTGATCTGCTTGGCTATCCTCAGAATGATATTATCGGACATCCCGGCATGGAATTCATGTTTGAAAGCGAGAAAGATAAGATCCTGCAGGCCAGAAAGGTGATTAATAAGTCACCGTTTTCAGGAGAGGTAAGATTTAGGAGGAGTAACGGATCAGATCTTTGGACTTCCTGCAACGCCACTCCTGTATACGATAATATTGGAAAACACATGGCAAATCTGGCTATGCATACTGATATTACGGAACGGAAAAGGACCGAAGATGAGCTGTTTAAGAGCAACGAGCTGTTCAGGGCGGTATTTGAGTGCGGGGCAATTGCAAAGGCGCTTACTTCATTGAGTGGCGAGCTTATCAGGGTAAACTATGCATTTTGTGAACTCACCGGGTATGTGGAGTCTGAAATGAAAGAGCTTACATTTCAGCAGATAACTCATCCTGATGACCTGGAGACCAACCTGGATGGATTCAATAGGATTATAACAGGCGAATCCCCTGTTTTCCGCATGGAAAAGCGGTATATCAGGAAAGATGGAAAGACAATCTGGGTCGATATGAGTACGGTCCCTGTAAGGGACAAACACGGGAAGATAGAATACATGGTCACCAGCATCCAGGATATCAATGAACGCAAGAGAGTAGAGAGTGAACTTAAGCTTTTCAGTGAAAAGCTCGATATGGCACTTGAAACCGGCCACATTGGGATCTGGGAAAGAAATCTTGGTGACGATAAAGTGATGTGGGATACCAGGATGGAAAGAATATTTGACCTTGAGCCCGGTACTTTCGGAGGCAATCTCACCGCGTTCGAAGAACTGATAAATGACGAGGATCTTCCGCATTTAAGGAGATGTCTGGCCGGCTCAGTCGATTCGGGAGATATGTTTGAGACAATTTTCCGGACGAATCCAGGCCGCGGGGATTCAAAGTACATATCAACCAGGGGAATTGTCAACAAGGACGAGAAGGGCCATCCGCTAAGTCTCACAGGTATATGCTTTGATGTCACGGGCATGAAGGAAGGGGCCGAAAAAGATATCCTGATGCTGAATGAAGAGCTTCTTAGGTCGAACAGGGAGCTTGAGAGCTTCGCCTATGTTGCCTCCCACGACTTGCAGGAGCCATTGCGGATGGTAGCCAGCTTTACACAGATGCTCAGTCAGAAATACGGTGACAAGCTTGACCAGGATGCACGTGAGTATATTAAATTTGCCGTCGACGGGGCAAAGCGGATGTACGATCTTATAAATGGCCTTCTGGCTTATTCAAGGATCCATACGAAAGGCAGGGAGTTTTCAAATGTTGATATGTCTTCGGTTTTTGATAAGGTTACAAACAACCTGGGTCTGATCATCGGGGAGAAAAATGTCAGGATCAGCAAGGAGAAACTACCGGTGGTTTTTGCCGATGAGAGCCAGATGCTGCAACTTGTTCAGAACCTCCTCGAAAATGCAATTAAGTTCAGCAAAAGGAGGCCTTCGATCCGCTTCTCGGCAAAAGATCAGGATAGCTGTTTTGTGTTCACGATGAAGGATAATGGGATTGGCATTGAGCCTCAGTACTATGAAAAGATCTTCAGGATATTCCAGCAGCTTATGCCGAAAGATGAATATGCCGGAACCGGTATCGGCCTTGCCATTTGCAGGAGGATCGTGGAACGGCATAAAGGTGAAATCTGGGTAGAATCAGTTCCGGGAAGGGGATCTTCATTCTGTTTTACCATTCCAAAGAAATGACCATGAATTCCAGTTTAAAGGAAATAGCTGAACAATCACAATTGGAGGAAAGGATTGCCGTCTCTGTAAAGAAGGTATTCATTGTTTCGGTGTCATTCATGCTGTTCATAAGCATTATCGGCCTGTCAGGCTGGATATTTGATGTGGACCTGATGAAATCCGTGATTCCGGGACGCATCCCTTTAAGGCCAGGATTAGCTGTTTGCTTCATTGTTTCATCGCTGTCACTGCTCCTTCTCTGCTTTACGAAGCAGGATGTCTACAAAAAGGTCCTGCCGTTCATACTGTCGGTCCTCCTGGTACTGGTCAATCTGCTGGTCTCCGGTGTATGGATCTTCCTGAAAATTGAAGGGAAGGAAGCCCTGACAACGGAAAACCTGGTTCCGGGGATTTTGTTTTCCCCGGCAACCCGGCCAGCTTACCTGGGATCCGTTATCTTCTTTTTTACCGGAATCATTATCATGCTCATGATCCCGGGCAGAAAAAAGCTTACTGATGCAGCGCATCTTTTATGCTTCCTTATTTCCGTTGTCTGTTTTATGATCCCGACCGGTTATATCCTCGATATTCCCCGGATCAGCAATTTGTTTGGCGCTCCGGTCTCAGATATTGCAGGTTATGGATTTTGTGCGCTTTGCGTCGCAATTTTCACATCCGACCGGAATTCATGGTTCATGCAGGTATTTACCAGCGGCGGATCAGGAGGCATACTTGCCCGCAGGCTTGTTCCCTGGCTGCTGGTCTTTCCGGTGGCGGTGATCTGGTTAAGGATACACGGCGAAAGGAGCGGAATATTTGTAACGGAGACCGGCGGATTTCTTGTCGACGTCATTTACACCTCTTCTATGATTGCTCTCCTGTGGCTGGCTGCCAGATCGGTCAACAGGATTGACCTGAGCAGGAGAAAAGCTCTCGTGGCCCTGAAGGAATCGAATGAAACAATGGAGCAGAAGGTCAGGGAGAGAACCGCCGAGCTAGAAGATCTCAACAAAAGACTTGAATCAGAGGTTATTGAGAGATCGAAAGCCCAGGAGAAGCTTAAGTCCGAGCGTGAAAGGATGAACTCCCTTCTTGAATTGATGCCGGCATATATGATCCTTCTGACACCCGATCATCATGTCAGGTATTCGAACAGGTTTTTCAGGGAACGGTTCGGCGAATCGAACGGCCGGCGGTGCTTCGAGTTCCTTTTTGAAAGATCCGAACCCTGCGAGATTTGCGAAACGTTCAAGGTCCTTGAGGATAATCAGGTGAAAACCTGGGAATGGACAGGGCCTGACAAACGGACCTATTCCATACACGATTTCCCGTACAACGATACCGACGGCTCGCCCATGATTATGGAGATGGGAATTGACGTGACCGAGCTCAAAAGGGCTGAAAGCGATCTTGTTGCCATGAATGCCGGTCTTGAAAGCAAGATCAGGGAAAGGACCTCGGAACTTAGTCTCGCCAATGACCGGCTCCAGGTCCTCTATTCAGCATCCGCCGAACTCCTGGCAAGCGAGCATCCACAGAAAATAATTAACTCCCTTTGCAGTAAGGTCATGGAGTTCCTGGATTGCGATGTCTGCTTCAACTACCTGACAGATGAATCTACAGGAAGGCTTCACCTGAACACATGCGCCGGGATACCGGAAGAGAAAGCCCGGGAGATCGAATGGCTCGATTACGGGGAAGCGGTATGCGGATGCGTGGCCCAGGAAGGGAAACGCATTATAGCCGAGAAGATCCCGGAGACACCTGATGAAAGGACAAACCTGGTGAGATCGCTCGGTGTGCTGGCTTATGCCTGCCACCCGCTTATATCAGGCGCTAAGGTAATAGGAACCCTTTCATTCGGCACCAAGACACGGAGAACCCTCAGCGAGGCAGATTTGTCACTGATGCAAACCATTGCAAACCAGGTCTCGACAGCGCTTTCGAGGATAAAGTACGAGGACGCACTCCGTGAAAGCGAATCGAGGTTCCGGACAATTGCAGAATCGCTCCCTGTACAGATATCAATATCAAGAATGAGTGACGGGGTATTTCTTTTCACCAATAATGAATATAATAAGGTGTTCGGTTACGAAAATGGGGTTCTTACCGAAAAACTGGCAACCGATCTATATGTGGATCCCGAAGACCGAAAGAAGATAATAAATCATATAACCGGAGGAGGATCTTTGCAGAATCATGAAGTCCAGGTCAGGAGATCTGACGGGACAGTTTTCTGGCTTTCTTCGAATATCCGGCAGATAACTTTCGGAGGCATACAGGCCCTCCTGGGAGCCTCATTAGATATTACCAGTCATAAGAGAGCACTTGAAGAACTGGCCAAGCTCAACCGCACCCTTAATTCACTCAGCATGACCAGCCATGCAATGATGCATTCCAAAAATGAGCAGGTGTACCTGAATGAGGTTTGCAGGATAATCACAGAAGAGTGCAGGTATTCGATGGTATGGATTGGCTACGCCGCCGAGGACAAAATGAGATCCGTGATCCCGGCCGCCTGGTCGGGATTTGAGGATGGATACCTTGAAACGCTCGATATAAGATGGGACGAATCGGAACTGGGAAACGGGCCTACCGGAACAGCCGTCAGGACCGGGGAGACAAGAATATGCCGCGATATGCTCACTGATCCAGTTTTTAAACCATGGCGGAGCGAGGCGCTGAAAAGAGGATACAGGTCATCGATAGCAATGCCTGTCAGGTCTGAAATCAAGATTTACGGAGCTCTGACTATTTATTCAACGGAACCGGATGCATTTACGCCCGATGAGATACACCTCCTGCAGGAGATCGCCAATGACCTGGCGTTCGGGATCAGTAATTTAAGGCTTACCGAATCGGAAAAGCAGGCACTCACCACCATCCGTGAAAACGAAGAGAATTACAGGCTGCTTTTTGAGGGAATGACCGAAGGATTTGCCCTGCATGAGATCATTACCGATGAAAACGGGAAGCCGTGTGATTACAAATTCCTGAGCATTAACCCGGCATTTGAGAAACAGACCGGCCTGAGGTCCGGGAAAGTGGTCGGGAGAAAGCTGAGCGAGATTTTACCGGGGACTGAGAATTCCTGGATCGATATTTATGGGGAAGTGGCTCTCACCGGGCAGAGCATCGAGTTTGAGAATTACCACAGCGGACTCAACAAGTACTTCAGGGTCAGTTCATTCAGTCCTAAAAAGAGGCTCTTTGCCGCTATATTTGAAGATGTCACCGAACGTGTGCTTGCCCAGAAGGAGCTTCAGCGAACAAAAATCTATCTTGAAAATCTCATTAATTATGCGAATGCACCGATAATTGTTTGGAATCAGAAGACCGAGATCGTGCTTTTCAATCATGCTTTCGAGCATCTGACAGGTTACAGCTCAGCCGAAGTGGAAGGAAAAAAGCTGAGCATTCTTTTCCCAAAAGAATCCGTAAAGGAATCTGATGCCAGGATAATGCAGTCATTGACTGAGAACTGGAGGACGATCGAGATCCCGATCCTCACAAAAAGCAGGGAGATCAGGACCGTCCTCTGGAATTCAGCAAACATATTCGACACCGACACAGGGATTATAGTTTCAACAATCGCCCAGGGCAACGACATAACCGAAAGGATAAGGGCCGAAAAAGCCTTAAAGGAATCAAAGGAGAAGCTTGAAATAGCTTTTGAAAACGGACAGATAGGTATCTGGGATTGGAACATCAAAACGAACAGCTTCCTGATCGACAGAAGGATGGAAAGGATCCTGGGTGCTGAGGCAGGTACCTTTGAAGGCACATACAGTGCCTTTGAAAGAAGCATTCACGAGGAGGATATACCGCACTTCCGGAATTCCGTCAACCAGGCTATGAAAAAAGGCATCCCGCTCGAGACAATTTTCAGGGTTAAAAGAGCCAACGAACAGGTCAATTACATAAGCACGAAAGCGACCTTCGAAACGGGGAATGGTGACGGTACAAGAATATCAGGGATCTGTTTCGATATAACCGAAATGAAAAAGGGTGCGGAGAAAGCATTGTTCTCCCTCAATGAGGAGCTCCTGCGCTCGAACAGGGAGCTCGAACAGTTTGCATATGTCGCCTCGCACGACCTCCAGGAGCCGCTGAGAATGGTTTCAAGCTTTACCCAGCTGCTTTCGCACAGGTATGGCGATAAGCTTGACAGCGACGCTCATGAGTTCATACAGTATGCCGTGGATGGTGCGGTCAGGATGCAGGCACTGATTAATGACCTTCTTGACTATTCCAGAATAAGCATCAGGAATAAGAAATATTCCATAGTCGATATGCATCTTGTTCTTGGCCAGGTTATTAAAAACCTGAGTCTTAATATCAAAGAAAAAAACGCTCTTGTGGTAAATGATGAGCTTCCAACTATTGCTGCAGACGAAGGGCAGATGGTGCAGCTCATCCAGAACCTCATTGGCAACAGCCTTAAATTCAGTAAGAACGCTCCAAGGATCCACATTTTGGCCCGTGAACTGGACGACAGTTACTTATTCTCAGTCAGGGACAACGGAATAGGAATGGACAGCCGATACCTTGACAAGATATTCCAGATTTTCCAGCGCCTGCACCCAAAGGAAGATTACGGCGGGACCGGGATCGGGCTGGCAATCTGTAAACGGATCGTGGAAGGTCATGGCGGAAGGATTTGGGTTGAATCAAGACTAGGGAAGGGATCCACATTTTACTTTACGATAGCAAAAAAACAAACAATCTGAATATGAAAAGCTCTGACCTTAAATTAATTGACATTCTCGTAGTCGAGGATAATTCCGGTGATGCAAGGCTCATCAGGGAGGTAATGAACGGCCACAAGATCTTCAGCAGCTTTTACCTGGCAAAGGACGGTGTTGAAGCGCTCGATTTCCTAAGGCATAAAGGAAGGTTCAGGAACTCCCCGAAACCCGACCTCATCATACTCGACCTTAACCTGCCCAGGAAAGACGGGCGCGAGGTGCTTGCCGAGATAAAAGCCGATGAGAAGCTGAAGCACATACCAATCGTAATAATGACCATCTCTCAAGCCGAGGAGGACATTCTCAGGTCCTATAACCTGCATGCAAACTGTTTTATTACCAAACCCATCGATCTGAACCAGTTCATCAAGGTCGTAAAATCAATCGAGGATTTCTGGTTCACGATAGTTAAGCTTCCCCCGAAGGGCGATCTTTGCGAGAATCCGCAGATCACGAGCACCGATCTTGCAGGGAAGATTCAGCATAATGAAAAATAATCAGGCTCAGAAATGGAACCCAAGACAATTAAAGATAACCTTCCCGGTGAGACATCAATTGAGGAAAGGTCTTTAAAGATCCTTCTTGTTGAAGACAACCCGGGCGATGTGGTCCTGGTCAGGGAACTGCTGCGAACATCGGGGATTGATTTCTCCCTCGAGAATGTAGGCTCGCTGAAGGAAACGCTTATGCGCTGCCTGGCGGTGAATTTCGACATACTCCTTCTGGACCTCGGGCTGCCCGACAGCACAGGCGTGGAAACCCTTAAGAAGATAAATGTTTTCAATACGAAATCCCCGGTAGTTGTAATGACAGGCCTGGATGACGAGGATGCTGCGCTCGAATCCCTGCGGCAGGGAGCCCAGGATTACCTCGTTAAGAACCGCCTTACCGCGGATAATATTATTAGGGGCATCAAGTACGGCATCGAGCGGAAAAAAATACAGGACCTCCTGAAAAGGAATGCGATCCGGTTTTCGATGCTGTCGTCAACGACATCTGCAATAAATGAATGCGAGGATATTCCATCGATCTACAGTACCGCATGCCGTAATATCAGCGAACTGCTGAACAAGGCCGGAGTTGCCGGCATAAAGACCGAATCGTCGGTTAAGATATACTCTTCAGGCACGGAATTGTTTGAACCGTGGTTCGAGCAGATCACGAGGCTTACGGGCATAGATCTGAACAAATCGCTGCTCCACAGTAATGATCACGACGGGAATACTCTAAGCAACCTCTTCATTGACGGCAAGCTGCATAAAATAGCCAGACTGGTCCCGCTTGGTCAGGACACCTTTAAATCCGGTTTACACAATGACGCACCTTTCAACTGGTCTCCCCCTGTAATATATGCATTGGGTTTCACCAGGAATGAGATGATCTACGGAGGGGCAATAATCCTGTCAGCCGAACCAATCGGCAGCGACGATGTGAGCATTGTGGAGACTATCGGGAACCAGGTTTCACTGTCGCTTCACAGGAAAGCAATTGAAGCTGACCTGAAGGAAAGCGAAGACAGGCACCGGAAACTAAGCAGGGAACTCGAGCTTAAAGTAAAGGAAAGAACTCACGACCTTGAATCCGCCAATTATCACCTGAACCAGGAGCTGATAGAGCGCCACCTGGCCGAGGAAGCCCTGAGGAAAAGCGAAGTTACGCTCAGGGAGCTTAATGCCACCAAGGATAAGTTCTTCAGCATCATCGCTCACGACCTTAAGAATCCCTTCACCTGTCTGCTCGGTTCCACTGAAGTGCTTAACGAGAATCTCGACAGCATGGATGCGCCGAAAATAAGGGGCCTTGTCCAGGTGATAAACGATTCCGCCAGGTCGGGTTATAATGTCCTGCAGAATCTTCTTGTTTGGTCAAGATCCCAGACAGGCATGATCACCTTCAGCCCCGAAAAGTTCAGCCTTAAAGCCCTTATCGATGAGTGTGTTTCCGACATAAAGGTTTGTTACCCGAGGAAGGATGTCATCATCACCTCCGAAGTGAAAGGCAATATGGACATCTTTGCCGACCGGAACATGATATTGACCATTCTGCGCAACCTTGCAGACAATGCGGTCAAATTCACACCTGAATACGGGACAGTTACGATCACAGCCGTTAACGATTCGGATGAACTTTCCATCTCAGTCATCGACACCGGGATCGGGATCCCGGAAGACAATATCGGTGATCTCTTCAGGCTTGATAAGAAGTTCACGAGACCGGGAACAAAGAAAGAACAGGGGACTGGCCTCGGGCTAAAGATATGCAATGAGTTTGCTGAAATGCAGGGCGGGACGATAAAGGTCAGGAGCACGGTCAAGATTGGAAGCGAATTTATCGTTACGATACCCCTGAGGAAGGAATAATCCGCTTACCCTATTAGTCCG
This sequence comes from Bacteroidales bacterium UBA1800, assembly GCA_002319915.1. Classification (GTDB taxonomy): domain Bacteria; phylum Bacteroidota; class Bacteroidia; order Bacteroidales; family VadinHA17; genus LD21. Next base: position 7,169 of record DCFQ01000032.1, on the reverse strand, counting down.
TTGACACTTGGTGTCCTTTGTGTTGACCTACGTGTTCCTTTGTGGTTAATGAGCTTTTTTACCACAAAGGTTCACAAAGGCATTCACAAAGGTAGGTTAAGGAAGAATGGTAAAATGACTAATGCCCCCAAACAAGAGGGGCCGGCTCCATGCCGGCCCCTCGACCCTAAATTCCAAAACCAACTAACTAACACTTAAACCTCTATCCTGAATAATCCTTCAAATGTGCCATGAGCTTCTGCCGTGAAAGGAATATCCTGCTTTTCACCGTGCCAATCTTCAACCCCAGCTCTTCGGATATCTCCTTGTATTTGTACCCTGCAAGGACCATCCTGAAGGGCACCCTGAATTCCTCATCAAGCGAATCAATGAATTTCCAGATCTCGTTTTCGGAAAACTGTGACTCCGGGGAAATGAACCCCTTGTCGTGCGGAAGGTTAATGTAATAAAGATCCTGGGTATAATCAATGATATAATGTTCCCTGACGCTCCGCCTGTAGTTATTGATGAAAGTGTTCTTCATTATGGTAAACACCCATGCCTTCAGGTTCGTAAAGTCCACAAAGTTGTTTCTCGAGGTCAAAGCCTTCAGGTAAGTGTCCTGAACCAGGTCCGGAGCCTTCTCACGATCATGTGTAAGGCTCATTGCAAACCTCATCAGCTTTGGTTTCATTCCGAGTAATGTACTGTTGAATTCGCCGGTTGTCATCCTTTATTTGTAATAAGTTTGTTAATCAAAAATATTCCAAGCTTCCATATTCTTGATTAGGATGAGATTAATAGTACATTAAGAATCAATTAAGATTTTTCACCCCGGGAATGAAACAATTTCCCTGTTTATTTGTCACTATCAATTAAACCATACTCCTGTCAGAAGTTGCCGGATATTTGATAAATAGCATTGAAAAGGAAGTTTGTATTTTTGATATTTTCAGAAAATAAGCTATATTTAGAGCAAAGGAAGGTATCCGCAAAAGCCCTGTTAATCCTGTAATAACAACATGCTGACCAACCATGCAATAGTTTTCTGGCCATTCCTTGTTTATGCGGTTGCCGTGCTTGCAGTTGTCGGCATAATGATCGGTCTGTCGCACATCCTCGGTGAAAGGCACAACGAACGATATACCGGGGAGCCGTACGAATCGGGGATCAAACCGACAGGGAACGCACGTTTAAGGTTCTCTTCACACTTTTACCTCATTGCAATATTCTTTGTGATCTTTGACCTGGATGCCGTTTTTGTGATCACCTGGGCAATATCATTCAGGGAGCTGGGCCTTGCAGGCTATATCGGGGTCGTGATCTTTATCGGGATACTCCTCGTGGTCCTCGTGTATGAAATTGGAATAAAGGCCCTCGATTTCGGTCCGAGAGGGAAGCAGATACTGAAAGCTAAAAACAAGTTGTCGAAATGATCTGGTCATTGGATAAAGCATCCGGGAAATCTACCGGGATCGATCCGGGAATCGAAAGCGCGCTGAACAAGTCACTTGTCCTTACGCGGTTGGAGGACCTGATAGCCTGGGGAAGAAAGAACTCGATCTGGCCCTTCAATTTCGGGCTCTCGTGCTGTTTCGTCGAGATGGCGGTATCCATTACCAGCAGGTATGATATATCGAGGTTCGGAGGTGAAGTGATCAGGGGAACGCCGCGTGAAGCCGATATGATGGTGATAGCCGGCACTGTGTTCATTAAGATGGCTCCCGTTATCAAGCGCCTTTATGAGCAGATGATGGAGCCGAGATGGATCATTTCGATGGGTTCCTGTGCAAATTCAGGAGGAATGTACGACATCTACAGCGTTGTGCAGGGCGTCGATAAATTCATGCCGGTCGATGTGTATGTTCCCGGCTGTCCCCCGAGGCCGGATGCCTTTCTTGAGGGGCTGCTCCTGCTCCGCGAATCAATCGGGAAAGAAAAGCGGCCGCTAAGCTGGGTCATAGGCCCCCAGGGAGTAACCCGCCCGGGCAGGATTTCGCTCAGGGACACCAAAAATGAGGTAAGAATGAAGATGGGCAGGATCAGGAGCATGGATGAAATATGATAGGGAGATAGGGAGATACGGAGATACGGAATATTAATTATAAGGTATATAAAGAAAGGACCAGGGAAGAGGGAGAATATGGAAAAGAACCAGGCAATAGTATCTGAAATTATCCGGGGACGGGGTGAAAACATACTGCTTTCACACAATATCGCCGCCGATGGGGTGCTTACTGTCTGGATTTCTGCAGATAACATCTCCTCACTCCTGAGATTCCTTAAGAATGACATTGATAAGCCGTTCAACCTTCTCTACGACCTGACGGCAGTTGACGAAAGGAGAAGAACTATACGACCGGGAGAGCCTGATCGTGATTTCTCAATGGTCTACCACCTGACATCATTAGACAGGAATGAGGACATAAGGATAAAGGTCCCGCTCAGGGGAGAATATCCATCCCTGGCCAGTATCACCGACATCTGGCAGTGCGCAAACTGGTATGAGAGGGAGGTTTTTGATATGTTCGGCATAACCTTCACAGGTCACCCCTTTTTGCAGCGCCTGCTGATGCCTAAATCATGGAAGGGATACCCGCTCCGCAAGGAGTATCCTGCAAGGGCTACCGAACTGGGGCCGTTCGTGTTCGAGGAACAGATGCGGATCGCCGAGGATGAGGACCTTCAGTTCAATCCCTCCGACTGGGGGCTGACCGCCGGCACGGAGGACACTGATTTTATGTTCCTTAACATTGGCCCGCAACATCCGGGCACCCATGGGCTTCTGCGCCTCGTCCTTCAGCTCGACGGCGAGGATATCGTCGACATCGTTCCCGATATAGGGTTCCATCACCGCGGGGCCGAGAAGATGGGTGAACGCCAGTCGTGGCACACATTCATACCATACACCGACAGGATAGATTACCTCGGTGGCGTCATCAACAATCTTGCTTACCTCCTTTCTGTCGAGAAGCTCGCAGGGATTGAGGTTGACGGCAGGGCGGCGGTGATCAGGGTGATGATGACCGAGCTGTTCCGCATCGCGAGCCATCTTGTGTGGCTTGGGACTTATGCCCAGGACCTTGGCCAGATGTCCCCCGTCTTCTATGCATTTAACGACAGGGAGAGGATCCTGGATATTGTCCAGGCTGTAACCGGCGGGCGGATGCACCCGGGGTGGTTCAGGATCGGAGGTGTCGCGCATGATCTCCCAAATGGCTGGGATAAAATGGTCAGCGAATTCTGCGGGTATTTCCTGAAAAGCCTGGATCAGCTTGAAAAGATGGTGCTTCATAACAGGATATTCAAGGGCAGGACAGTGGGGATAGGCGCCTACACAACCGAAGAAGCCATAGAATGGGGAGTAACGGGTCCCGGCCTGAGATCGACCGGCTACGACTGGGATTACAGGAAAAAAAGGCCATATTCAGGCTACGAGAATTTTGAATTCGACATTCCCCTTGGCAGGAACGGCGACTGTTTCGACAGATCGGTGATCCGTGCAGAGGAAATGCGCCAGAGCCTCAGGATAGTTCAGCAATGTGTCAGCAATATGCCGGCGGGACAGTATAAATCGAAGCATCCGCTGGCCACCCCACCGCTGAAGGAAAGAACGATGTATGATATTGAAACCCTCATCACTCATTTCCTGGGAGTCACATGGGGGCCGGTAATCCCTGCCGGTGAAGCTATGGTTCCTGTCGAAGCTTCCAAAGGGAGCAATGGGTACTATCTCATAAGCGATGGAGGAACATCCGCTTACAGGTCGAGGATAAGGACACCCTCCTTCCCTCACCTGCAGATGGTGCCTTTAATATCCAGGGGTTATACCGTTGCTGATCTGCTTTCAATACTGGGAGCGCTCGATTTTGTACTGGCTGACCTGGATAGATGAAAATGTAAGAATTGATCAATATGCTGACCGACAAAGAAAGAGAAGAGATCCATGAGGAGATGATGGCTTATCCTTACCCATCCGCTGTCTGCGTGGATGCCCTTAAGATCGTGCAGCGGCACCGGGGCTGGATCTCCGACTCTGCCGTTGCTGATATCGCTTCGGAGCTGGGCATGTCGGCCGATGCAGTTGACGGCATTGCCACATTTTATACAAGGATCTACAGGAAACCTGTCGGCAGGAACATAATCCTGGTTTGCGAGGGCATTAGCTGCATGGTGATGGGTTATGAGCCTGTGTATAAACATATATCCGCAAAGCTTGGCATTGGTTTCGGAGAGACCACCACTGACGAAAGGTTCACGCTTCTTCCTGTCTCCTGCCTTGGCGACTGTGACCATGCCCCGGTGATGATGATAAATGATGACCACTATAACAATCTGGATATAAAAGAAATAGATGCTATTCTTGAGAAATACGTGTAGGTGGAAATGGAATACCCGCTGACTGAACATATAAATCCAGGAAGGTCCCCGCTCGGGATAGATGAGTACATCAGGGCAGGCGGATACAGGGGAGTTGACAGGGCATTGAAGGAAATGTCACCTTCTGATATAGTGTCAATAGTCAGGGCCTCAGGGCTTACAGGCAGGGGTGGCGGCGGATTCCCCACCGGGCTCAAATGGAGCTTTATGCCAAAGGAAAATGACGGCGGCATCAGGTACCTTGTGACAAATGCCGATGAGATGGAACCTGCCACTTTCAAGGACAGGTACCTCCTGGAGGGTAATCCGCAACTGCTGATTTCCGGAATGATCATTGCATCCTTTGCTATCGGAGCCTCCAAGGCGTATATTTTTATGCGCTGGGCCTACAAAAAGGCAGAAAAGATCATCAGAAAGGCGCTGGCGGAAGCCTATGAATCAGGGTATCTCGGAAGGAACATCCTTGGAACAGGTTTCGATCTCGATATATACCTTCATACGAGTGCCGGGCGCTACATGTGTGGTGAAGAAACCGGACTCCTCAATTCGCTGGAAGGAAAGAGGGGGATCCCAAGAACCAAGCCCCCCTACCCTGCCGTCAGCGGTTTGTTTGGCCGCCCTACGGTGGTAAACAATGTCGAGACTCTTTGCTGGATGCCGTCGCTGGTGCTCAATGGCTCCGACTGGTTCATAAAGCTGGGCAGGACCGGGGAAGGCGGAACAAAGCTTTACGGGGTGAGCGGAAGGGTCAGGAAACCCGGGCTCTGGGAACTCCCGATGGGAACAACGCTCAGGGAGATAATTTACGATCATGCCGGCGGGATGCTGGATGGGTATAAATTAAGGGGTATAATCCCCGGAGGAGCCTCTTCCGATTTCATGGTTGAATCGGATCTTGACACCCCAATGGATTTCAAATCGCCCGTAAAAGCCGGCAGCAGGCTTGGAACAGGCACAATGGTCATTCTCGATGATAAAACGTGCCCTGTAAAGTTCATTCATAATATGCTCAAGTTCTTTGCGGAAGAAAGCTGCGGCTGGTGTACGCCTTGCCGCGAAGGGCTGCCATGGGTGGTAAAAGTACTTGCTTCGCTGGAGAACGGAACCGGCAAGGAGGGTGATATTGAGATACTCGAGCACCAGTCATGGTACATGGGTCCCGGAAACACTTTCTGTGCACTTGCACCCGGGGCAGTCGAGCCGATGCAGAGCGGGGTGAAGTATTTCAGGGATGATTTTCAAAAACATATTGATGGTAAAAGGTGCCCCTGGAGGTGAGATATGGCAAAAATTCAGGTAGACGGAAAGACATTTGAGGTTGGCACTGACAGGAGCCTGTTGGAGACATGCCTTGCCCTGGGGTTCGATATACCCTACTTCTGCTACCATCCTGCAATGGGATCCGTAGGAGCCTGCAGGCAATGTGCGGTAAAGAAATATTCCGGACCTGACGACAGGAAAGGGAAGATCGTCATGTCGTGCATGGAGCCCGTAGTAGACGGAATGATCATTTCAGTCAGTGATCCGGAAGCCGTTGCATTCAGGGAGGCTGTGATTGAAGGTCTCATGACCAATCATCCCCACGACTGCCCGGTGTGCGATGAAGGAGGTGAATGCCATCTCCAGGATATGACAGTGATGACCGGCCATGCCTACAGGCGGTATGAATTCAAAAAACGGACACACAGGAACCAATACCTGGGGCCGTTTATACAGCACGAGATGAACCGGTGTATTCAGTGTTACAGGTGCCTCCGCTTCTATACCGATTATGCCGGAGGAACTGATTTTTGTGTTGCAGGTTCCGGGAACAGGGTATACTTCGGGCGGCATGAGGAAGGTGCCCTCGAAAATGAATTCAGCGGAAACCTCGTTGAAGTCTGCCCCACAGGAGTCTTTACGGATAAAACGCTCAGGGCTCATTTTACCCGTAAATGGGACCTCACAAATTCACCTTCTGTCTGCATCCATTGCAGCGTGGGATGCAACACCCTTGTGAGCCAGAGATACGGATCCGTCAGAAGGATACTGAGCCGCTTCAACAAGGATGTAAACGGGTATTTCCTGTGCGACAGGGGCAGGTTCGGGTATGAATTCATAAACAGTGAAGGACGGATCAGAAAGATCATGATAAAAGATCCTTCGGGGAAAAAGCCGCTCAGGGAGACCGAAAAAGGGATCAGCGCTGTGCTGTCTCCATTGCTCAAGGGAAAGAGGCTCATCGGGATCGGTTCGCCGAG
>DCFQ01000032.1:0-283 GCA_002319915.1 Bacteroidales bacterium UBA1800 | reverse complement strand
GCATCGCTTGAATCAAACCATGCGCTTGAATTGCTGGTCGGGCAGGGTAACTTTTTCCACGGGATTTCCGGGGATGAGCTTGAATTCACCCGGGAAGCCATCCGTATCATGAGGTCAGGCGCCCGCCATTCACCTTCGCTAAAGGAAATAGAGAAGGCAGACGCAGTGCTCATTCTTGGCGAAGACCCTGTGAACACCGCTCCCATGATGGCCCTCGCTGTAAGGCAGGCATCGAGGAACGGATCATTCAGGCTGTCTGACGGGAGAGGCATTCCGCGCTGGA
>DCFQ01000022.1 GCA_002319915.1 Bacteroidales bacterium UBA1800 | reverse complement strand
CATAATATGAGACTCCCCCTCACCCCTGGGAGAGGGGGACAAAGGGGGTGAGGCCCGGAAAGGCCCGGTCTTCTGGTCTTATCCTGTTTTATTACTTTTATCTTAGGCCTTTTTTCCCCGTTGTTACGGGATTTACTCACTTCGTTTGCCGACTTTTATCTTTCTCCTCCCCCTTCAGGGGGCTGGAGGGCGATTTTTTATTGTTAATAAAATAACAATGTTTATTTTCTAACAACAAAAAAATTATATTTGTATGGATATATTTTCCATGAATGGCTGGAGAACTTGATGTTATCATAAAAAAGTACAAGGCGGGGAAGCGTGAGGAACTGATCCCTCTCCTGCAGGAATTGCAGGTCAGCTGCGGTTACCTTTCAGAGGAAGCGATTGTGAAGGTTGGAAGCCACCTTGGCCTGAGCACAACGAAGATCTACGGACTGGCGACGTTTTATGACCAGTTCAGGTTCATCCCTTCCGGGAAGATCCATATCAGGATCTGCCATGGTACGTCATGCTTCATGAACGGATCTCAGGCAGTTGTCGAAAAATTCAGGGAGGAGTTGAAGATCACTCCCGGGCAGACGACCAGGAACGGAAATTTCAGCTACGAGATCGTCTCATGCATGGGCGGATGCTATCATGGACCAGTGATCCTCATCAACGGTGAATATCACGTCCGTATCAGCCCTGAGCAGGTTCCTGACCTTATTGCCAAAATGAAGTATATCCTCGAAAACGACTAAATGGAAGATCTGAGAACATTCCTTATCGATAAGGTTCTGTTATTTGAATCCGATACCCTGCCGGCCTCTACCGAAAAGGAACTACAGCAGATCAGGCGTGAGAGGACTGAAGTGCCTGTTATCCAGGTATCTTCAAATACCGGAAGCATAATTGCCGGCGCTGAAAAGACATTTGATGCCGTCAGGAGCTACCTGGCTGGAGCAGAGCCTGAAGCCGTTGTTCTGAAGGTGGGTTGTGCCGGGCCGGCAAACTATGAACCGCTTGTCTGCATCCAGATGCCCGGGAAAAACCGGCTGTTTTTCAGGAATATAACGGAGGAAAAGGTCGAGCCGCTCCTAGACGGGGTGTTCCATAACGATATAAATGAAGATGACCTGGTGGGGCAGACCGGTTCAAAAGGCTTTGAGCTCTGGCCGGGGATTCAGTTTGTGAATGAGCTCCCGTTCTTTGCCGGGCAGAAGAGGATCATACTGGGGAATTGCGGCTGCTATGATCCTGAGAGCATCGGGGAATACGTTGCCCGCGGCGGTTACAGGTCATATGTGAAGACCATAAGGCACTATACTTTTGAGGAAGTTTGTAATATTGTGGAAGCCAGCGGGCTGAGAGGAAGGAGCGGAGGCGGTTACCTGACCGGCCTCAAGTGGAAAAGAGCCCTCAACACCACCTCCTCTTCAAGATACATGATATGCAATGCCAAGGAGAGTGATCCCGGCTCCTTTAGCGACAGGACCATTCTTGAGAGCGATCCTCACAGGCTTATCGAGGGGCTGGCAATTGCCTCGTATGCAATTGGGGCTTCGACCGGCATTATTTACCTAAGGTCAGGGACCGATCACGCACGGAAAAGACTGATGAGAGCCATTGATATGGCCCGGGATTACGGCCTGATCGGGCACAATATCTATTCCAGCGGATACAACCTCGATATCGTCGTCAGGACTGAACCGGGAGCCTTTGTTTGCGGCGAGGAGACTGCACTCATAAGCAGCCTTGAAGGCAGAAGGGGAATGCCCCAGCTCAAGCCTCCCTATCCGACTACCTCAGGGCTTGCAGGGAAGCCGACCGTCATTAACAATGTCGAGACCCTGATGAACATACCGCTGATTATGCAGAACGGGCCGGAATGGTTCAGAAGCATAGGTACCCAGAACAGCCCGGGTACAAAAGTCTTCGCAATTGCCGGTAAAGGTAGGTTGTCGGGCGTCATCGAGGTGGAGATGGGCACAACCTTGCGGACCATACTTGAAACAATTGCCGACGGGATCAGGGACGGCAGGGAATTCAAGGCTATCCAGCTTGGAGGCGCCTCCGGATCGTTCATTACATCCGGGGACCTTGACACTCCTGTCGATTTTGACCTCATGAAGGAGAAAGGATTCGCGATGGGAGCCGGCGGCTTTGTTATCATCGACGAATCGATGTGTATGGTCGACATGGTCAGGTACTATATGGAATTCATCCGGAATGAGAGCTGCGGGAAATGCATCCCATGCCGGGAAGGCACCGGCAGGATGCTCGAGATACTCGAGAGTGTCATAAAAAAGCCGGCAAATGAGGATTCAGGGACTACTCTTGAAAGGTTCAAGGGGGTCATGCAGCTGGAAAATATCTCGACTGTCATGAAAGATACTTCACTGTGCGGACTCGGCCAGACGGCACCAAACCCCTTCGTGACGGCACTGAGGAATTTCAGGGACGAGTTTGAAGAGCACATCTTCGACAGGAAATGCAGGGCAAACGTTTGCAGGGGGCTGAGGACCTTCTCAATCAATGTCGAGAAGTGCACCGGGTGCACGGTTTGTGCCGGGAAGTGCCCTGTAAACGCAATTTATGGAACGCGCCTCCAGCCATATTTCATCGTTGAGGATAAGTGTACAGGCTGCGGCAAATGCTACGATGTCTGTAAATTCAGTGCAGTAGTGGTAAAGTAACCAGCAAACGCCCCCCGGCCCCCTGAAGGGGGAGGAGGCCTTTGACAAAATAAAGAAAACAGGAAAAGACAGCAACCCGTATATGCAATTTACGATCCAGGTAAATAACAAAAGTCTTAAGGCTGAAAAAGGTGAAACGATCCTTTCGGCCCTGAACAGAAACGGGATAATTATCCCGACCCTGTGCAGGATGAAGGAATTCTCCCCAACGGGGGCATGCAGGATCTGCGTTGTCGAGGTTGAGGGGAGGGACAGGCTTGTGACAGCCTGCTCCCAGCCAGTCGAGGAGTGGATGAAGATCAGGACACACTCTCCCAGGGTTATTATGGCCAGGAAGACTATAGTCGAGCTTCTTCTCTCAAACCATCCCGATGATTGCCTTTATTGCGACAGGAACCTGAACTGTGAGCTTCAGAAGCTGTCGGAAGAGCTGAATATCCGCGAAAGAAAAATAAGGAGCAAGAAGATAAAGCCAAGGCTTGATCAGTCGAGCCCGGCCATTGTAAGGGAACTTTCGAAGTGCATCCTGTGCGGCCGTTGTGTAAGGGTCTGCGAGGAGGTTGTAACTTCGACATCAATTGATTTTATCAACAGGGGACGCCAGACCCATGTCGGGGCAGCAATGGAAAGGGACCTTAACTTCTCGAGCTGTGTCCAGTGCGGTCAGTGTGTGCTGGTGTGCCCGACCGGCGCCCTTCATGAAAAGCACAATATCACGGAAGTCCAGGAATATCTGAACAAGCCTGAGGTCATCAAGGCGATCCAGTATTCACCGGCCGTCTCTGCCGGCATTGCCGAGGAGATGGGAGTGAAATATACCCGGGATTTCGACAGGAACCTGAATGCCATTTTGCGTAAAATCGGGTTTGACAAGGTCTTTGCAACGGGAACATCAACAGATATCTGCATAAATGAGATTACCGGCCAGCTTACCACATCGCTTGAGAAGAAAAGCAGGCAGCCGTTATTCATCTCTGCCTGCCCTGCCTGGGTTAAATATGCCGAACAGTTCATGCCGGATATCCTTCCCCAACTCTCAACGGTAAAATCGCCGCAGCAGATTGCCGGGATATTGATAAAGACAGTTGTTGCTGATCAGCTTAATGTTCAGCCGGAGCAGATATTCTCGGTATCCGTTACACCATGCATGGCTATGAAATTTGAAGCAAGGCGCGACGGAATGATGAGGAAAGGAATAAGTGACGTCGACTCTGTCATGACGGTCAGGGAGCTGGCCAGGCTTATAAGGCTGAATGGTATAGATGTGACGAACACCGATAAGGAACCGGCCGACGAGCCGATGTCCGGAAGGAGTTCATCGGCAGTGCTTGCGGAGGTCTCGGGGGGACTTACTGAGGGAATCCTGAGGCTGCTCTGGTTCCGGAAGGAAGGAAAGGAACCGGACCGCCAGATGTTCCGCAAGCTCAGGCTCTCGGGATCATTCCGTGAAATTGCGCTGACCCTGGGAGAAATTGAGATAAGGGCCGCGGTAGTGGATGGCATGACCGGTTTTGAAAAGCTCCGGGCCCAGCAATTGGCTGGCGTCAGGTACGACCTTGTCGAGGTAATGGTTTGCCAGGGGGGGTGCGTGCACGGTGGCGGGCTGCCATATGCGGGATCGAAGGAAGATGTGCGGGCAAAGGCAAAGATAGTTTACCAGGCCGATGAGACGGAAGCCATCGCCCTTCCTTGCAAATCACCGTCGCTGATAAACCTGTATGAGAAAATTCTTAAGGTAAACAAGGACCTGTCAGACCATTCAATATTTTACACGCATTTTGAGAAACGGAACGTGCTGTTATAAAGAAGTGAAATGCTGGTATATACAATAAAGGAACTGTGCCGGACGTGCTACACCTGCGTCAGGGAATGCCCCGCAAAGGCGATCCGTATTGTGGGGGGGCAGGCTGAAGTCATTGACGAAAGGTGCATAGCGTGCGGAAACTGCACGAAAGTATGCAGCCAGGGCGCCAAGGTGTTCCTGAATACCACCGACAGGGTCATAAAGCTTCTTGACAACGGACCTGGTGTTGCAGCTATCATAGCCCCGAGCTTCCCTGCCGAGTTTTCCGATATCCCCGATCACAGGGTGCTTATCGGGATGTTCAGGGCGCTGGGCTTTAAGTACGTTATGGAAGTCTCTTTCGGGGCCGATCTCGTGGCTGACAGGTATAAAAGGCTTGTCGAGGAAGGGAAAGATTACTACATATCTTCCGATTGCCCGTCAATAGTAAATTATGTAAAGCATTTTCACACTGACCTGGTCGACAAACTGGCCCCGGTGGTATCGCCGATGGTTGCAATGAGCCGGGTGATCCATGCAAGATACGGGAGCGCTACAAAAGTGGTTTTTGTCGGGCCGTGTGTGGCCAAAAAGGCGGAGAGCACGGAAGTTGACGAAGCCATTACTTTTACTGAAGCAAGGGACCTGTTTGATCTCTTCAACATAAATCCGGCCAATGCCACTCCTTCGGATTTTGATCCTCCTGCTGGGGGAAGGGGCGCAATATTCCCTGTCACACGGGGGCTTCTTCAGACTGCAAATATCAACGACGATTCCATTACGGGAAATATTATTGCAGCAGAAGGGCGTATCGATTTCCAGGGTGCCCTGAAGGAATATGAAGCCGGTCTTATCAGGAACCAGCATATGGAGCTGCTCTGCTGCGAGGGATGCATAATGGGTCCAGGGCTTTCGAAGAACGGGAAACAGTATAACAGGAGGGCTCTTGTCAGCGCATATGCAAATGCGAAGATGGCTAGTCTGAATAATGATGCCTGGCACGAGGCATTTACTGAGTATTCAGAACTTGATCTTTCCATAAGACACCGCACCGAGAAGCCAAGGCCAGAAACAACTGACGAAAGCCAGATAAATGAAGTTCTGGTCTCGATGGGAAAGCTGAAGAAGAAGGACCAGCTCGACTGCGGGGCCTGCGGTTATGAGAGCTGCATCGAACATGCTATAGCCATAAAGAAAGGCCTGGCAGAGGTCGAGATGTGCCTTCCATATACCATTGAAAAGCTTCACAGATCAGTGAAGGACCTTGCCCTCTCGAACGAAAAGCTGACATCGATGCGCCAGGCCCTGAAGCAGTCGGAGAAGCTTGCCCATATGGGACAGCTTTCTGCCGGGATAGCTCATGAGCTCAACAATCCCCTGGGTGTTGTGATAATGTACAGCAATATCCTTCTGGATGAGAGCGCTGCTGACAGCCCGGTGAGGGATGATCTGAAACTTATTGTGGAACAGGCGGGAAGGTGCAAGAAAATTGTTGCAGGTCTTCTCAACTTCGCGCGCAAGAACCAGGTCAATCACCAGCTCATAAGCATCAGGGACCTGGTAAACCACAGTCTTGAAAGCCTCATAGTTCCTGAAAAGGTCAGCATTTCCGTTACCGATAAGACCACGAACCCCGAGGCAATGCTGGATGTGGAGCAGATGACACAGGTTCTCACAAACCTTGTCAAAAATGCATTTGAAGCTATGCCTGAGACCGGTTCCATAGATATTCTGCTTGAGGATACCCTGGGGGATGTGTCGATCACCGTGAAGGATACCGGTACCGGGATAAAGGAGGAGGACAGGGCAAAGATATTTGAACCTTTTTTCACGACAAAGGGGATCGGCCACGGAACAGGCCTTGGCCTGGCGACGGCTTACGGGATTGTCAAGATGCATAAGGGTCAGATAACCGTCGAGTCAAACACAGATCCTTCAAAGGCGAGGACCGGTACAAGCTTCAGAATTGTGCTGCCAAGGCGGAAGGAATGATATTTCCGGTACACATGGTCTTCCCGGGCCGGGAGTGATGTGAACAAAACGTTGAACAGGCTGATTAACTTGAGATAACTTATGAAAAAGAGTGATTTTACCATCCTTGTGGCGGACGATGATCCGGACTATCTCTTTCAGACAGTTTCCGGCCTTGAGAGAGCAGGTTACAGGACCATCAGCGTTGAAAGCCAGGCTGAAGCGGAATCGGTTATTTCGAAGTTCAGGCCCGACCTTGCAATTTTTGATCTCATGATGGAAAGTGATGACAGCGGTTTCATCCTTTGCTACAGGCTCAAAAGAAAATACCCTGAAGTTCCGGTGATCCTGGCAACAGCAGTCGCGCACGAGACCGGGATGTCGTTCAGCCTCGATTCGGAGACTGACAAATCGTGGATCAGGGCCGACAGGTACCTTGAGAAGGGTATAAGGCCCGAACAGCTGGACCAGGAGATAATGAAACTATTAAAGATTTGATATGGCCGTACTTAAGGTGCTTGTGATTGACGATGAGCCCGGAATAAGATCGGGTGTTTCCAGGATCCTGAATAACTTCAATGTAAACTATCCGTTCATGGATGAGGATTATACGTTCGAGGTTACAGAAGCGCCGACCGGGGAGGAGGGGATCACCATCATCGACAGCAATAAGCCGGATATTGTTCTTCTCGACAACAAGCTTCCAGGCATCCAGGGGGTTGAAGTCCTGGAGTACATAAGGAACAGGAAATATGATACAGTGGTGGCTATGATAACATCATATGCCTCACTGGACGTAGCTGTAAAAGCCCACAGGTTCGGTGCAACGGATTTCATCCCGAAGCCGTTCACACCCCAGGAGCTGAAATCGAGCATCGAGAACATCGCTAAGCAGCTTTATCTGAAAAGGATCACCAACAAGCTGAACGAAGAGGGAAGGAAAATCAGGTATCAATTCCTGTCAGTCCTTTCCCATGAGCTGAAAGCCCCTCTCAATGCAGTGGAGGGATATCTCCGGATGATGCAGGAACGGCAGTCGGGCAACAGGATTGATGATTATGAGACCCCGATCGAAAGGTCGCTTCAGCGGATACAGGGAATGAGGAACCTGATCATGGACCTTCTCGACTTTACCAAGATTCGGTTTGAAAGGAAGGAAGAGAAAATTGAAGAGGTTAACCTTGCAGATATCGCCTCGGGTGCAATAGTCACGGTCCAGCCATATGCAATCCAGATGGAAGTGACGGTAAACCTGATCGTGAAGTCAGATGCAGTGATAATGGCTGATCCAACCGACATGGAGATCATTTTCAATAATCTTGTATCCAACTCCGTCAAATACAATAAGACCGGCGGGAAGGCCCAGATAATCCTGGAAAGCAATGAACACGAAGTTATGATCGCCTTTACCGATACCGGCATTGGCATTAAAGACTCCGACCGGGAATCCCTTTTCGACGAATTTACACGGATCAAGAATGAGAAGACAAGGAATATTTCGGGAAGCGGGCTCGGGCTGTCAATTGTGAAGAAGGTCGTCGAACTTTACAAGGGCTCAATAGAGATTGACAGCAAGCCTGACATCGGTACGACGTTCACTGTACGGCTTCCAAAGAATACAAATATATTAACCTGATAACAATGAATACACTGCCGGGAAAAACAATTGAAAGGCTGAGCGAATACAGGAGGACCCTGCTCGCCTGCCTCGATGAAAACAGGAATTTCATCTATTCTCATGAGCTTGCCGGTCGCCTTCACATAACTGCAGTCCAGGTAAGGCGCGACCTAATGCTTATCGGTTATGCCGGAAGGCACAAAAAAGGCTATGATGTCAAGGAACTTGTTGACAAGATTGCAGGGATCATTGATTCGGAAGAAGGCATGAACGTTGCCATTATCGGGATTGGTAACCTCGGAAGGGCCCTGGCAGGCTATTTCAAGGGCAAAAGATCAAAGCTGAGCCTGGTTGCTTCATTTGACAATGATCCTCAGAAGATCAACAAGGTGATTTCTGGGGTGAAGTGTTATTCATACCAGGATTTTGAAAGGATAATCAGGGAGCTCAGTATCGAGATCGCAATTCTGACAGTTCCGGCAGACCATGCAAGGGAAATAGCCGAGGAGGCCGTCAGGTTCGGCATAAAGGGGATACTGAATTTTACAACGGTTCCGCTTAACGTTCCGTCAGGCGTCTACCTTGAGGAGTATGATATGATTACTTCGATTGAGAAGGTTTCTTATTTTGTCAAGGAAAGCAGGCTCTGAGGGTGATGAGGATATTCAGGGGATTTGACGGAGCTGACGCCATCAGGAACCCGGTTGTTACCACCGGCTCCTTTGACGGGGTCCATATAGGGCACAAGACCATACTTAACAGGCTGAAGTCGCTGGCAGAAAAGAAAAATGGCGAATCAGTGCTTATCACATTTGATCCTCATCCGCGGAAAGTCCTCTATCCGGAAACCGCAGGAAAGAACCTGAAGCTGATACTTTCACAGGAAGAAAAGCTTGAACTTCTTGATAAGTCGGGGCTCGACAATGTCATAATAGTTAAATTCACAAGGGAATTCTCAAAGATCACCAGCGAACAGTTCGTCAGGGATTACCTTCACGGGATCCTCAGGGCGAAAGTTGTAGTGGCAGGTTTCAATCATCACTTCGGATTTAACCAGGAGGGAGACTACAGGCAATTATGGGCCTGGCAGTCGATATATGATTTCCAGGCTGAGGAGATCCCGGAACAGGAAGTTCAGCACGAAACTGTAAGCTCCACAAAAATAAGGCAGGCGATCGGGGAGGGATACATACAAAGGGCAAATGCCTATCTGGATCATTACTATATCGTTATAGGCAAGCCTTTTGAATATGAATATGACAACCCGTTGCCCGGCATCCGGTTCCTGGGAATGCAGCTTACCGAAGAGTGCAAGCTTTTGCCCGCTGCCGGGATCTATGCGGTTTCGTTCAATTCAGCATCGGGGAATTCCAAAGGAATGGTTATAATTAACCAGGTCGATGAAGACAGGAGAGAGATACTTCTTCATCTTTTTGACCTTGGTGCATACGGTGGAAACGGGAATGCCAGGCTGCTGTTCCATAAAAGGATTCACGGTTCGGTCTGTCTGTCAGATCATAAGAATGCAGCCCTGAGGATATCTTCGGCTTTGAAAGATATTTCAGAGCTTATATACTGAGATCCTTCCGAACAAGCCATCTTTTATTTCAGTATCTTTGCACGATTTTAAAATTTGAGTGATGCATTTTACTCCTGAGAAACTGAGGATATCCGATCAGAGGATGAAACCCTTCATTGATCCGGATGAGATATGGGGAATTTTGAACGCTGTAAAGCCTGATAAGAGCAGGGTGAGGGATGTAATTGCCAAATCACTGGGCAAGCAGCGGCTTACCCTCGAAGAAACAGCAGTGCTTGTGAATTCTGTCGGCACCGACTTGTTCGAAGAGATAAGGGATGGAGCGAGGAAGCTGAAGGATACGGTCTATGGTAACAGGATCGTCCTCTTCGCACCGCTATATATAGGCAACAGGTGTACAAATAACTGCCAGTACTGCGGATTCAGGGTTTCCAATAGCGAAGCCATCCGGAAAACGCTCTCCGACGATGAGATCATAAATGAAGTCGGAGCCCTTGAGGATAACGGCCAGAAGAGGCTGATCCTTGTTTATGGCGAACACCCGGAATACTCACCCGATTATATTGCCCACACAGTCAGGCTGGTTTACGGTGTCAGGAAAGGCCGCGGGGAAATAAGAAGAGTCAACATAAACGCCGCGCCGCTTGACATTGAAGGCTTCAGGAAAGTCGGGGAAGCGGGGATCGGCACTTACCAAGTCTTCCAGGAGACTTATCATCCCGATGCATATAAATGGTACCACCTTGGCGGCAAAAAGAAAGATTTCGACTGGAGGCTCACTGCACTCGACCGGGCCCAGGAAGCAGGCATTGATGATGTGGGCATCGGGGCTCTCTTCGGGTTGTACGACTGGCGGTTTGAGGTCCTTGGGATTGTCCGTCATGCAAACCACCTTGAAGCCTGCTATAATGTCGGACCGCACACGATCTCATTTCCAAGGATCAAGGATGCTCTCAGCCTGAATATCCCTGATAGGTATGAAACAAGCGATGAGGATTTCAAGAAGCTGGTGCCGATCCTGAGGCTGGCTGTGCCTTATACCGGTCTCATACTCACTGCTCGGGAAAGCCCTGATGTAAGGAAGGAAATGATGAAGTACGGTGTGTCGCAGATTGACGGGGGTACCAAGCTTGAGCTCGGATCATACTCCGATTCAAGGAACGAGGAACAGAATCTGAACAGGGAACAGTTCAGGATAAACGATGCCCGGTCGCTGTCGGAAGTCATAGATGAGCTTCTTACGAACGATTATCTTCCTTCATTCTGCACTTCCTGCTACAGGATGGGCAGGACCGGAGAGCATTTCATGGAGTTCTCGGTGCCGGGATTCATAAAAAGGTTCTGCACACCGAACGCTATCCTGACCCTGTCGGAATATATCTGTGACTATGCAACCGGGGAGGTCTCCGACAAAGGCTGGAGGGCCATCGAGAAGAACCTTCAGACCCTCGAACCTGGAATAGCGCAAAGCACAAGGGAAAAAATCGAAAAGATCAGGAACGGCGAAAGGGATCTTTATTTTTAATCATGCAATCGTGCAATCGTGCAGTTTTTTACTGCCATAACTGTTTTTTTGAAAGATCGCAAAATCGCAAGATTGCACGATCGCATGACAGTATTAAAGTGGTTCTAATCAGCAGGTATATATGATCAAAATTCTTGGAATCAGGATCACCGACAGGATCAAGGAAGCGGGCAGGACCCAGGAGGTGCTATCCGGCCATGCCCAGGTAATTACCACCCGGCTCGGATTTCACGAACTTACAACTGAATTGTGCAGCCGCGAGGCTTACATGATCCTTCACCTGTCAGGGGACAAGGCAGCCACTGGCAAGCTGGTGTCGGACCTCGGGGAGATAGGCGGCATCGAGCTTCGCGATATGGAATTCGACAACACCAGACCGTTCATAAACTTCCATTCGGAGGAGGGCGCCCTCAGGATCCTTGGCATCCTCATTGAAAAGAAGGATCATAAAGCTGTCACCACAGTCCAGAATGCCTTTACGTCGTATGGCTGCGTGATCAGGACCCGGCTGGGACTGAATGAGGATTTTTACGGCCATCCTGCAGGGCTTATCATCCTTGAACTGGCAGGTGATGAGATACAGATGGACCTTCTAGAGGAAGATCTGCAGAAAATCACCGGCGTGCACCTGCGGAAGATGACGTTCTGAGATTGTTTTGCCAGTCAGGTATGTTTTGCCAGTCTGGTATGTCTGTTAATATAATATGACATTCAAAACCGGCAAGACCTTCAAAACCTGCAAGACCTTCAAAACCCGCAAGACAAAAAGCCGTCTAACCCAAATCCATCCCCTTACGTCGCCTGTCGTAATGTTTTGAATCGCCCCATTCCCCGTAGACAATTTCTGTATCCGTAAGACTTACCCTTGCCTCCAGGCAGTTCTGGCAGTCTTCAGCCGAATCATCGGTGCATGGCTTGTTGTCGTAAAGCTTGTAATTCTTGCGGTATTGCCCTGGTGTGATGTTAGGCATAATGATGTTGGCCCCGATCATTACAGCCTTTTCCCTGCCTATCGGATCAATTGCCTGCAAGGCCGTTGCCGCCACAATATTTATGTCCTTCATCATGATCCTGAGGACCGCGATCATTTTCAGGGTAAGATCAAATCTTTCCTGCAGGGGCATCAGTTCACCGGCGTATTTTATCAGGGGGGTGTCGGCATGCTCGATATACGGCCCCATGCCGCACATGTCGATATTAAAATCCCTGAAGAACAGCAGGTCTCCGGCAAGATCATCCAGGGTCTGAAAAGGTAATCCGATCATGACACCCGTGCCGGTCTGATAGCCGATATCCTGGAGAACTTTAAGACAGCTGAGCCTTCGTTTGAAAAGGTGCTTTGAATTGTCAGGATGGATTTTCGAGTAGAGCGATTCGTTTGTGGCCTCGATCCTTAAAAGGTACCTGTGTGCCCCGGCTTCAAACCACCGGCGGTAGACTTCCGGTTCCTGCTCCCCCACGGAAAGGGTGATCCCGAGCTTTCCGTCCGACAGATCCTTGATCCTGTGCAGCAGGTTCTCAATTCTCGCAGTTACAATGGGGGATTCGAGCTCGCCCGACTGCAGGGCCACCGACCCGTAGCTGTTGTCATATGCAAACCTGGCTGTCGTGATTATCTCCTCATCGTCGAGGTTATAGCGGAGCAGGTTTGAATTCCCTTTCCTTATCCCGCAATAAAGGCAATCCTTGCTGCAGATATTTGAGAATTCGATCAATCCCCTGAACCAAAGCTTCTTCCCGATATACTTCTCCTTCGTTTCAGCTGATCTCCTGAACAGCAGCGTCCGCTCTTCACCATTGACTGAAAGAAGCGATATTATATCTTCCCTCGTAAATGATCCTTTCCCCAGTATCTTTTCGATATCTGCCATTGCCTGAATCTCCGGTTCTTCCCTGACTTTAAAAGTCCCGCAAATTTACTTTAAAAATCGGTTCAAAAAGCGGTTTATGTTAACATGACAGCGGTTTTGATTTGTACTATTTATTTTTATTATATTGGCTTACTTTATTTCGAAAGGGAATAGTGTTATTAATTTGTTATATATCAGAAGCCTACCTGTTTGTCGTAGCAAATAATGTCGGGTTCCTTAAAAGGTTTGGCGGTCTTTGATTCCTGACAGATCGGGACCAGTGGATTTTTCAATACGATCCTCAAACTAAAAGAATTTATGATAAATAACAAACTGATCAATCCCGGCAGTGTCGTTGTGGTCGGGGGTTCTGAAGACCTTTTAAAACCAGGCGGTAAAATACTCAGGAACATAATTGACGGTGGCTTTTCCGGAGAGCTTTTTGTTGTCAATCCGAAACAGGATATCGTTCAGGGTATCAAATCATTCAGAAGCATACAGGGAATTCCGGCTGTTGACCTCGCAATTATCGCCCTTCCTGCAAGGCTTTGTCATGAAGCCGTGGAAGTGCTTGTAAAGGAAAAGCAGACTAAGGCCTTTATAATCATATCAGCGGGGTTCAGCGAAGCCGGTGAAGAGGGGAGAAAGCTGGAAAAAGAGATTGTGGATCTGATTGATGCGTCAGAGGGGTGCCTGATCGGACCAAACTGCATTGGAGTCGTGACCCCGGCATATCATGGGGTATTTACCACCCCGGTTCCCAAGCTGAGCGACAAGGGTTGTGACTTTGTATCTGGTTCGGGTGCAACTGCAGTGTTCATAATCGAGTCGGCAATCCCGAAGGGGCTCAAGTTCTCGAGCGTCTTTTCAGTCGGGAACAGCGCCCAGACGGGAGTTGAAGAAGTGCTGCAATACTGGGATGAAACCTTTGAACCGGGGAAGAGCTCACCGATCAAGCTGATCTATGTCGAGACTATCCAGAATCCGGACAAGCTGCTTCATCATGCTTCGTCGCTGATCAGGAAGGGTTGCAGGATTGCCGCCATTAAAGCCGGGACTACCGAGGCAGGAAGCCGGGCTGCATCCTCACATACGGGTGCTATGGCTTCTTCCGATTCCGCCGTCGAGGCACTCTTCAGGAAGGCGGGCATTGTCCGCTGTTCCGGCAGAGAGGAGCTTACCACAGTTGCCTCGGTATTCATGCATAAAATACTGAAAGGCAGGAATATCGCAATAATCACTCATGCCGGGGGCCCTGCCGTGATGCTCACTGATGCGCTCTCCTCTGGCGGGATGAATATACCAACGCTGAAGGATGAGGACCAGCAAAAGATCCTCTCCATGATGAATCCCGGCGCTTCGGCCATCAATCCGATCGACATGATTGCCACGGCCACAATTGACCAGCTCGACCGGGTCATCGAATATGTTGACAAGGAGCTTGACTCCATAGACGGTATGAGCGTCATTTTCGGGAACAACGGGCTTAACGACATGAAGGAGATATATGATCTCCTCCATTTGAAAATACTCGGCTGCAATAAGCCGCTTTATCCGATATTGCCCTCTGTTTCAAGCTCATATAAGGAACTGGAATACTTTATGGAGAAGGGCCACGTAAATTTTCCCGACGAAGTGGTCCTGGGCCGTGCCCTCACCAGAATATCCAATACGCCTTTTCCCGCAGATGAAAAGATCGTTCTCGACAGGGTCGACGTGCCTGCGATAAGGAAAATCATCGACAGCTCCCCCGAAGGATACCTTGAGCCAGGTGTGATCCAACAGCTGCTGCACGCGGCACATATACCGATGGTAAAGGAGGGTGTCGCAAGTACCAGGAGAGGCGTGACCGCCCTTGCAGACAAGATCGGTTACCCGCTTGCGCTTAAGGTCGTGGGGCCGGTCCACAAATCTGATGTTGGCGGGGTCACACTGAACATCAAATCGGCAAAACACCTCGAGGCAGAATTTACCAGGATGATGAAGATCAAGGGAGTTACGGGTGTAATGGTTCAGGAAATGCTCTCTGGTACGGAACTGTTCATCGGGGCCAAGTACGAGCCAAGGTTCGGGCATATTATCCTGTGCGGCCTCGGAGGGATCTTCGTGGAAGTTCTCGGAGATGTTTCATCCGGCCTGGCACCGCTTACTTTCAATGAAGCCGATTCAATGATAAAGAGCCTGAGAGCATACAAGATAATCAGGGGGACAAGAGGTAAGCCCGGCATCAACGAAACGAAATTTGACGAGATCATAGTGCGGCTCTCCAGCCTTCTCCGGTTTGCCACCGAAATAAAGGAAATGGATCTTAATCCGCTGATAGGGAACCCGAAGACAATTGCCGTGGTTGATGCCAGGATAAGAATAGAAAAATGATGTTAACTTCACGATGTCGGTAAGCAGAGTAATAATTAATATGAACCAAGCCAGTTTAAGAATATGACGATACCACAACTGTCTGTATTTCTTGAAAATAAATCAGGCCGGCTGACCGAGGTACTGGAAGTGCTCGGAAAGGAGAATATCAGGATCACAGCGCTAAGCGTGGCAGACACATCGGAATTTGGAATTCTGAGGCTTATCGTTTCCGACCCCGACCGGGCAAGGACCATGCTCAGGGAGCAGAATTTCAGCGTCAACCTCTCGGAAGTGATCTCTGTGATGGCGCCCAACGAAGCAAAGTATTATGCGAAAGTGCTGAAGATACTGTCTGATCTGGATATCAGTGTGGAATACACTTATGCTTTTTCAAAGGGTTCAAAATCAATTATAATTTTACGGTGCAGCAATAATGAGGATGCAATCAGGGCTCTGAAAGAGCATGAGATGGAATTGCTGCATGCAAGCGAACTTTACAAGATCTGAATGGATATCTGGAACAGACATTTTGAGTGCATGGACAGGGATGACCTGAGGCGGATCCAGAGCGACCGCCTGCGGGAGACCGTCGAGCGGGTATACTTCAATGTGCCATATTACCGTCAAAAGATGCAGGAAGCCGGTCTTGGGCCGGAACATATCAACTCAGTTGATAACCTGGGGAAGCTTCCTTTCACTACAAAACAGGACCTGAGGGACAACTACCCCTTCGGGCTCTTCAGCGTGCCCATGACCAACATCGTGCG
>DCFQ01000020.1:12006-12467 GCA_002319915.1 Bacteroidales bacterium UBA1800 | reverse complement strand
TGTCATGCCGACCTGGGTCCATTTTCCCTCGATGAGAGTATCATTCCTGAATGTCCCGTTGTATTCACCTTTCAGCCTGGCGGCTGAGATCCTGATACTGTTCCCGTCAATTGTCACAGGGCCAATTTTTATCCCTTTCGCACCCTGGTCGGGACTGTCCAGGGTAACTTCCAGCGAATCATTCGCTGTAAGCGACAGGTTAAAGACTATCCTCAGCGTGACCCCGCTCACCTCAAGCCTGCCCAGCCACGACCCCGCAGCAGTTTTTGGACTTGTAACATTCTGTGCACTCATGGTTGCATGACAACCGGAAAATAAAAAGATAAACAAATAGAGAATCAACTTTTTCATTTTGATAAAATTGAATGTCAAAATTACTTTTAAAAAGAATATTTCCCTGTAAAAAAGCAAATCTTAACTCTCTGCCTCCTACGTGTCTCCCCTGCCTACCGTCAGGCAGG
>DCFQ01000020.1:0-11790 GCA_002319915.1 Bacteroidales bacterium UBA1800 | reverse complement strand
CTCCCCTGCCTACCGTCAGGCAGGTCCGTGTTCTCTGTGAAACATTCTTTATTTCCCTGAATTCTTTCTTATTTTTGCAGATCGTATATCCATTCTAATGAAAATTGTCGATACCACGGGAATGAAATGCCCCGCACCACTGATCGCCACAAAAAAAGCGATCAGGGAAGCGGACGAAAATGAGCTTGTCCGGATCATCCTCGATAACAGGACCTCATTCGAGAATGTTTCACGGTTCCTTAAGGATACCGGTGCGGCTTTTTCTTCGCAAGTATCGGATGGCAGCTGGACAATAGAGACTGGCAGGGCAGGCGCGGAACATAACCGTGAATACGCTATCCCTTCCGAGGCCGCCATTCCGCATTTCAAAAAGGGTGATTTCATAATTGCCTTCACATCCGACACGATGGGACAAGGGGATGAAGAGCTTGGAAAACTCCTGATCGAGAACTTCATCAAGGCCGTCAAGGATCTTGATACCCTTCCGAGGAAAATGGTATTTTACAACAGGGGAGTCTTTCTCGGCAGCACCGGTTCCCCGGTCGTGGATCACCTCAGGGAGCTCGAAATGATGGGCGTAGTGATGCTGCTCTGCGCAACATGCGTCAATCACTATTCCCTGGGCGAAAAGATAAAGGTCGGCACTCTCAGCAATATGTTTGAAATTGCCGGGGAAATGGAATCGGCATCAAAAGTAATAAGACCCTGAACTGATATTTTCATGAAGACGGATCTCCTTCAATTGGCTGAAAATGGCGGGTGTTCTTCAAAAATATCCCCGGTACTGCTCCAGGAGATACTAAAAAAGCTGCCGTTGTCGGCCGATCCAAATATCCTGGTGGATATTGATAGTCACGACGATGCAGGGGTTTACAAGATAAACGATGAGCTGGCCCTTGTTCTGACCACCGATTTCTTCCCGCCTGTTTGCAGCGACCCGTACGAATTCGGGCAAATTGCCGCCGCCAACTCGATAAGCGATGTTTATGCCATGGGCGGAACGCCGGTCGTGGCATTGAATATCATGATGTTCCCTTCCTCAAGGCTCTCGATGGACGATTACTACCAGATCCTTAAGGGAGGCTCCGACAAGGCTTCAGAGGCGGGGATCAGCATTATAGGGGGTCACACCATTGATGATTTTACGCCAAAGTACGGGCTTGCTGTAACAGGCTTTGTCCATCCGCAGAGGATTGTCACAAACAAGGGGGCATTGGCCGGGGACTCCGTTATACTCACAAAACCGCTCGGGACTGGTGTCATACTGGCAGGACACAGGCTAAACCTGGCATCAGCCCCCGATCTTGCCGGGGCCCTGGGATCGATGAAACTGCTAAACCGTACCGGCGCCGATATAATGAGGAAGTTTGACATTCGCGGAGCCACGGACATTACCGGTTACGGGCTGGCCGGGCATGCTCTGAAAATGGCGAGGGCAAGTGAGGTCACAATCTCCTTGAAAATGAGCAGCGTGCCTCTGATCGGGGATACATACCGGATTGCAGATGAAGGCTGTATTCCCGGGGCCTCATTCCGCAACCTCGGCTTTGTTGAAAATGATTCGGCTTTCGCGGACGGCCTTGACTATAACCTGAAGATGATCGCCATGGATGCCCAGACTTCAGGCGGGCTCCTGATGAGCGTCCCGGGAAATATTCAGGAAGAAGTCCTCCGGCAGCTGCATTCAGCCGGGCTGACTTCTGCGGCGATTATCGGGAGTGTATTGCCAAAAGGGGACAGGTACCTGGTAGTGGTGAATTGAATTTCAGGAACTTACACTGAGGGAATACCCCCCTAATCCCCCCTGAAGTGGGGGGACCTTAAAGAAACCCCCTTCAGGGGCTTGGGGGTTTCCTCCGTGATCTCTGTGTAACCGGATTTTCTAGTCAAATACCGTCTCGAAGCTCTTTTTCTTCCTTGCTTCAAAGCACATTTCGATCTGGCTCCTTGTATTTCTTTCCCTGGAAAGCGCCGGCAGCGAATCGAGTGTGAAGAATCCCGCCTCAAGCGTTTCAGTGTTCTCGACGAACCGGCTTTCGATCAGTTCACACTCTACGAAGATCTTGTAAATGGAATAAAGGTACGGAGTGTCACAATGCCTGTTGGCCAGCTGAACGGCAATGATCCTTCCGGGCTTTACCCTGGCCCCGGCTTCTTCCATGCATTCCTTCACGGCCGCCTCCCCGGGTGATGTGTTCACATCCGCCCATCCCCCTGGCAATGACCATGCTCCATCGATCTTCTCCCTTACCATCAGGATCCTTTCATCTCTGAACACTGATGCCCTGATGTCGACCTTTGGAGTCTGGTAGCCTGTTTCCGAGGCAAAAAGTTCCCTGACCTTACCTATACCGGCATCTGTATACTCATTCATTATCTCAACGGAAAGATCCCTGAGCTGCTGGTACCTGTCGAGATCATAACGGTTCTCCGAAAACATAAGGCCAGCCTGTGCGATTGACTGAAGCTCAGTTGCCCATTTAAGCCATTTATCCTTCATAGCATTTACCGGGAATTACATTTCATTAAACAAAATTGTAACAAAAACTTAATACCAAAGATCCTTCCGGGAACGCATCACTCCTTACCTTCGCAGCATGAAACCTCGCGGATCTTTAAGGTAATTTAAAGATAACAAAACAATGATCATAGATACCCTGAACACTCAATCTTTCCCAACAGATTCAATATGACTTTTCTTTATATCATAGTGAGCCTGGTGCTCTTATTCGATTTCATAAACGGATTTCACGATTCAGCCAATTCAATTGCCACAGTAGTCTCAACGAAAGTCCTTTCCCCGCTGGCTGCAGTAACCATGGCAGCCATTTTTAATTTCCTGGCATTCCTGATTTTCCCCCTGAAGGTCGCCACAACGATCGGGAAGGGCGTTATCCATGCGGATATAGTGACCCTTAACCTCATATTTGCGGCGGTCCTGGCAGCCATATTCTGGAACCTTATTACCTGGTGGTGGGGGCTTCCGTCGAGCTCATCGCATACTCTTGTGGGAGGCCTTGTGGGAGCAGCAATTGCAGGCAACGGGTTCGGGTCGGTGATCTATTCCGGGGTCATGAAGATAGTTGTCTTTATCGTTGTTGCCCCGTTCCTGGGTATGGTAATATCGTTTGTAATATCGATTGCAGTTTTGCATATTGTTAAAAGAGAGACCCCGCACAGAGTGGACAAGCATTTCCGGAGGCTCCAGCTTCTCTCGGCATCAGCATTCAGCCTCGGGCATGGTGGAAATGACGCACAGAAATCGATGGGTATTATCTGGGTTGCGCTTATTGCAACCAACCAGGTGGCAAAGGATTCCTCTATAGACCTCTGGATAGTATTGTCGTGCAACGCTGCCATAGCACTCGGGACACTTTTCGGCGGCTGGCGGATCGTGAAGACAATGGGCCAGAAGATAACAAAGCTCAAACCCTTTGAAGGATTCTGTGCCGAGACTGCCGGGGCGCTGACCCTTTTCGGTGCGACTCATTTCGGCATCCCAGTGAGCACAACCCATACTATCACCGGCTCAATTATAGGGGTCGGAGCAACAAAAAGGCTCTCTGCAGTCAAGTGGGGAGTCACTCAAAGGATATTCTGGGCATGGATTCTCACGATCCCCGTGTCTGCAATTGTCGGAGCTTCACTTTATTACCTGATCAACATAATCAATCCTGTTTGATATCCGGAAAGGCAGGGACAATCAAATGTCATCTGACCATCCGGGCATTAGCTCCGGACTCTTCCTGACCACCGGCCGGCAACACCCGTAACAGGTTTGAAACAATCACTTAATCTGATTGAAACCATGATGTAACAATCATTGCAGATTTTTGTACCATGAAAAATCTTAATCATATCCGAAACCTTAAATCATGAAAAAAATCTTTGCAATCCTGTTATTGAGTATACTAGTCCTGAACGGTTACTCTCAGGCAGCTGTTAATGACACTGTCAAAGAAGTATTGGAAGCTCACGAGGGAAAGCTTAATGCATTGGACGAGAGAGTTCTGGTAAATGAAGCTGACCTTGCCAAACTTAATAAGATCAAGATATCCGGGTATGTCCAGACCCAGTGGGAATATTATCAGGCAGACCTCGTAAAGAAAAATGAACCGACAAATACATTTTATATCAGGAGGGCCAGGGTAAAATTCACTTATGAGCCTGCCGATGGTGTTAAATTTGTCCTGCAGCCCGATTTCAGCACCGGGAACCTATCACTAAAAGATGCGTATGCGGTTGTGAATTTGCCGCGGCTGTCCGGATGGGCACTGTGGGCAGGACAGTTCAACAGGCCGGATTACGAGGTTGAATTCTCGTCAGGCCAGAGGGAAGTGCTGGAACGTTCTAGAGTGATCCGGGCAATATACCCGGGCGAAAGGGAGATCGGCGCAAAGATAGAGTATTCAGGCACATCGACACCCGTATTGTTCCAGCTTATGGCAATGAACGGGAATTTCACAGGCTCCCAGGCAAAAGATGCTGACAGCAGGAAGGATATAATGGCCAGGTTCGTCTATATGGCTAAAATACCCTCAGCCGGGATCGGCCTTGACCTTGGCGTCAACGGTTATTTCGGAGGAACCAGGGCAAAATCAAATAAATATGTAAGTGACAGTGAAGGGGTCCTCGACAGCATTACCGTCGGTGACTACCTGAATAAAAGATGGTTCGGGGCTGAGGCCCGATTGTTTGCCGACGTTCTCGGGGGCATGGCGATAAAGACGGAATATATTTCAGGAATTAACTCCTCCACAAGCGCCACCGCCCTGAAGAGTGATCCGAACAAGACCAGGAATTTCCGTGGATACTACATCTACCTTGTCAAGAATATAGGCAACAGGAACCAGTTCGTTGCCAGATACGACTATTATGATCCGAACACGAAATTGTCCGGTGACGCTGCAAAGAGCGATGTCTCGTACGCAACCTGGACACTTGCCTGGCAATACTACCTGAACGACTACATCAGGATCTCGCTCAATTATGAAATGCCCCGGAATGAAAAGAATTCAACGATAACAGATGTTGCAGGAACACCGGGTGTGCAGCTGAAAGACAATACGGTCGGCGTCAGGATCCAGGCAAAATTTTAATGAAACAGCTATTTAAAAAATTAATAAAGAAAGATTATGAAAAAGAACAAGTATTACGTGGCAATCCTGATGATTGCGATCCTGCTGGCTGGCTCATCATTTACCCAGGAGACCAAAATAACTGTAAAAGGATCGGATACGATGGTGATCCTCGCTCAGAAATGGGCGGAGCTTTACATGAAGACCAACAAATCAACTGTGATCCAGGTAACCGGAGGAGGGTCGGGAGTCGGAATCACAGCACTTATAAACGGGACAACAGATATTTGTGATGCCAGCCGTCCGATGAAGCCTTCGGAAATTGAAAAGCTAAAGGCACGTTACAATACACTTGGAGTGGAGATCCCGTGTGCAAAAGACGGCGTTACCATTTTCCTGAATGAGGCAAATAAGGTAAATGAGCTTACGCTAAAGCAGTTAAGCGATATTTATACCGGCAAGATACGGAACTGGAAGGAAGTCGGTGGCGATGATGCTGACATAAGACTCTATGGACGTGAAAACAGCTCAGGAACTTACGCATATCTCCGTGATGAAGTGGTGAAGGCTGATTATGCCGCAAGTGTGCAGAGTCTGCCCGGTACTGCTGCGGTAGTGAATGCAGTGAAGAAAGATGTTAATGGCATCGGTTACGGCGGAGCGGCGTACGCTGTGGGAGTAAAGCATGCATTGGTTAAGAAGGATGCAGGAAGCAAGGCATATGCTCCAACTCCGGAGACTATTGCAAAAAATGAATACCCGATCACCCGGTACCTTTACATGTACCTGAGGACCAGGCCGTCAGGTGAAACCAAAAAGTACGTCGACTGGATCCTTGGTCCGGAAGGCCAGAACATTGTGACACAGGTAGGATACTTTCCTGTCAGATAGGTTAGGTTTCAGATAATTGGTAATGTCAACATCCGGCCTGCCAGAAAGATCCTGACAGGTCGGATGATTTAAAAAACGAGAGTAGACAGATGAAGGAAATGATCAGTGCAGGAACAGGCGCCGGCAGTATGATGGGCAGGCCTGCTTCATTTTCAAGGAAACGGTTCAGGTTTTCAGACTGGTTTGCAGAAAAATTCATAAAGTTTATAGCATTCATGTCGATAGCCCTCGTGGCTCTCATTTTCATTTTCGTTTTCCGCGAAGCTTCACCGGTTTTCAGGATGGATGCAGTAAAAAAGGTTGTCGACCAGTCGCTGGTACCCGAAGTTTACGGTGCCGTGCCTGACCAGCCGGTGGCAGAAGCGCCCAATCATCAGGAAGCTTCAGCTCCCGATCCTGCAACTCCCGGGATAAAGCCCTCATCCACTCTGTTATCCAGGGAGTGGATGCCAGTCTCCGACGAACCACGGTACGGATTGATCCCATTATTCCTCGGAACCCTTAAAGTGACGGTGATCGCACTGCTTTTCGCAGCGCCGGTCGCCATCCTTGCAGCAATCTATACTTCAATGTTTGCCAGGCCAGGTGTTAGGGAATTCATAAAGCCCCTGGTCGAGCTTCTTGCAGGCTTCCCTTCGGTGGTGATAGGTTTCTTTGCGCTGATGGTTCTGGCTTCGATTCTTCAGAACCTGTTCGGCTATGCAAGCAGGCTGAATGCATTCGTAGGGGGGATTGCCATGGGGCTTGCCGCACTGCCTGTCATCTATACTCTCACCGAGGATGCGCTGACGGCGGTTCCCAAAACTTATTCCGAAGCCAGCCTGGGCCTGGGGGCAAGCAAGCGCCAGACTGCCTTTCATGTCGTTCTTCCGGCTGCTGTCCCGGGAGTCTTTGCCGCAGTGATCCTTGGCCTCGGCCGAATCTTCGGCGAGACCATGATCGCCCTTATGGCTACCGGGAACGCCGCCCTGACCTCTCTGAATCCGTTTGAATCGGTACGGACCCTCTCAGCAACCATTGGTGCTGAAATGGCGGAAGTCGTTTTCGGTGGCACTCATTACGGGGTTTTGTTCCTCATAGGTTCCCTGCTTTTTATTTTCACATTCCTGCTGAACGCCGTGAGTGAATTCTATATAAAAAATCTTGTGGTCAGAAAGTACCAGTCAAGGAAGTGATTTCCGGAATGACCTTATTGTGAAATAATTAACAATGGATTATGAACAGGAACCTGAAAGATAAGCTGATTGAGGGATTGACGGGAATCTCGGTCCTGATCATTATCCTTGTCATCTTACTCATGCTGTTCATTATTGTTAAGGGCGGATGGAGCGAGCTGAACTGGCGGTTCATTTCGGAATATCCGCGTGACGGGATGACAAAGGGAGGGATATTCCCCGCAATAATCGGAACGGCGCTGATGACACTGATAATGACAATGGCCGCTGTTCCTTTCGGGGTGATAACAGCGGTTTATCTTGCCGAGTACGCCAATGAACGCTCGGTATTTGCCAGGACGATCAGGTTTGCAGTCAAAACCCTGGCAGTTGTCCCTTCGATCATTTTCGGGCTTTTCGGACTAGGTTTCTTCATCGGCTTCGTCGGCAAGGATATGGATGCATTATTCCGGGGCGGGGAGCTGAAATGGGGGCAGCCGAATATCCTATGGGCAAGCCTTACCATGGCCCTGCTTACCCTGCCGGTCGTCATCGTTTCGGTTGAAGAGGCGATCCGCACGATCCCCAGGGAGATGAGGGAAGCCAGTCTTGCCCTCGGGGCCACAAAATGGCAGACAATCCTGAAAGTGGTTATCCCGGGTTCCGGGACGGGGATACTGACAGGGACAATACTTGCTATCAGCAGGGGAGCCGGGGAAGTCGCACCGATACTTTTTACGGGAGCAGCATATTATCTCTCACATATCCCTCATTCCCTCAGTGACCAGTTCATGTCGCTCGGGTATCATATTTATATCATGTCGACACAGTCGGCAAATGTGGATGAAACCCAGCCGATCCAGTTTGCAACGACTCTTGTGCTATTGATATTGACATTTTCACTAAACGCAGTGGCTGTGACATTGAGGTACAGAATAAGGAACAAGGCAAAATAGTTTTTAATGGAAGGAAGTAAGGTAACGGTAAAAGATCTGTCACTTTTCTACGGGAATAACCAGGCGCTGAAAAATATCTCCATGGATATTCCGGAAAAGAGGGTCACTGCATTTATAGGACCGTCGGGATGCGGCAAATCGACATTCCTCAGGACTCTTAACAGGATGAACGATCTCATCGACCATGTGAGGATCGAAGGAGAGGTTCTGATCGACGGAATAAATATCTATGAAAAGAACATTGACGTTGTGAACCTGAGGAAGAATGTCGGGATGATTTTTCAGAAATCGAATCCATTTGCAAAGTCGGTATACGACAATATCGCATTCGGGCCGAGGATAAACGGGATCAGGAAAAAAAGCCAGCTGGATGAGATCGTGGAGTATTCGCTGAAGCAGGCTGCAATTTGGGATGAGGTGAAGAACCGTCTTTATAACTCGGCGCTCAGCCTTT
This sequence comes from Bacteroidales bacterium UBA1800, assembly GCA_002319915.1. Lineage (GTDB taxonomy): Bacteria > Bacteroidota > Bacteroidia > Bacteroidales > VadinHA17 > LD21. Next base: position 3,257 of record DCFQ01000020.1, on the reverse strand, counting down.
CAGGCGGCCAGCAGCAAAGACTCTGCATTGCAAGGACGCTCGCCGTTAATCCTGAGATAATCCTGATGGATGAACCGGCCAGCGCCCTGGACCCGATCTCTACCTCAAAGATCGAGGAACTGATCCATGAACTGAAACAGGAGTACACAATTATCATCGTTACGCATAATATGCAGCAGGCAGCACGTACAAGCGATTTTACCGCATTCTTCTATCTTGGCGAGCTTATCGAGATGAACACAACCGGGATAATGTTCTCAAACCCTGCCCGGAAACAGACTGAAGACTACATCTCCGGCCGGTTCGGCTAGGATTTTTCGTTTATTTTGGGATGGAAAAAAGGAACTCCAGGCCGCCACCGGTCCTGGCTCTGACGGAGATCTCACCCTTGTGCAGAAGCACAGCATTCTTGACTATCGCCAGCCCGAGGCCGGTTCCCCCGCTCTTTCTCGATCTTCCCGGATCAACCCTGTAAAACCTTTCAAATAACCTTGGAAGATGCTCCTCTGATGCCCCGGCGCCGTCGTCTGAAAAGAGGAAATGGCAGAACCCTTCATCCTCGTTATACAAAGCAATCCGTATCGTTGTATTCTCGCCGGCATAGCTCACTGAGTTCTCAAGCAGGTTCTGGAAAATCGAGAGGATGAGCGACCTGTCCCCGGTAACATTCACATTAGCGATGTTCTCGGTAACAATCCTCATGTTCCTTGCATCGATGGCCGATTTGAAGTTGTTGGAGACTTCATTGACTATCTCTTCAATATTCACCTTTTCAACCTTAAAGATGCCTGACGCCTCTTCAATCTTGTTCAGGACGGAGATGTCATTTATAAGGGCTGTCAGCCTTTCACTCTGGGCCAGAGCTTTTTCGAGGAAGTACCTCCTTTTTTCAGGATCCATCGAAGAGTCCACCAGCAGGGTCTCAAGGTAGCCTTTGACCGACGACACCGGCGTTTTCAGCTCATGGGCAATATTCGATGTCATCTCCTGCTTGATTATCCTGTTTTGCTCAGTCTCTGTGATATCGCTTATGATCACTTCGAAGTTCCTGTCATGGAATGCAACACAAAGTATGCGGAAGAACTTGCCGTTCCTGCTGATCTTGTATTCGGTTTTTGGCAATTGAGAGGAATCCGGAAAGGTAGCCAGGTTCTGATCCATGAATTCGCCTACCTTCCTGAATTCATCTATCTCGAAAAAACCTTCGGTCGTGATTGACAGCCGGCCTGAGATCAGGTTCATGAAATGAATGAAATTATTGTTCGAGAGCAGGTTGGTCCTGTCCTGTGAAAAGAAGGCAATCCCTTCATTGAGCGCATTCAGGTGGCTGAACAGCTTTTCTTTTTCCCTTGCAAGATCGTTCTTTGTTCTGAGGAGGTTGTTGTAAATGCTCAGTATCTCTTCACCGATGATCCCCAGCTCATTCCTTGGAAATTTCTGGTTAAAGTCAAACGGTTCATTGTTCCCTACCTTTACGGCAAAATCCTTAAGCCTGGTCACGGACTCCGAAAACCTGTTTGTAACAACCAGGAGGACTGACCATATCACAATGAATGCCAAAATGATAACGAAGAAAAAGTATTTCCTTGCCTGCAGGAAATTTGCAACATTGATATCATAAACTACCGCAGCTCTTATATAATATGATCCGTAGTATTTTGAGTAATAGTAGTAGCTTTTGCCTGTCGAACCCGATTTGCGGATTGCGGTGCCGAAATCAGCAAACAGCGACTCGGAGATCTCAGGTCTTTTAAGATGGTTTTCAAGTGTTTGCCAGGCGTGAACGAAACTGTCATACAACACGGTACCGGACGGACTGACAATCGTCACCCTGAGGTTCTTCTCCGGGAACAGCCTTACCAGTGAATCCGTTTTGCCGTAAGCGTTGTCCCTGTCGAAGGAATTTACCTTGATGTAATTGTTCACGATGGATGTCACGTTGAACAGCTCATCATTCAGCGTCGCGGTCCTGAACTCTTTTTCGCGCGAGTACTGGTATGCCAGGATCAGGCCGGTAAACAAAATAAAAACTGTCGAATAGTACAGGAACAGGAGATTTCTGAATTTGTGCCGGCCGTTTAGCATAAAAGGAAGATTTTCAGTATTCGAAAAAATAGCCAAAACCAGTTTTGTTCTTCAGGTATTTTCCGTATTCCCCAAGCTTTGTCCTGATCCTGGCAATATTGACATCGACCGTCCTGGTCGTGACAATCACATCGCTGGGCCAGACAATGTTTAGGATCTCTTCCCTTGCATAGACCTTTCCCTGGTTTCCGATAAGAAGAGTCAGTATCTCAAATTCCTTCCTGGTCAGATCGACGAGGTTCCCGTTAATTATCAGCCTCTTCAGCTCTTTATCGAGCTCTATATCACCCGACTTCAGGATGTTCCTTCCTCTTTTTCCCTGTGGCTGTGACCTCTTCAGTACTGCCTTTACCCTTGCAGTCAGCTCATTGATGGAAAATGGCTTTGAAATGTAGTCGTCGGCTCCCAGGCTGAAGCCTGTAAGAAGGTCGTTCTCAGTGTCTTTTGCTGTAAGGAAAATCACAGGAACATTATTATTGAGCTCTTTCCTCAGTTTGTCTGCCAGCTTGAATCCCGACATCTGGCCCATCATCACGTCCAGCAGCAGAAGATCGAAATCAGACAGTGGCTTTTTCAGGGCTTCTTCGGCCGAATGTGCAACGTCAGTATCAAATCCTTCGTTATCGAGGTTGTACTGAAGGATTTCGCACAAGTCCTCTTCGTCGTCAACAATTAGTATTTTCTTCCCTTTAAAATCCATCCGTGAACCTCTTTATTGATCAAATGTATCTCCGGCGTCTCCGGGGCTGTGCCTAATATCCTTTCCCTTCATGGAGTAAATTGATGCCTCTGCAATATTTGTCGCATGGTCCGCAATCCGTTCAATATTGGTGATGATGTTCTTAAGATTGACGTAACTCAGGAGCATCTCCCTTGTCCTGCTGCTCACCCTGGCTTTTGAAATGCTGTTAATGAGAAGCTTGCGGTTCATTTCATCCACCACCTCGTCATTCTTGATAGTCCATACGGCATAATCGGCATCATCGTTTTTGAACGACAGCAAAGATTTTTCAACCATGCTTTTTCCTGAGATCAGCATGTTCATGATGACATCCGACATCGCCCTGTATTCACTGCTCTCCTTTATTGAAACAAAGGAATTGATAATATTTAGTACCTGGTCACCGATCCTCTCCAGGTTTATGGTTATCCTGTAAACCGAAACCAGCTTT
>DCFQ01000104.1:6827-9899 GCA_002319915.1 Bacteroidales bacterium UBA1800 | reverse complement strand
GCAAGGCGTAAGGCGTAAGACGTAAGGCTCCAGGTAATGCACCCTGTACCTTGTACCTTACGCCTGACCCCTGACCCCTGATGCCTGGTGCCTGACCCCTGCCACCTGACCCCTGCCACCTATAAATTTATGTACCTGAATTGTCACACATATTACAGTCTCCGCTACGGGATGATGTCCGTGGAACAGCTCGTGAAGGAAGCACTGGCTGCAGGGACGGATACCGTTGTCCTTACCGACATAAACAACTCGACCGGGATCCCCGAGTTTGCTGCAGAATGCATTAAGAACAGCCTTAAACCGGTTGCCGGGATAGAGTTCAGGGATGGCAACACCCTGCGGTTCATTGGTATCGCCCGCAATAACAACGGATTCAGGGAACTCAACGAATTCCTGTCAAGGCTGAATTCCGAAAAGGTCGATGTCGGATTCCCAGCTCCCCGCTTCTCGAATGCCTACGTGATATACACGCTTGGGAATATGCCAAAAAGGAAGCTTTTTGAAAATGAGCGGATCGGGATCAGGCTCAATGAGATCAACAGGCTGCTGAGCATCGGGGAAGCGGTAAGCAGGAATTCGATGGTGCTCCTGCTCCCTGTCACATTTGCATCTCCGGATGACATTCCAATTCACAGGAGCCTGAGGGCGGTCGACAACAACATCCTTCTCAGTCACCTGAAGCCAACCCAGTGTGCCGGGAAGGACGAATTCTTCAGTCCGCCACTCCTGGAGCAGAAGAAGGCCGCTCTCCCCTGGCTGACTGAAAACACCGGGAAGCTTCTTTCAGACTGCACCCTTGACCTTGACCTTACCAGCGTCAAGAACAAGAAGATCTTTTCCGCAAGCCGGTACGACGACAAGCTGCTGCTCGAAAAGCTTGCATGGGACGGAATGGTGTACAGGTACGGCAAGCAGAACAGCGAGGCGAAAAAAAGGATCGCCCATGAGCTGGAGATCATAGACAAGCTCGGGTTCTCGGCTTATTTCCTGATCACATGGGATATTGTGAGGTACTCGATGGCAAGGGGATTTTACCATGTCGGCAGGGGCAGCGGGGCAAATTCCATAATTGCTTATTGCTTGAAGGTCACCAATGTTGACCCAATTGATCTAAACCTTTACTTCGAGCGGTTCATCAACCCGAAACGAAGCAGCCCGCCTGATTTTGACATCGATTACTCCTGGAAGGAAAGGGATGATGTGATCGACTACATCTTCAAACGGTACGGTTATGGGCATACCGCCCTCCTGGGAATGATGAGCACTTTCAGGGGAAAGTCGATAGTAAGGGAACTCGGAAAGGTGCACGGCCTGCCGAAGGAGGAGATCGATGCGCTGATCGATAATCCGTCAGCTGAAACGAACAGGAATGAAATAACCGATATTATTTTCTCCACGGGACTGAGGATCGCTGATTTCCCGAATATGAGAAGCATCCATGCCGGGGGGATACTGATATCCGAGGAGCCGATCACCTGCTACACCGCGCTCGACATGCCCCCCAAGGGCTTCCCCACGACGCAGTGGGATATGTATACAGCCGAGGAGATCGGCTTTGAGAAGCTCGACATACTCAGCCAGCGCGGCATCGGCCATATCAGGGAGAGCGCCGAGATAATCATGAGGAACCAGTCGATCGATGTCGATGTCCACGCCATTCATAAATTCAAGAACGACCCTAAGGTAAAAGACTACCTGAGGCGCGGTGAAACCAAGGGCTGCTTCTATATCGAGAGCCCGTCGATGAGAGGGCTGCTGCAGAAGCTCAGATGCGACGACTACCCCACCCTGGTCGCAGCAAGCTCGATAATCCGGCCGGGAGTAGCCCGTTCAGGGATGATGCGTGAATATATTTACAGGTTCCACAACCCGGATAAATTCGAATATATCCACCCGGTAATGAAGGAGCAGCTCGCCGAGACCTTCGGGGTAATGGTGTACCAGGAAGATGTTCTGAAAGTCTGCCATCATTTTGCGGGCCTGGACCTGTCGGATGCCGATACCCTGCGGCGGGCCATGAGCGGGAAATACCGGTCGAAACAGGAAATGCAGAGGATTGTCGACAGATTCTTCTCAAACTGCCGCGAAAAGGGTTACAGTGATGAGATCACCAAAGAGGTGTGGAGGCAGATCGAATCGTTTGCAGGATACTCATTCTCGAAAGCCCATTCGGCATCCTATGCCGTGGAGAGCTTCCAGAGCCTGTTCCTCAAGGCTCATTTCCCCCTCGAGTTCATGGTCGCGGTCATAAACAACTTCGGGGGATTCTACCGTACCTGGGTGTATGTTCACGAGGCGAAAAGATTTGGCGCAGTCGTACAGCCTCCGGATGTAAACAGGAGCACCTACAAAACGACTATCTATGGTAAGGATATATACCTGGGCTTCATTCATATACTCAGCATAGAGGAACAGCTTGCACGATCGATAGAGGATGTCAGGAACAGCGGCGGGCCATTCACCGGCCTTGCCGATTTCGTGGCAAGGACATGTCCGAAGCTGGAGCAGGTCATACTTCTGATCAGGGCCGGCGCCTTCAGGTTCACTGGAAAAAAGAAGGCTGCCCTTCTGTGGGAGGCTCATATGATGATGAATGAAAGCCGGCATGAGAATACGCGCCCGCTTTTCTCAAATCCCGTGCGCAGCTTCACCCTTCCCGATCTCGAGCACAATGCACTTGATGATGCCTACGACGAAGTGGAACTCCTGGGATTTCCCGTAAGCCTGAGCTGGTTCGACATGCTTCAGACCCCTTTCCGCGGGGATGTAATGGCATCCGGACTTTCCGGCTGCGTGGGCAGTATGGTCAGGATGGTCGGCCACCTGGTGACAATCAAGTATATCAAGACAATAAAGGGAGACTGGATGAATTTCGGTTGCTTCATTGATGCCGAAGGGAGCTTCTTCGATACCACCCATTTCTCGCACTCCCTGAAAAACTACCCTTTCAAGGGAAGCGGAACCTATCTTATCCTGGGAAAGGTCGTTGAGGAATTCGGGTTCCAGTCGGTGGAGGTCGAAAAGCTGGCGAAGCTGCCCGTCAGGCCGGATAAGAGGTATTGAAGAAAGGTT
>DCFQ01000104.1:0-6555 GCA_002319915.1 Bacteroidales bacterium UBA1800 | reverse complement strand
TGGTTGCTGGTTGCTAGTTGCTGGTTGCTGGTTGCTTTGCCTGCCCTGCAATCTGGCTCCTTCGCTATCCCGACATCCCATGTCGGGACTTAACGTTCAGCCCGGTTGCTGGTTTTCTTTGCATGATTGCACGATTGCACGATCGCATGATCGCATGATCGCACGATCGCACGATTGCACGATACTCCCTCTACCTGCCGAAACGGAACCTGAACCTGGATGAGTCGGAAAGCCTTGCCATCTTACGGAACCCGCTGTAAAAGAAATAAATGAATACCGGGATGAACAGGACCAGGAAAAGTGGCTGCTGTGACATCAGCAGGAAATCGTATACTCCGTGCGACAGGTAAGGGGCAAGGAACGCCAGGACAAGGAACGGAGCCCTGCCTTTGAGTGAAAACTTTGCGAGGCCAAAATAATAACCCATCATTATCCCGAACAGGGCATGAGCCGGCACTGCGGTAACCGCCCGCACGACCCCCACACTGTATCCCCCGGTAAATACATATACCAGGTTCTCAACAGCTGCAAATCCCAGGGCAATGAAAACCGCATATACAATACCGTCGAACGGTTCATCGAAATTCCTGTTGTTCCAGAAGATCAGCAGGAATCCAAGGTACTTGAAGCCTTCTTCAGTAAGCCCTGCAATTATGAAAGCATCGTAACCGGCATTTCCGATACCCTCCATGGCCGGCTTTATTCCATTTAGGAACTTCTCAATAATCAATACAGGTAATACAATTATAATCCCTGTAACTAAAGCTTTTATAAGTACGGAAAATGGTTCCTTTTCATATTTGTCGCGGCTATATACATATAATGCGATGATGAGAACCGGGGCCAGTGAGATGAAGAGAAGGTTGTTTATCATAGGTGTTCTGTTTACATATGTTAAAAGCAGTTCATTGTTCACTTATTTGCCTGGTTGCCCTGAGGATCCCTTTAAGTCCCTGGATCCTTCTTATGATCCCGTAAAGTACATCATTGTTGGGGACCATTATATTCAGGGTTCCCTCGAACATGCCATCATCCATGCTGTAGTTAAAGTTCCGCACGCTTACATTGTACCCGGATAATATGTCGGCGATCCTGTTCACAATACCCACCTCCTCTACCCCTGTCAGCTTGACGGTGGCGATGAATGATCCGGCAGCACCTGTTTTCGTCCACCTGGCCGATACAATCCGGTATGGAAACTTTGCCATCATATAGTGGGCATTCGGGCAGCCCGACCGGTGTATCTTTATTCCTTCCGAAATGGTGACAAAACCAAAAATGGAATCTCCGAACACCGGATTGCAGCACTTTGACAACCTGTAATCGAGTCCATCGACCTTGTCTTCAATGACCAGGAAATCTGAATATTGCGAAGTAGTTTCTTCTCTCACCGGCTTCTCCGGGAGCTCCGCCGGCTTCACGGGTTCCGCAGTCTGCTCAGGACGCGTTAGGACATCCTTGATCTGTAAAAGGTCAAGCTTTCCGGATTCGATAAGGAAGTACAGGTCCTGGGCAGTTTTCAGGTTATAGTGAATGATAAGCTTCTGTACAACCGAGTCGCCATAAGGCAGCTTCCAGTTTTTGAGGCGCCTCATCAGTATTTCCTTCCCCTCCGCAGCTGCCCTGGTCTTTTCTTCATTAAGGGCCTGCTTTATCTTCGATTTGGCTTTCCCGGTCACAACAAAGGAGAGCCAGTCTTCCCGCGGCTTCTGGTTCTTCGACCTTATGATCGAAACATGATCGCCATTCTGGAGAACATAGCGGATCGTCACATTTTTGCCGTTTACCTTCGCGCCCACACACGAAGCGCCAACGGCTGTGTGGATATCGAATGCAAAATCGAGGACGGTCGATCCCGCAGGAAGCTGACGGATATCACCCCTGGGAGTGAAGACGAAGACCTCATCGGTATAGAGCCCGGACCTGACCTGGTCAAGGAAAGCCTTGTCCTCCTTGTCGGTCGATTCAAGTATTTCCCTCATCCTTGTAAGCCACACCTCCAGGCCACCTTCTCCCTTGACCCCCTTATACCTGAAGTGAGCGGCAAGCCCCTTTTCTGCAATTTCGTCCATTCGCACCGAGCGTATCTGGACCTCGACCCATTTACCCCTGGGCCCGACGACCGTAGTGTGAAGTGATTCATAGCCGTTGGATTTAGGCACCGAGATCCAGTCGCGAAGCCTGCTCGGATTAGGCTGGTAGAGATCAGTGACTACGGAATAGACCCGCCAGCAATCGGATTTTTCATGCTCACTGTCGCTGTCAAGAATGATCCTAATTGCAAAAAGATCGTAGACCTCGTCAAACTCCACTCCCTGCTTCTTCATTTTAAGCATTATGGAGTGAATTGATTTGGTTCTGCTCTTGATGGTGAACCTGAAGCCCAGCTGCTGCAGTTTTTCATCCAGCGGCTTCGAGAACTCCCTGATAAACTTGTTTCTTGAAGCGGTAGTCTGCCTGAGCCTGCCTTCAATATAAGAATATTGATCAGGTTCAAGGAACTTGACCGCAAGGTCTTCCATTTCCGATTTGATATTGTAGAATCCTAGCCGGTGGGCAAGCGGGGCATAAAGGAAATAAGTCTCGGAAGCGAGAGGGAGCCTGTCCGTTTCAGGAGCGTGTTCAAGGTTCCTCATATACTCGAGCCTCTCCACGAGCTTGATAAGTATGACTCTCACATCATCAGCAAGGCTCAGCAGCAGTTTCCGGAAGTTCTCCGCCTGGTATGATGACTGAAGGGAATTTATTCCGGTAATCCTGGAAAAACCGCGAATGATCTCTATCGCTTTTGCGCCGAATTCTTTCTCAAGCTCTTCCGGGCTCAGTTCAATCCTGTCGAAACAATCATGAAAGAGAGCAGGGACTATTGAAGTGACGCCCAGCCCCATTTCACCAGTCAGTATGGATGCCACAGAGATGGCGTGAAGTATTTCGGGCTCACCTGTCAGGATAAGATTATCCCCGCAGGCTCTTACAGCAATGTCAAGGGCGCGGCGGATCCTGGCCTTATCGCCGGGTGCCATGGTTCCCTTGGCTGCATCAATAAGGGCTTTACAGGCCTTTTCCAGTTTGACAGTGTCCAATTTGAGTCAATCCTCCTTGTGCAAATAACAATTTTCGGGGCAATTATTTAAAAGCCCCGGAAATTATTCTGACAAGTTAAGCAAAAATGTGCTCGAATCTGCGTAAGATCCGGCTGATATTATCTGGGATTGTCCTTATCGATCTTATCCAGGTCTTTCAGCTCTTCAATACCGCTGTTTTTCGAGAGTTCGGAGATTGCTTTCATGTCGAGATCCCCCTTGATAGATATCAGAGTGTTTCCGCCAGGTCCGCCGGTGATCATAAGGAGCTCCGAGATGCGGTCCCCCTTTTGCTTTACCAGGAATTTGGTGATGTCTCCTCCTTCCTTTACAACCATCAACTCATCATACTCCCTGAAATTCACCCTGGAACTAAGCTCTTTGTAGAAATTCACATTTTTGTTCAGCAGTGTATCTTCGACGGTGAGTATCCTTATCGAGCTTAATCTGCCCACTATATCTCGTCCTTCTTCATCCTTTGCATCCTTGGGTATGAACATCCCAAGCAGCTTGCTCGAAATATAGACAGTGGTGAATCCCTCTTTTTCAGAATACCTGTCAAACATCTCATCGATTGCATTTACCTGTGACTGACCGGCAATGGCCAGCGACAAAAGTGCGGTTAAAAGGAATATCTTTTTCATTATTTCTTGATTGTTTCGTTTTCGCTATTGATGGTGCCGAGTGTTTTAACCGTCCTGTTGAGCTGATTCAGCGACTTAAGCTTCTCATCAACTATCTTCGCAGGGCTTTCAAATGCCACAAGGCTCTCTTTTGTCAATTTATGGAGCTTCCCGACAGGTTCCAGGCTCTTCCTGCCATAGCTGAGCCTGTATGAGACCCCGTGCAGTATCTTCATTGTCTCGGCATACGCAACCGCAGGATCAGAGTAGGTGTCGCGGGGTTCACTGCCTCGTTTAAGGAAGAAATAGGACCCGGTGATTAGGGCCACTCCCGCAGCGATTGCGAGCACCGTAACAAGTATCTTCCTGGCCGGCCGCACCGGGACCATCCTGTCGTCCGCTGCGGCACTGAGTATCCTGCTTTCAAAGCCGGGTGAAGGTTCAGGCATCTTTGAGACATGCCTGAAATAGTTGAATAGAGCCTTATCGTGCTCAAAATCCTCCGGCACGGTTTCCGAGGCAAAGAGCTCTTTCAGCAGTCCCTCTTCTTTCTCAGTGCTCTCCCCGTTATAGTACTTCTCCAGGAGCCTTTTTATTTCCTCTTTTTCCATATGAGAATTTTAATAATTCATCCCTTACCATCTTTCTGGCACGCGAAAGATTTACCCTCAGGGTATTGATATTCATGCGGGTCTTTTCAGATATTTCTTCGTATGAGAAACCGTCAATATCCTTCAGCCTGATTACATCCCTGTAAATTTCCGGCAAATTTTCAATGATATTGCCGATTATCTCCATGGTTTCTGACTTCTCCATTAAGTCGTGAGGTGACGGGTCCTGGTTCAGGATCCCTGCAAAGGCCCTGTCGTTGCCGGTCTCTGTGAATTTCTGCCTTCTCAGGTGGTCAAGGCACAGGTTCCGGGTCATTGTCACCGACAGGGCCTCAATGCTCTCATATTTGTCAAGCGATGCATTCATTTTCCAGAGCTTCAAAAAAACCTCCTGTACAACATCTTCAGAACCAGTCTGATCTTCAAGTATATGGTAAGCATGAACATATAGTTTTCTGCTCATCCTGGCCACTAGACTGCTGAATTCATTTCTGGTCATCCGGGGAAACGCATCTTCTCACTTGCAAAGATAATCACAGATGCTTAATCAAGGTCGGAGACCAACGATCTTCTGCCATGATCCCTTTTAAGATCGCTCGACAGGTTTTCGGCATCATGCAGTGAAAGGTTTCCCTTTATCTGAATGACCAGGTTGTCTTCTCCCCCGCCGATGACCAGGAATTCCCTGAAATGGTCCCCTTCGGTCTTCACCAGCATTCTCAGGTCCTGGCCCTTTTCCTTCACCCTGAGGAATTCATCATAATCGCTCAGGTTAATGTCCCTGATCACAAAATTGTAAAAATTATCGGTTTTGAGACTCTTGTCCTCCTGTGCGAGTATCCTGATCTCATTTATGTCACCCGTGATCCCTTCATGAACCAGGTCCTTATCATCGTCGAGAGCTTTTGCAAGCTTAAGCAGGCTCCCATTTAGGGTCACAGTCACGAATCCGTCGGCATCAGCATATTTCCTGAATAACTCATCGATTGATCTTTGTCCGTAGGCACCGGAAACAATTGCTGACAACAGGGCAATCCAAACAAACCTTTTCATAGCAGATAATTTAAGATTAGTACTTGTTCTTTTATCTGCATGACGCTCCAGGCTGTATTTCATTACAGGAATTCTGCTTCAAATTTTTTAATGCGGAAGAATTTTGAAATGATCCGGAATAAGGTCAATCTGGTTCCGGATCAGGCAACCAGGCGCTAAATTGCGGCAAGCCGGGGCCGGATTTATTTTAACGGGGAATTTGGTTCGTGCGACATATGGTTGTAGTAGCTGAGGTCAACGAGAGTCGGGATGATCCTTTGCAGGAGCGCGGTCAGCCGTCCGTCCCAGGTCAGCAGCTTGTTCCTTTTCTTTTTCCTAATCCCTTTAAGTATCCATTTTGCAACATACTGTGGTGAATCAAGGTGGTCCTCATCCCTGGGGGAGCTGCCCTGCTCGCTGCCGTCAGCCACCAGTGCATGCTTCCTGATCTCGGTAGATGTGAATCCGGGAGCGATTATCATGACATGGAGTCCCTTTTTAAGATTCTCGATCCTTATTGTTTCCAGTAATCCGTGCATCGCAAACTTGGAGGCGCTGTAACCGGTCCGGCCAGGTAGTCCGTGGAATCCGGCAACGGATGAGACTCCGACCAGCGAGCCCCTGTTGGCAACGAGGTACGGGAGAGCGTATTTCGTACAATAAACGGTTCCCCAGAAATTGACATCCATAAGCCTGCGCAGCACGTTGATCTCGACCTCGTCGAAAACCGCGCGCATAGAAATACCCGCGTTATTGACAAGGATGTCGACTTTGCCGTACTTTGAGACTGTTTCCCCGATGAGCCTTTTGCAATCATCTTCAGAGGTGACATCCGTCACGATCGCATCGGCTGTGCCGCCACCGGCTTTGATTTTTTCAACAATCCTTGTGAGCTTCTCCCCCGATCTGGCGGCAAGAACAACTTTAGCTCCGTATATTGCAAATTCACGGGCAGTTGCTTCACCAATGCCGGAAGATGCGCCTGTGACAACAACAACCTTGTCCTTGAACATATTTTTCATCACAGAGTCTTAGTTAGTAGGGACATGTAAATTTAAGGAAATTTAACTTTTAGAAAAGCGTTATTTTGATATCCAAAAAAAAGCGCTAACTTTTGGATGAAAAGTTTTTTATCTTAAATTTGCACCGCGAAAAATCTTAAGGAGATTCAGTAGCTCAGCAGGTAGAGCACATCCCTTTTAAGGA
>DCFQ01000084.1:424-16011 GCA_002319915.1 Bacteroidales bacterium UBA1800 | reverse complement strand
GGATCACCAATCTGCTGCTGCAGGGGAACCCTCGTGAAGACCAGATGGATTTTATCAAGACCCTCAGATTCTCAGGCAATCATCTTCTGACACTTGTCAACGATGTCCTCGATTATAATAAAATGGAATCCGGGAAGATTGTTTTTGAACAGGCAATTTTCAACCTGAGCGATTTCCTTAAAGATATAATGAGGTCATACTCCTTCAGGTCCAAATCCAAAAGCATCGATTTTGATATCATTAGGGAAAATGAGCTTCCGGATGAAGTGATCGGAGATTCGATAAGGCTGAACCAGATATTGTCGAACCTGCTGTCGAATGCCCTGAAATTTACCGAATCTGGTAGTATCTATGTTATTCTCAAAACTCTTGAGCGGACCGACAAAAACATCAATATAGAATTCAAGGTAAAAGATACAGGTCTCGGAATTCCGAAAGACAAGCATATTGTCATTTTCGAAAGCTTCACCCAGGCTTCAGCGGATACTACCAGGCATTACGGAGGAACAGGACTCGGACTGGCAATCTGCAAGAAGCTGGTGGAACTTCAGGGGGGAGAGATCGGGGTTGACAGCGAGCCTGGAAAAGGTTCCACCTTCAGATTTGTCCTTTCATTCGGTGTTCCTGGCAAGGGAGAAAAGGCGCTTCCCAGCGAAACCTCAGAATCCTATGTCGGCCTTGAAGGGAAAAGGATCCTGATGGCTGAAGATAACAAGATCAATTTCTTCGTCGCAAACAAGTTCTTGTCCGGCTGGGGCGTCATCGTGACCCATGCCGAAAATGGCAAGATCGCCCTGGACCTTCTCGAAAAGGACGAATTTGACCTGGTGATAATGGACCTCCACATGCCCGTCATGGACGGCATTGAAGCCACGACGATCCTGAGGAGATCGGAAAACCCAAGGATCAGCGGAATGCCGGTGATTGCTCTCACGGCAGCCATCATGTCGGAAAGCCATGACAAAATAGAAAACCTAAGCATAAACGATTATGTGCTGAAACCTTTCAAACCCAGGGATCTTTTCGAAAAGATATTGAGGAATGTAAGGTAAGGGATCTATTTAATGCAATTCCTGCTGATATAATCCGTAGCCTTCCTGTTGCCAAGGCTGAAAGCCATCCTGAAATCATGGCACGCATCTTCGGCTTTGCCTGCATTCAGAAGTGAAATTCCCTTGTTGAGCCATACCTCCGGATTGGAAGGCTGAAGATCGAGAGACATGCTGTAATCCTTTATGGCAAGCTCCCATGACCGGGAAACAAAGTAAGCGTTTGCCCTGTCGATGTAGCATCCCGGATCGTTCGGATGGAGCCTGAGATTGTCCGAGAAATATTCGAGGGCCTTTATGTTGTCACCGCCGGCCGATGCAACCTTCCCGGCAAAGCTGAGAGCTTTTTTATCGCCAGGGTAAAAAGAAAGATACTTTGTTACATCCGAATCGGCTTTATCATTTTCCCCTGTCTTCCTGAAACATTCGGCTCTCGACAGATAGAATGCTGCGTCGGGGACGCCAAGCTCAATCAGCCTGGAATATGTGGCCGACGCTCCTGCATGATTACCGGCAGCTGCCTGTGCCCTAGCGAACAGGCGGAGATATTTCTCATCCGATGGTTCCTCCTGCAGTAAACCGCTGAGAGCCCTGACGGATTCCGTAAATTTTCCCTCGGAAAAAGAGATCAGTGCGCCGGCATAAACATTTCCGTCACTCTCCGAATAGGAAGCCGACAGGTCATTCAGGGTGCCCTTCGCATCTGCCAGGCTTCCTGTTTCAAGATCATATTCAATTTCCGCCAGTGCCTTTTCATAATTGTTATACCAGTCCTTTTTCCAAAACTGTCGCCACTCCGGAGTGTTTTCAACGGTGCTGAATGCAGGATCGAGCATGACTTCCTTTTCACTCCTTTTAAAAGATGATTGCAGGCATAATTCCAGATGGTAAACCGATGTTGATGCATTGCCCCTGATTGCGTAAATGCGGGCCAGGCCGAATTCACCGGAACCCGGGGTGATTGTATTTGCAGAGTTCAGATCGCTGATCGCCCTGGTATAATCTCCGCTTTGAATGAAGGCTTCCGCCCTCTCGGTCAACAGCCTGTAATCACCTGATTTACCGGCGGCTTCCGTAAGGACCCTTGCTGCCTCCTGCGGCTTCCCTGCTTCCATCAGCGCCCTGCCTTTCATAATATAATCTGCTGACGGTTGTGCGACAAGCAGGCGGGCATTTATAATGAGCAAAATAAGAATTAACGGTTTTTTCATCTTCTTTCCTTTCACTGGTTCCTTAAAGCTGCTGCCTGTTTGATGCCCCCTCTTCAGTAATCACATGAACGAACCCCGCCAGGTGGAACTGCTGAACGCCCGAGAGTTTTCTTTCAAAAACTTCACACTGGTAGAAATAAACGCCGGGAGATACGATCTTGCCTTTGTAATACCCGTCCCAGTTGATTTTAGGCTCTTCGGTCTGGAATATAAGGACGCCGTAGCGGTTAAACAGTTTAAAATTGATCTTTTCAATCAGCCCCGAAGTCTTGGCAACGAGCCGGTCGTTAATGCCGTCACCGTTAGGGGTAAAGACATTCGGTATTTCAAAGTAGCTGCACACATCGCCTGTGCAGACCACGTCCGATTTACGGCTCTCATTGCCAGCATTGTCAAATGCTGTCACAGCATAGCAGCCTGAAATCAACTGACCCGGCTCATGCCTGTAAGTGAATGTGTTCCTGTCGTTTATCGTGGCGACCAGCGTTGTGTCCCCAAGACCCTTGTAATAGACCTCGTAGCCGGCAACATCGGCGAAGCAAACCGGGTCGTTTATACTCCACGAAATGGTATTGTACAGGCTGTCGCACTGGCTTGTCACGGTTATTAGAGGTGGACACGGTGCTTCATTGTCAATTGGAGTCACACAGGTTGATTCCGAAAAATTCTGAAGGTTGACCGGCATCCCAATACCCGGATAACTTCCCGTCGATCTGGCGTAGTAGCAATACTCGGTTCCATTGACGAGTCCTTCATCAACATAGCTGAGCTGGTTTGTCGTGCCGATGGAATCGTAGCGTGATGTCGATGTGTTAAGTCGGAAAATATCATACCGTGAGTTAATCCACGGTACGTTCCGGGATATGACAAACCTGACCTTCCTGTCGCCGGGGGAGGCGGTTAAATAGAGTGACGATGCATATGCCGGTTCGCCGATCAGGAACCTGTTTCCGGTGGCATTGTTGTAAAGCTCAATTTTATAGTTGTACCCCGTCGTCTGCGTATTTATCAGAGTGTCAACATATACGGTATCATTAAGATTGACTGTCTGGATCCTCTTTATCTCCTGGTACGAAGTTCCCGCAATCCCAGCGGCCCTGGATATGATATATTCGTACGGGCCGTTGGCCGGGATTGTGTCGAGCCTTTCGGGTTTTCTCCAGCTCATATAGATCGATCCTGTTGTCTGGGAGGTGGTCCTGACTGTCACGTGTGTGATGAGCGGGAGACCGGATACAAGCGACGACAGGATCTCGTTCGATGTTTTGCTTTCGGTCCCGTTGGCGAAGAGCGCAACGATCCTGTAAGCGTACTCCTTTCCGTAATCGAGCCCCTCCCCGGTGTTTGTGTCTGTAAACGAAGTTGTGCCGCTCCCGTCGGCATACCCCACTTTGACGAATCCGGACGAAGATGGGACCCCGGATGTGCAGGAGTCCACCTTCAGGGACGAGACCCCTTCCCTCCGGTAAATATTGAACCCGGAAATCACATTGGTTCCGTAGCTGCTCCAGCTGAGCCTGATAAATTTCCCGGCCGGTACTCCCCCGATGAGGTGCGGTGGCGGTCCCAGCACTTTGATCTTCATGAGGTCGATATCCGAGAGCTTAAGTTCACCGCTGTAGTCATCGGATTTAATGACAACATCATAGGGCTGGCTCCTCACGGCTTCATAGCATGGGACCCAGTGCAACTTCGCAGAAGCAAACCCGGCTACCGAATCCAGTTTAGTAAATGTCGCCAGGCATGCGGCAAGCGAAAAGATCCCGGAAGCCGCATGCAATCCGATCCCGTCATTATCCGGATCTGTTGAAGTAACATCATAATCAACCACATCCCCTACCTGGACGCACATATCGCGGAGGGGACCGTTAACCGGGGGCTTGTTTTTCGTATCGAAGACCTCGATCTGCATGTCCCTTTCAACGACGCTTATCTTCCTGCCGTACCGCCATTCGATGATGTTCATTGCCACGTTGTACTTGCCGGTGTCCCTCGGCGTGTCCCAGATCAGGTCACCGGTGACAGCGTCGACCTTTATGGAATTAGTTGCCGGCGGAAGTGTATAGTTTGCAATCGGCTTGCCATCCTCCCTGGTGCAGACCGTCATTTCATATGAAAGGCTGTCACCGTCAGGGTCAAATGCTCCGGGATTATGAATGAATACATACCCCCTTGCCGCCTTGTCATAAGGCGGATTCAGGAGCACCGGAGTGCTGTTCCTTCCAATGGCAGGATTCACTATCAAGGTTGTGGAGATCGAGAAAATGACATTCACTGAATTGGGAATGTTCAATATATATTGATTCCTGTTGGGATCCTGCATGAGGATCTTATAGACGCCGGGGCCGGGATAGGTGTGTGTTACTTTATAAATGTTCTTCTTGTAAAAATTGGGAAGGATCTCGCCAAAACGGTTCGGTCCATTTATCCTTTGGGCCACTGAAGACGTGTTATCGCCCCATTGTACAGTAAGCTCCGGCCTGTCGGCATAGCTCTGGGTATATGTAAAAGTCTGGATCGTGATTTCATAGGTGAGATCCGAAATCTGTACATAGGTTATTTCCCCTGCCCTGTTATGAGTTGCACTGGCCTTAAGAAAGCAGGCTGAGAAAAATGCAACCGTCAACAATCTCCTTAAAACTGAATTCTTCACTTTTTCCTCTCCTCCCGGCGTTTGGTTAGTTAATTAAAGTTACAACCGGATCTTTGATCCCGCAGACCGGTTGCGGATGACAATGCAACATCCTCCCGGCTGGACAGTGGAAGATCGATCGGGCAGTTTTTCATCCATGAAGAAATATACGAGGTTTTATTCATCTGCAGCTGGTGTTTTGGCATTAATAAACCCTCAAAAATCAGACCAAGACCCTGACGTCAGTCTACAATATCAACCCTGTCCTTGAGATACTCGACCGAACCTACCTCAATAAATGAAAACCCTGAACCCCCGGAAAAGTTCCCGGCCAGGACAACAATAAGGTCCTCATTTTTAAGATCGTGCTTTGCAGTCAGGTCCTTCAGGGCAATATGAATAAAATCATCGACCGACTTTTTCCTCTCCTGGTAACTGGCGTACACACCATATGAAAGTGCAAGCTCCCTCATGGTCCTCGTCGAATAACACTGGGCGAGTATAAGCTTGTACCCGCGGTAGGCGGCCATATCCCTGATGGTCTTTCCTCCCGTGGTATCGGCAATTATGACCTTTGAGTCGAGCCTTACCGCAGTCTTTACCGCGACTTTTGCCAGGTAGGCTGAAACCTCCCCTACATTTCCCTGTGAAGGAAGGTCGAGGAACCTGTCCTTATTTCCCTCCACCTCCAGGGCAACCCTTGTCATGGTCCTGACGGCCTCTACCGGGTATTTACCGGTGGCTGTCTCACCACTGAGCATCGTGGCATCGGTCTGAGAGTAAATGGCATTAGCAATGTCACTCACTTCGGCCCTTGTCGGCCTTGGATTCTCGATCATCGAATGAAGCATCTGAGTGGCGACAATCACCGTTTTGCGGGCATTAATGCATTTCGAGATTATCATCCGCTGAATTCCCGGGACCTTTTCATACGGGATCTCGATTGCCAGGTCTCCCCTTGCCACCATTACCCCGTAAACATTTTCGATGACCTCATCGATGTTATTCACTCCCTCCTCATTCTCGATCTTGGCAATGATTTTGATGCTGCCGTTCAGGTCATCAAGTGCCTTCCGGACATCAGCCACATCCTGCGCTGATCTCACGAACGAATGGGCAATAAAATCAACCTGGTTCTCAACAGCCATCTTTATGAAATCCCTGTCCTTTTCAGTGAGCGACGGAAGCCAGATCCTGACTCCCGGCACATTCACGCTTTTTCTTGATCCAAGGACGCCGTCATTTTCCACGAGACATTCAAGCATGTTGTCAACCCTGCCTGCGGCCCTAAGCTCAATTTCGCCATCGTCAATGAGGATGGCTGACCCTTCGGGAATATCCTCCGCGAATGATTTGTAAGTGACATTTATGACCCGGCTCGTGCTTTTAGAGGAAGGATCTGCCGCTATAAGGATCTTTGACCCTTTTTTCAGGATTATCGGGGAATCACAAACAGTGGTCCTTATCTCCGGGCCCTTCGTGTCGATCAGGATTGCAATCTGATCTGAGACCGACCGAACATTCCTGATGATCCTAATTGCGGAATCAATATCAAGATGTGCAGAATTGATCCTTACGACATCCATCCCCTCTTCATACAGCTGCCTGATGAAGTCAGGATCACATCTTTTGTCGGAGATCGTCGCAACAATCTTTGTCCGTTTCCTGACCGGCCCCTTCATTTCCCGTTCTTTTTGATTTCTATGAGAGCCTCGATTGCCAGCCGGTAGCTGTCGAGCCCGAATCCTGAGATCGATCCGGCGCAGAACTTTCCAATCAGGCTGTTATGGCGGAATTCCTCGCGCGACAGAATATTGGTGATATGCACCTCAACCACCGGGCAACTGATGGATGTTATGGCATCGGCTATCGGCACAGAGGTGTGGGTATATCCTCCGGCATTGAGGATGATACCGTCGAAGTCAAATCCGGTCTCATGCATCTTGTTTATGATTTCACCCTCAACATTCGACTGGAAATAACTTATTTCGATCTTCGGAAATCTTTCCCTGATAAGCTTAAGGTACTCTTCAAATGACCGGGCGCCATATTTCTCAGGTTCCCTCTTACCGAGCAGGTTCAGGTTGGGGCCGTTTATTATCTGTATTTTCATAGTCCGGGTCTGGCTGTCTCAATTATCCGATAAAAATAGACAAAAAATAGCAACCCTCAAATGCACCAGTCCCTTACTTTGTATTACCTTGTACCCGTTTGATAAACGATCCGAACCCGACAACGCAATGAGCCTTTCCTGGAAACAGGCACTTAGAGACTTTACCACCTACCTGAGGCTTGAAAAATCACTCTCAATCAACAGTATTGAGGCGTATACCGATGATGTCCAAAAGCTTGAGCTCTTCCTTGAAGGGAAGGAAATGGCGGATCCCGGCAAAACAACCTTCAATGACCTGAAAGAATTCATCATCTGGTTCGGGAGTGAAAATGACAATGCAAGGACCCAGGCAAGGGTGATATCAGGAATAAAGGCGTTCTTCAGGTTTCTCCTTATCGAAGGTGAGATTTCCGAAAACCCCTCCTCCCTTATCGAATCCCCGAAGATCGGTCTAAAGCTTCCGGAGGTTCTGTCGCTGGAAGAGATCGACAGAATCGTGGGCATAATCGATCTCAGCAGGCCCGATGGCCATCGGAACAAGGCTATAATAGAAACCCTCTACGGCTGTGGACTGAGGGTCTCGGAACTCGTCGGGCTAAGGCTCACCGACATAAACCGGACCGACTTTTATGTAAGCGTTACCGGCAAAGGGAACAAGCAGCGGCTGGTACCTGTGGGACGAAAGACCCTGAAAGAGATCGATCTTTACATGATTGACAGGAAGCGGCTTCCCGTCATCCATGATGAGAACATCGTATTTCTAAACAGGAGAGGGAGGAAGCTGTCCCGGGCAATGGTCTTTACGATAGTCAAGGACCTTGCAGGCAGGGCGGGCATCAGGAAGAAGATAAGCCCGCATACCTTCCGGCATTCGTTTGCCACGCATATGGTAGAGGCAGGGGCCGACCTGAGGGCGGTCCAGGAAATGCTCGGGCACGAGTCGATCCTCACCACCGAGATATATACCCATATCGACAGGGGTTATTTGCGGGATACTCTCATTATGTTCCATCCCCGGTCGTAAGTCATCTTTTGGTTTCTGAAATTCAATTTAATGTATTAGATTTGCACCTTATTTTGAAAAACCCAATTAAAGTTTATTTCAAATTCATAAAAGTATGTCAACAGTAAAAAGAGTTTATTCCTTCGGCAGGAAAACTGCAGAGGGTAAGGCTGATATGAAGAACCTTCTTGGAGGCAAAGGTGCCAACCTTGCAGAAATGTGTCTTCTCGGATTACCTGTGCCTGCGGGCTTTACCATTACTACTGATGCCTGTAATGAGTATTATCAGAACAACTGCACTCTTCCCGAAGGACTTATGCCTGAAGTCTGGAAGGCAATGAAGCTGACCGAAGAAACCATGGGAATGAAATACGGAGATCCTCAGAACACGCTGCTGGTATCCTGCAGGTCAGGCGCCCGCAAGTCGATGCCCGGAATGATGGATACCGTGCTGAACATCGGTCTCTGTACCGAGACCATTCCTGGATTCCTGAAAAAGACAAACAACCCGCGCTTCGTTTGGGACTCATACCGTCGTCTAATCATGATGTACGCCGATGTGGTGATGGAAAAGGCAGAAGGGATTGATCTGGGTGAAGGCAAGGGAATACGCAAGCAGCTTGACGAAATGCTCGATTCATTCAAAACCGGGAAAGGATACAAATCTGATACTGAGATCACAGCCGATGAACTGAAATTCCTCGCTGAAGAATTCAAGAAGAAAGTTAAAGAGGTTCTGGGAAAACCATTCCCCGATGATGCGAAGGAACAGCTCGAAGGAAGTATCAAGGCTGTTTTCAAAAGCTGGAACGGGAAGAAGGCAGTATCGTACCGCCGCATCGAGGGTATTCCTGATGACTGGGGAACAGCTGTGAACGTCCAGGCGATGGTGTTCGGCAATATGGGCGATACCTCGGCTACCGGCGTGGCGTTTACGCGTAACCCTGCCACCGGCGAAAACCTCTTCTACGGGGAATGGCTGGTAAATGCACAGGGAGAGGACGTAGTTGCCGGTATCCGCACACCCAGCCCGCTCAACAACGAAACAAAGAATGAGCAGAACCAGCATCTCAAGAGCATGGAAGAAGCTATGTCCAAGACCTACAAGGAACTCATCGAGATCCGCGAGATCCTCGAGAAGTCGTTCAAGGACATGCTTGATATAGAATTCACGATCCAGGAAGGCAAGCTATATATGCTGCAGTGCCGCGTCGGAAAAAGGACCGGGACTGCCGCTCTCAACATGGCAATGGATATGCTCCAGGAGGGATTGATAGCAGAGAAGACAGTTGTCACCAGGGTCGACCCTGCCCAGCTTGATGAACTGCTTCACCCGATCTGCAACCCGGATGCCGAAAAGAAAGTAAACCCGGTTGTCAAAGGTCTGCCGGCCGGGCCGGGAGCCGCTGTCGGTAAAATGGTATTTACCGCCGAGGATGCAGTTGCATGGAACCGCAAGGGAGAAAAAGTAATTCTTGTCCGTGAGGAGACCAATCCGGAGGACGTTGAGGGGATGCGCGCAGCTGTCGGTATCCTTACCGCCCGCGGAGGCATGACTTCACATGCTGCTCTCGTGGCACGCGGCTGGGGTAAATGCTGTATCGTCGGTGCCGGCGGGCTTCATGTCGATTCTGCCAGCAAGGTTGCCAAAATTCCCGGAACCAATGTGGTTCTCAAAGAAGGTGATGTTATTACCCTCAACGGGACCCGCGGAAATGTATATCTCGGAGCACTCGCTCTCATGGATGCTTCAGAGAACCCCCGCTTCCAGTCGTTCATGAAGATCGTTGACAAATACCGGACAATGGGCGTCAGGACCAATGCCGACACAGCTGCTGATGCAAAGGTGGCACGTGATTTCGGCGCAGAAGGGATCGGCCTCTTCCGCACAGAGCATATGTTCTACGGAAAAGGATCAGAACAGCCCTTGTTCCTCCTCCGCAAAATGATCCTGAGCGCAAACGAAGCCGAACGCAGGAAAGCGCTCGGAGAACTCTTCCAGTTTGTCAAAAAGGATATGAAAGCCACTCTAGAAGCCATGGATGAGCTGCCTGTAACTTTCAGGCTCCTCGACCCGCCGCTTCATGAGTTCGTTCCGCAGGGAGCAGAAAAGCAGGCCGAGCTTGCAAAAGCCCTCGGGATCGAGACATCAGAAGTTGCAAAACGCGGTGAAGCGCTGCACGAAAGCAACCCGATGATGGGCCATCGCGGTGTCCGCCTCGGGATCACCTATCCGGAGATCACCGAGATGCAGGTGGAGGCACTGTTCGAAGCAACAGCTGAACTCCAGAAAGCCGGCAAGACCCCGAAACCCGAACTGATGGTCCCGGTTACCTGCGATGTATCAGAACTCGATGTTACCAAGAAAATAGTTGACAGGCTTTATGACGAGGTCTGCAAGAAGACCGGTGTCGGCAAGCTCGATTACTTCAAATACGGCACGATGATCGAGATCCCGCGTGCGACCCTCCTTTCAGACAGGATGGCAAAAACAGCCGAATTCTTCTCATTCGGGACCAACGACCTTACCCAGATGACATTCGGGTTCAGCCGTGACGATATCGGAGGTTTCCTGCACGACTATCTCGACAAGAAGATGTTATCTGCCGACCCGTTCCAGACCATCGATCAGGACGGCGTTGGACAGCTTATCAAAATGTCGGTCGAAAAAGGCCGTGCCACTAGGCCAGACCTTAAGGTAGGGATTTGCGGTGAACAGGGCGGAGATCCGGCTTCAGTGGAATTCTGCTTCAAGACCGGGCTTACCTATGTAAGCTGCTCCCCGTTCAGGGTGCCGATCGCAAGGCTTGCTGCAGCACAGGCAGCTGTCAAGTTCGGAAAATAAAAACCAGGTTTTCGGATAATGAATAAGGGCATCTCCCGTGATGCCCTTTTCTTTTCATCCTGCCCCTGTTAACATGCCGGCGACCCTGACACTATTATGACCGCGACCGGCGAACCTACCCTGCCGGCAAGACTTAATTTTTACGATCCTTATTAAGGCAACTGACTTTAATTGATAACTTTGATAAATTGATTTACCGGCCAACACCTTAGTATTATGGTTACTGAGACCGATCTTAAAACCTACGGGATTGAAAGTCCCGCTGAAATAATCTATAACCCCTCATATAACCAGCTTTTTGCTGAAGAGACAAAACTCGGGCTCGACGGTCCGGAAAAAGGTGTCATAACGCGAACCGGGGCAATAGCTGTCGATACCGGGATCTTTACCGGACGATCACCAAATGATAAGTATGTGGTGCTCGACGATAAGACCAAAGAGAGTGTATGGTGGAGATCCGAAAAGGTAAGGATATCCGACAACAAACCCATTGCAGCCGGTATCTGGGAGCACTGCAGGAATATTGCTGCCCGTCAGCTTTCCGGAAAGAGACTCTTTGTCGTGGATTGCTACTGCGGGGCAAACAGGAACTCGCGCCTGGCCGTCAGGTTCGTGCTTGAGGTCGCATGGCAGGCACATTTTGTCAGAAATATGTTCATCAGGCCTGAGGAGGAAGAGCTGAATGACTTCAAGCCTGATTTCGTGGTTCTCAACGCCGCCAAGGCAAAGAACCCGGACTGGAAGAAGCAGGGCCTCAATTCGGAGAACTTCATAATGTTCAACCTGACCTCGGGAATGGCAGTCATAGGCGGGACCTGGTACGGCGGAGAGATGAAGAAGGGCATCTTCTCGATAATGAATTATTACCTTCCGCGCAACGGTATCGCCTCGATGCACTGCTCCGCCAACGTAGGGAAAGGAGGGGATGTTGCCCTGTTCTTCGGGCTGTCGGGGACTGGGAAAACAACACTGTCGACCGATTCGGAAAGAGCCCTGATCGGAGATGATGAGCATGGATGGGACGACGACGGGGTGTTCAATCTCGAGGGAGGATGCTAT
Organism: Bacteroidales bacterium UBA1800; assembly: GCA_002319915.1. Classification (GTDB taxonomy): domain Bacteria; phylum Bacteroidota; class Bacteroidia; order Bacteroidales; family VadinHA17; genus LD21. The sequence goes on along the minus strand of DCFQ01000084.1, from coordinate 4,099 downwards.
GCAAAATGCATCCGCCTCAGCAGCAGCAGCGAGCCTGACATCTATAACGCAATAAGGCGCGACGCGCTGCTCGAGAATGTGGTGGTGCTCTCGGACGGCTCTGTCGATTTCAACAACGATTCCAAGACCGAGAACACAAGGGTTTCGTATCCTATCTATCATATAAACAATATCGTAAAGCCGGTATCGAGGGCCGGACATGCCGGGAAGGTGATCTTCCTGACCTGCGATACTTTTGGTGTTCTGCCGCCGGTCAGTCGCCTTACGGAAGGCCAGACAAGGTACTACTTCCTTACAGGCTACACTGCAAAGGTTGCCGGAACCGAAAGGGGCATAGTCGAGCCGGTGCCGTCATTCTCCACCTGCTTCGGTGCGGCTTTCCTCATGCTCGATCCCATAGTCTATGCCAACGAGCTGATCAGGAAGATGAAGCTTCATCATTCCGAAGCCTGGCTCGTGAATACGGGATGGTCGGGAGGCCCTTACAATTCCGGCAGCCGGATCGATCTTGCAGTCACCCGCAGGATCATAAACGCCATCCTGGGCAACAGCATCGGCAAGGGTGAATTCAGTAACCTGCCGGTCTTCAACCTGGCCATCCCGGGAAAAATTGACGGCGTCGACAGCCGGATCCTCGATCCTACGACGTCGTGGAGCTCTCCCGTCAGATGGCGCATAGCAGCGACTGACCTTGCCCTGAAGTTCATAAACAACTTCAGCAAGTTCAGCGCCAGTGAGGAAACCCTCCAGCTAAACGAATTCGGACCAAGGATTTAAAAACATGATTCACTGAAATGCTGCCATACCTGATCACTTTTCTGCTTGCCTACCTGCTTGGTTCCCTCGCAACTGCGGTGTGGGCCGGAAAGCTCTTCCACAATGTTGATGTAAGGGAGCACGGCAGCGGGAATGCCGGCGCAACAAATGTCATACGCGTCCTTGGCTGGGGTACGGGAATACCTGTCCTGCTGCTCGACATTCTCAAAGGTTGGGTTGCCGCAATGCTGCCTCACTTCTTCAGCCTTGCTGATCCGGGGTCGGCCTATCTTGTTAACCTGCAGATAATTTGCGGGATCTTCGCCATAGTCGGACATATTTTTCCGGTCTTTGCAGGATTCAGGGGAGGGAAAGGAGTTGCGACCATTTTCGGTGTCCTGCTGGCAATCCACCTGTACCTGACCCTTTCCTGTACCGGGGTGTTCCTCCTGGTATTACTGCTATCAGGCTACGTCTCGCTCTCATCGATCTGCGCCGGGATTGCTTTCCCCCTGTTCCTTCTGTTCGTATTTGACACACCCTCGATACTTTTAAGGGTGTTCTCGGTAGCCGTCATGATCGCCATAATCATCACCCACCGGAAGAATATCCTCAGGCTCCTGAAGGGAGAAGAATCGAAGCTCTTCAGGAAAAAGGACCGAAAAAGTCCTGATTAGTTACTCTGTGCAACCCGGTGTCTGCCCTGCCTACCGGCAGGCAGGTCCGTGCTCTCTGTGTAACTCACAATTTTTCCAGGAACTCAATCCTCTTTTCTATCGGCGGATGAGTCGCGAAAAGGGTTGCAAAAGAAAGTCCTTTCTTTTCTTCTTCAACCTGCGGGTTCTCGATGAACATCTGGGCAATATCCTTCCGTTTCACAGCCTCGATCAAAGGATCGGCCTTAACCTTCCTGAGGGCTGATGCGAGTGCCAGCGGCCTCCTTGTCAGCTCGGCTGATCCGGCGTCGGCAAGGTATTCGCGATTCCTTGACAGCGCAAACCTGAAGAGCGTGGCGAGAAGGTATCCGAGCAGTGCCAGGAGAAGAGCAATAAGTATTCCTGCGCCTTCCTTCTTCCCTCTTCCTATCCTGCCGAACCTCAGCGACCTGAAGAGCATTTCGGCCAGGAATGCAAAAATGCCGACGAACACTATCGAGACTATGAGAAGCTTCACATCCCTGTTGCGGATGTGTGTCAGTTCGTGGGCAATGACCGCTTCCAGCTCGTCATCCTCAAGCTTGCTGATGATCCCTCTTGAAAGCGAGATCGCATAGGTGCTGGTGTTGATTCCGCTGGCAAATGCATTGAGCGAATCATCCTCAATGATGTTTACCTGCGGCATTTTCATACCGGTCGAAATGCAGAGGTTCTCGACAAGGTTGTATACTCTCTTGTTGTCTTTTCTTTCCAGCGGCCGCGAGCCCGTTGCCGCCTTTATCATGGCGGAATGTGAAAACCATGCAACCGTGAACCAGATTACTACCCCGATGGTGATCCAGGGAACGGTTAGGAGGAAGGAATGGTTCACATCAACTGGAGGAACGCCTTCTTCTGGTTTTACGGTTATTGAGAGGATGAAGAAAAACAGCCAGGCAAGCCCGTAAAACACTACGGGGAACATCAGCAAAAGGAGGACCGAGTTTGCATTGTTCCTTCTTATCTGGCTCTGAAGGCCGAAATACTTCATCTGCTAGAACTTGACCTGCGGGGGTTCTTCGACTGCCGCTCTTTGCTCACCCAGCTCGAACAAAGGCTCGCGTTTGAAATTGAAAAGTGTCGCAATTATATTCGAAGGGAAGACTTCCGTTGCCACGTTGAGCTCCTTCGTCGCCGAATTGAAGAACCTGCGCGCTGCAGCAATCTTGTTTTCAATATCAGCGATCTCCGTCTGAAGCTCCATGAAATTCTGGCTGGCTTTGAGATCTGGATAAGCTTCAACCGAAACCCTGAGCCCCTCAAGGGCAGCAGAAAGTTTGGTCTCCGCAGCAATCTTCTCGTTGATTCCGGAAGCTTTCATAGCATTTGTACGGGCTTCCGTCACTGCTGTTAGCACTCCGCGTTCGTGCCCCATGTACCCCTTGACCGCCTCAACAAGCTGGGGGATCATATCATGCCTCTGTTTCAGCTGAACATCGACATCGGCAAATGCCTGTTCACGGTTGTTCCTTAACCTGACGAGCCTGTTGTAGAGAGAAATGATCATCAGGATGAAAATGACTATTACTGCGAGGATAACAAGTAGTGTTCCCATATTGCCGGTATTATTAAATTAGTAAATATTGCCACCAATTGCCATGAGAAATTAAAGATAGAAAATTTTGTTATATTTAGCGCAGGATGTCTTACTATTTGTCAGATTTCCAATTTAACCCAAACCCAAAAACTTTTAATATGGAAAAGAGTTTAAAAGGAACAAAGACCGAAAAGAATCTGCTGAAAGCATTTGCCGGCGAATCACAGGCAAAAAACAGGTATGAGTTTGCCGCCAAAGTGGCAAAGGAAGAAGGATATGAACAGATTTCTGCAATTTTCCTCGAAACGGCATTGCAGGAACAGAGACATGCAAAGAGATTCTTCAGCTTCCTTGAAGGCGGAATGCTCGAGATCACAGCCGCCTACCCGGCCGGCAAGACGATGACAACAAAAGACAACCTCGGTAAAGCAGCCGATGGTGAACATGAAGAATGGAGTGAACTTTACCCGGCATTCGCCCAGACAGCCGAGGAAGAGGGGTTCAGGGAGGTCGCGGCTGCATTCAAGGCAGTGTCGGTTGCTGAAAAGGGACATGAGGAGAGGTACAGGAAGCTTCTTGAGAATGTCATGAAGGAGAAGGTGTTTGAGCGTGAGGGAAAAGTCTTCTGGTATTGCCGTAATTGCGGGTATATCCATTTCGGGACAAAACCTCTTAAGAACTGCCCGG
>DCFQ01000084.1:0-183 GCA_002319915.1 Bacteroidales bacterium UBA1800 | reverse complement strand
CAAAACCTCTTAAGAACTGCCCGGCGTGCCTTCATCCAATAAGCTATTTCGAACTCAAGGCTGAAAACTATTGAGAGAATGATCAACGGCATTGAAATGCTGGATCTCATCCTGAGGCGCCAGAGTGACAGAAAATACAATGACAGGCCTATCGAAACGGAGAAGCTTGAAAGGATCCTTGAA
>DCFQ01000079.1 GCA_002319915.1 Bacteroidales bacterium UBA1800 | reverse complement strand
GGGATTCGAACCCCCGGTACAGTTTCCCATACGGCAGTTTAGCAAACTGCTGGTTTAAGCCACTCACCCATCTCTCCGTTTAAAAATGTAAAAGGTGTGCTTAACGTGCGCGACAAAAATATGAAATCAGGAATAAAGTGCAAAATAATTAGTCACCTTTTCACGAGCAGCACCACATTCTCCACATGGCTGGTGTGCGGAAACATATCGACGGGCTGAACCCTGCTCACGGCATATTGATCCGACATTAGCTGTATGTCCCTTGCCTGGGTGGCAGGATTGCAGCTTATGTAGACTATGCTTTGAGGAGATGCTTCAACAATCGACTTCACCACATCCTCATGCATTCCAGCCCTCGGAGGATCGGTAATAATTACATCGGGACTGCCATGCTCGGAAATAAAATCCATGCTCAGGACTGATTTTATGTCACCTGCCCTGAAACTGACATTGCTGATCCTGTTGATCGCTGCATTCTTCTCAGCATCCTCCACAGCCTCACGAATATACTCTATCCCGATCACTTTTTTGGCTGAATCGGCTACGAAGCATGCTATTGTCCCGGTACCGGTGTACAGGTCGTAAACTGTTTCACTACCGGTCAGCCCGGCAAATTCCCGTGCTTTCTGATAAAGCTGCACCGACTGTCTCGTATTGGTCTGGTAGAACGACTTCGGACCAATCCTGAAGCTCAGGCGGCCGATCTTTTCCGTGAGATGGTCCTCCCCGCAGTAGAGGATCGGGTCCTGGTCGGAGAGTGAATCATTCTTTTTCTGGTTAATTATATAGAACATTGATGTTACGCGGGGGAATTTTTCTGCAACATGATCCATCAGTCCCTTACGCCTCTTTTCATCTTCATAAAGAAACACCATTATTACCATCACATTCCCGTCGAGCGAGTTTCTTATGACCAGGTTGCGAAGGAACCCTGACTTTTCCCTGGCATTGAAAAATGTCAGCCGGTCACGGTGAGCATATTCCCTTATCACGTTCCTGATTGCATTTGAAGGTTCAGGCTGCAAAAGGCATTCCCGTATATCAAGCACCTTGTCAAAGAAACCCGGCAGGTGAAACCCGATGGCGTCCTCCCTGTTAAACTCTTTATCAGATGCTACCTCCTCCCGTGTGAGCCACCGCTTATCCGAAAAAGCAAATTCGAGCTTGTTCCGGTACCTGTAAAGATCCGGTGAACCGGTGATTGGACTGAATCCCTGGAGATCGATCTTTCCGATCCTTTCAAGAGAGTCCCTTACCTGTTTCTCCTTGAATTGTAGCTGTAGATCATAAGGAAGGTGCTGCCACTGGCATCCCCCGCACACACCGAAATGAATGCAGGGCGCCTTAATCCTGTCCGGTGAAAGGGTGTGGAAGCGGACGACCCTGCCCTCCATATAGTTCTTTCTCTTCCTGGTGACCTGGATATCCGCTATATCGCCGGGTACCAGCATCGGCACAAATACAACCTGGTTCTCGACCCTGGCAATTGATTTCCCTTCAGCTCCTATTGCAGTAAACAGGACCTTCTCAAGCAAAGGCAGCTCTTTTTTTCTTCCCACTCTACGCAAGTTTGATTATTCAACTTAACAAGCGGCACAAAGATAACCGATCCGAAGGAAACCTTCCTTTTGCTGCACATTTACTTTTTCTATCTTTGCGGAGATTTTCACGGAATGGTTTCTGTTCAGGACATATCAGTATCGTTTGGCAGCTTCGACCTGCTTTCAAAAATCTCATTCCTCATAAATGACCAGGACAGGATCGGGCTTACAGGCAAAAACGGGGCCGGGAAATCGACCCTCCTGAAGATCATTGCCGGGCTCCAGAGCCCTACATCGGGGACGATCGACATGTCGAAAGCGGTAACCATCGGCTACCTGCCGCAGCAAATGGCGGTCGACGATTCGACTACAGTCATGAATGAAACCATCAAGGCTTACTCCGGGATAATTGACCTGTCGGAAGAGATTGAAAGGATCTATGCCGAAATTGCCCGGAGGGACGACTATGAAACCCAGGATTATCTCAGGTTATGCGATCGCCTGACGGAGGTTGAGGAGAGATACCGGATCCTTGGCGGCGACAGCTACATTGCTGAGACCGAACAGACGCTGGAAGGGCTCGGGTTTGACAGGGATGATTTTGACAGACCTACCAGGGAACTGAGCGGCGGCTGGAGGATGAGGGTCGAAATTGCCAAGCTTATCCTCAAGAGACCCTCACTTTTCCTTCTCGATGAGCCTACAAACCATCTAGACATCGAATCGATCCAGTGGCTCGAATCTTTCCTGGCGGGATACCCCGGAGCTGTTATGATGGTCTCTCACGACCGTGCATTCCTTGACAACATCACAAAAAGGACCATCGAGATTTCCCTTGGAAAGATCTATGACTATAAAGCATCCTGGTCGAAATATGTTGAGCTGAGAGCCGAAAGGCGCCAGCAGCAGATCGCTTCGTACCGGAACCAGCAGAAGATGATAGAGGATGCCGAGAAATTCATTGAAAGGTTCAGGTACAAGCCGACGAAATCGATCCAGGTGCAGTCGAGGATAAAACTGCTGGACAAGCTTGAGCGAATCGAAGTTGATGAGGAGGATATCAGCTCCATCAATCTCAGGTTCCCTCCTGCCCCACGCTCGGGCACCGTTGTCGTTCAGGCTGAAAACCTTTCCAAGAGCTTTGGCCGCCTGAACGTGCTTAACAGGATCTCTATAGTCATAACAAGGACGGAGAAGGTTGCTTTTGTCGGCCGCAACGGTGAAGGAAAAACAACTTTTTCAAGGATCATCATGGGAGAGCTTGAGCATGAAGGTATCCTTAAGATAGGTCACAATGTCAAAACCGGGTATTTTGCCCAGAACCAGGATGAGCTGCTGGATGAAAATAAAACTGTGCTGGAAACCATCGATGAGGTGGCAAAAGGTGATATAAGATCAAGAATAAGGGATTTGCTCGGGGCTTTTTTGTTCAGGGGGGAAGAAATTGAGAAAAAGGTCAAGGTCCTTTCCGGGGGGGAAAGATCGCGGCTTGCCCTCGTAAAGCTCTTGCTGGAGCCTTATAACCTGCTTGTTCTCGATGAGCCGACAAACCACCTCGACATGAGGTCGAAGGACGTGCTTAAGCAGGCCCTGATGAAATATGATGGCACGCTAATTGTGGTTTCACATGACAGGGATTTTCTTGACGGGCTGGTTACCAAGATATATGAATTCAGGCATAACAGGATAAAAGAGAATATCGGAGGGATCTATGACTTCCTCAGGAAAAAGAAGATTACCAGTCTCAGGGATATTGAAACCAGGGACAGGGGTGTTGTTCGCGTAGGCAGTGAGCCCGGGCAGTCCAACAAGCAGAAGTATCTCGAAAAGAAGGAATACGACCGGAACCTGAGAAAGCTCCGGAAAAAGCTCGAGGATTGTGAAGAGGAAATCGAGAATCTCGAAAAGGAAATTACGGTGGCTGAAATGAGACTTGGTGTCGTTACTGATCCCGCCGAAAATACCGAGATTTACAAAAAATTCGAGGAGTTGAAGAAAAAGCTTGACAGTGAGATGGAGAGGTGGGCGGTTTGTTCGGCGGAAGTGGATGAATTTCTAAAAGACAATCAATAAATGGATTTCCTGCGGCTTGAAAAGGAGTATCCCGTGCGTGTGTATGAAACGGGGCCTGACGGGAACCTCAGTCTCTTCTCGTTGTTTGATTACCTCCAGGATGCCGCCTCGGAACATGCAGTAAAGCTTGGCTACGGCAGGGATGACCTGATGAGGCAGAATAACTTCTGGGTCCTTTCAAGGATCTACGGCGAGATCACCAGGTTGCCGCACTGGGGGGAAACACTTACGGTAAGGACATGGCCGCGGGGTACCGATAAATTGTTCGCCCTCAGGGATTATGCCGTCAGTGATAGTAACAATGACCTGATAGCGCTTGCAACATCATCCTGGTTGATCATTGACATCACGACCAGGCGAATTCAAAGGCCGGATTCTACCCTCGTCATGTACAAGGATGCCACGCTGGGGGGGAATGCCCTTCCCCGTAACGCTGGCAGGCTCGAAGCGCTGCCTGCTGAAGGCAGACCGGAGTCGAGGTTCAATGTGAAGGTAAGCGATCTTGACATTAACCTTCACACGAATAATGCCCGGTACCTCAAGTGGGTAACGGATTGCTACGGCCTTGATTTTATCATGAATCATCATCCTGTTTCGGCTGAAATAAACTATCTTGCTGAATCAAGGTTTAATGATGAGGTAGCTATCCTGACGGCAGGTGAGAACGGCTCCAATAGTATATTCAACCATTCAATCCTCAGAATAACTGATAATACCGAGCTTTGCAGGATAAGAATTGTATGGAAAGTCAAAAAGACGGACAGTAAAACAGTTTAGGCATGAACAGAATCCTCAATATCAGTGGTTTGCGGATAGCTCTCGGTATTATTTCAGCCTGCAGCGTCGTTGTTTCATGCAAATCGACGCAAAAGGCTGCAGTTGACACCAGGGATGTCTCTTACCTGTACAATCCGACCAGGAGTACGATCAAGCCAAGATTCAACATACTCAATCAATCGGATGAAGCTTCCGTTCTCTCCGTGAAATTCTACATGTCCGACCTTTTTTTTTCACAGGCAAATCCACAGAATATACCTCTGGCCCAGCTGCTGGTCACGGCAAAGCTGTTCAACCGGACAGGCGGGATGCTGCTTGCCGACACTTCCTACCAGGAGGTAAACATAGTCAAGAATGACAAGATCACCGATTATATAACAAAGCTCAACCTGAAGGTGCAGCAAGGAAACGAGTATATCGTTGAAGTCAAAATCCTTGATAGGCTCAGGATGGAAGTCATACAGTCGTTCATCGCCTTTAATACGCTGACCGAAACAAACAAGTACAATTTCTACGCAAGGGGGCATTTCGTCAAAAACGAACTTTTCAACCCCGTTATCCGGGTAAATGAGTTTGTGAATCTCGTGTATCCGAGGAAACATGTCGACAGCCTTTTTATCTCATACTACAAGCCGATAACTGCAGTCCCTTATCCCCCGTCAATGCTGCTTCCGGAGAGGACCATCGATTATGACCCGGACACAACAGTCGCTCTGGCCTATTCCGATACCCTGCCGATAATGTTCCCCAAACCGGGTGTTTACCTGTGCTCGGTTGACAGAAAAGTTGATGAAGGCTTCACCTTCTTCAACTTCGGGGATACATATCCCAATATGACAAAGCCTGAAGTGATGATTGAGCCCCTCGCTTATCTGGCGACCGAGGATGAAATGAATGCCATGAGGAGCGCCGCAAGGCCGAAAGTGGCGCTCGATGAATTCTGGATCGGCTGCGGGGGCAACGTTGAGAAATCGAGGGAGCTGATCAGGATCTTTTACACAAGGATCCTCTATGCCAATTATTACTTTACATCCTACAAGGAAGGCTGGAGGACCGAGCGGGGGATGATCTACACGATCTACGGCCCACCCGACAAGCTTTACAAATCACCTGACGGGGAAAGCTGGGGTTACCGCAAACCCGTTATCAAATCCTCATGGGGCGGGCGATACCATCTGAAGGAGGAATACCTTTACTTCAACTTCAGAGTCAGATCGGGCAAGTTTTCGGATAACGACTACTACCTTAGCAGGAGCGAAACCCTGATCTCGTTCTGGGACAGGGCTGTGGCCAGCTGGAGGAAAGGCATAGTTTTCAGGCTCGACAACCCCGAAGATCTTTGAGTTTTTATGTACAAAGAATCAGATTACATATTTGGGATCCATGCCGTTCTTGAGGCCATAAAGGCCGGAAGGCAGATCGACAGGCTTCTTGTACGCCAGGGCCTTAAAGGTCCTCTTTACCACGAGCTTATGGTAGAGGTCAAAAAATACTCGATACACTATCAGATCGTTCCCGTTGAACGCATTGAACTGGTCACCAGGAAGAACCACCAGGGAATACTTGCCTGGCTTTCACTCATCGAATACCAGTCGATTTCAAACCTGCTTCCTTCAGTCTTTGAAAAAGGTGAAGATCCTCTTATCCTTGTTCTTGACGGAGTGTCGGATGTAAGGAACTTCGGGGCCATTGTCAGGAGTGCTGAGTGCCTGGGAGCCCATGCCATTGTGATCCCCGAAAAGGGATCCGCAAGGATAACGGCGGATGCAATAAAGACATCTGCCGGAGCGCTTCATACTTTCCCGGTGTGCCGGGAAAAAAACCTTGCAAGATCCGTTCAGTACCTCAGGGAGTCGGGGCTTACGATCATGGGAGCATCAGAAAAGCCTGGCAGGGAATTAAGCACCTGCGACCTGAGAGGCCCTGCAGCTATCATTATGGGATCTGAAGATACGGGTATCAGCACCAATATGCTTTCCCTGACCGACTTCCAGGTCAGGATACCATTGACCGGCAAAATTGCTTCCCTGAACGTTTCCGTGGCAGCCGGGATCCTTTTGTATGAGGTAATGCGGCAGCGAAGGAATTCTCTCAGCTGATTATTCCGGCTATCCTCTGGTCGAGCATCTCCTGGTCGGTGGTAAATGAGGCAAGCCCTGCGAGGCCGAGCAGAGTGTCAGGAGAATTCTTTCCCTCTTTGATCCTTGCCTCCCATCTCGAATAAACAGGAATCTTCCCGTCACTCTTAACAAAAGCTTTTTCCTCCCTGCTCATTGAAGGAAACATATCTTCGCAACCTTCCTCGACCGCAATATGAACGAGTTCAGCACCGGTAGCCGGAACATTGGCAGCCAGCCTGTCGGCAAGTCCCAGCACCTTGTCATCCACATCCCAGAATTTTTCAATGTGCGCTTCATTTGCGGAAGGATTAAGGTTCGCTTCATATTCCGCATGGATCTGCGAGCTGAATTTGCCACTGAGCGATTTCCTTCCGGCAACTGCCACCTTCGGCGGAATCGTAAATACATCTGTTCCGGCAAGTAGCTCAAGCTGGCTGGAATTCCTCAGGCTGGCTGCAATCAACCTGGTCTGCCAGGGATTCCTGGCCGACAGCCCGGTTATCCAGTTCTGCGAGGAAATAACAGCCTTTTCACCGACGCCTGTGCCATCGCCAAGCTTATTGTCAGCGACAAATGCCCCGATCCTGCCCAGGAAAACATTCGCGAAATCCGGACGGGCCACGCGGGTTACCAGTACATTTTGCCTGGCACTGAACCCAAGCGTGAAATTCACCCTGATACCTGCCTCCCTGAGGTGCCTTGCGCCGATCAATCCCTCTGCCGTATAGGGAACCTTAATTATGAACTTCTCAGGGGAAATTTCGTGGTACCGCTTCCCGTAATATTCTATTGCCTTTATATCATGGGCTGTGCTGGTATGAAGCTCCACGCTTACGAACGCCCCGAATTTCAAAGAGAGCCTGAGGGCATGACGGGCATTCAGGATAAATGCAATCTCCTTCACCCTTTCCTCAAACGGAAGTTCCTTGACGATAGGCTTTGCCTCGGCAATGAAAATATCGTATATCCCTTTTTGTATCTCGTTGTTCAGCAAGGTGTTGTTTGTGGTCAGCGCCATCATTTCGGCAGACCAGATCGATTCTGCCACATCAATGTCGCCTGTATCGAGCCAGAGCTCGGTCCCGGTTTCATGAAGTGATTCCCAGAAAGGATCTTTCTTTGCAGCTACGTGCTTTTCACTCAGGTTTTTCCAGATGTAATCGCTGATTCTTGTATTTAGGTCCGCCATTTTATAATTTTTTTGTATTAACAATTAACTTTTCAAATAGTTCCTGATACGGCCAAAAAATCGTTGCCTGAAGGTTGCTGGAAAGCCCTCAGTCCGAATTCATTCATGATTGCATAAAAATGTTCCAGGATCTCAGACTGAATATGTTCACAGGGAACCCAGGCCCTGTCGCGGCAGAAAGCAAGGAACTGCAACTGCAGACCGTTCCCGGAAGGTTCAAGATGCCTTACGAGGATCGTCTGCCTGTTATCGATCATTGGGTGCCTCCCAAGGTATTCTTCGGAATAGAGCCTGAATAATCCCAGATTTGTAAATTTCTGTATTCCGGCAGACGGATCATTCTGATCAGTTTCTGTATCCTGGGTTTTCGCATCAGGGATGCCTCCCCTTCCCTCGATATCAGCCATGATCTTTATCCGGCTTAGTTTTTTCATGAGCTTTGCATCAGGGAACCTGATACTCCGTATATCGATGTAGACAGATTTCTTGATCTGTCTGACTCCTGCGTCCTCCAGCCCTTTCCAGTTCTGGAACACTTCGCTCACCAGGGCATATGCGGGTACGGTCACGATGGTTTTATCGAGAGCCCTTATTTTCACAGTCGTAAGGGTAATATCCTCTACCTGCCCGTCAACGCCGCGGGATGTCATCGTGATCCAGTCTCCGATTTTAACCATGTTATTAGCCGACAGCTGTATACTGGCAACGAGACCGAGGATGGCATCTTTGAAAATGAGTATCAGTACTGCAGCCATGGCCCCGAGGCCGGCAATCAGGGTAGCCACCCTCTGCCCGAAAACCGCTGAAATGATTACCAGGATAGCAATAAGCACCACCACCAGCTTAAGAAGCTGAACGTACCCTTTAATATGCCTGTGCTTGGAAATTGTCAGCGTAAGGTATATCTGGTGCCAGGATTCAATGAAGGAGTTGATCACAATCGTCCCGATGGCTACCATGTATATATATGTCATCTTCTGGAATGCACTCATCCAGGCCGGGTAGGTCCTGAGTGTCCAGCCTGCCATGAACCACAGTACAACAGCAGGCGCGAAATGGGACAGCCTCGTGAATACCTTCTGTTCAAGGAAAATATCGTCCCAGTTCGACTTTGTCTTTTTGACAATACTGGTCACCACCTGTAGGATGATGGTCTTCGCAACCACATTCGACAGCCAGCTGGCGAAAATTACAATGACCACCAGCGTTGAAATGCTGAGTACGGAGGAGAATGAATAGCTAAGTCCCGTGTCGACGAAAACACCTCTGAGCCATGTCCCGGGATCATCCGCATGAAGCATAAACGGTGGGTTGTTGATTCCGGAGCAAAAATAGATAAATTATTAAAGCTTGTTACCGATAATTCTTAGCTTTACACATCTCTCACAAAAAAACCTTTTATGAAGAGTTATCTGGCACTTCTTCTTATTTGCATGTCGGCTTCCCTAAAGGCTCAGGACAACTTCGACAAATACTTTTATGACAAGGTATTAAGATTTGATTTCATGTTTGCAGGCAATTACCAGAAGACCGTGGTGTATCCTGTTGGCATGAAGGAAGAACCTTATTGGGCAGGATCATTAAAAAACCTCACGGATCCATTCGGGTACGGTAATTTTATGTATGAGCTTATTGATTCTGCAAGCAATATGCAGATCTATTCGAGGGGGTTCAGCACTTTGTTCCAGGAGTGGCAGACAACCGCGGAAGCTAAGAGTGCCGAAAGGAGTTTTTACGAAGTGGCCACCATGCCGTTCCCAAAGAAAACTGCCAGGTTCATCCTGAAGATCCGGGAGAGGAACGGGTCATTTTCGAAACTTTATGAAACGACAATCAATCCGGATGATTATTTTATCAGGAAAGAGAAGGTTAAGGATGCAGCAACCGACAGGATAGTATATTCCGGCGATCCGCACAGCTGCGTCGACCTGGTTTTCATTTCAGAGGGATATAAAGCTGACCAGATGGAGAAGTTCAGAAGTGATGTCAAAAGCATGGCGGATGTATTGTTCAGCGAACCACCATTCAACCAGTATAAGGACAAGATTAATATCTGGGCCGTTGAGGCTATTTCGGAAGAATCGGGAACTGATGTTCCGGGCGGAAGGATCTATGTGAACACTGCCCTTAATTTCAGCTTCTACACTTTCGACCTCGACCGGTACCTTACCACGCAGGACATAAAATCGGTCAACGATTATGCAGCGGAGGTTCCGCACGATCATATCATTGTCCTTATCAACAGCACAAGTTATGGAGGCGGAGGGGTCTTCAACTACTATACCGGTACCACGGCAGGGCATAATCTCTCCCCGAGAGTTTTCATCCATGAACTCGGCCATGGTTTTGCAGGGCTGGCTGACGAGTATTACTCCTCGGCAGTTGCCTATGACAATTTCTATCCCCTCGACGTTGAACCATGGGAGCCGAACATTACCACCAGGGTAAATTTCGATTCAAAATGGAAGAGCCTTATTGCCAGGGGAACCCCAGTCCCGACGCCGCCTGAAGAGAAGTATGCAAATGTGGTGGGACTGTTTGAAGGGGGAGGATATTCAGCAAAGGGTATCTTCAGGCCTGAAATGGATTGCAGGATGAAGAGCAATTCGGAAAAGGGTTATTGTACCGTATGCCGGGACGCCGTTAAAAGAATGATTGAATTCTATACCAAATAGATATACTCTGTGCATCTCTGTGCAACTTTGTGTAAGTTCTTTAAGTTACACAGAGAGCACGGAGAGCACAGAGTCCTACAGTGAATACTGCTTATTTGGATTTCCTGTCAATAAGATAGAAAACCACGAGGCTCACTCCGCCGAACAGGAAAATCATTGCCGGGTACAGGGCGCCTTCTTCAAGGACACCAGCTTCAGCAAGGATTGCGGCTGCGATTATGCCCAGGCCGATACCTATTGCAAGCATGCCCATCTTGAGGGTGAACTTGTTCCAGGAATATGAGCTTCCTGCTTCCTTTCCGACATTGAAAAGACTTGCATCGGCACCTTTTTCTATAAGCGCCATACGTTCCTTGTTCCTGGTTGTGTAGAACAGATATACAATGCCAAATACCATGGCAAAGAATGCGATAAATGCAACTAATACTCCCATGTTGTTTTAATTTTAAAGGTGAATCAAAGATCAATTTTGTAACTTAGACTCGGGGATAAAGGAAGCGGTTACATAAAAAAGAAATATTTTCAAGGCGGAAAGAAAAACTACTGAACATGTAACCACCGGGTAGTGTTCTTCGTCAAAAGCGCAGATGGAATTCAAGAGTGATGCATATTATATAGAGCAGGTTCTCGAAGGCAGGATCAACGCCTATTCGCATCTGGTGGACAGGCATAAGGACAAGGCGTTCAACCTTGCCTTCAGGATCGCAGGTAACCGGGAAGAAGCGGAGGAGATCGCGCAGGATGCCTTCCTGAAGGCCTTCCGTTCACTGAACCGGTTCAGGAAGCAGAGCAGCTTTAACACCTGGCTTTACCGTATCGTATATAATACGGCAATCTCGCTGGTAAGGTCCAGGAAAAAAGGCATCCTGTCGGTTGATGAGTTCCCCGCCAGCATGATCGATTTTCTAAGCTATAATGCAAATGAACTGGAGGCTGAGAAGGATTACAGGAATTCACTTGTTAATTTTGCCTTGCAAAAGATCAGCGAGGATGAGAGGGCCCTGGTCAGCTTCTATTATTATGATGAGCTCGATATCAGGGAGATCTCCGATATTACCGGCATCAGTAAGCCGAATATCAAGGTCAGGCTATTCAGGTCACGGCAGAAGATGCTGGAAATAATTGAAAAAGTTGAAAAGAAAAATCTCATACACGATGGAAAAGAATGAATTTCAGGATCCTCTGAAGAACTATTTCGAACCTGAAAGGATTGAGAAGGCTCCGGAGGGATTTACAGACAAGATAATGTCGCGGATCAGTGTCGAGAGAAGTCTGGCTTTTGCCGGGAAAAAGGCTTTCGGAAACTACCGGGTCCCGCTCATATCGGGCATAGTCACACTACTGTTGATTGTTGCTGCAGTACTTGTTCCGCCAGATCAGACGGACACCCTATTCGGCTCGGTTTTAAAAGTCGTCGGCAGCTTCAGGCTTACACTCCCGGAAGTGGGTATTTTCAATGGAGTGGGAAGCTCCTTCCCCGAATGGGCCATCTACGGGATCATTAGCTTTTCCCTGATCATGATCGCCGACAGGATGTTATTCGGATTGTTCCACAAAGCAGGCAAGCATTAGTTCAGCGCCTTAGAAACTCTCCACCCTCGAATTGAGGCCTTTCGCATTGAGCGACCTGCTCATTGCGGCAAGAACCGGCTTTAAGCCGTTTTTAATTTCGCATTTGCCCTTCAGATGGACTATCATGGCGCATTGTTCTGCCTGGACTGAATCATGTCCGCAAACCTCAACAAGTGATTTTATGACATGATCAAATGTGTTTACCTCATCATTGTAGAGTACAAGAGTGTATGTCTCTCCTCCCTTCTTGAGGTCGTCATTTTTGTGTAGGGTCCTCTCTTTCATTCCGCTTTCTCGAACAACTGCTTTGCCTTTTCAACCGGGATCTCCACGTTGCCAAGATAGGCAGCCACCCTGGCATTTTCAAAGCCGTTTCTTTTTAACAACCCGGCATATTCTGCAGCAGTGTCAAAAGTAATAAATTTTCCAATCAGATACACAAATACCCCGTCACCGGTCATCAAAACCGTAAGTCCCCTGGTGCCTGCAAGAGTGCTGAACTCTTCGGCGGTTGCTTCGTTTACCGGTATCGGGCCCCGGGTTATCTCCACCCTGTAAACGAGGGTAGGAGCTTCACCCTGGCCCTGCTTATTTTCAGATGAGGCGGTCACCGTGAAAAACGGCTTCAGTCCCCACTCCTTTTCGAGCAGGGAAGCCCTTTCGAGGGAGATTTGTTTCCCGTCGGATGCAGCCACAATGAAAGCATCCCGGAATCCTGCCTGTCTTACCCTGAGAAGAGCTTTCCCGGCATCAGCGTTCCTCCTGAACAAGCCCGCAAAATAGCGGGTGGATGAGGAGCCGGGGATCTTAAATCCCGAAACCGGGATTATCCCTTTGAAATACCCGATACCCAGCGGCTTGCTGTAGACACCGATCTGTATCCTGTATACCAGCCCGGATGGGAGGTGCGGATCAATTTCGATCTTTTGTTCCTTCAGAAATCCGGTATCCCGGGAAATCCCGAATATCGAGAAAACGCCGGCTGTTCCAGCCACCTGCTCCATTTCCTGATGGGGAAGGTTTGCTATGGCCGGCTTATTTGTAAGGGCCCTGTTCCCTGAATCCTGAACCGTGCGAACCGGAACTTCTGCCTGCGAGCCTGCCGGAATTGCCAATCTGACCGAAGATGCTGCCGTATCTGATCTGCCGAACTTTTCATCCGCAAGCTTCTGGTATTTTGCCGAGAGTGCCTCGGTTTCGTCTATTCTTGCCCGGGCAGCCTGTTTCTGCCCGGCCGGAAGCTTGTCATATTCCTGCCTGTACCCTGCAGCAATTGCGTTCAGAGAATCGGATTTAACCTGGTAGTCCAAAGCCTCGGTAAGGGTCCTGTCGTAACTTGCGGGGAGATTGGTCTTCCTGGTACCGGGTCCGGCAGCAACCGGCACGGACAGGTCAGCTTGCCTGCCAGGTGCACCGGCATTCCCGTCTTCCCGGGATGTTTCCCCCATGGCACCTCCGATGACCTCGCCATACTTTGGGTCATCGATCTTTCCCCTCCCCTCACTGCATTCCCGGATGAAATCCTGGACATTCAGGTCACGTGCAATCTTCCTCCCGGCATATTTTTCAAGGTGATTGAATGATTTAATCGCTTCGGCATAATCACCGGCCTGCTGCTGGGCTCTGCCGAGGTAAAACCACGCATCCAGAGGTACCGACCTGAATTCCGGCGGATTGTCAAGGGAACCCTTTAGGAATCCGGATGCCTTTCCCGGCTCCTTTCCTGTCATTACCAGGCATGTTCCGCAATAGTATTTATACAACGGATCTTTTGGATAATTCTCAAGCAGGATGGTGAATTCACGGTAAGCCTTTTCATAGTCGCCTTTGTTATATGCGCTGTAAGCTTCCTGGCGCGAGGGCTGGGTAACTTTCTGGGCATAAAGGTCCCCTGTGACCATGTATGCCATGAGGATCGCCAACGGCATGACAAGTTGATTTCTTATGTTCCGGGCTGCAAACACCATGCCTGTTAATTATCTAATTATCTGAACATTATTGTCAATCAACTTCCTTAATTAGAACGGTTATTGTTGATAATAATTGTCCCCATTTTATCACAAAACAATCCAAACTTCGTAAATTTACCATTAATAACAAAATGATCAGAATATGACAGAGTTAAAGGAGGGGATGAAAGCCCCGTTTTTTGAAGGTACTGATCAGGACGGGCAAACGGTGAAACTCACGGATCTTAAAGGTAAAAAGGTTGTCCTCTATTTCTATCCGAAGGACAACACCCCCGGCTGTACTGCCGAGGCATGCAACCTCCGGGACAATTACGATATGCTTGCTCTGCATGGCTTTGAGGTAGTGGGTGTAAGCACCGACACCGGGATATCCCACAAGGGATTTGCCGCAAAATATTCCCTTCCGTTCAGGCTGATTGCCGATACTTCGAAAAAGATTGTCAGCGACTATGGCGTTTACAGGGAAAAGAAATTATACGGCAGGAGTTTCCTCGGGATCGTTAGAACAACATTCCTTATTGACGAACATGGATCAATTAAAAATATTATTTCGAAGGTTGAAACACGCAACCACAGTGACCAGATTTTAAAGATTTATGTACAATAAAACCAATATTATGAGCAACGAAAAGAAAGAAATCAATAAAGAAAAGCTTAAAGCTCTCGAAGTTACACTGGGCAAAATCGAAAAGGATTTCGGCAAAGGGACCATAATGAAGCTTGGCGATCAGCCTATAGATAATATCCAGGTCATCTCCACCGGATCGATAGGTCTGGATGCCGCACTCGGCATCGGGGGCTTCCCCAGGGGAAGAGTGATCGAGATCTATGGTCCGGAGGCATCCGGCAAAACAACCCTTGCCATCCATGCCATAGCCGAAGCCCAGAAGAACGGAGGCATCGCAGCGATAATCGATGCTGAGCATACTTTCGACAGGAACTATGCCGAGAAGCTTGGCGTGGATGTCGAGAACCTCCTTATTTCCCAGCCCGACAACGGCGAGCAGGCCCTGGAGATCACGGATAACCTGATCAGGTCAGGAGCACTGGATATAGTCGTGATTGACTCCGTCGCGGCGCTTACGCCCAAGGCGGAAATTGAGGGTGAGATGGGTGATTCAAAAATGGGGCTGCAGGCCAGGCTGATGTCGCAGGCCCTAAGGAAGCTGACTGCAAATATAAGTAAAACCAATACCTCCTGTGTTTTCATCAATCAGCTGAGGGACAAGATAGGCGTCATGTTCGGAAATCCTGAAACCACTACTGGAGGAAATGCACTTAAATTTTATGCATCCGTGAGGATAGACATCCGCAGGACAAACCAGCTCAAGGATGGAGAAGAGATAATCGGAAGCCGGACAAGGGTTAAGATAGTTAAGAATAAGCTGGCGCCACCCTTTAAAAAAGCTGATTTTGACATACTTTATGGGGAAGGGATATCCCAGCTCGGTGAGATTGTCGATCTCGGGGTCGACTTCGATATAATAAAGAAAAGCGGATCGTGGTTCAGCTATGGCGACACGAAGCTCGGCCAGGGGCGAGATGCCGTCAAGCAGATCATCAGAGATAATCCTGAACTCGCCGAAGAGCTGAAAACCAAGATTAACGAGACCTTGAAAAAATAATAACCTCTTTACTAACAAGATTTTTATGAACAGAACTTCGTGCCTTGGGATGATTATGATCATCCTGTTGTCGGTTTCATGCAGCCAGAATAACCCATCCCAAAAGAGCGCAGTAACACCGGCACCTGCGATCAACAGCCAACTGACGGACCAGGAGAAAGCCGGCGGGCTGATGACACCTGAGATACTCTGGAAATTCGGACGGCTCGGTTCCGTCGCTCTCTCACCCGACGGATCATCCGTTGTTTACACCGTGACACGAATTGATCTTGCCACGGAAGCCCGGCAGACCAATATTTTCAGTATGCCAGCTGCCGGAGGCGATCCTGTCCAGCTTACGACCGACGGGGGATCCTCACCGCAATGGATCGACTCGGGTAAAAAAATTGCTTTCGTGAAGGGAGACAACCTTTTTACAATGAACCCTGACGGCACCGGCCAGAAAAAGGTCGAGGGACTCGAAGGCTTCGAGATCTTCAACATTTCCCCGCAGGGAAACATGATCTACTTTACCCGGAGGGTCAAGCTCGATCAGACCGCAAACGAAAAATACAACCTGCCAAAGGCCAAGGTCAGGATAATCGACCAGCTTATGTACAGGCACTGGAACTACTGGAGCGACTATTCATACAGCCATATCTTCGTGGCATCATTTGACGATTCGGCAGTTACAAATCCGAAGGACATAATGGAGGGCCAGAGATTCGAATCGCCCCTATCCCCGTATTTTGATGAAGGAGAGATCGCATGGAGCCCCGATGGCAAATATGTCGCTTACACGACCAAAAGGCTCAATGGCAAGGAGGACGCAAGGAGCACCAACTCCGATGTCTATCTACATGATGTAGAAACCGGGAAAGAGGTGAATATTTCAGAAGGCAACATGGGCTATGACCGCTTACCTGTATTTTCGCCCGACGGTTTAAAAATTGCTTACCAGAGCATGGAGAGGGACGGGTATGAGGCCGACCTGGACAGGCTTTTTGTTTACGACATCAAGACCGGGAGCCGCAATTGGATAACCAAGGACTGGACATTCGATGTGGAAAACATCAGATGGGCCGATAACGAAAACATCTATTTCGTATGCGCCCATATGGGAACTTCACAGGTATTCAGGACAAGCCTGGCCGGTAAAGGTGTTGAACAGGTGACCAGGGGATCTCATGAACTTGGCTCACTTTCAATTCAGTCGGGGAAAGCCTCAGCGTCGGTCATGTCATTCTCCCTTGCCTCCGAGCTGGCAAGCATTGACCTGTCGACAGGTGAGGTAAAGCAGATAAGCCAGATAAACAAACCGATCTATGAATCGGTCAGGATGGGCAAGTTTGACGAGAAGCATGTCACCACAAAGGACGGCAAGGACCTGCAGATGTGGGTTGTCTATCCTCCCGATTTCGATCCCTCAAAAAAGTATCCGGCACTCCTGTTCTGCAACGGCGGACCGCAGAGCACTCTTGGCCCATTTTGGTCATACAGGTGGAACTTCCAGATGATGGCATCGAAGGGATATATTGTTTTTGCTCCTAACAGGCGGGGCGTAGCAGGATTCGGACAGGCATGGAAGGAAGAGATCTCGGGCGATTACGGGGGCAAGGATATGCAGGATTACCTCGATGCGACCGATGCGATGGCAAAAGAGCCTTATGTAGATGCCTCAAAAATGGGAGCAGTCGGCGCCAGCTACGGTGGATACTCCGTATTCTACCTTGCCGGAATACACCAGAAGAGATTCAGGACCTTTGTTGCCCATTGCGGAGTATTCGATTTTGTAAGTGAATACGGAGCGACCGAAGAGCTGTGGTTCCCGGATTTCGACTATAAAGGCCCGTACTGGGACAATTCGAAAAGCTACCTCTACTCGCCGCACCTGCTTGTCAACAAGTGGGATACACCGATTCTCATAATCACCGGGGCAAACGATTTCAGGATCCCTTACACTCAGAGTATGGAGGCGTTCACAGCAGCCCAGCTGCATAATGTTCCGAGCAAGCTCCTGTTCTTCGAGGATGAGTACCACTGGGTCATGAAGCCGCAGAATTCCGTCATCTGGCAGAATGAGCTCTTCAAATGGTTGGATGCGTACCTGAAATAAAAATTAAGCTCAAAATATTATAACCGCAAAGATCGCTAAGGTGAAACGAAGGGCGCAAAGTAATTTCAGAATAGGCTTTGCGAGCTCTGCGAAAAACTAAGCGGACTTTGCGGTTATTCATTTCCAGCCAATAATCTCAATATGTATTCTGCTTTCTCTTCAAACGGCAGTTCCCCGCCGATCCAGTTGATCTTGATTCCCCTCCGCTCCATTCCCCGGAACCAGGTCATCTGTCGCTTGGCATACTGGTGAATTGCTATCTCAAGGGACCGGAACATCTCATCAAACTTCAGTTTCCCGGTAAGGTACAAGGTAACGTATTTGTATTCAAGCCCGTAATAGATCAGGTCCTCCGGCTTCAGACCGTTGTCAAGAAGGCCCTGTACTTCATCCGCCAATCCCGCGTCGAGCCGTTGCCTGAGCCGTTCGGTGATCCTTTCCCTCCGCTTCTGCCTGTCGTACAGGATCCCTGCAATGAGCGGCCTGAAACCGGGAATGGTTGTCATCCTCCCTTCCGCCTTCAGCTGGTACCGTTCAATCTCTATTGCACGGATCGCCCTCTTTTTTGTATCGATGTCGGTCGTGTTGTGAAGCCTTTTGTAAGATCTCAGCATAGTTGCCAGTTCCTCCAGCGATTTGCCTGCAAGCTTCTCCCTTAGCACGGGATCGGGCGGGACCTCCCGAAGGCTGTATCCCGAGACTATGCAATCGACGTACATCCCTGACCCGCCGCAGACCACAGGAAAAACACTCCTTTTCTTAAGGTCAGAACAGGCCTCAGTGAAGTCACGCTGGAACTCGAACAGGTTATACTTATGCCCAGGTTCGGCCACATCAATGAGATGACACGGGATCCTGACCCCGTTAACGACATAATCATCATAATCCTTCCCTGTGCCCAGGTCCATCCTCCGGTATACCTGCCGGGAATCGGCACTGATTATCTCTCCGCCCGTCCTTGAAGCCACCGCAGCCGCCAGCGATGTCTTTCCGCTCGCGGTCGGTCCGGTGATGACAACCATGTCATATTTCCTGTCACTCAGGGTCTCCATTTTCAGCGCGATAAGCCCAGTAAAGCCAAATTACCGTAAAATTAGTTAATTTAGCGGCACTTATCCTGTCAAAAATGGACCTCAGACAATTATCTGACCGCATTAAGAACCTTATCATTGACCCCGCAAAGGCCTGGGAGACAATTGTCTCTGAAAACAGGCCCGTAAGGGAAGAAACCCTGGGCTATCTTTATCCACTTATCATACCTGGAACAGTCGCTGCTTTCCTCGGGCCGTTCCTGTTTTCGCACAGTGACCTTCACCCGATGTTTTTTATCCTTGCAGGGATCAAATATTTTCTCCTAATGATCATATCGGTATATGCCACGTCGTTCATTTTCAATGAAACAGCCAAAAGGATCGGCATTAAGTGCGACTACCGCAGTTCATTTTACCTGGTCATCTATTCCCTGGCTCCGCTGCTTTTATGCCAGATTGTCAGCAGGTTGTTTGAATCGTTCATTTTCGTCAATGTACTCTCACTGTATGGCCTTTACATTTTCTGGACCGGAACGGAGAAGCTTTTCAATCCTCCCGACGAAAAGAAGGTGACCATGCTCATTTCAGTCACCGTTATCGTCATCGCAACCTTTTTCACGGCAAACTGGTTCCTTACAAAGGTGATTGACAGGTTATACCTCGCCATGTTTGCTTAACTGCACGGGATAATGAAAGCTGCGCCATCAGATATTACAATCAGGAATAAAAAGTCTTCGCACGACTATGAATTCCTGGAGAAATACACGGCCGGCATAAAGCTTACGGGGACTGAAATTAAATCAATCAGGGCAGGGAAAGCAACGCTGACCGATTCCTTTTGCCTTTTCAGGAACGGGGAGCTTTTCATAAAAGGTATGCATATCTCCGAATACTGGTGGGGAAATCTGAATAATCATGATCCCCTGAGGGAGCGGAAGCTGCTTCTTACTGCCCGCGAGCTGAGAAAGATAGAAAGGAAAGTGAAGGAGACCGGCCTCACCATCATCGTTATAAAGGTTTTTATAAACGAGCGCGGCCTGGCCAAGGCTGAAATAGCCGTTTCCAGGGGCAAGAAGGAGTATGATAAGCGCGAAACCCTCAGAAAGCGCGACTCCGAGAGGGAACTTGACCGAATGAGAAAAAAATGATCAGAAGTTGGGGCTGAGAAGGTACCTCGAGTAGAACTTCACGATACTTTCGACAGCTGCCTCAGGAGAATCCACCAGAGTAAATATTTCCAGATCATCGGGAGAGATGTTATGTTCTTCCGCAAGCATTTCATCCTTGATCCAGTTAACCAGGCCGGTCCAGTATTTTGTTCCGACCAGTATGATCGGGAACTTGCCTATCTTGCGTGTTTGGATCAGAGTGAAAGCCTCAAAGAGCTCATCGAAGGTTCCAAAACCTCCGGGGAGCACGATAAATCCCTGTGCATACTTGACGAACATCAGCTTGCGTACAAAGAAGTGATCGAATGTGATGAGCTTATCGGAGTCGATATAGGCATTTGGCCTCTGTTCAAAGGGAAGGTCGATATTGATCCCCACCGATTTGCCGTTCCCCCTCCTTGCTCCCTTGTTGGCAGCCTCCATGATCCCAGGTCCTCCGCCGGTGATGATGCCATACCCGTTCCTTACAAGCTGGTAGGCGATCTCCTCAGCCATCTTATAGTATTTGTCATTGTAATGTGTCCTTGCAGATCCAAAAATAGAGACACACGGGCCGATACGGGCCAGCTTCTCAAAGCCTTCGACAAGCTCCGATATTATTTTAAAGACCCGCCATGAATCGGTCGTGTGGATCTCGTGCCATGTTTTCTGGTCAAATGCATCCTTTATAAGATCTGCAGGCTTCTCCATGAATTCCAAAAATTAACAGTGTTACCTCCAAAGATAAATAAATTCTATTCCCTGAGTTCAGGCTCCAGGAACTTTCCCGTATAGCTTTCATTGCACCTGATAAGCTCTTCGGGAGTGCCCGAGAAAATAATATTCCCACCCTCCCTGCCTCCCTCCGGGCCAAGGTCGATAATATAATCCGCCATCTTGATCACATCCATGTTGTGTTCGATCACAATCACGGTATTTCCCCTGTCAACGAGCTTGCCGAGAACTTCCAGCAAAACCCTGACATCCTCAAAATGAAGCCCGGTTGTTGGTTCATCAAGGATATAGAGTGTCTTGCCGGTATCCTTCCTGGCCAGTTCGGTGGCAAGCTTGACTCTCTGGGCTTCTCCGCCCGAGAGTGTCGTTGATTGCTGGCCGAGCCGGATATAGCCAAGCCCGACATCCTTCAGGGTCTTTAGCTTGTGATGGATGGATGGGATATTTGAAAAGAACTCAACTGCCTTATTTACGGTCATCTCCAGTACGTCACTGATTGACTGCCCTTTGTATTTCACTTCAAGTGTTTCCCGATTATACCTTTTCCCGTTGCAGGTGTTGCAGTGCACGTAGACATCGGGAAGGAAGTTCATTTCGATAGTCTTCATTCCTGCTCCTTCGCACTCCTCGCATCGTCCTCCCTTGACATTGAATGAGAACCTGCCTGCCGTAAAGCCGCGGATCTTCGCTTCGGTGGTCTGTTCGAAGAGCTTCCTGATATCGGTGAACAGGCCGGTGTAGGTAGCGGGATTTGACCGCGGGGTCTTTCCGATTGGGGCCTGGCTGACCTCTATTACTTTATCGAGATGCTCAAGTCCCGAAAGATCCTTGTATGGAAGCGGGGTCTGGCCTGAGTTGTGGAACTTGCGTGCAAGCGCGGGGTGAAGAGTCTGGTTAATCAGGGTTGATTTGCCGCTTCCCGAAACTCCTGTCACACATACCAGTGTGCCCAATGGCAGGACCAGATCGATATTATTAAGGTTATGACCCGATGCGCCGGTCATCACCAGGAATTTGCCGTTGCCGGACCTTCTTATTGAAGGAATGATGAATTTTTTCCGGTTGCTCAGGAATCCGGCAGTTAAGGTGTTAAGCTTTTTGATCTCCTCCGGAGTGCCGACAGCCACAACCTTGCCCCCGTGCCTTCCGGCACCTGGCCCCATATCGATCACGTGGTCTGAAGAGAGTATCATTTCCCTGTCATGCTCGACGACGATGACCGAATTGCCTGAATCCCTCAGCTGCTTGAGGGCAGAGATCAGCCTGCGGTTATCCCGCTGGTGAAGGCCGATGCTTGGTTCGTCAAGTATGTAAAGAACATTTACGAGCCTTGACCCTATCTGGGTGGCGAGCCGTATCCTCTGGCTTTCACCGCCTGAAAGGGTCCGTGCACCTCGGTTCAGGGATAGGTATTCGAGCCCGACCTCCAGCAGGAACCCTAGCCTAGCCCTTATCTCCTTAAGTATCTCAGTCGCGATCAGCCGCTGTTTTTTGGTCAGCTTCTCTTCAACATTCGCAAGGAATGATGACAGCTCCCTGATGTCCATCGAGGCAAGCTCACCAATGTTCTTTTCCGCAATCCTGAACCACAATGCTTCCTTTTTGAGTCTTGTTCCCCCGCACTCCGGGCATGCATTATACTGCACATACTGATCGCGGATCCTGGTCCCGTTCCTTTTCCCGTTAATTATCTCGATGTTGCCAACGAAGTTTACAACTCCTTCGAAAGTCAGGAAGTAATTGGAGGTCATCCCGAGGGGTGTGTTTGAAAGCTTCAGCACCTCGTCAGAGCCGTACAATACCTTGTTTAACCCGTCTTCCGGAATATCCTTTATGGGAGTGTCGAGAGTGAAACCGTTCTTTTCGGCGATGGCTTCGATCTGCCAGAATATCCACACATTCTTGTATTTCCCGAGAGGTTCGATCCCTCCTTTCCTGATGCTGAGCTCAGGATCGGGAATAAGCTTGTTTAAATCGATGCTCGATATTTCACCCAGTCCGTTGCAATGCGGGCAGGCTCCCTGCGGGGAGTTAAATGAAAATGTGTGCGGAGCGGGTTCATTGTAGGAAATACCCGTTGCAGGGTCCATCAGATGCCGACTGAAGTACCGGGGCTGGTTGCTTTCGGCATCCAGCACCATCATCACCCCGTCGCCCTGGTCAAGTGCAAGAAGAACGGAATCCCGCAGCCTCTTTTCGGTCACCTCACCTATCCTGAACTTGTCGACTACCAGCTCAATAAAATGTGTCTTATATCTGTCGAGCTTCAATCCATGGGTGATCTCACGGATCTCACCGTTGATCCTTACATTAAGGAACCCTTTCCTGCGAAGCTGTTCGAACAGTTCTTTGTAATGTCCTTTCCTGCCTTTGACCACCGGGGACAGTACATAAACCTTCTTACCCCCGAAGCGTGAAATAACAAGATCATATATCTGTTCATCGGTATACCTGACCATCTTCTCGCCAGATTCGTACGAATAGGCGTCAGAAGCCCTGGCGTACAGAAGCCTCAGGAAATCGTATATCTCGGTTATCGTGCCTACGGTCGACCGCGGATTCTTGTTAGTTGTCTTCTGTTCTATGGAGATGACCGGGCTCAGCCCCGAGATCTTGTCAACATCCGGCCGTTCCATGCCACCCAGGAATTGCCTGGCATACGCGGAAAGGGTCTCCATGTAGCGCCTCTGCCCCTCGGCATAGATCGTGTCGAATGCAAGCGATGATTTTCCGCTCCCACTGAGGCCGGTTATGACAACCAGCTTGTTTCGCGGGATGCTAACGTCGATATTCTGTAGATTATGAACACGCGCGCCAAGAACATTTATAATTTCATCCATTTCCCTGCATGCCTTCCTTCAATCAATTATCAGAAACAGCATATTCCTCCAGGCGCATTCCTTCGGATGGTATCTTGATAAAATACTCCTTGCCCGGCCTTGGAGTGAAATACGGTTTCCTGAGCCACGGATTAAGGTACTTGAGAAGCTTATAGTTTGTGCCATGGCTTTTGGCGAAATCCGAGAAATCGCTTATTGCGGTATCTACCTTAACCTCGTAGTATCTTAGCGGCTGGTAAAGGTCGCCGGAATCGATGTCAAATCCATATTCCGCGGGATCATTGATGATCAGCTTGTATGCAACCGCCCTGAAAATATACCTGGCCGTTTCATCAGCCAGCAACAGATTGTAGTAATTGTCCTCCTTCTGGATCCTCATCTGTTCCTCAAGTGCAGCCCTACCGCCATTGTATGATGCGGCAGCAAGGGTCCAGTTGTGGTACTTATCATATGATTTCAGGAAATACTCGCAGGCAAACCGGGTCGATTTAGCGAAATCATATCTTTCATCGACAACATTGTTGATCTCCATTCCGGATTCCTTCCCTGTACCTGCAATGATCTGCCATAATCCGGTCGCCCCGGCCGGCGATATCATATTACTGTAATCGCTTTCCGCGGCTGCCAGGTATTTGAAATCGTCCGGGATATTGTTCTCCTGCAGGATCTTTTCTATTTCCGGCAGATACCTGTGCGCCCTCTTTATGATCATGATCGTGGAGGAATGCCTGTACGCGCTTATTATCAATTCCCGTTCGAGGCTTTCCCTGGTGTCAAAGTTCTCCAGAGGCATCCTCTCCCCTGCAAAAGTGATATTCCCCGGAATTTTAAATGACCGGTTGTAGCCAAGGGAGTCGCCTGAAAGCTTACTATTCCTGTTTGCCCCGAATATCCCGAATCCCTGGCTTACCAGTGCCGCAACCGTGATAACAGCAACGAAAATCAAAACTGCAAAAGCCGGCTTCCTGTCATTTCTCCGCATAGCTGACCATCCTTTTAAAAACAAAATGCAAAGGTAATCATTTTGAACATGATTAGTGAACGGATGCACTCTTAAAATATTGGAAAATGCCCGTCAGGAACAGAGAGTGAAAGGAAGGAGGAATTATCAGAACTTGTAAGAGATCCCTGAGAAAATCCCGAATGAATATGGATGGGTCCTTGGCCCCTGGATCATGCTGAACGGATTGAGGTAATAGCGGAATGTCGGCTCAAGGTTAAGAGATATCTTGTCGGATAAGTTGTACTCCATTCCCATTCCGAGAGAGCTGGTAACCATGAACGGATTCAGCCCCGCAGTTTTCCCCACTGCGTAGCTGTTTCCCGAAACGTGTGCGTTTACAGTATTGCTGACCAGGAGGTTATATGACAATCCGCCTATCACATTGAAGTCGATAGCCCGGTCGACTAGCTTGTATCTCAGGAAAATCGGCATCTCGAGATAGCTGAAATTCTGGTAAAGGGTATTATCGACATAGGACAGGTTTGCCTTCGATGGGTCAAATACATCAACGGTGTATATTGTGCGGACACGGTCACCGGTCCTGTCGGTGAGGAATACATCAGAATTATTGGTATAGACCAGGCCGTTCGACGTAAGGACCTCGAAATTATGGTCTCCCTTGGTGTAGTCATATCCCCTGAACCCGCTGAAAGAGCTGATCCCGTCAATCTCATTCCCGATAGAGGAATAATAGAGACCCGACTGTATGCTCAGTTTTCTACTGATTCTGTAAGCAAATGACAAACCACCTGAATAAGAGATCCTCGATTGTTCCGATGAATTGATCTGCTGTGAAATGGCACTGTTGTCAAGCCCGGGCCGGAGATAATATGTCGGAGAGACGAGCGCCGTGACCGACCACCTCCCGGTCTTCTCCTTTACCTGCTCATATGGCAGTTCCTTCAGGTCCTTAAAGCTGCCCGGTCGGGATGCAGAAGTTTTTTTATCTAAGATCAGTCCCTGTTCAAAGCTCTTTCTGACATTGAACAGCCAGTCCGGGACAAGGTGATCGCCTTGCGTTGCTTTTCCTTCAGCAACGCCCGTCTGATTTTCAGAGGTGTTCAATGCTGCATCGGCAAACGGCAAAGTATTGCCGGCAGTTTCAGCAGCGACTTTCAAATGCTTTGCAGGTCCTGTCCTTGCAATCCTGGTAACTGCCCTGCCATGGGATGCCGGAGCCTTAATATTGTCGAGTGCAAGTTCCTGGCTTCCGAGGCTTATGGTAATATCGGAACTCCATTTATAAGCAAGCAGGCTGACTGAAACGATCACCACAATAATGGCGGCGGCTCTGAGGAAAAGGTACGGCCTCTGTTTCTTCCTGATCGCGGGCAGAATGCCGGCCCAAATCCCGGAAGGGGGAAGGACTTCAAAATCTTTAAGCCCGTTCCTGAACAGAAGATCTATATTTGCCCCGCCATTAGACATTTACTACCGTTTTGTTCAGCCCCGTATAAATACTGACCTTTTTCTGGAGGATGATCCTTGCCCTTGACAGGTTGGACTTTGATGTCCCCTCCGAAATGCCAATCATATCACTTATCTCCTTATGGGAATAGCCCTCAATTGCAAAGAGGTTGAACACCATCCTGTATTTGGGAGGCAATTCCCTTATGATCTCGAGAAGGTCGACCGCTTCAAGCCCTGCATAATCCTGGTTTTCAGGATCTGCGTCCGGTTCCGGAATATTATCTATATCATCAACCCTGTATAGGTTGTGGTTGCTCCGGAACTTCTCAAGAGCGGTATTGACAACTATCCTCCTCATCCATCCTTCAAAAGAACCTTCATTTTTGTAATGGATGAGGTTTTCAAAAATCTTTATGAATCCTTCCTGGAGAATGTCCCTTGCTTCCTCATCATTACCGGAATACTGAAGGCACACGCCGTAGAGTTTGGAAGCATGTCTCCTGTACAGAAGCTCCTGATCTCTTCTGTTACCGGCCAGACAACCCTTAATAATATTTATTATTTCAGGCAAGCTTTAGGGACTTTAGGTCCAATAAAGTTAATAATAATTGTCTGAAATGCCAGTAATTTCCGAAAAGATTGATGCAATTTCCAGTAAAAAGGTTGCGTCATCAGGTGATCAGAGGTGGATCGACTCCCCGTAGGCATCCTCAGCCGCCTCCATAATTGCCTCTGACATAGTGGGATGGGGATGAATCGATCTCATGATCTCATGGCCCGTTGTTTCAAGTTTCCTGGCAACCACGATTTCAGAAATAAGCTCCGTAACATTGGCCCCGATCATGTGCGCCCCGAGAAGTTCACCATAGGCGGAATCAAAGATAAGCTTGACAAATCCTTCCCTCGAACCGGAAGCATTTGCCTTTCCCGATGCAGTGAACGGGAACTTGCCGACCCTGATCGCATATCCTGCCTCCTTTGCGGCGCTCTCGGTATAGCCGCATGAGGCGACCTCGGGCGTGGTATATGTGCACGCCGGGATATTCCTGTAATCCACGGGATCCGGATCCAGGCCGGCCATCTTTTCCACACATGCGATCCCCTCTGCAGATGCAACATGTGCGAGCGCCGGACCATGGACTATGTCCCCGATAGCATAAATTCCCGGAACGTTCGTCCTGTAGAATTCATCGACAATCACCTTCCCTTTCTCAACCTTAACCCCTGACTCTTCAAGGCCTATCCCT
Source organism: Bacteroidales bacterium UBA1800 (assembly GCA_002319915.1). GTDB lineage: Bacteria > Bacteroidota > Bacteroidia > Bacteroidales > VadinHA17 > LD21. The sequence continues at coordinate 15,790 of DCFQ01000079.1, read as the reverse complement.
TCGGTGTTCGGGGTGACTCCGACTGCCGACAATACCATTTCCGCCTCCGTGACCTCCTCTCCCTTTGGGGTCTTTATCCTGACCCTGCAAATATCGCCCGAAACATCTGCCGACTCCACTGACGAGCCGGTGAGCACTCTCATTTTCATCTTCTTGAACGATCTCTCGAGCTGCTTCGAGACCTCCTCATCCTCATTCGGAACTATGCGTGGAAGGAATTCCACCAGGGTCACACTAGTGCCAAGGGTCTGGTAAAAGCATGCAAATTCGCTTCCGATAGCACCGGAACCGACAACGACTATCGATGCCGGAAGTTTCGGGAGAGTCATTGCCTCACGGTATCCTATGATTTTCACCCCGTCCTGCTTCAGGTTCGGAAGCTCTTTCGATCTTGCCCCGGTTGCGACGATGATGTGTGTCGCAGAAAGGACCTTTGTCTCACCGTCACCGGTTTTTACCTCGACCCTGTTATTCCCGGCAAGCCGGCCGAAACCATTAACATGCTCAATCTTGTTCTTTCTGAAGAGGAACTGCACTCCCTTACTCATTCCGTCGGCAATGCTCCTGCTCCTCGCGACAATTGCACTGAAATCGGGCTTTGCAGACCCTTCAATCCTGATCCCGTAATCAGTGGAGTGGGTCATGTATTCAAATACCTGTGCGCTTTTCAGAAGCGATTTGGTAGGTATACATCCCCAGTTAAGGCATATACCTCCAATTTCGGCCCTTTCGATGACCGCTACCTTCATTTTCAACTGGGCAGCCCTAATTGCTGCCACATATCCGCCTGGTCCGCTTCCGATAACAATGAGATCGTAATCCATATCAGTTCAGTATTTAGTGTTGATTGATTTTCCTGATTTCAGCTTATCTGCGAGCCACCTTGCAGCTTTGAGAATGACCCACATCACCACAAGCGTAAAGATGATGGTTGCACCGACCGGGATACCTGCATTGTAGGAAACGGCATAACCTGTGGCGGTTCCTGCAAATCCTGCCGCTACCGAGCCGATCACTATCCCCGTGTAGCTCTTGGTAAACAGGCCGGCAATGTTAGGCGGAATTGTAAGCAGGGATATCACCAGTACCACTCCCGCCATCCTGATATTCAATACGATGGTCAGAGCAACAAGTGAAGTTGTGATGTACTTGAAAACATTCACATATTTTGAATATGTCCTGGCAAAAACCTCATCGAACGAAATATACAGGATCGTCCGGTAAAATACCGTGAAATAGACAATCAGCACCGCCGACATCACGGCAAGGGCAATAATATCCGTGCTTGTGACGGTAAGCATGCTTCCGAACAGGTACCCCATCAGATCGGGGGAATAACCGGGTGTAAGGTAAATGAATATTATCCCTACAGCCATTCCGAAGGCCCATAGAATACCGATAGCCGAATCTTCCCTTATTTTCTGGTTTACGGAAAGGTATTCCACCCCGAGGGCTGAAAGCACGCTGAAGATTGCAGCCCCGATAACCGGGTTTATACCTGCAAAATAACCTATCCCTAGTCCGCCGAATGATGCATGTGTTATCCCACCGCTCAGGAAGACCATTTTTTTTGAAACAATGTATGTTCCTGCCAGTCCGGCAGTTATGCTGGCGAATATGGCACCAAGAAGGCCCTTGATGAAAAAGTCATAATGAAAAATGCTGACGTCTGCCATTCAATGAGCTTTTAATACAGTATGTGGAATATCGCCGTGCGCAATAAGCTGGATCGGGCAACCGTAGGCAAGAAGCTCCTCGTTGGAGATCTCAGACGAAGGGTGGTAATGGAGATTCCTGTTGACGCATGCAAATGACTTCACGTGGGCTGAAATAGTTCCGACATCATGCGAGACCATAAGGATAGCCATCCTCTTATTGAGGATCTTAAGCGTTTCATAGAAATCGTTCTCAAAGCTTGAGTCGACGAAATTGCCGGGCTCATCCAGGAGAAGCAAAACCGGATCCCCGATAATTGCCCGTCCGAGAAGGACCCTCTGGATCTGTCCGCCCGAAAGCTCATTCAGCGAGGCATTTCCAGAATCCGAGAGGCCGAGGTCTTCGATTACCAGGTCGGCTCTTTTCATGTCCTCCCGGTTCATCCGTGTAATAAGACCCTTGTGCATCATCAGCCCTGAAAGGACGACATCCCTGACCGTCACCGGGAAGTTGTTGTCGCCGGTCGAAATCTGCGGCAGGTAGCCAATGGTAGTTGGCATCAGTATCCTTTGATTGAAAACGATCTCACCGCCCGATGGCCTTATGAGCCCAAGGATGATCCGCAGGAGAGTCGTTTTGCCTCCGCCGTTGGGCCCGATAACACCGACGAAATCGTTTTCAGTCACTTTCAGATCCACGTCTTCAAGCACGGTTGCCGGGCCATATGAGGCTGACAAAGATTTCATTTCAAAAAGCCATTCTGCCATAACCTGCTTATTTTGATCCCTCCTCAAACCCGGCTTTCAGGGCACCGATGATCCCTGTAACCGAAGCAAACCAGTCCTCCGAAAGAGGATCGATTATCACTATCCTTGCCCCCGTTTCATCGGCAATTGCCTTTGGATTCTTTGTGTCGTATTCTTTCTGGACCAATATGGTCTTCAGATTCTCCTTCCTGGCAATATCGATAAGATCTTTCATCCTTGCCGGTGAGGGTTCTTTCCCTTCGTACTCGACCGTTATCTCCTTAAGTCCGTAATCGCGGGCAAGGTATGCAAGATTTGGATGGTAAATCATAAATTCCCTGTTGCCGTGCGCGGCAGAAAGCCCCCGGGCCAGGGAATCCGCTACGGCAATCTGCCTGCGGAGATTCTCGTAGTTTTTTTCAAACAGCTCCCTGTGGTCAGGATCGATGGTCGTGAGAAAATCCCTGACAGACAGGGCTATCCTGAAGGCACAGGCAGGCGACACCCAGTAATGCGGATCAGCGGCCTCGGCGTGCCCGCCGCTTTCATGATGATCAGCGGCGATGGGGTCGATCGATCCTGAGAGCGAAAGCTTCTTCATGTTTTTGTTTACCCCGAAAAACCTGTCAAGCCAGGTCATTTCGAAACCCAGGTATCCGTCGCTGATATATGCAGCGGACCTGCTCAACTGCCGGATCTGCTCCGGGTAAGGCTCATAATTATGCGGGTTTGATCCTGGAGGCACCATCACGTTGACATCAAAGATGGTATCGGCAATCCCCTTCACAAAATATTTGAACGGGCCGATGCTGACTGAAATTATCTTCTTGTCCGATTGTTTCCCTGTGCCGCCGCATGATGCTACCGCTGCCATCAGGAGGATTAGGATTGTCTTCTTCATCAGAGATTTTTTCAGTCTGGCTACAAAAATAACATATAACCCGGAATAAGGTTAATGCCGGGGTTACAAAATAAATCGAGCTGCCGGGGCAATCAACAGCCTTGCACCGGCAGCTCAGGAATGAAAAACCAGAATCGTTTATTTGGAAGATCTAATACGTTTGCAGTGATATCCTAAAAAATCCCGTTGCCTTTGAGGCGCTTATGTGAAATTTCCAGGTTCCTGTCTTGTCCTTGTTCTCCTGGTCCGAAATATTGAAAGACTTTCTCCAGTTCAGGTTCCCGTATTCGTCGATAAGAATGTCAGAATAGGTTTTCCCGCCGGGCATTGTGATCTTGATCCTTATCTCACCCTGTTTGCAGTCGCCGTTTACCGACATCACAACCGACTTGGTAGCAGGTTCCACGTCAAAGCTGTAATCTCCCGAATATGAATTCTCCTTCATGGACTTCGAAAAGTCCCACGAGGTACCCTCACCATCACCGCCCCGGTTCCAGTAAATGAACGGCGTCACTTTCCCCATGTGAAAGTCATTCTCGACATGAATGTCCGGAATTTCAAAATTCTCATTGAAATTCCTGAAGTAACGGTCAAGATGGCCGGTGGAATCATCCATCTGAATTTTAGCCAGGTCCATTTCCGCCTGGATCTTCTTCTGAAGCTGCATTTGTTCTTTCTGCTGCTCATCCATTGCTTTCTTTTGCTCCAAAATAGCTTTCTTCTGAGCATCAATTTCCTCCTGCATCCTGAGCTCTCTTTCCCTGTCCGCTTTTGTCACGTCCTGTGCCTGTGCCGCCTGAAAACCGAAAGTGAATGCCGTGAGACAAATTGCCAATACTGTTGTTCCGATTTTTTTCATGACTACCCTGTTTAAAATTGTTAAGTCAAAGATAGTGCCCCGATCAGCAACAATTTGTTAATGCCGGGTTAACGCAGGGTTAATGTTGAAGCGTGCATTTCCCGGGTGTCGATAAATTGAATAAATTTGAGATGATAAAATTATGAAATGGTCAGGAAAAATACAGTGCTGACACTGGGGATAATTTCCATTGTTATTTTATTAACAATCCAGGTCATCATTACATTAGGAGTATGGAAACAGAAGGACGAAATGTTCAACCTGCGTTACAGGCTCTATTCCCAGGATGCCCTTGCAAGCATGTCGCGCAAATGGGGCACGGACGGCTTCGATACCGCAAGGCTTTTGATAAGTGCATACTCAGCAAGTGCCGTCAAACAGATCACCGAAGCCAAAAGCGATTCGGCGATCCAGAGGATTAAGGATGATGCCCTCTTCTTCACGGAAAAAGTGCTGAACAAGGAACAGGATCTTTCACCATACCTGTCAGACTATTTCGGCAGGCAGGGAGTGGACAGGAATTTCAATTACAAGGTGGTCATTAATTTTTACGGCCTGATAAACGGCGATAAAAGGATTCCCGTTTATGTAAATGAGGAGTTTGCAAGCCGGCGTCCCGTAAGACCTGATACAACCCAACCGCGCACAAGGATTGCAAAGCGCCGTCCTTCCCCTGAAATACTGGTCCTGGCAACGCGCTCGGAGGACAATAACTACAGGCTTGATTTTGCTTTCCTTATCGATTTTTCTGATAAGAAAAGCGTGATCCTTAAGGAATCAGCCGCCTATTTGTCGCTCAGCCTCTTCAGCATCCTGGTGGTCGTGCTGCTGTTCATAATAACCTACAGGAACCTGATGGAAGAGAAGCGGCTGTCAAATCTCAAAACCGACTTCATCAACAATATGACCCATGAGCTTAAGACCCCGCTTTCCACAATCACGGTGGCAGGAAGGACTCTCGAGATGGCCCAGATCAGGAGCAATGAGGAGAAGGTACTCGAGACCGCGAAACTGATCGGGAAACAGAGCGTTCATCTTAACCAGCTGATAAACATGATCCTGGAGATCAGCATGTGGGAAAGGACACAGTTTGAGCTGGATAAGAAAAAGGTGCAGATAGAGGAAATAATGAATGATATCGTGACCAGTTTCAGAACGGGCTGCGGCAATTGTGCCACCCTCAGGGAAAAATACTCCTTCAACGGCGAAAGCGTCGATTTGGACCCGGTCTACTTTACAACCCTCATGAATAACCTGCTTTCGAATGCGGTTAAATATTCCGACAGGGAACCGGAGATCAATATCGAAGGATTTGCGCAGGACAATACAGTGTTCATCAGCGTTGCCGACAACGGGATCGGCATAAGCAAGAATGATCAGAAACATGTTTTTGACAAATTCTACAGGGCTTCCACCGGGAATATCCATAAATATAAAGGACTGGGGCTTGGCCTCTACTATGTCAGGAAGATAGCTGAGGCTCACGGCGGAGATGTGACAGTAAGCAGTAAACCGGGAAAAGGAAGTATATTTACAGTATCAATACCGTATTAATCTGAAGGCCATGAAAGTACTTTTAGCCGAAGACGACAGGGATTTCGGGAACATCCTTGCCCAGTACATATCCATCAGCGGTTTCGACGTCATTCTGGCCCGCGACGGCAAGGAAGCCTGGGAAAGGTTCAGCCAGTCGAAGCCGGATATTTGTGTGCTCGACGTAATGATGCCCGAAATGGATGGGTTTTCCCTGGCAGAAAAGATCAAGGAGGCGGCTTCCGACATGCCCGTTATCTTCCTTACTGCCAAGAGTCTGAAGGAAGATATTGTAAGGGGACTAATGATAGGTGCCGACGATTATATTACAAAGCCCTTCGATCCGGAGGTCCTTATCCTGAGGATCAATAATATACTCAGAAGAGTCTACTCGTCAGTCAACGATGAGTACAGGATCTCAAACACCCTCCTCAAGTTCAATACCCTTGAACTTGTCTGCGGATCCACGAGGGAAAAGCTGACCATTAAGGAAGCCCAGCTGCTAAAATATTTCATAATCAACAAGAACAAAATACTGGCGAGGGAGGATATCCTTACAGAGATCTGGGGAGAGGATGATTACTTCCTGGGAAGAAGCATGGATGTATTCATAAGCAGGCTAAGGAAATACGTATCCGAGGACAGCTGCATAGACATTCGGACCGTAAGGGGTACCGGGTTTATACTCGAGGAATCAAAACCCGGAGAGGATTTCCATAAAGGAGATTGATATTGTTAAGCAGGAAAATATAACCCCCACCCCCCTGAAGGGGGCTATCCTTCAGGGAGGTTGGGGGGCAAGAGTATTCTGTGTCAGTTTTTCCTATTTCCCCAGCACTTCTTTTACCTTGTTTGTGAGGTCATCGCCACGCAGGTTCCTGCCAATGATCGTTCCGCTCTGATCGAGAAGAAAATTGGCCGGTATTGCACTTACTGCATACAGCTTTGCAGCGGCGCTGTTCCAGTACTGCAGGTCGGAAACCTGGGTCCAGTCAAGCTTGTCATCGGCTATGGCCTTCACCCATTCGTCCCGGGTCTGGTCAAGTGAAACACCGATTATATCGAATCCCTTCTTGTGATATTCGTTATAAACCTTTACCACATTGGGGTTTTCCCTGCGGCACGGCCCGCACCAGCCTGCCCAGAAATCAATGAGCAACAGCTTCGATCCGATCTTTGATGAAAGTGATACGGGTTTGCCTTCAGGATCATTCAGCGTGAAATCAGGAGCCTTCTGTCCCACGGAAACGGCTTTCATTTTTGAAACCCTTTCCTTCAGGTCGCGTACTGTCTGGGTATTAGCGACGGAGGTGTCAAGGGCATTTATGAGGCCTTCAATCTCATCAGCCTCGAGCTGATAGCTTAATCCTGACAGCAGGGATGGCACAACAAAAGACTTCGGGTTGTTCTTAATGAATACTTTCTGAAGGCTGGTCATCTCATTCTGGATTGAATCAGCCTGTTTTTCGATCCTGGCGACTTTGGCAGTATCATTTGACTGGCTTGCAAGCTGGTAATCGGCATACAGCTTTGCATATTTCTCAGTAAGAGGCTTATTCGAGTCGACGAATTCCTGGTACTGGTCCTGTGTGGCAGAGCCGGTGATCTTTGCATTGAACAGCGAATCAAGCTTGCCGGTAATCGTAATATCGGAGTTTTCGAGATAGAACCTTGTCCTCATCCTTGAATTCTTAGCGGTGAGCATGACCATCTCGGGATACTTGACCGGACCGCCCTGCATCCTGAAGGAACCTTTGTTTGCCACGGCCGAGTCGAGTGTCACGAGCTTTCCCCCATCGCTTTTCTGCAGGAGGAATGTGACGCTGTCGGCTCCGTTGATCCTGCCGTTAACGACATAGTGAGGCTTTGTTGAACAGCCGGCCAGAACAGCCGGGACAAGAATCAGGTAAATCAGCTTTTTCATTTATTTAAGGATTATTTGTTTTTAAATTCATTACACACAGCAAAAATCCGTCAAAGATATGAATTATTGTTTATTAAGCTCCCTTTTCATGATATTTCTCAAGCAGCATCAGCGCTGCCTTATATGATGTAATGGAACCTTCATAAAGAAGCTTTTCGACTGCGGGTATAAGGGCTGCAACCTTCCTGTCCTTATAGAATGAGTTGCGGAGATACTCCGATATTGTATCGTGCATTCGGACCACTGCCTGCTGTTTCCGGAACTTTTCGAAAAAGCCCGTGCTCCTGGTGAATTCGGCAAAACCGTTCACATCATCCCAGAGTTCCCTGATACCTTCATTATTCAATGCCGAACATGTTGCTACTTTCGGGCGCCAGCCTGACTGCGGCAGCGGAAACAGGTTGATCGCATTCTGAAAAAGACTTCTTGTCGTTTCGGCAGCATTTCGGTTCTCCCCGTCGGCTTTTGTCACGACGATGGAATCAGCCATCTCCATTATGCCCCTCTTAATCCCCTGGAGCTCGTCGCCGGCGCCTGAGACCATGAGCAGTAGAAAATAATCGACCATGGTCCTTACAGCCGTTTCCGACTGGCCCACACCGACGGTCTCAACAAGGATGGTGTCAAATCCCGCAGCCTCGCACAGGATTATGGTCTCCCTTGTTTTACGGGCTACACCGCCGAGCGTTCCGGCCGAGGGAGAAGGCCTTATATAGGCGTTCGGATGGATGCTGAGCTTCTCCATCCTTGTCTTATCCCCGAGAATGCTGCCTTTGGTATGCCCGCTGCTGGGATCGATGGCAAGGACTGCAAGCCGTCTTCCCATGCCCGCTGCATAGAGCCCAAAAGTCTCTATAAAGGTGCTTTTCCCCGCCCCTGGGATCCCGGTAATGCCGATCCTGAGGGATGGCGTGCCCAAATGAAGGCACATTTCGATGATCTCCTGGGCAAACTCATAGTCTTCCGGCAGCCTGCTCTCGACAAGCGTTATTGCCTGGCTGAGCACTGCCATATTTCGCGATCGGATACCTGAAACATACTCCTCAGCCGTGTACTTTTTCTTCCGCCTTTTAAGCCGTTTCGAGACAATATCAGGATTCACGCTTGGCGGCTGGGAGACCCCGCTTTGCACTTTCAGGGTTTTGCCGGATTCGTCCTTACGGGTCATTTCTTTGTCAATTAACTACAAAAGTAAAAAAAGGGCGCCATTGATCCGACGCCCTTTCATTATATCTGGATAAATAAATTTCAGTTCTTTGGCTGAGAATCCTGGTCAACGTCGGCATTCAGCATAAGTACGCTCTCCGGATTCTTGGGATCATTGGTATAGACGTAGATCGCCTTGGTGACTTTTCCCTTGTAGCTTCCTGAGTTGAAGGTGGCTTTTATAGAACTTGCTTCACCCGGCTTGATGGGCTGTCCCTGTATCCCCTGCTGAACGGCAGTGCACCCGCACGAAGCACGGACATGCCTGACGATAAGGTCGCTCTTCCCTGCATTGGTGAACTTGAACTCCACGTTGTTGGCAGTTGATCCCTGGATCTTCCCGAGATTGATCGTCATTGAATCGACCTTGAAAACAGGGGCATTCTCAAGCTGTTCCTTTGTCAGCCCTGAGAAGTCCTCGACCAGGTTTGCAGAAACATAATAGTAAACATTCTGCTGCGGCTCTCCGTTAATCTTAAGCTTGATCATATCACTTACATTTCCCCAGCTGTTGTTCTTGGTGGCATCATAAGTCCCCTCGATAAGTCCTTTCTGGCCTGGTTTGAGGGTCTCAGGGTTTGATTTCAGCGTGAGATGAGGGGGAACGTTATCGAATTCAATTTTGGCAGGCTTATCTGAAGTGTTGATCACCTGCATGACTTTCATCTTTTGCTCCGTCTTCTTCACATTGGTAAATGCAAGGTGGTTGCTCTCAAACCTTACCGGCCCGACGGCAAATGTAAAGAGCTCGTCAATTGTCTTTTCGTGGGGGATCACCTCACCTTTGATCACGAGCACCGTTACTTCAGGCTTGGAATTGGTATACACTGTCAGGGTTTTGTTAAATGGGCCCGGTCTGTTGGCAGGATCGTAAATTGCCGTTATTTTTCCGCTTCCGTTCGGAGGGATAGGGCCCTTGGTCCAATCCGGGGTGGTGCAACCGCACGAAGCGACAATATTCTGAATCACGAGCGGTTCGTTTCCCCTGTTCATTACGACAAAATCATACTTCTGCTTTCCGGCCTCTTCCTTAAATTTTCCAAAGTCGTGCTCCGCTGAGGATACTTTCATCAGTGGCTGAGCCAGAAGGGCAGATCCACAAAAAAACACTGGAATTAAAAACAACAGTTTTTTCATATTCTTTCAATTTTACTTTAACGAAACTTCTGCTATATTCTTTAAATAATATTTTTCCTAAAAAAACAGACCAGGATATAAAACTGATTACTATGGAGTTTTGTTGTATTCTAAAGAACAAAAATCAGACCAAATGATAATCCGGTATCCTCCTGACAAAAATAAGAAAGTTTGTTTTTCGTACTTGAATTAATAAAAGATATCTTAGTTTTGCTATCCGTCCTTATTCATTTGGAATAATATTTGAGGATTTATATTCCGTCCTGTATGCTGAAAGAACTGATGGGAAAAAATTCATACAGACTGATAATCACGATACTAACCTGCCTGATCTCCCTCAGTGCCGCAGGACAGTTCTATAATGGTCATCAGATGCCCTTCGGCAAAAACAGGGTTCAGTACTTCAACTATTACTGGTCATATTACAGGTTCGATGAATTCGACTGCTATTTTAATGAGAACGGAAGGGAGCTGGCACAGTTCACCGCTAACTATGCCAGAAAGAAGCTGGATGAAATAGAGGATTTTTTCGATTATTCGCTCGAAAAACGGATGATTTTTGTCATTTATAACCGCAGCAACGAGTACCGGCAATCGAACATTGGGCTGGTCACTTTTGACGAAGACACTTATAACACCGGCGGCTTCAACAGGATAATTAAGAACAAGGTAATGCTTTACTATGAAGGTGACCATATCGCTTTCGAGAAGCAGATAGCACAGTCGATCACTGAGATCCTCATAAATGAGATCCTGTACAATGCCGAAGTAAAGGACCGCGTTGCCAGCTCATCAGTGATAAACATGCCTGACTGGTATATCAAGGGTCTTGTAAACTATGTAGCTTTTGGCTGGGATTACGAAGCCGACAATAAGGTAAAGGACGGGATACAATCAAACAAGTACAGGAATATCACTCACCTCGAATACGACGACGCAATCTATGCCGGGCAGTCATTCTGGAGGTTTATCGGGAAGAAATACGGCGATGCACTGATCCCCAATATCATTTATCTCACAAAGGTTTACAAGAACATTGAAGACGGATTCCTTTATGTCCTCGGCGTAAAGCTCAAGGACCTGATGAAGGAGTGGAAGCAGTATTATAAGGAGGAATATGCTTTGGACAATAACCTCCCCGGGAATGACGGCAATACGTTAAGAAAATCAAAAAGGTACCAGATCTTCCAGCAGGTGAAGGTGAGCCCCGACGGAAAATACCTTGCATATGCCGCAAATGTCTGGGGCAGGAAGAAGATCTTCCTGTATGATCTGAAATCCGGCAAGCAGAAGGCAATATTCAGGATCGAACCGAAGTACGAGCAGAAGGTCGACAATACCTACCCAGTGATGGCCTGGCATCCCGGAGGAAGGATCCTTACATTTATCAATGAGGAAAAAGACGGTATGGTGATCTATTTTTACCTTACCGATCAGCACCGGCTGCAGCGGAAGAAAATGCTTTATTTTGACAAGGTGCTCGATTGTTCATATTCTCCCGACGGTTCAAGGCTGGTCCTTTCTGCTGTCAAGCAGGGAATGACGGATATTTATATACATACCATCGCATCGGGCGCAAATGAACAGATTACCAATGATGTTCCTGATGACCTCAATCCGTCGTATGTGAAGGATAATCCTGATGAATTAATATTCTCTTCCAACAGGCTCGCCGATACTCTCACAAATACGGGCGACCAGTTCGAAAAGATCTCCCCGCGGTTCGATCTGTTCACCTATAACATCGCAAAAAAGGATATGGCCCTGACAAGGCTTTCCGAAGGCCGGTATATTACGAGGACGCAGGCAGTATCGTCAGAAAGGAACAGGCTTTCATATATCGGCGATAACAACGGGATCCTGAACCGTTACAGTGCCGTGTTTGACAGTACTATCAGCTTTATCGACACCGCAACCCATTACAGTTATTATATAAAGTCGGCCCCGGTCACCAACTACGACAGGAATATTCTCGACCATTCGGTGATCAATGCCTCCGACCAGATAGGCGAGGTTATATTCTCCAAAGGAAAATACAATCTCAGGAAAGGAAGTGCCGGAGAATCAGGCCCTGTGGCACAGGGGGATATAGTCAAAACCAGCTTCAGGAAAGAACTGGACAAGCGATACCATAAAGCCGACAGCATCGATCAGATCAGGAAATGGATCCTGGCTGAGGAGAAGAAAAGAAGGGATACCATGACTAAGCCCCTTTATGAGTATTATGTAAAAAAGGAGCCTATCGATATCAATCACTATATTTTTGAGAAGGAAAAACAGAATTATTTCGAGCAACAGTGGCGGAAGAAATATATGGATGTGGATCTTGATACAGACAGGATAAGGCTGCCGATCGTCAGGATCTATGAGACCTCCTTCTACAACAATTACATCGCAAACCAGATAGATTTCAGCTTCCTGAACAACGCCTACCAGGTTTTCAACGGCGGTTCCCCGTATTTCAACCCGGGGATAAATATGCTTACCAGGTTCGGCATACTTGATCTGCTGGAGGATTACAGGCTGACCGCAGGATTCAGGTTCTCAGGCAATTTCGACAGCAACGAGTATCTCCTTAGCTTCGAGAACCTCAAGGGGAAATTCGATAAACAGCTGGTATTCCACAGGCAGGCGTTCTTCGCTACAGGTGACTCCGGAAGCGTCCTTTTCAAAATGTACACCCACGACGTCTACCTGTCATATTCCAAGCCGATAACCCCAGTGCTTGCCCTGAAAGGGACCATCAGCTACAGGAACGACAGGCTTGTGACGCTCTCGACCGACGCGGTGAGCCTCGAGGCCGGTAACTTAACTAAGCACTGGGGTAGCCTCAAAGGGGAAGTGATCTTTGACAATACGCGCAAAAGGCTGGTAAACATCTATTACGGTACGCGATTTAAGTTATTCGGAGAGTATTACAGGCAGCTGAATGCCAGGAAATCGGACATGATCGTGGTCGGAGCCGATTTCAGGAAATATATTCCCATCCACCGGGAGCTCATATGGGCCAACCGCTTTGCCGCCAGTACTTCGTTCGGTCCGACCAGGCTCCTGTATTACCTTGGGGGCGTGGATAACTGGATGGGCTATCTCTTTAACAGCTCAAACATGTTCGATCAATCGATCCCTATAAATCCAAAAGTCAATTACGGATTCCAGGCCCTGGCCACCGATATGCGGGGATTCAGGCAGAATATCCGCAACGGGACCAGCTTTGCATTGATTAACAGTGAGATCAGGTGGCCGTTTGTAAGGTATATTGCAGGACATCCTCTCCGTTCCAACTTCCTTAACAGCCTGCAGATAGTCGGGTTCGGCGACATCGGAACAGCCTGGAGCGGAAAAAGTCCATGGTCAGGTGAAAATGCCTATGACAATGAGGTCTATACAAACGGGCCGGTGAAAGTCACCCTTGAATCGAACCGGAAACCGATCGTGAAAGGATTCGGTGCAGGGCTCCGGGCACAGCTTCTCGGTTACTTCATAAGGGCCGACTGGGCATGGGGCATTGAAAATTCCTATATCCTGCCAAGGATCTTCTATCTCTCATTCAGCCTAGACTTCTGACAAATTAAAACCATAGGTGACATGCCCGGGATCAGGGAATCAATCCTCGAAAAATCCGCTTTGTTTAAGGATGAAATAATAAGCCTTCGCCGGCATTTTCATTCCCATCCCGAGTTATCCTTCCGGGAGACCATGACGGCCTCATTCATCGAGAGCTACCTGCGAAAGAACGGTATCATGTGCAAGGCAGGGATTGCCGGCACGGGGATTATCGCCAGGATCGACGGAACAAAAGGTACAGTCGGCAGGGTCGTGGCGGCAAGGGCTGAAATGGATGCCCTGCCCATCACTGAGACAAACGAAGTGCCTTATAAAAGCCTCAGCAACGGTATAATGCATGCGTGCAGCCATGATGCTAACCTGGCGATGCTTCTTGGTGCCGCCAGGATAATGTCGGACCTTAAGAGCAGTTTCAGCGGGACAATCCTCCTGGTCTTCCAGCCCGGAGAAGAAAAATCGCCCGGCGGTGCAAGGCTTCTTATCGAAACAGGAGTCTTCGATTCGCTGAAGCCAGATCTGGTGATCGCCCAGCATGCCCTGCCTGAGCTGGAATCTGGCAGGGTCGGTTACAAGTCAGGCACCTACATGGCTTCGTGCGATGAGATTTATATTGATGTCTGCGGCAAAGGGGGCCATGCTGCCCTGCCCGGTCTTACAACCGACCAGATATTCATTGCTTCAAAGCTGGTAATAGGGCTGAAGGAAACAATTGCCGGTAAGCAAAAGGAGAATGGCATCCCTACGGTACTTGGAATCGGAAGGATCTCCGGGGAGGGGGCCACAAATGTGATTCCGGCAAAAGTAGAGATCGCCGGCACCTTCAGAACCTTCGATGAGAAGTGGAGGAGCGAAGCCCTCGGAGTCATCAGGTCGGTTTGTGCTGAAACGGCCCTTGAATTTGGTGTGACAATCAATGTGAGAATAGCAGAAGGATACCCGGTATTGGTCAATGATGAGAAGCTCACCGAACAGGCAATCGCACTCAGCCGTGATTTCCTTGGTAGCGAAAACGTTGAAATTTACTCTGAAACGAGGATGAGCTCGGACGATTTCTCATTTTATTCGGCACTGGCACCGTCCCTCTATTTCAGGTTCGGGATCAGGGAGAAAGGCGCCGGGATGAGAAAGCTCCATACATCGGATTTTGATATTGATGAAAATGGTCTTGAATCAGCTGCCTGCAATCTTTGCTGGCTGCTGTATAATTTTCTGGAAAAAACAGGGGGGTAAATTTTACGATTAAGGTCGGTTTAAGACAAAAATCCTTCCCCATTTAAAAAAATAAAGATACTTTTGCAGCAATAAAGTAAACAATTAACCAAAAATAACAGAAATGGCTTACAAAATTAACGAAGATTGCACAGCTTGCGGAACATGCATTGATGAATGTCCGGTAGAAGCAATATCTGAAGGTGATATCTACAAGATTGATCCTGATGTTTGCACCGATTGCGGCGCCTGCTCTGACGTTTGCCCTGTCGAGGCAATTCATCCTGCTGAATAGCATTCAAAACTGAAGAATTAAAAAAGGGGCCCGCGGGCCCTTTTTTTATTGTGGGTTGTATTTCGCCTTTTCGAGGATTGACTGGACGTCCGTGTTGCCCATCAGCTCACTGAGCGTGACAGACGGATTCTTCCTCATGTACGACTCCACGATCCTGAAGCCGGTCCAGACGGCGGCTTTTCCCGGTGACTCATTTGTAAAGAAACTGGTAAACGGGGCCTCCCCTGTCAGCTTCCTGATCAGGAGCTGGTCGGTCTTGAAAAGGAGATCATTTTCAACAAGATACTGCCACATCGTTCCTTCATTGTTCCTGCAGAACTTCATCTGGGGTTCGCTGAACCCGAATATTATGCCGTCAGCGATCCCGGGCAGCATGCATTTTTCGAAATACTTCAGCTTGCCTTCGTGAATGATCTGTGCAAGAACGTTTTCCGGCTGGTATCTCATCGCACTGAAGTTCCATTCCGATGTCCCCCATGCGTACATGCAATCAGGCACGATATAATCGGGCGTCATTTTTGCCGCCATGTAATTATAGATCTCCAGAGCAGGGTAATACTTGCAATCCTTTCCAAGGTACCGGTCGAGCCCGATCCCGAGGACGGAATCCGCCGTAATGATGCTGTTGTTGAACCCCGTGATGCATGTATAGACCGAAGGGATATTTTTAGAGGGGAAATAATAGAGGTAATGCCTGAAGGCGTCTTCAAGGCCACTCCTGATCTTCCCGACATCCGGGTAGACCTGCATGGTAAGG
>DCFQ01000071.1:480-21797 GCA_002319915.1 Bacteroidales bacterium UBA1800 | reverse complement strand
TAGGGATAAATGCCCCTAAGGATAATTGCCCCTAGGTATAATTGCCCCTAGGGATAATTGCCCCTAATTTTTCACCAGAATACCTCAGATTCTATTTCAATTGATCCAGTTTGGCCCCGGGCTTTCATATGTTTATTGAAATTTCCGACACCATGACCTCAACTGAATCCCCCAAAGGCTTACTCAGATCTCTTGCCCTGATTGTGATCGAAGAAGATGGCCCTCAGCATGGATATGCGATTGCAAAAAGAATAGAGACAGCTTCCGGAGGACTCATAAAGCCGCACCGCTCGTCTCTGTACCTTCTTCTCCATAAGCTCAAAAGGGAGAAACTGGTCGTTACTGCTGCCGATATAACTACCCGTCAATTGAGAATACACTACGCCCTTACCCCGAAAGGACATTCAGTCGCTGTCTCAAAGATTAAGGAACTAAGGGATTTCTCGGTCACCCTGAGAAAGATCATTCACTTCAAACAGGCTAAAAAGTAGTCTCTCTTTGCCTTGAAAGCCCGCAAATCCCTGCTAACCATCGAACAGATAATCTGTGCAATAAAGCTTTCACACCCCCGAATTGCTTACCCGGAGACCTGGAGCCTGATGCCCTTAGCCTTAAACCTCTTTCTGCAGGATTCCCGATTATCCGGGAAATCTCCCCTTCCGTCGGTAAATACTTTAAGTACTTCTATAAAACTTTTTGTCAGGTACATGGTCATCTATTTTTGCATCAAAAGTTTAAAATATATGAAACAGGCTATTTTGATACTAAGTGCTTTAATGTTCTGTTCTTCGGCTGAAATTATGGCACAGGCTGACAGTTCATGGACCCTCGAAAAATGTATCGACTATGCTTTGAGTAAAAACATCCAGGTACGCCAGAGTGAGCTGACAAACCAGCAGAACATGATCTCTTCGGAACAGGCAAAGGCTTCAAGATTTCCTTCACTGAATGCATCGGTAAATCAGAATTTCAACTGGGTAAACAATGCTGCTTCCGGAGGATCTGGTCTTTCGGGCTCGAACGGTAACAGCTACTCGCTTAATTCAGGGGTTACTCTTTTCAATGGTTCCAGGATTACAAATCAGATCAGGCAATCGGAGCTCAATATCGAATCCGGCCAGTATTCCCTGGCAACCACAAAGGAAGCTATCAGCCTCAGTATCCTGAATGCATATCTCCAGGTCCTGTATGCGGAAGAACAGGTGAAAAACTCCCAGAAGCAGATTGAATCAACCCAGAGCCAGCTTGACCTGGCGCACGAAAGGCTCCTCAGGCAGGTAATTTCCCAGGCCGATTATGCCCAGGTGAAGTCACAGATGGCCAGTGAGAAGCTGACGCTGGCAACGGCTGAAAGCTCCCTGGCTATTGCAAAGGTGAACCTTGAACAGCTGATGGAACTTCCGGTACAGGATAACTTTAAAATTGCTCACCCGAACCTCGAGAGTTTCATAAACCAGAACCGGAGGCCGGATGTAAAGACTGTGTTTGAAACTGCCCTTGGCATCAAGCCACAGATCAAGAATGCCGAAGTCAACAAGCAGATAGCGGCACTTGGTGAAAATATCGCAAAGTCCGGATATTTCCCTGTTCTTTCGGCAGATGCCGGGTTGTTGTCGGGGTATTCCAGCAGGACTTCAAAAGCTTACTTTTCACAATTGGGTAACAGCATCGCTCCTTCGGCAGGACTCTCCCTTTCAATCCCGATCTACCAGCGAAGGCAGATCAAAACCAATGTCGACTTTGCAAGGATCAACTACCAGAGTGCTGAACTGAACGAGATAAACACAAGGAACGACCTCAGAAAAAGCATTGAACAGTCATGCCAGGATGTAACTTCCGCCCAGGCAAGATATGAAGCAAGCGTTGAGAACTATCAGGCGACGCAGGAATCATCTGCCTTGTCAGATGAAAAGTTCAGGCAAGGGCTCATCAACTCTACCGACTACCTTGTCTCGAAAACAAGCCTGATTGTCGCCGAAAGCGATCTCCTGCAGGCTAAATTCAATCTTATATTCAGCTATAAGATCCTTGACTTTTATCTTGGAATACCATTGACTCTGTAAAATTTATCAGCAACACCGGAAAAATTAAACAACTACATAAACAAATGAAAAAGAGAATTTTGATTATCGTTGGTATCGTAATAGTAGTAGCAGCAGCAGCGCTTCTGTCACTCAGGTTTTTCAGGGAGAAAAAGGTTGAGTACAAATTTGATACCGTCAAAGTTGAGAAAGGTTCAATTACCAATACTGTAACTGCCACCGGGACTATCCAGGCAATCAAGACTATCAGCGTTGGTACGCAGGTCTCGGGACTGATCGACAAGATATATGTCGATTTTAATGATGTGGTCAAAAAGGGTCAGGTCCTGGCCAAGCTTGATACAACGGCATTAAGGGCTCAGCTCGATCAAAGCAGGTCGCAGGTTGACCAGGCCCAGGCACAGCTTAACTACCAGAAGGCAACATACGACAGGCTAAAGGGTCTTTATGACAAGAACCTCATTGCCCAGGCCGATTATGATCAGGCAGAGTTCAATTACAAAAATGCGGTAGCTTCGTTAAGCAATGCAAAATCAGCTCTCGACAGGGCCAAGGTAAACATCGGATACGCTACAATTTATTCACCGATCGATGGTGTGGTGCTTAACAGGGCAATTGAACTGGGGCAGACAGTTGCTGCGAGCTTCAGCACACCTACCCTGTTCTCGATCGCTAATGATCTTACCCAGATGCAGGTACAAACCAGCGTGGATGAGGCTGATATCGGGAAAGTTAAGAACGACCAGAGAGTTGAATTCACAGTTGATGCTTATCCTGACCTTAAATTCAAGGGTTCAGTGTCGCAGGTAAGGTTGCAGCCCACAACAACAAATAATGTTGTCACCTATACGGTTATACTGAGCGCACCAAATCCTGAAAAGAAGTTAATGCCTGGGATGACAGCCAGTGCCACAATATTTGTTGAGGAGAAAGACAGCACACTTATCCTTAGCGGAAAAGCCATGCGATTCACGCCTTCAACTGCTTACCTTCAGACAATGAGGGCAGAGATGAAAAAGATGAGGGCTTCTGGAAACAGGGAGCGGGGTGCAACGGCACCACCATCGGGCATGCCTGCAGGAGCATCCGCTTCAGGATCTGCTGCCTCAGGCGGAGCTGGATACCAACAGGCTTCCATGACTGGGTTCGGCCAGAGAGGATCCCTGGCCGCCAATGAAAAAATGGTGTGGGTCAAAGAAGAAAATGGACGGGTTCATCCTGCAAGGATAACCATTGGAATAGATAACGGCACCAATGTAGAGATACTTTCAGGACTTCGGGAAGGACAGGATGTCGTTGTTTCCATGTCCGGAGATAAATCCTCCTCCACAGCGTCCGGGACATCGAACAGTTCAAGGCCCCGCGGACCCTTTCCGTTCTAGTCGGTGAGGCGCCAATCTACTCAAAATTAAACGTCATGGCGAATAAAATTATTGAAATCAGGAATCTCAGGAAAGACTACCATGTGGGTGAGGTTACAATACACGCCCTGAGAGGTATTGACCTGAAGATCGAAACGGGCGAATATGTGGCTATTATGGGAGCCAGCGGATCAGGTAAATCCACGATGCTCAATATCCTCGGATGCCTCGACAAACCTTCAGATGGCGATTACTGGCTTGATAATGTTGATGTCAAAACACTCGACAAGGATGAGCTCGCCCGGTTAAGGAACCAGAAGCTTGGGTTCGTTTTCCAGGCCTATAACCTTCTGCCAAGAACAACGGCACTGGAAAATGTCGAGCTCCCGTTGTTTTACAATTCAAAGATCAGGTCAAAGGAACGGAAAGAGCGCGCCATAAACGCGCTCGAAGCCGTAGGCCTGGCAGACCGGAGGGACCACATGCCTAACCAGCTTTCGGGAGGCCAGCAGCAGAGGGTGGCAATTGCCCGCTCACTCGTGAATGATCCTGTGCTGATCCTTGCCGATGAACCGACAGGTAACCTGGATACCCGGACCTCATTTGAGATAATGGAACTTTTCCAGGACCTGAACGAAAAGGGCAGGACAATTATCTACGTTACCCACGAATCGGATATTGCCAGGTTTGCAACCCGAAATGTAATATTCAAGGATGGGAAGATCCTGCGCGAGAACATGGTGACTGACAGGCAGTTTGCCCGGGATATCCTTAAAACGCTTCCGGTTGAGAATATCGAAGAATTTGATGTTTAATAATCAGCTACAAAATGAATTTAAAGAATCTGTTCAAAATAGCGGTCAGGGCCCTTGTCAGAAATAAGCTTAGAGCCATCCTGACCATGCTGGGAATCATAATCGGTGTAGGTTCAGTTATCGCCATGCTCGCAATCGGGCAGGGATCCAAAAAGAAGATCCGGGACCAGATGTCATCCATGGGAAGCAATATGCTGATGGTCATGCCCAATTTCCAGCGGCGTGGCGGGGTCAGCCTTGGATTCTCAGTCTCCCAGGTGCTTAAATATTCAGATGTGGTCGCGATAAAGAACGAAGCTACCGCAGTCAGCGAGGTTTCCCCGGAGATCAGGGCGAGCGGACAGGTTATCTTTGGCAACCAGAACACCCAGACGACAGTCTATGGGGTGACCGAAGAGTACCTTGGGATCAGGAAGCTGTCGATGAAAAGCGGCAGGATCTTCAGCAATATTGAATTGCGGAGTATGGCAAAAGTCTGTATCCTGGGTCAGACCGTCGTTACCAATCTTTTCGGGGCCGATACTGATCCGATAGGACAGTCCATCCGGATCAAGAACCTCCCGTTTCTTGTTATTGGTGTCCTTGCTTCCAAGGGTGAGAGCGGATTCGGCCAGGACCAGGATGACCTGATCCTGGCACCGTACACGACAGTGCAGTCGCGGCTTGCGAATATTGACTACATCAATTCCATCTATATTTCCGCAGCAAGCGAGGAAAAAAGTCCCCTTGCCCAGTCGGAGGTGACCGAGATTCTCAGGAGGTCCCACAAACTGAAGGAGTCAGCTGAAAATGACTTCAGGATCATGTCACAGTCAGAGCTGATTCAGACCGTTTCTTCCGTGTCGGATGTCATGACCTATCTTCTCGGTGCAATAGCAGGGATATCTCTCCTTGTTGGCGGTATCGGCATAATGAATATTATGTTTGTGTCGGTAACGGAAAGGACACGCGAAATCGGCCTCAGGATGTCGATAGGCGGCAGGGGGAAGGATATCCTTCGCCAGTTCCTTGTCGAATCAATGATGATCAGTATCCTCGGAGGAGCACTGGGCATAGTTTTCGGGTTTGCCGTGGCAAAAATTGCCGGATCCCTGATGAGCAGTCCTACAATTGTTTCCACACAATCAGTTGTCCTGGCATTCGCCGTTTGCTTTATGATAGGTGTGTTCTTCGGATGGTACCCTGCAAAGAAGGCTGCCGGCCTCAATCCGATCGATGCATTAAGATACGAATAGAGAGGAAGGATATTTGCAGATTTTATCTATCTTGGGGAAGCCTGATCTGCCCCGGATACAAAAAACAGGGCTGTAATAAGTGAAACAGGATGGAAAACAGGATTAAAAAGAGACTCCTTGGGGAGAACAGCATCAAGATACTTCTTCATTTTGTTGCCTGGTTGATACTGCTGGGTCTTCCTTTATACTTAATCAGGCGGTGGCACGTCGGAAAAGACTTTATCTGGCTCTATTACATCAATACTATAATCACAGGGATAATATTCTACGTTAACTATCTGGCGCTCATCCCGGCATTCTTTTTCGGCAGCAAAAGGTACAGGTACTATGTATCGGTTGTACTGCTTATTGGGGTATTCTATTTTGTGTCGGACATTTCAAACAAGATGGTCTTCAGGTATGCCCCCGACAATACGAAGAATGAACAAGTTGCAAGGCAGCGGGAAGAATTCCGCAGACAGACCCAGCCCGGGATGCCCGGAAACGGGACTGCAAAGCCACCGTTCAGGGCAATGCACCCCCCGTTCAGGGAGATGCACCTTTTTAATTTCACCTTCACTTCAATTTTCCTTGTGTTCTTTTCACTGGGACTGAGGATCCTTGAACGCCAGGGAGAGATCGAGAAGGCCCAGAAAGAGATGGAGAAGGAAAAGCTAAACTCCGAGCTGGCATTTCTCAAAAATCAGATAAGCCCTCATTTCTTTTTCAATACTCTTAATAATATCTATTCTCTCACAGGTATCAATCCGCAGGATTCCCAGAAAGCGATCCTTAAGCTTTCGAAGCTGATGCGGTACCTCCTTTATGAATCAGAGAAAGGGAACACGACCCTGAGTAACGAGATCGATTTCATGAATAACTATATTGATCTCATGAAGCTCAGGATGAGCGATAAGGTCCGTCTCGAGGTCGTCTTCCCTGAAGAAAACACGGACATTACAATCCCTCCTCTTCTTTTTATCCCATTTATTGAAAATGCTTTCAAGCATGGCATAAGCTACAGGAGCAATTCATTCATAATGATCGGAATGGAAATAAATGACAAGAAGATAAAATTCACTTGCCGCAACAGTGTTGTAAACGGTGTCGGTGAAAATGGCAGGATCCACAGCGGGATAGGGCTTGAGAATGTCAGCAAAAGGCTGAACCTGTTGTTCCCCGGGGCCCATGAACTGAAGATCAGCCGTGCGGAAAATGTGTTTGAAGTGGTTCTTGATATAGAGCTTTCGTGATGATCAGGGTTATTGCAATTGACGACGAACCGCTTGCCCTTCAGCTGGTGACGGGATACATTAAAAGGACCCCCGGGCTCACCCTCACCGGTGGATTCGATAATCCTCTTGATGCAGTCGAATTTATGTCGCATCAGCCAGTCGACCTGGTCTTTGTCGATATTCAGATGCCCGATCTGACAGGGATCGAGTTCACGAGATCGCTTGCTGGCGGCACAAAGGTTATTTTCACCACAGCCTATGAGGAATACGCTCTTGAAGGATTCAGGCTCGACGTGGTGGATTACCTGCTTAAACCCTTCAGCTACGAGGAGTTCCTGAGGGCGGTCCAGAAAGCCCAGCGTCATATCAGGCTCGAAAAAGGAGCCCTGAACCAGGTGGAGGCCAACAATGATTTCCTTTTCCTGAAGTCGGATTACAAGATAAAGAGGATCAATTTCAATGATATCCTTTATATTGAAGGATTGAAAGACTACGTCAAGGTGTTCACGGTCAATTCTCCCAAACCCGTCCTGTCGCTCACAACAATGAAGCTTCTTGAGTCGAAGCTCCCGGTGTCAAAGTTCCTCAGGGTGCACAGGTCATTCATTGTCAACCTCGAAAGGATCGACACTGTTGAAAGAAGCAGGATCGTTTTCGGAAAAACCTACATCCCGGTGAGCGACCAGTATAAGGATAAGTTCCAGGAATTCCTCAATAAGAACTTTCTTATGTAGGCATTGTTTCCCGTTCCGCGGTTTCATTTCGCCTGGGATCATCCCGCCATATCCCGCACTTGCCTTCTGTTTTCGTTAACCTACCGGAAGGGCAATCCTCCGCCCGGACCTGCAAGTGTATTATCGTGAGTTAAAAAGTTTTAAGATTTGAACACTACCGATTCATGATTGTCTTTAGGTTGGTGAACCCACGGTGAATGACTGCCGTAGCCTGTGAGCTGAAACCGTTGGACTATTCATGATTCAGATGATGAGGAGAAGTTTCGTTATACTGATTTCCGTTCTTGCCTTGACAGCACTTGTCATTTTGTCATTCAGCCTCTTTGAAAGAAAGGGGCCCGAATACAGGTTTGAGACCACTACAGTTGAAAAGGGGAGAATAACCAGCGTTGTAACGGCAACGGGAACAATTCAGGCTATTACGACAGTCAATGTGGGAACACAGGTGTCGGGAATCATTCAGCATATTTATGCCGATTTCAACGACAGGGTAAAAAAGGGCCAGGTGCTCGCAAGGCTCGATGAGACGGCTCTTTTAGCCCAGGTCGATCAGAGCCAGGCGGCGGTCGACCAGGCCAGGGCACAGTACGAGTATCAGAAGTCGACCTACGACAGGCTCAAGCCATTATACGATAAGAACCTCATCGCACAGGCCGATTATGACCAGGCTGTTTACAATTTTGAGAATTCCAAAGCTTCCCTGAGCAGCGCACAGTCGGCGCTCGACAGGGCCAAGGTTAACCTGGCATACGCCACAATTTATTCCCCGATCGACGGAGTCGTTCTGAACAGGGCGGTCGAGGAAGGTCAGACTGTTGCCTCCAGCTTTAATACGCCCACGCTCTTTTCGATCGCGAACGACCTCACCCAGATGGAGGTCCAGACCAGTGTCGATGAGGCCGATATCGGAAAGGTTAGGAATGGCCAGAAAGTGGAGTTTACCGTTGATGCCTACCCCGACCTGAAATTTGATGCAGTTGTATCGCAGGTGAGGCTCCAGCCAGTAACCACAAACAACGTCGTTACCTACATCGTTATCCTGAGGGCTCCAAATCCGGATAAGAAGCTGATGCCCGGGATGACAGCAAGCGCTGCGATCTATGTGGCGGATAAACCCGATGCACTTATTGTTCCGGGAAAAGCAACTCGCTTCAGGCCCGACCAGGCTTACCTAAAGAAAATGGCAGGAAGCGGGCCCGCGGGCCCGGACAGACCCTCAGAGGATCAGAAATTCGTCTGGGTCGAGACGGACAGTACGTCGATCCACCGTATCCCCGTGAGAACCGGGATAGATAACGGAACAAATGTTGAGATCCTGTCGGGGCTGACCCAGGGTGAAAAAGTTGTCGTCGGAATGGTTGACACCAAAGCCAGGCAGCAGAAGCAGCCGGCAAAAGGCAGGAGGCCGTTCATCCTTTAATTATCCCCATGTGTCGGGAGGGGGAACCTCCGAAAAAATTTAAACCAGTGTAATCCGTTTCTTCATTTCCCGAACGAAAAGGGGCGGTTGATTGTTAATGTCGCACATTATTGAAGTGCGATGAGATACTCAAATCTTTTAAGGGTAGCGTTAAGGGCACTTGTAAGGAACAAGCTCAGGGCCGCCCTTACAATGCTCGGGATCATTATTGGTGTCGGATCGGTGATTGCCATGCTCTCCATCGGACAGGGTTCCAAAAAGAAGATCAGGGACCAGATGTCGGCTATGGGGACAAACATGATCATCATCTGGCCCAATTACCAGAGGAGGGGAGGAGTGAATCTGGGGTACTCTGCCTCAATGGTGCTGAAGCTTTCCGACATCGATGCCCTCAAGAACGAAGCCAGCGATCTTTCGGCTGTTTCCCCGGAGGTGCGGCAGGGCGTTCAAGTGATCTTCGGGAACATGAATGATCAAACTACTGTTTATGGGATCAACCGGGAATACCTGTCGATAAAAAAGCTTGAAATCAGCGATGGAAGAATGTTCACCGACAGTGAGATAAGAGGTCTTGCGAAAGTTTGCCTTCTTGGACGGACAGTGGTTCAAAACCTCTTCGGGCCCAACGAGGACCCGGTTGGGGCGGAAATCAGGATACGCGACCTGCCGTTCCAGGTGATTGGAGTCCTGAAGCCTAAAGGCGACAACGCAATGGGCATGGACCAGGATGACATCATACTGGCACCCTATACCTCGGTCATGCGAAGGTTGGAGACAATCGACTATGTCAACGCAATCTACGGATCTGCCGTTAGCGAGTCAAAAAGCGCTGCAGCTATTTCCCAGGTTCAGGATATTCTCCGGAGGCTTCACAAGATAAAAAAAGGGGAAGATGACGATTTTCGCATAAGGTCGCAGTCTGAGCTTATACAAACGGTATCGTCCATATCCGACGTAATGACCTACCTGCTGGGATCAATTGCCGGGATATCCCTCCTTGTCGGCGGAATCGGAATAATGAACATAATGTTCGTATCGGTCACGGAGCGCACGCGTGAGATCGGCCTGAGGATGTCTATCGGGGGCAGGAGCAGGGATATTCTCCGTCAGTTCCTTGTTGAATCGATGGTGCTGAGCCTGCTTGGCGGAGCCACCGGGGTCCTCTTCGGAATGATTGTTGCCGATATTGCCGGTTCAATCCTCAAAAATCCCGTGATCATCACCTCGCAATCGGTCGTCCTGGCATTTGTTGTCTGCTTTGCCATCGGGGTATTCTTCGGCTGGTACCCTGCAAGACGTGCCGCCGGCCTCAACCCAATCGATGCACTGAGGTACGAATAGATCTGCAATCATATCGAAGCGAAGCTCAGATCCCGACCAACGCGTCGGAGCAATCGTGCAAACCAGTGAACCAGTGAACCAGTAAACCAAAAAAGCTTCATTCCGTGAATGACCCCTATAGGCAATAGGGGGACATATCATAAAATACATAAAAAACCACAAATAACCCATAAAAAAATAGGGTATATGCGTGGAAAAATATGAAAATGTTTTCATTTACCCCTTATTTTGCATATGTTTGTCAGGAAGAAATCATTTTCTGGCATGAAAGAAATAGTCAACAAGCTAAACTGGAAGAGGATCCTGGCAGCGCTTCTGCTTATTTCCTGCGGGAGCACAGGATTGTTTGCATCGGACGGAACTCCCGTGGATTCGGGAGCCACGGCCTGGATGCTTACTTCAACCGCACTGGTGCTGCTGATGATCCCCGGACTGGCGATGTTCTACGGGGGGCTCGTCAGGAGCAAGAATGTTCTGGGGACAATTATGCACAGCTTCGTGGCAATGGGAATAATAAGCGTGCTGTGGGTAATTGCAGGGTACAGCATGTGCTTTGGAAAGAATGTCATGGGAGGATGGTGCGGTTGGAGCAACGACTTTTTCTTTCTGAAGGGAATAGATTCGAACATAATGGATTCGCATGTGCCCGAGTATGTCTTTTCAATGTTCCAGGGCAAATTTGCAATCATCACCCCCGCGCTGATCGCCGGGGCTTTTGCAGAAAGGGTATCCTTCAAGGCATACTGTATTTTTATTGCGCTCTGGAGCCTGCTGGTTTATAACCCGCTTTGCCACTGGGTTTGGGCATCCGACGGATTCCTTTACAACCTTGGAGCAAAGGGAGCTATCGATTTTGCAGGAGGGACGGTAGTGCATATTTCTGCAGGCATTAGCGGCCTGGTTGCCGCGCTCTACCTTGGTTCGCGGAGAGGATACCCCTACCAGGTGATCCGCCCGAACAACCTGGTAATTACAATGCTTGGAGCCGGTTTATTGTGGGTTGGCTGGTTCGGGTTCAATGCGGGCAGCAGCGTCTCGAGCGGGCTGAGTACGGCACAGGCCCTTACCGCAACACAGGTTGCCGCAGCCTCCGGGGCCCTGTCATGGATACTCATTGAATCGTTCCATCAGGGTAAAGCCACCGCACTCGGCTTTGCTTCCGGGATACTTGCGGGACTGGTAGCCGTCACGCCTGCTGCCGGGGTTGTACAGCCCTACGGGGCAATGGTGCTCGGACTGCTCGCTTCCCTTGGCTGCTACGCATCGATACAGCTCAAGAACAGATTCAGATATGACGACAGCCTGGATGCGTTCGGGATCCATGGTACAGGAGGAATCATAGGTGCAATCTTCCTTACTTTCTTCATCCGTTCACAATGGATGGCGGACGCAAGGAGTGCAGCCGGAGGACACTGGACCATACTTAACCAGCTGGGTGTACAGGCGCTGGCAGTGACCATCGCAATAGCATATGCCGCCGTAATGACCCTTGGGATCATATATTTCCTCAATAAAATGATGAAGTTCAAATCAACGGAAGATGACGAAATGGCGGGCCTTGACAGGGCTTATCACGGGGAGAGGGGCTATGGAATGCTGAATCCGAGTTAATCACCAATTCAAGCTAGCAAAATGAAACTCATAACCGCAATAATCAGGGAGGTACAGC
Organism: Bacteroidales bacterium UBA1800; assembly: GCA_002319915.1. GTDB lineage: Bacteria > Bacteroidota > Bacteroidia > Bacteroidales > VadinHA17 > LD21. Next base: position 9,966 of record DCFQ01000071.1, on the reverse strand, counting down.
TCGATAAAGTCAGGGAAGCCCTAATTACCGCCGAGATAACAAGGATAACCGTAAGCCGTGTTTCTGGTCACGGACAGCAGAGAATTGAAGAGATGTACAGGGGGCAAAGGATAGTCCCCGACCTGATCCCCAAGATCAAGATTGAAATTGCTGTCAATGAAGCTTTTGTTGACATCACAGTAGATGCAATACTGAAATCGGCAAGGACCACCGAGGGGGAAGAAGGGAATGTGGGCGACGGAAAGATCTTCATCACCCCCCTTGAAGAGTGCATAAGGATCAGGACTGGGGAGAGGGGCGGCTCGGCAATATAAAGGATCCGGCATAACCCCGCCTGGGGGAAGTCCTGCCTCACAACAGCGTGAGCTGGGAAGAGGGTTAAATTCTTCGGACGATTGGCAAGTTAATAGCGCCCCGATATCAGGGAGAATAAAATTTCCCTTAACTTGGCGTAGCAATATTGCCTACGAAACGGCAGTTTTGCAAAAAATACTATGACCGGCAGGCACAGGATATTTTTTGCTGTTATTCTTTTCTCGTTACCATGCTTTTGCGGTTTTGCCCAGGTAAAGGATCTTGATTTCTACCTGGAGCAGGGCCTGCATAACAGTCCTCTCCTCCACGATCTTCAGAACCGGGTAAGCTCCGCTGCGATAGACAGCCTGGTTGTTATGGCACGGAGGAAACCGCAGGTTGAATGGAAATCCCAGCTGCTCTATTCCCCTTACAACGATCACCTGGGTTATGATGAAGTGATAACCGACGGGGGTAATTACCAGGCTGTCGGATATGTCTCACAAAGTATTTTAAACAGGAGGTCAGTCAATAACCAGCTGAGTTCAATAAGCATCCAGAGGATCGGGCTTGGTGTGGATTCGAAGCTGGGTGCCGCGGAGCTGAAAAGAACCATTACTGATCTTTATATCACAGCATTCTCCGTTTACACCGACCTGTCATTCAACAGGTCATTCCTCGACCTGATGGCACAGGAGAACCTTCTGGTTGAAAGGCTTGTAAAGGAAGGGGTATACAGTCAGTCCGATCTCCTTGCGCTGCAGGTTGAGACTGACGGCCAGGAGATCCTCGTCAGGCAGCTCGGGAATGAATATGAAAAGGATGTAAGGTTCCTGAATGAAGCATGCGGGCTTGTCGATACCGCATCAGTGGTCCTCGCCAGGCCCGGGATCAGGCTGATCGGACCCTCAGCGAATTCGGGATCCCTTCTGCTCCAGCCCTACCTGGTCGACAGTCTGAGGATCGTTAATGAGAAGGATGCACTCCGGCTCCGTTACAAACCATCAGTCACCTGGTTTGCCGATGCAGGGATCCTGACAAGCAATCCATGGAACTTTTACAGGCACGCAGGTGCCAGCGCCGGGATATCATTGAACTTTCCGATCTTCGACGGAAAGCAGAAGGAGCTCGAGGAGAAGAGGCTCTCCTTCAGGGAAAACACCAGGTTGTTCTATGTCCTGAATTCCAGGAGACAATATGATCAGCAATACCTAAGGCTGAAAGGCGAGCTTGAAGGGCTCCGGGATGTCAGGGACCGGCTGAACAGGCAGCTGGAGCTGTCAGGGCAGCTGGTAAAATCCCTTAAATCAGAGCTTGAAGCAGGGATTGTCAGGATGACTGACTACCTTAATGCTCTGAAAAGCCACAGAAGCATAAACCACAGCATCACCCTCGGCGACATAGCAATGATGGGTATTATCAACGAGATGAATTACCTTCTTTCGAAATAAAAATAAAACAATGTCTGTGAAAGGAATCCATAATCCCGGCCGGTTCATTGAATTAATTGCTGTATTCCTCCTGGCTTTTTCATGCACTGGCCGGAAGGAGGCGGAATTGACCGGGATTAAGGCGAGAACACCTGTGACGGTTGTCACGCCCCAGACAAGGGATCTGAAAGAAACGATAGCGTTCACGGCCGTTTCCTCATACCTGGTCAAACACTCGGTCAGGTCGCCGGTTTCCGGCACGGTCGAATCGGCCCCGATTGCCCTGGGCGGAAATGTTAAGCCCGGAACGCTCCTCTTTATGCTGAAGACAAGGGAGGCAGCTGCACTCCATAATATTTCACCTGGTGATTCATCTCTGAATTTCAAGGGTATAATTAAATCATTCTCCCCGGTGAACGGAGTCATAAGTTCAATACTTCATCAGGCTGGCGATTTTGTCCAGGAAGGTGATGAGCTGGCTGTCGTATCTGACAGCAAAAGTCTTGTATTCATCACCGAAGTGCCTTTTGAAATGAAGGGGATTGTTGAAAAAGACGGTGATTGCATTCTGAGGCTGCCCGACAGCACGCTGATAAACGGGGTGGTAAAAAGGAGGCTTTCCGAAATGAATATCCAGGATCAGACTGTAAGCTATATTGTTGAGCCGCTTACCGGCCGCAGTCTCCCTCAAAACCTTATTGCATCCGCACTCTTTGACCGGTGGATAGTCCGGAATGTGCAGGTACTCCCAAGACAGGCAATTCTCGGGAATGAGACCCAGACGGAATTCTGGATCATGAAGGTGATAAACGATTCAACGGCAGTAAGGGTGCCTGTCAGCAAGGGACTTGACAACGGGAATGAAGTCGGGATCAGCTGGCCGATCCTTCTTCCGGGCGACAGGATCCTGGTGACAGGCAATTACGGTCTTCCCGATACGGCACGGATCACTATCGAAAGATGACCAGATGAAGAACTTCTACCTGGCACAAAAGAATCCGATATCCGTTGTCCTGGCACTTGTCATTGGGGCAGGGCTCTTTCTTTATTCCCAGGTACCGGTTTCGCTTTTCCCCGAAATTACCTTTCCCAAGCTCAAGGTAATAGCCGATAACGGGGAACAGCCGGTCGATAAAATGATGATAACGGTTACCCGTCCGCTCGAGGATGCCATCAAGAAGATACCTGACCTCTATCTGCTAAGGAGCGCGACGAGCCGCGGCTCATGCGAGATCTCCGCATTCCTGAACTGGGATGCTGATATCTTCAGGAACCAGCAGATCCTCGAATCCCGGATCGCAGAGATCAGGAGTGGGCTTCCGCCCGAAGTCTCAATAGTGGTCGAGCAGATGAATCCGTCGATACTTCCGGTGATCGGGTTTACGGTCGAGAGCGACAGGAGGTCGCCCATCGAGCTTAACCTGCTGGCAACATATACGATCAAGCCGTTCCTTTCCAGGATCGAAGGGGTTTCGTCGGTAGGGATAATTGGCGGTAAGACCAAGGAATACTGGATTGAGCTGAACCAGCAAAAAATGGCGGCATCCTCTGTCACCCCCGAAATGATAAAGAATGCCCTCGATCAGAATTATTTCATCAATTCCTCCGGATTCCTGACAGATTACCGGAGAATGTACCTGACCGTCACAAATACACTCCTTTACAATATCGAAGACCTGAGTAATGCAATTGTCCGCAATGACGGGAAAAGGATAATAAAGCTCCGGGACCTTGCTGATATCAATGTCCGTGAAAAGACTGAATATACAAGGATCAATGCCAATGGACGACAGGGGCTGCTGGTCGCTGTCCTTAAACAGCCAAAGGCGAACCTTGTGGTGCTTTCAGCAAAAGTGGCGATGATGAAAAAGGAGCTTGAGAAAACGCTGCCCCCCGATGTCAGGCTTTCATATTACTATAACCAGGCTGATTTTGTCAGGGACTCTATAAAAAGTGTTAATGACAGTGTCTGGATCGGGCTTTTTCTGGCAATCATCGTTGCGGTACTGTTCCTCCGGTCCTTCAGGGCAAGCGCAACAATACTTGTCACTATCCCGGTTACCCTGCTCCTTTCGGTAGTCGTCCTTTATTCGGTCGGATATTCGCTGAATATCATGACTTTCGGCGCTATCGCTGCCGCTATCGGGCTAATCATCGACGATGCAATTGTAGTTGTGGAACAGATCCACCGTACACATGAGGAGTTCCCCGGAAGGTCATCCGGGGAGCTTGTCCACCAGTCGGTGACCTACCTGTTCCCCTCCATGCTGGGTTCATCGATCAGCACGATTGTGATCTTCATACCGTTCATGCTTCTCGGGGGAGTGGCCGGCGCATATTTCAATGTGCTCACCAACACTATGATAATTACCCTGGTGTGCTCATTCCTGGTGACATGGATCGGTCTGCCGGTTGTGTACTTGTGGTTTTCAGGATTAAAGCCGCTCATTCACGCCAGGAATGAACCCGCCACCCGGACAATCAAAAGCCGGAAATGGGTAAGTTTCTTCATTAAAAGGCCTGCCCTGAGCATTCTTTTCCTTTTGTTGCTGGCAGCCTCGATCGTGCTGGTGATCCCCTCAATCGAAACGGGTTTCCTGCCGGAGATGGATGAAGGATCCATCGTGCTCGACTACAAATCGCCTCCGGGTACCTCGCTTGATGAGACCGACAGGATCCTTAATGAGGTGGAGAAGATAATTACCGGCATGCCGGAGTTTGAATCGTACTCCAGGAGGACCGGCGCACAGATGGGATTCTTCATAACAGAGCCCAACGACGGCGATATTCTTATACAATTGAAGAAAAACAGGAAAAGGACCACTGAAGAGGTGATCGATGATATCCGGCAGCGGATTGAGGCCACGCAGCCTGCCCTTCAGGTCGATTTCGGACAGGTGATCGGGGACATGCTCGGCGACCTGATGGAGTCGGTCCAGCCAATTGAGATCAAGATATTCGGAAACGACCAGGAAAAGCTCAATGAGCTTTCAGCAGGGATCGCTGGTGAGATTGAGAAAATCGAAGGGATAGAGGATGTCTTTAATGGGATACTGATTACAGGACCGACCATTGAGATCAAGCCTGATCAGCAGAAACTGAGCCAGTTCGGTCTGGCGCCCGCAGCGTTCCATTTTCAGCTTCAGACGTTTAATGAAGGCAATGTTATCGGATCCATCCCTGAAAGTGAACAGCTCACAAATATCCGGATGATCTATCCGGGCAGCACAGAGAACACCCTCGAAAAGGTCAGGAACGAAAATATCTTCCTGCCCTCCGGGAAATTGAGACCACTGACGACCCTTGCTTCAATCGGTCTTACCAGGGGCGTTCCGGAATATAACCGGGAAAACCTGCAGCCGGTTTCAATAGTCACCGCAAGGTTGAATAACCGTGACCTGGGAAGCGCCATCAGCGAAATACGGGAAAAGATTAGCAGCAAGTTTTACCTGCCGCAGGGCTACAATATCGAGTATGGCGGGGCTTATGCCGAACAGCAGAGATCGTTCAGGCAGCTTTTATTGATCCTGGTACTTGCAAGCTTTTCGGTTTTTGCCCTTATGCTGTTCCTCTTCAGGGACTTCAGAGCTGGGCTTATCATACTTCTGATCGCCGTTGCAGGAACCTCGGGGAGCCTTCTTGCCCTTTTTCTTACAGGGACTCCGCTGAATGTGGGAAGTTATACCGGGCTTATCATGATCGTCGGGATAATTGGCGAGAATGCGATATTTACCTTTCAGCAATTCATGACAGGCATGCAGTCGGGAAATGTGGATGATTCGCTGGTCTACGCGATCTCGACCAGGCTTCGTCCAAAGCTCATGACCGCGTTTGGCGCCATCATGGCCCTGCTGCCGCTGGCCCTCGGCATAGGAACAGGAGCACAGATGCATCAGCCGCTGGCTGTTGCAGTTATCGGAGGGTTTGTTATTGCACTTCCTCTGCTGTTGATTGTATATCCGTCGTTGTTACGAATTTTTTATTTTAACCGCAAAAAGTAAGAAGCCCCTAAATCCCCTGAAGGGGACTTTTAAACCCCCTTCAGGGGGCAGGGGGCGTACCAAGAACTGACACGGAGGGCACGGAGTCTCAGTGATCCCTGTGCCTCCTCCGTGCCACTCTGTGCAACAATTCTTTCTACCCCAGGAATAATTTCATATCCTCCTCCACGGTTCCGATCCCGGCAATCCCGAATTTTTCGACGAGCACCTTTACCACATTCGGCGAGAGGAATCCCGGGAGCGTCGGCCCCAGGTGAATATTCTTCACACCAAGGTAAAGGAGCGCCAGGAGGACGATAACCGCCTTCTGTTCGTACCATGCGATGTTGAAGGCGATCGGCAGCTCATTTATGTCGTTAAGCTTAAACGCATCCTTGAGAGTCAGGGCAATAACCGCGAGTGAATATGAATCATTGCATTGTCCGGCATCGAGAACCCGCGGTATCCCGTTGATATCTCCGAGCTGAAGCTTGTTATAGCGGTACTTTGCGCAGCCGGCGGTAAGTATCACAGTGTCCTTCGGAAGGGCAGCAGCAAAATCGGTGTAATAGCTTCTGTCCCTCATCCTGCCGTCGCACCCCGCCATTACAAAGAATTTCCTGATAGCTCCCGACTTAACGGCTTCCACAACCTTGTCAGCCAGTGCTGCAACCTGGTTGTGGGCAAACCCGCCTGTGATCTGGCCTTTTTCTATCTCTACCGGAGGCTGGCATTTTTTTGCATGCTCTATGATGGCGGAGAAATCCTTTCTCCCCCCCGCAGGCCTGTCGGCAATGTGTTTGAAACCTGGAAACCCGGATGCCCCCGTGGTGTAAACGCGGTCACAATAGGATGCTTCCTTCCTTGGCGGAACGATGCAGTTGGTAGTAAACAGCACTGGGCCGTTGAAGGTCTCAAACTCTTCCTTCTGCTTCCACCATGAACTGCCGTAGTTTCCGGCAAATTGGCTGTACTTTTTAAAAGCAGGGTAATAGTTGGCAGGCAGCATCTCACTGTGTGTATAAACATCAACCCCGGTCCCTTCGGTCTGGACGAGCAGGTCTTCCATATCCCTGAGGTCGTGGCCGCTGATGAGGATCCCCGGATTGTTCCTTACTCCTATGTTCACCTTTGAAATTTCAGGATGGCCGTATTTTGTAGTGTTGGCCTTGTCGAGCAGTGCCATTGCGGTAACCCCGTACCTGCCGGTCTCCAGAACCAGGGCTGTCAGCTGATCTGCATCCAGGGAGTCGTCGAGAGTGGCGACAAGCGCATCCTGCATGAATTTGTAAAGGGATTTATCCTCAAATCCAAGGTTGAAGGCATGCTCTGCATAAGCAGCCATCCCCTTGACACCATATGTCACCAGCTGCCTGAGAGACTTTATATCCTCGTTTCCTGTCGAAAGAACTCCCACAGAAATGTTCTTTGCCTCGAACTCTTCAACCGTTTTGCCAGTCCATACAGCCGAATCTTGGAGGATTGAGGGGAGCTTGCCCCCTGCCTTCAGGAACTGGCCCCTGATCTCATCCCTCAGCTCCAGCGCTTCCCTGATCTTGCCCACGAATCTTTCCATGTCAAAGTTCGCATTTGTGATCGTCATGAAGAGGCCGTCAAAAACAAACTTGTTAACCTTGTCGTTCTCAATACCGAGCTCCCGTGCCCTTGTGCTGTAGATTGAAATACCCTTGATCAGGTAGATCAGGAGGTCCTGCATATTGGCAACCTTCTCCGATTTACCGCAGACTCCTGCAATTGTACATCCCGTCCCCTTTGCGGTTTCCTGACATTGATAACAGAACATGCTCATAGATTATAAATTATTGGTTAATAGATTTTTAATACTTACCCGGGATGCGTTTTCCCTCCCTTGTTTCACTGGCAAAATAAAGAAAATAACACACTTCAAATTGTAACATATGTTACAATCCTAGATTTTCCGTCAAAAATTAAGTAATTTGCATTGAAGGCAGTTACCTTTCTGCTATTTCGTGGTAAACTTTTTTTGCCTGCGGAAGGTTGGTAATTGCATCAGGGGCCGGACATGAAGCTTACATTCGAAAATATACTGCTTATTGGTTCTATTCTGCTGATCCTTAGTATCCTGGCAGGAAAGACCTCAAACAGGTTCGGGATCCCGGTCCTCGTGATTTTTGTGGTGGTGGGAATGCTTGCCGGTTCGGAAGGGCTGGGAGGGATAGATTTTAGCAATCCCGGGATTGCACGGTTTATCGGGATAGTTGCCCTTAACTTTATCCTGTTTTCCGGCGGCCTTGAAACCAGGCTGGAGGTTGTGAAGCCTGTGATCTGGCATGGAATGGTGCTGTCGACCTTCGGAGTTCTCATCACTGCAGTTTCCGTCGGGGTTTTTGTCTGGGCAGTGGCAGGCTTTCCGTTTTCGGAAGGACTGCTTCTTGGGGCAATAGTCTCATCGACTGATGCTGCAGCGGTCTTTTCGACGCTCCGTTCAAAAAGCACAGGTTTGAAACGTAATATAAGGGCTACCCTGGAACTCGAAAGCGGAAGCAACGATCCCATGGCTTACCTGTTAATGATCACCATGATGGGTTGGATCACAAACCCGGGCCATTCGATTATGGGGACGATAGCCCTGTTCGTCGGGCAGGTTATTATTGGCGGGGCGCTCGGCCTGATCACCGGAAAGCTTGGGAAGGAACTGATCAACAGGATCTCACTCGATTTTTACGGTCTCTACCCGGTCATTGTGATCGCCCTGATGTTCTTTGCCTTCGGGATATCGGAGCTGGCAGGGGGAAACGGATTCCTCGCCATTTACATTTGCGCGGTCTATCTCGGCAACCACCATCTTATTCACAAGAAAACGATTCTGCAGTCATTTGACGGACTCGCATGGCTTATGCAGATCGTATTGTTCCTGACGCTCGGACTGCTTGTTTATCCCAGCCAGATCGTTCCGATAATCGGTACAGGGCTGCTCGTTTCAGCTTTCCTGATGTTCTTTGCCAGACCCCTTAGTGTTTTTGCCTCGCTTGCACCCTTTGGGATCAAGGCCAGGTCAATGGCATTTATGTCCTGGGTCGGCTTAAGGGGAGCTGTGCCAATTGTTTTCGCAACCTATCCGCTTCTTGCCGGGGTTGAAAACTCACAGATGATCTTTAACCTGGTCTTCTTCATTTCCCTGTCATCGGTGCTTCTCCAGGGAACAACGCTCAAAACGGCGGCAAAATGGTTCCATGTTGCAGTACCTGCAAAGGCAAAGCAGAGAACGCCCCTCGACTATGAGCTCTACGACACTGTCAAGTCGCAGATGCGCGAAATACATATCGGAGAAAAGAGCACGGCGGTAGGTAAGAAGGTCATTGATCTCGATTTCCCGAAGAGTGCCCTGATTGCACTTATCAGGCGCAACGGAAGCTATGTAACACCGAATGGATCTACTGTGATAGGGCAGAACGATATCCTTCTGGTGGTTGCTGATAACCCCGAAAGCCTCAGCCAGGTTTACCGTTCACTCGGTTATTCATCCCCTGAGGAACATTAACCGGAAGCTTCGGAGGATTTCACGGCAGGGCGTGGATATAAAAGAACCGGCATCCCTGTAAGTTTCTTCAACTTGCACACCTAACCTACCCTGATTAGATCGGATGCCGGCCTTAAGGTCATGTTAAGCTCGCCTGTATAACAAACCCTGTAGTGAAAGGTTTACTTTCCAGCTTTGCCAGGGTCGTAAACCCTCACTGGTGAAGCCCTCTCAGTGTCTTCCCTGCCAACCCTGCCTACCGGCAGGCAGGCGGCAGGCA
>DCFQ01000071.1:0-237 GCA_002319915.1 Bacteroidales bacterium UBA1800 | reverse complement strand
CCTACCGGCAGGCAGGCGGCAGGCAAGTCCGTGATCTCCGTGAAAGTTCCTGAAAAGTTTTGCAGTTTCCCGTGAAATCTGTAATTTGTCTTGGGGAACCTAAACAAATCTGCTATGAAGCTGGCCGCGCCGATTATCCTTTGCCTGGTAACAATTGTTTTATTGGCGGGGGAGTGTAAAAAAGACGACAGGGAAGAACCCGGGTTTACTGATAAGAATTTTCTTAAAGCCCTTATC
>DCFQ01000002.1 GCA_002319915.1 Bacteroidales bacterium UBA1800 | reverse complement strand
CGATTTTGCTGAAGAATTGTACTGTTCTAGATATTTCAGGGCTTCGGTGAAGTTGCCTTTTTCATAGTTGGCATCGCCAATGAACCTGTAAAGCTCGGCCACCCTTTCCTTTGGCGCCGATTTTATCAGATCAGTAGAGATCCCCAGGATCCCGTCATAATCCTTATTGAGGTACATTATCTGGGCGATATAAAACGGAACAATTGGACCGAAAGTCTCATCATTCCTGAGTTTCATGAATCCCTCCAGTGCACTCTGGTACATTTTCTGTTCATAGGCAATGTGGGAGTAATAATAGATTGCGGGCGGGGTATACTCGGTATCTATATCCTTGATTTCCGAAAACATCATCATGGCCTTTGGCTTATCCCCCTTGATATACAGTGAATAGCCGTACCTGAAGTAATATTCGGGCAGCTTCGACTGGTCGATCTCCATCCTGTCGACCATATCATAGTAGTCCACCGCTTTCCTGTAGCTCTTGTTCTGGTAGAAATAGTCAGCCAGGGCAAGCCTTCCCTCCGTTATCCGCGGGGTTTCGGGGTGAGAAGCCAGGTACTTCAGCATCCTGTACTCGGAATCAGGATTGAACAGGCGCAAAGCAGACAGGGCGGCATAATACTCGGCTTCCGATACCTTTGTTGCATCGACGGAACCTTTGTTCCCGGCTATCTTGTCAAAAGCAATTATGGCAGCTGAGTACTTCTCCTTGCCGAACAGGTCCATCGCCCTGTTGAATTCCGAATTCAGGTCCATCGCTGAAAAAGAGGCCTGGGGCAGAATTTCGACAAAGGAGACAAGCAGGAGACTTATAAGCAGGGTACGTTTTCTGTTCATAACTTAGATTTTTCGGCTTACAGGACAAAGAAAATAAAAATTGCCGTACTTTTCATCCAAAATGTAAAATCCTAATTTTAAGCAACATAAAGTAATTATATATGCCATGGATGAAGGTAAAATTACAATTATTAAACGGGGGGCTGCCGGCGTTTATTACGGATTTTATTAACATATAAATATTAATTATCAATTCTTTCCTTACATTGCGGATAAAATGAGGGGATTATGCCAGAACCCTTGAATAATGAGAGGATTATTGAGCTGATTGACTGCAATATATGGCAGCAGGACCACCTGGTCCTTTCGGGTGTGAATTTTGCCCTCAGTAAGGGAGATTTTGCATATCTTGTCGGCAAGGTTGGAAGCGGGAAAACGAGCCTCATCAAGACGCTGAATGCCCAATTGCCCCTGAAGGAGGGCACCGGAATAGTTGCCGGGTTTGATCTTTCATCTATAAAGCCGAAGGATATTCCGTTTCTGAGAAGGAAAACAGGGATTGTTTTCCAGGATTTTCAGCTGCTGATCGACCGGTCGGTAAACGATAACCTGGAATTTGTGCTAAGGGCAACGGGATGGAAAGACAGGCAGGCCATTGAAGCAAGGATCAGCGAGGTTCTCGGAAAGGTCGGGCTCGAACTCAAAGGCTATAAGATGCCGCATCAGCTTTCTGGCGGCGAACAGCAGCGTGTGGTGATCGGAAGGGCCCTCCTCAATGATCCCGAAATCATCCTGGCCGATGAGCCCACCGGCAATCTCGACCCGGAAACCTCAGAGGGCATCATCAGGCTGCTTAAGGATATAAGCCTTACGGGGCGGGCTGTGCTGATTGCCACCCACAATTACACCATCCTGAAAAAATTCGCTGCAAGGACCGTCAAATGTGAGGACGGGAGGATCTCTGAAGTCCGCGATGATGAGGAGATTGAGCTCGAGCAGTTGTGAATGATAATCGGCTCCCGGGAACACGGGCATGCATAATTACAGGGATCCCGACCCCTGGGTCAGCCTGCCTGGGTGTTAAGTGAATACTCAAAGACCTTCCTCCATTTCTGCCCCTCATCGTTTCCAAGCAAAGTCGTGTTATGCCATATACTTGCAATGGTTCCGCCGGCTTTCCTTACCTGTTCATCCAATCTCGTTACAGCTTCCAGCGCGGCGTCAGGATCATTCCTGTCCTGCCCGAAGAACATAGCGTCCATGAACTGGAACGGGGTGATAAGGAGCGGGCAGACCGTATCTTCATGCAGGTCGTAAAACCTGAATGGGTGTGAAATACCTGCCCTGAACCCGGGCAGGTCGGGATACCCCATTGAATAATCTTCCCTGATCCCTGAAAGGACAAGGTTCCTGAATGATACAGGAAAGCTGAACCTAAGGTAATGGAACCTGTTAATCCTGGCCTCATTCCCGAGGATATCGCCGAAACGTCTTACCTCCATCCTGAGCCTCCTAAGGCTGCGGGCCGATTTGAATGAGAGGTGTATGCCGGTTTCGTAGGATGAGGATATTTTCCTTATCAGGCTCCTGTAATTTTCACTTTTCCAGGAAGGATTCTGATCAAATTCCGAAGGATCGCCCACCGGAATGAAGAACCTGGCTGCCGATCGGTTTTTACCCAGTGATTCAAGGATATAATCAAATACGTCATAAGGGTCTGTACCCCCTTTTGTGATGGAAGTGAATCTCATCGAAGCCTTTCCCTTTCCGCCGGCAATGTCGCTTATGAACCCGGTGATTGTACGCTTGACGCCCATTCCCTGAAACCTGAACGATTCATCCGCATCGATTGTCATCAGCGACCTGAACTCCGTCCTCCTGAATGACATGTACTGGTATTTTCTCACCAGGGCATTTGCCAGTTCCCTGGTCCATAGCTCAACGACAGGCAGGTGCAGGAACCCGTTCCGGGCCGCCAGGGAATCGGACGAGCGGAACCTGCCGTATTTATCCTGATCTTCGGCAAAGTACTCCTCATACCTCGTGACCAGGTAAAAAGACGCAGCAAAGATATCGAACGGGAAATCCGATCTCTCCTGCCGCTGAAAGAATACCGGAAGGTTGTTCCATTTTGAAACCCCGATCACCTGCTTCTTCACGCCGGTTTCCTGCAGCAACCCGGAGGGGGTGATCTTGAAGGAGCCCGGGATCTCCTCTGCAGAGTAGTTTATTACCGGATGTTTCCCCAGCTTGCGCCTGTCGGTAACTAGCTCCCAGGTCAGACCCAGGATATCATTCAGAAGCAGATCTGCAATATATCTGAGCCTGGGAAAATCTCCCCCTGCAAAAAGTTTTACTGATCCGGGATCCATAATGACAAATTTAAACAAATAAAATTTGCCATTATACTTTGGAAATCATGAATTTGATCGGTTTCTGGACGGTTCCTTCACCATGGTTGCCAGCATGATCATCGCGACGAGTGCGAGAAAAGCGCCGAATCCAAAGGCCACGGTACCGCCGTATCCCGGGAATTTCCTGTTGAAAAGGCTGTAAAGGAACCCGAATATCACGCTGGCAGGCAGGGCACCGAGCCCGATGGCAAAATTAAACAGGCCGAAAGCGCTGCCCCTTTTTTCCTCGGTCACCATATCTGCGACAAATGCCTTTTCCGTCCCTTCAGTAAATGCATAGAAGAGGGCATAGATCCCGAAAAGGATAAAAGTGAAAATAACCTGGATGTCACCTGGAAGGAACACCAGCAGGGCGAAGGAGGCGTAAACCAAAACATAAATTGCCCACCCGGTGTTGATGACCTTCTTTCTACCGGTCCTGTCAGACAGCGAGCCCATCGGTGTCGATAAGACAACCTTTATGATATTGAAGAATGCCCACACCAGCGGCAGGAACAATATGTTTATAACATTTTCCTGTGTCTTTATGTCGCCGAAATTCAATATCATGGAATTCAACGGCCCGATGCTTCTGACGATATTCACCACGGCCCCGCTGTGCCTGATCGATTCTTCAACCCTGTATAAAAGAAATGCGTCAGATGAGTTACCGAGGGTGAAAATGAGCATTATGACAAGATAGGTCCTGAAATTACTGTCAAAGCTTTTAAGCGAGAACCTGAAGGTGCTGGAGCTTTTCCCGGCAGGTGAAGATTCCTTCACAAGGAATACAAGCGTCAGCACTGCAAAAATCCCGGGTATGATCGCAAGGATGAAGGTCCACCTCAGTACCAGCAGCGGATCTTTCATCTTAAATCCCATAAACAGCACCAGGAGGACTGTGATTGCAAGCAAAGGCCCGATGACAGCGCCGGCATTATCCATCGCACGGTGGAAACCGTACGATTTGCCGCGCATGCTTTCATCGACGGAAGATGCGATGAGGGCATCCCTTGGAGCTGTTCTTATACCTTTCCCGACCCTGTCGAGCATCCTTACGAAAATGATCTGCCAGGCGGCGGAAACCATGCCGGTGACAGGCCGTATCAGCGATGAGATCGAATACCCTATCACTACCAGTATCTTCCTTTTTCCCAGCTTATCGGAGATTATCCCGCTGACGAGCTTCAGAAGAGCGGCTGTGGTTTCAGCAACACCTTCAATTATTCCGAGTATTATTGCACCTGATCCGAGAGCGGCAACAAACACAGGAATAAGCGGATAGATCATTTCAGTGGCTGAGTCGGTCAGAAGGCTGACAATGCCCAGCATTACGACTATTGCGGGGATCTTCCTGGCAGTCCCGGTCAAGCCTGCTGAATCTGTTGAACTGATCTCCATCGCATTTTTATCTTTTCAGGTAATCATCATAAAGAATTTGCTGATAAGCCTTCCCATAGTCTTCAGCTTCCCTGACTCCCTTTCCTTCCTTCAGGACCGGGCCCCGGAGCTTATGATCAAAAATGAACGAAGAACTATCGGTTATGAACGCAAACCCTTCGTTAAAGGAATAAAATGCAAAAGAGTTCGATTGTGCCGAAAATAAATCCTTCCCAAATCCAAAATCACTCCTGATACCGAGCTGGTCCAGCAGAGTAATGGGAATATCGACCTGGCTGCCTGTTTTATTCACCTCGGTCCCTTTCCTTCCGACCGCACCGCCAAACCAGATCATGGGTATCTGGAAAATTGATTTTGAGAAGACCAGGTCAGTCGATGAATTCCTCCTGCAGTGATCTGCAACAAGGATGACCAGTGTGTTTTTCCACCATTCCGTGGCTTGTGCCCAGTCGAGGAAACTGCCGAGTGAATTATCGGTATAGTGGACCGAGTTCCTGAACCTTGTGGGTTCGTCATTCCCTTTAAAAACAGGAGGGACTGGCACTTCGAAGGGCTCGTGGCTCGAGAGTGTCAGGACCACCCTGAAAAATGGCTCCCTCGGAGACTGCATCGAGTCTTTCAGCGCTTTGAAGAGTATATGGTCGTGCACTCCCCATTTCGAATTGTAATCAGAGGGGCTGAAGTTCTTCATGCTGATTATGCTCCTGAAGCCGGTGCTGATGAGGTACGAATTGATATTGGCAAAATTGATATCGCCGCCATACCAGAACGAACTGCTGTACCCGAGTGAGTCCATTATCTTTGTCAGGCTCATCAGCGATTGGGTCTTTCGCGGATCCTTGATGATGGAAACTGCCGGCTGGGCAGGATAACCGCTCAAAATGGCCGGCAACGCCTTGTCAGTCCTGTTCCCGGAGGAATAGAAATTCCTGAAAAGGATCCCTTCTTTAATATACTTGTTGATGCAGGGTGTAGTCAACGAATCTCCTCCAAGGGGGCCGATAAGGGAATTGCCGAAGCTTTCAAGTATCACGATGAGGATATCCGGCCTTTTGTTATTCAGCACGGTGTCTGTTTCACCCTTTGGATCGAGAAGTTTTCGCGTGAGCATCCTGGCATACTGCGGTTCGAGATATGCATACGGATTGCCGCTTTTCTTCCTGTTGAATACCGAGCTTCCGACGTTCCAGACAACATTTACCGCGGTATGGTTGGCAAACATTTTTTCAGTGAAATAGACCGATCCCGCGTTTATCGGGGCAAGACCGGTCCCTCCCCTGACGGGAATTATGAGGAAAGAAGTCAGGAATATGAAGAGGGCTGTGATTGCCAGCTTGTGCTTTTTTATATCAGCACCAGCAAAGAACCGGTCGACAAATCTCATATAAATGAACCGGAACCCTATCGTTATTAAAATAACAGCCGCCACCACCCCGATTATCAGCAGTGTACTCACGGAAGCAGCGGCATCCTTCGGCTTGTCGAGATAAGTGAGTGCGGTATAGTCCATGCGGTAACCCCAGTACCTGTACAGAACGGTGTCGGCAACTACAAGGATGGATGAGACCAGCACGAGGATCGTCGTATAACACCTCATAAAGACCCTGAGCCATCTTCCTCCGGTCCAGGTATCAGCAGTGATCAGCAAAAGTGGTACAGCGAGGAAATAGGCTGTCATGGAAATGTCCAACCTGCTGCCATGAAAAAACGTTCCTGCAAGTGTAACCGCCCCGCATCCAGCCGACTCAGACAGGTGTGTAATAATGAAAAATAACCTCGCAAAAGCAAAGAAGATCAGCCAGTAAAGAGCATAAATCCCTGTTCCGTATAACCTGGTTTTCATTTCGAACCGTTAATATCCTGTATCACTTTTCTATCACGTTCCTTTAAATGGAAAGCCACAAGGGAAGAGGTGATAATTACCATCCCTGATATCGTCAGCCATTCAGGCTTTTCCCCCGGCACAAGGAGCCAGCTCAGGATAGCCCCGACTACAGGGATTATGAACTTCAGAAGGTTAAGCTCCGAGACCTTAACCCCCGGACGCTGAAGCAACTTAAACCATATTGAGAAAGCTGATGCAGCCATAAAGCTGAGCCAGGCAAGGTCAATCCAGTAGACCGGGGGCCTGGGTCCGCTGTGGATGCCCTCAACAGGGAAAGAGACGATGAAGATTATAAGACCTCCAAGCCCGAGTGACGATGAGCTCAGGACAAAGGGATTCATCCCTTTGCTTTTCAGTGAGACCACTACATTACTGGTGGCAGTTGCAATATTAGCCACCAGGATCATAATCACCCCGATGATTTCTATAGCGCTTCCCATCCTCAGGGCCTGCCTTCCCGCACTTATCAGGACCACACCTGCAATACCGAAAATGATGGTGATGATCTTTGCCTTTGTGAGTTTGTCTTCCTTGTGCATCAGCGATGCTACGACTGCCGTCACCAGCGGCTGCGATCCGACAATAATTGCTCCCAGTGCGCCGGGCACCAAGGCCAGCCCCAGGTAAAAAAGAGAATAGTTTATGAGCGTCTGGAGGACGGTAACCCAGATTACAACGGATATGTTTTCCCTGACCATCCTGATATAAACTGAAGGTTTTACAGTGAACGGCAGTATCAGCAACGCCGAAATGATGAACCTTATCCCGGCAAAGTGAAGAGGGGTGTCATACTGCAGCCCGATCTTTATCCCCGCGTAAGCCGTGGACCAGAGCAGACATGCTATGATTGCCCATGTCAGAGTATTCCTGTTCACCCCAGAAATTGAGTTAAGCCCCAAATATGTGAAAAAAAAATCATTCCTTATGCACGGATTGATCATCATCTCAGAAGCGAATTTGAATCCCCGGCGACATCTGTATGGAATAATAATTGGTAGATTTGTCCCGTAATCTTATCAGCTGGAATGATGACTTTTGCAGACTACCTTGCGGAACGGCTTAAGTATCTGGGGGTCAAATATGTATTTGGATTGCCGGGAGGCCCTTCAATTCCGTACATCGAAGCTTACCGGAGAGCTAGTATTGAATTCATCCTTGTGTCGGGCGAGGCATCAGCCGGTATAATGGCCTCAGTTTCAGCACGCCTTACAGGGATCCCCGGAGTCTGCCATGCGACATTCGGACCCGGTGCCACAAACCTCTCCACCGGTGTAGGCGCGGCTCTCCTCGACAGGACCCCGGTAATAGCCCTCACCGATGAGATCGGGGATAAAATGGCAAGCCGGACCGTTCAGATGAATATCAATCACCAGAAACTCTTTGCTCCGCTGACAAAGGCAACCTTCAGGCTTGATCTCCAGGGGGCGCCTGACATGATCGAAAAAGCGTTTGAAATATGCCTCAGCGAATACCCTGGACCTATCCATCTTGGCCTTCCGGCTGATATTGCATCCGGGAATGTCGGTGCATCGGCCGGGCGGCATAAGGCTAAAGCCCCGGGCGCCTTCCCGGGCAACAGGCCCGCTGTCCTGTCACTCATTGCTGGATCCAGGAAACCCCTGGTTGCGATCGGACTTACATCAGCCAGACTTATGCCCCAGCGCGATCTCCTCGACTGGCTGGAGAGAAAAGAGGTACCGGTGGTCGTTACGCCCATGGCCAAAGGAATTCTCCCCGAGGACCATCCATGTTACGCAGGTGTCCTGTTCCATTCATTGAGCGGACAGTTGAAGGAACTGACCGGCAAGTCCGACCTGGTCATCGGCCTGGGTTATGATCCAGTTGAGTATAATTACGAATCATGGTTGCCGGATGTTCCCCTGATTCACCTGAATACGGTCGAAACTGATCTTCCCGGCACCGGCACAACAGTCCAATATACCGGATCACCTGCAGAATGGCTCGCCCTCATGGATGGCCTGACTCCGGCGAATGATTGGCGCGGCCGGCAGCTTGTTGAACCGGTGCGGCAGGGTATGGCATCGGCTTTCGCACGGTTCACGGGGCGGTTCGGCCCGGTCTCTGCACTCACCATTCTGCAGGAAGAGCTTCCTTCCGATGTCATCGTTACGGCTGATGTCGGCTCGCATCTTCACCTGCTGGGTCAGCTCTGGAAGACCAATGGCAGGAAGAACCTCCTGATGACGAACGGCTGGTCGGGAATGGGTTTCGGCATTCCTGCGGCGCTGGCGGCAAAGCTTGTGAGGCCGGCTGCTCCGGTCGTCTGTATCACGGGTGACGGAGGATTCCTGATGACCGCCGGGGAAATAATGACAGCACGAAGATACCGGCTCCCGGTAATTTTCATTGTTTTTTCTGATGGGGAATTGAATCTGATCCGGCTTAAAAAAGCAAGGCAGAAACTTTCACCTTATGGCACCGGCCTCTATTCAGGAGAACTTTTCGGTTCCGGCACGTTCCTGGGCATACCTGTACTTGACGCAGGATCCGGGGAACAGCTGAAAAGTGCTGTCAGGACAGCTCTCAGTGGGGGCGGACCGGTGATCATAAATGCGAAGATAGATCCTGATGATTATGATGCGCTCATTTCAGGAATAAGCTAGCCTTTTTTCTCTTTCCTGGGTTTGGTTTCCTTCTTTTCAGGCTTATCAGCTTCAGCCCCGGCCGGCTTTGATTCCTTTTTTTCTTTAGGGGGTTTTGCCTGCTTTGATGCTGCTTCTTCTTTAAGAGGTTTAGGTTCCTTTGGCGGCTTAGCCTCTTTGACTGCTTTGGGTTCTTTCACGGGTTTTGGCTCCGGGGATCCGGCTGGTGCCGTCTTCTCCCCGCCAGTCTTTGTTTCAGCTGCCTCTGCCACCGGAATCTTCGCTTCCTTAACCTCCTTAACCTCCTTATTTACTGCAGCTTCTTTGGCTGGCCGGACATCAGTTTTTTCCTTCTGGGGTTTCTTATCTTTAGCTTCTGTTTCCCTGGTTATTTTAGCCTGTTTAACGGCAGGCTTCGCAGCTTTCCTTTTGCGGCGCCTGACCCCGAATGTACCAAGAATGATCTTACCTCTTCTTGATTTTTTATCACCTTTTCCCATAATAATATTTGGTTATTACGATTAAGAATCGACATGGATCAGGCAAAGTTATAAATATTCTTCATTTTTGTTTGATATTTTTAACGTACATTAAACACCTGAAGAAATCCTTATAAAGCATAAAACCGGAAATTGTGAGAAGAAAGGAGAGGCAGACTACCGATATAACAGAGATTGAATCGATCATTCTGAAGGCTGATGTTTGCAGGATCGCACTTGCCGACGGCGGTGTTCCATACATAGTGACCATGAATTTCGGATATTCCGCCAGCCCTCGCAAAAGTCTCTACTTTCACTGTGCGACCGGGGGGAGAAAGCTTGAAATGATAAGGAAGAACAATCGGGCGTGCTTTGAAGTAGACACGGATCATAAAGTTGTTGAAGGAGTCAGGGCTTGCGATTTCAGCATGAATTACAGGTCAGTTGTGGGATGGGGCAGCATAGCGGTCATTAATGAGTCCGATGAAAAGATCGCGGGCCTCGGGATCATTATGCACCACTATACCGGAAAGACGGGATTCAATTTTGACCCCGGCAACCTTGCAAGATTGGTTGTCCTGAGGCTGGACATTGAAGAGATGACCGGGAAGAAACACATATCTGGAACTTAAAAGAAACGAAATTAAACATTTTTGTGGAAGGAATGTTACAAGTAATATTAATGTTATCTATTATCAAAATAAGTATTCCTGCGTAGTTAAAATCACTTAAAATCATAAAAAATCATTAAAATACAACATATTATGCTCATTTATTTTCACATTTGAAAAATTAGTCTGACCTTTGACATTAAATAATCACCTTAACTATTGAATTATGAATATTTATGTAGGAAGTCTTCATTTTAAAATGAATGAAGCAGAATTAAAAGAAATCTTTGAAGAGTATGGCGATGTGACATCAGCCAAAATCATTATCGACAAGTACTCCGGGAAAAGCAAAGGATTTGGTTTCGTCGAGATGCCTAACGAAGCTGAAGCAAAAAAAGCAATTGAAGAACTCAATGGTGCTGAAGTACAGGGCAGGAAAATTATTGTTAATGAATCAATTGAAAGAACTGACAGAAGGACTGGTTACAGGGGCGGCGATAATGACCGCAGAGGTGGCGGAAGCGGCAGACGTGATAATTACAGGTAGGAAACATAAATCAATTGACTATGAAAGGTACTGTTAAATGGTATGACAGAGTTAAAGGCTATGGATTCCTTCAGACTGAAGACCAGAAAGATATTTTCATCCATCGCTCGGGTCTTGAAGCTCCTCAGACCGTACTTGAGACCGGACAGGCAGTAGAATTCGAGATTGAAATGAGGGAAAAGGGTCCCGTTGCTATCAAGGTTAAAAAAGTAGACTAGTTATTAACTGTATCAAAAGCATTGAGGCCGGGAACACTCCCGGCCTCATTTTATTTATGTAACCTTTCTGTCAAACAAGCTTCCAGGGGCTTCGGTATTCGTACTGGAGCCTTTTTGTTGCTTCCCCGTCGGTGTCGTCAACAAAGGTTTCTGCGGCCGGGTCCCACTTGATGGTTCTCTTAAGGTCGCATGCAATGTTCCCGAGGTTGCAGACAGTGCAGCTGCTGTGGCCGATCTCGACCGGGGCGACAGGATCCTGCCGCGACCTTACGCACTCAATGAAGTTTACCTGGTGCGGGATCTTCGTTTCATACGGTCCGTCATCCCTGCTTTCTGAATCAGGAGGGTTGAATGAGGGATCAGATGCCTTAAAGTAGCCGCGAGCAACTTCTATCCATCCCTTATCGCCCCAGAACTTGACTCCCTTGGTAAGCTGGGAATCGAATGGTTCGGAAGTCATCACTACGCCGTTTGCATATTTCCATGAGATGAATTCGGTGCCGTCGCCGATCGGTGAGATCTCGACAGGGCCATTTTTGTCCATGCCGAGTCCCCACTGGGCAATATCGAACATGTGGGCGCCCCAATCGGTGGTAAATCCTCCGCCGGTCTCCTTGTACCAGCGCCATGCACCCCAGAACTCCTCATTCTTTTCGGGATCGAGGGATATCGGAGGATCAAGCTGGTTATTGAACGGAACCTTCACGGTAAGAGGGCCGAGCCACAGATCCCAGTTAAGGTCTGCAGGAACCTGTTCTTCAGGCAGGTTATAAGGTGTAGGAGGCGCTCCCACATATGCATTTACCTTCGTAACAGTCCCGAGGGCGCCGGACTGAACAAGCTTGACCGCATGCTGGAACCCGGGGTCGGAACGCTGCTGGCTCCCGACTGCAAGTACCCTGTTGGTCTCCCTGACGACTTTCCTTAGCTCCTGTCCTTCCCTGATGGTAAAGGTCATCGGTTTTTCGAGATAAACATCCTTCCCGGCCTTGCATGCAGCAATGGCAATCATGGCATGATTGTGGTCAGGAACTGCAATCACCACTGCATCTATATCGGGTCTTGCCAGGAGATCCTGGTACTTCTCGTATGTGTCAATCTTTGCATCGATGCCGGATTTCTTGTAGAACTCCGTCACTCTTTTCTCAAAGCGTTTGCGCTTGATGCCGTAAACGTCGCAGCCTGCCATAACCTTAACGCCCGGAACCTGCAGAAAACCGCTTAAAAGGAACATCGACTGCTGTCCCATTCCGATAAATCCGAGCCGGACTTCAGGACCGGTAGTTGCAGCAACGGCTTTTGTTTTGCCCTTGCATGAGCTTGCCACAGAAGGTAAAATCACCATCCCGGCCATGCCGAGGGCGGCCGAGCCAAGGAACCTGCGCCTTGACAATAGTTTTTTCTGATCGTTCATAAACTGATTTCTGATTTTAGGGTTTGAAAAATAGTTGAATTCAAATTGTGCTTTCCGAATGTATAAGGTTATAAAAGTATGCTTTTTTGGTTAAAAAACAACCTCCGCGGAAATTTCAGAAGCGCCCGAATATTGAATGGCGTACCGTGTTGCAGTAGATCGATGAATAAAGGAACAGGCCGTTAACATTTGTCTCAATCTTCCTTTCGAGGTGAAGTACCGGATCGCCCTTTTTCAGCTTCAGGAACTTGCCGATCCGTGCCGATGAATTGATTGCCCTGATCCTCTGTTCACCCCCCCTGATCTCGATGTTGTAATTCTCCCTTAGGATCTGGAAAAGAGACCTGTCCTCAAACTGGCGCGAAGTGATCCTGGGCAGGTTGATATTCGGAAGAAAGCTGATGTCATAGAAGATCGGCACTTCATCGAGCAGGCGGAGCCTCTCCATATAAATACAGCCCGACTCCTTTTCAAGTTCTGACAGCAGGAATATGAAATCGCCGGGCCAGGGCACAAGATGGGGCTTTACGATGATCTTTGTCTTCAGGTTCCGGTTGCCTATGGCGGAAGTTGTACCGGAGACCGAAAGTATCCCAATGTCGATGGGAAGCCTCTGCACTATGCTGCCCTTTCCCTGGTGTTTGATTATGTATCCTTCTCCTGCCAGCTTCCCGAGGGCCTGGCGGATTGTGGGCCGTGTCAATCCGAACACCTGGCAGAGCTCATTCTCCGATGGGAGCAGATCACCTTCACTGTAAATACCCTCCGTGATGTGCTTCCTAAGCACTTCATAGAGCTTCCTGTAATGCGGGATCTTCCCGGTCCTTACCATGCGGAATAGAATTTTCTGTAATATTAAACAATTTTACTTGTAAATACAAGTTATTTTTTTACTTTTGTAAGCTATTAATTGTTAATTGTTTCACAATCAGTTATTTTTTGATTTACTGACTTATATTTACAAGTTAAATGGCAGCAAACAGCCTGACTGACACAAATAAACCTTCCTGACATGGCGATACCAGTTATAATGCCGAAACAAGGCCAATCAGTTGAGACCTGCATAATTACCCGGTGGTTCAAGAGCAAGGGAGAACCGGTTTCTGCCGGAGATATCCTTTTTTCATATGAGACCGATAAAGCGGCTTTTGACCTTGAATCACCCTCCGACGGAATCCTGCTTGAAATATTTTTTGCAGAGGGAGCGGAAGTGCCCGTATTGCAGAATGTTGCGATCCTGGGATCGGCAGGTGAATCATTTGTAGCCCCGGCCACAGGAATGATCCACAATACAGGGGTTACGGAACCAGCTTCACCCTCTGCCGTAACGGACCCCGGAGCAAGCGTTGCTCCCGCCGGACCGGCCGGAAATGAACAGGGCAGGATCCGCATCTCACCGAGGGCCAGGCGCCTGGCTCAAAGTAAAAGCCTCGACATAAATCAAATAAGCGGTTCAGGACCATATGGCAGGATAATAACAAGGGATATCGACGACCTGCTCACCCGGCAGGGCCCGATCGCAATTGAGAAACAGGCTGCAGATGTTTTCACGGACATGCCTCTTACGAATGTAAGGAAGCTGATCGCCAGGGCAATGCATTCATCGCTCCAGAATTCCGCCCAGCTGACCCATCACATGAGCGCTGATGTCAGGAAGCTCCTGGAAGCAAGGAAGAAGATCAAGGAGGAACTGGTAAAAGATCCGAAGGCTGCGGATATCACGCTGAATGACATGATCTGCTGGTGTATTATAAAGGCGCTGAAGAAGTTCCCTGGAGCCAACAGCCATTTCCTCGACGACAGGATTAGGACCTTTTCAGGGATACATCTCGGGATAGCCGTCGACACTGAGAGGGGTCTGATGGTGCCATCCATAAAAGACGCTGACCGGATGGACCTCCGTAACCTCTCCGGGGCGCTCAGGGCTGCCGCAACAGCCTGCCGGCAGGGGAAGATAGATCCGGAGCTTATCAAAAGCACCTCTGCTTCATTTACCGTATCAAATCTCGGAAATTACGGCGTCGAGATCTTTACACCGGTGATAAACCTTCCACAGGTTGCCATACTCGGCGTCTGTACTATAATGAACAGACCCGCGGATCTGGGAAACAGCACATTTGGTTTCATTCCCGTAATGGGCCTCTCGCTTACCTATGATCACAGGGCCATAGATGGTGGACCTGCAACACTTTTCCTCAGGGAAATTAAAGAGCAGATTGAGCAATTCACTAACAGTTAGCACCCATCCCCCTGAAGGGGGTAGAATCAGGATCCCCCTGAGGGAGCGGGGGGTCAGATATATTTTAAAAAACATCTTCAACAATGCCAAAAAATCAGAACATCGATCCAAAAGTGGTACGACAGGCCCGGTTTCTCGAGTTTGGGAAGATCCCGGTCAACCAGTACAGCAGGACAATTGACCAGGAAAGGGCAAATTTTACAAATGAGGATTTTATCCGGATCTACCGCGATATGGTCATAATCAGGGAATTTGAAACCATGCTCAACCTGATCAAGACCAAGAATGAGTATAACGGGATTCCCTACAACCACCCCGGCCCGGCCCATTTGTCGGTGGGTCAGGAGGCTGCAGCCGTCGGTATGGCCTACACGCTGGGCGCTGACGATTATATTTTCGGCTCTCACAGGAGCCATGGAGAGATCCTTGCCAAGGGTCTCTCGGCAATCAACAAACTCACTGAAGATG
This sequence comes from Bacteroidales bacterium UBA1800, assembly GCA_002319915.1. Classification (GTDB taxonomy): domain Bacteria; phylum Bacteroidota; class Bacteroidia; order Bacteroidales; family VadinHA17; genus LD21. The sequence goes on along the minus strand of DCFQ01000002.1, from coordinate 25,170 downwards.
AACTTTACACAATAATGAGCGGGTATTTCGGAGGTTCGGCGCTAAAAGTGGTTGAAAAGGGATTTGCAGGTCCGGTCCGCGAGCTTGCCGTCAGCTTCCTCCTCTATGGCGCCCTTGCCGAGATATTCGCCAGGGAGAATGGCTTCAACAAGGGACTTGGCGGTTCCATGCACGCTTTCTTCACTCCGTTCGGAATATATCCGAACAATGCCATCGTCGGCGGATCAGGCGACATCTCTGTGGGTGCCGCCCTTTACAAGAAGATCAACCGCAAGCCGGGCATAATAGTGTGCAACATCGGGGATGCATCGATGGGTTGCGGTCCAGTGTGGGAAGGGATCTCATTCGCAACTATGGACCAGTACAACACTCTGTGGGAAGGGGATTACCGAGGCGGATTGCCGCTCATCTTCAATTTCATGAATAACCAGTATGGCATGGGCGGGCAGACTGCCGGTGAGACGATGGGTTACGGGATCCTGGCAAGGATCGGCGCCGGGGTGAATCCCGAAATGATGCATGCTGAACGGGTCGATGGATATAATCCGCTGGCTGTAATCGATGCCTTCCGCCGCAAAAGGGAAATACTGGATCATAAAAAGGGGCCGGTGCTTCTCGATACCCTTACTTACCGCATCAGCGGCCACTCCCCTTCTGATGCTTCATCCTACAGGTCAAAGGAGGAGATCGAAGCCTGGATGAATGAAGATTCGATAACCGAATACGGCAAGACCATGACTGCTGCGGGCATAGCCGGCAGCGATCAGCTCGAGGAAATAAAGCTTGAGACCTCCGAGCTTCTCAGTCATATCCTTAAACTAAGCATTGACGACAAAATTTCTCCGCGCCTTGACCTTGATTCCGACCCGGACAGCATCGGGAAGATGATGTTCTCGAATGCAGCTGCTGACAGGATGGAAGACCGGGTACCTGAAGTCCTTATCCCGATGGAGGAAAATCCCAGGGTAAAATCGTTAAAGACAAAGGAAAGGTTTTTCATTGACAAGGCAGGAAATCCGGTCTCCAAGGTAAAGCTTTACCAGCTGCGCGATGGGCTGTTCGAAGCTATAATCGACAGGTTCTATAAGGACCCGACACTGGCTGCCTGGGGAGAGGAGAACCGCGACTGGGGAGGGGCATTTGCTGTTTACCGCGGGCTGACCGAGGCGCTCCCTTACCACAGGCTCTTCAATTCGCCGATCTCTGAGGGCGCCATAGTAGGCACGGCCATAGGATATGGGATGTGCGGTGGGCGGGTCATTGCAGAGATAATGTACTGCGATTTCCTGGGCCGCTCAGGCGACGAGGTCCTGAACCAGCTCCCGAAATGGCAGGCAATGAGCGGAAATATCATAAAAATGCCGGTTGTTGTGAGGGTTTCGGTGGGATCCAAATACGGCGCCCAGCATTCACAGGACTGGTCCTCGATCGTTGCCCACATACCGGGGCTGAAAGTTGTTTTCCCGGCCACTCCATTTGATGCCAAAGGGTTAATGAACAGCGCTTTGCAGGGCACAGACCCAGTCATCTTCTTCGAGAGCCAGAGGATCTATGATATCGGGGAGATGTTCCATGAGGGCGGCGTTCCTGAGGGTTATTATGAGGTCCCTATCGGCGAGCCGGATATCAAGAGGCCGGGAAAGGACCTGACGATCCTTTCCATTGGGGCTACCCTGTACCCTGTGATTAAGGCTGCAGGGATCCTGGAACAGAAATACGGGGTGAGTGCAGAGGTGATCGATGCAAGGTCGCTCGTGCCTTTCAACTACGAACCGGTCCTGGAATCAGTCAGGAAGACCGGGAAACTGGTCCTTGCAAGTGATGCTTCATCGCGCGGATCATTCCTCAAGGAGATGGCGCAGACCATTACAGAGCTTGCCTTTGACTGGCTCGATGCTCCTCCTGTGGTAGTCGGTTCGCGTAACTGGATCATCCCTGCCCACGAGATGGAAAACTACTTTTTCCCGCAGCCATTCTGGATAATTGACGCCATTCACGAAAAGATAATTCCCCTTGCAGGTCATCAGCCCGGGAGTGATTTCTCCCACGGGAAATCTATCCTGCTGAACAAAGGCGGTGTATGACCCTGTTTTTGATTTCTTTGATATCTTTGCATCACAATCAACACCAAATGGAAGATATAATTAAAAGTATCAAGGAAAAAGCCGGATTCATCATCGACATGGATGGGGTAATCTACCATGGCAACAGGTTGCTCCCCGGTGTTAAGGCATTTTTGAAATGGCTTGAAGAATCGGGGAAAAAATACCTCTTTCTCACAAACTCCAGTGAAAGGACTCCGAGGGAGCTCCAGGAAAAGCTCGAGAGGCTTGGTATAACTGTCGGGGAAGATCATTTTTACACGAGCGCCCTGGGCACAGCCGTATTCCTGGCGAGTCAGAAACCTAACGGGAGTGCCTACATAATCGGAGATGCAGGCCTTATCCATGCCCTTTACAGCGTGGGTTACACAATCAATAATGTTAACCCCGATTATGTGGTTGTCGGCGATACTCACAACTATAACTTTGAAAGTATCCAGACAGCTGTGAATCTTGTGCTTAAAGGTGCAAGGCTCATCGGCGCAAATCCGGATATCAGCGGGCCGATCGAAAACGGGATAACCCCTTCAACCAAAGCCCTGATCGCCCCTATTGAAATTGCAACGGGGAAAAAGGCTTATTTTGTAGGGAAGCCGAATCCGCTCATGATGAGGATCGCGCTCAAAAAGCTGGGTGTTAAGAGAGAAGAGGCAATAGTGATCGGCGACCGGATGGATACGGACGTAAGGTGCGGCCTCGAGTCGGAGCTTGATACTCTGTTGGTCCTCAGCGGCATAACCGACAGGGATGCTATCGACCATTTCCCGTACAGGCCCCGCTATATACTGAATGGTATTGTAGATCTTGTTCAATAGAATCATGAAAGCACCCGGTCAGTACAGGGAAGAAAGAAAGCAGGTTGCAAAGTTCATGCGCCGGCTTTACAGGCATGGACTCACCACCACATCCGGAGGTAACATCAGCATTCTTCACCCGGATGAACTGGTAATAATCACCCCCTCTGCGACTGACAAGGGTAATATGAAATGGCGCGATGTCGGGATCATGACTGTTCTTGGAGAGAACCTCACTCCCGATCTGAAACCGTCGATAGAACACGAAATGCACCTTTCGATCTACAGGGCTCGGAAGGATGTATCAGCTATTGTTCACGCCCATCCGGTTTTTGCTTCTGCCTTCACTGCCATGAAGCACAGTATCAATACCTGCCTGACAGCAGAAGCAAGGGCGATCTGCGGAGAACCGGCAGTTGTCAGGTACGCCCTGATGGGAACAAAGGAGCTGGCCGGCCTTGCAGCTGAGAGTATAGCTTCGGCAGATATCCTCCTGCTTGAAAACCATGGTATTCTTGCGGTCGGATCATCGCTGCTCCAGGCATTCGACAGGCTGGAGGTGCTTGAAAATGCCGCAAAAATGACCCTTATTGTGGAGATGGCCGGAAAGAAAAAAGCCCTGACCGGGCCGAGGGTGAACGAACTTGACAGGATTTTCAGATGATCAGGGGTGTTCTCTTCGATATGGACGGGGTACTGGTCGACTCGGAAGCATTTATCTGCGAAGCGGCGATCAGGATGTTTGCCGAACTCGGGAAGAGTGTCAGCAGCGACGATTTCAAGCCGTTTGTCGGCACCGGGGAGAACAGGTACCTGGGAGGTGTTGCAGAAAAACACGGTATCAGCATTGAGATCACAAAGGCAAAAGCAAGGACTTACGAGATCTACAGGCAGATCATAAAAGGCAGGCTCAATCCGCTTCCGGGAGCTTTGGAATTCGTTGATAAATGCAGGAAGAAAGGACTCAGGCTCGCGATCGCCACCAGCGCCGATTATGTGAAGATGGAAGCAAACCTGGCGGAAATCAGTCTTCCGGCTGATTCGTTCGATGCGACCGTCAATGGGCTGGAAGTCGAAAATAAAAAACCTTCACCGGATATTTACATCAAGGCTGCCTCTAAACTCGGTCTGAAACCGCAGGAGTGCCTCGTGGTCGAAGATGCCGTAAGCGGGGTGAAAGCTGGCGTGGCAGCAGGATGCAGGTGCCTTGCCGTAACTACTTCTTTCGGAAGGAGCAGCCTGTCGGAAGCAGACTGGATCTGCAATTCCCTCGGTGATGCCCCGGATGAAGCGCTTCAATGGTAAAAACTAAACAACTATATTTCAGGTGGATAAATATTTTCTTACCAACTTTCCTTCACCCGACGAATTAGTCAGGGAGTTCCCGGGGAACAATTTCCCCGATTTCAGGGAAGTGAACGGGCACATCCATACACCCTATTCATTCAGTGCATTCCCTGACATGGATTCCATATTCTCAAGGGCAGCTGATGAGGAAATAGCCGTACTCGGCATCAATGATTTCTTCGTAGCCGACGGATATGATTCCTTTTGCCAGGGATCTGTGGTTAACAGGATCTTCCCGCTGTTCAACATCGAGTTTATAGGGCTCATGAAGGAGGAACAGAAGAAAGGGATCAGGGTCAATGATCCCAATAATCCGGGCAGGATCTATTTCTGCGGAAAGGGGCTTGATTATCCTTTCAATCCGGGGTTCTTCAACAGGCTGAGGCTTAACTCTGTAAAAAGGGAGAGCCAGAACCAGATAAGGGAGATGATAGCAAAGCTGAACCAGGTTGTCTCCAGGATCGACAGTAACCTCCTGCTTTCATATGATAAGATAAAGAGGAAGTATGCCATGGAGCTTGTGAGGGAGAGGCACCTGGCCAAGGCCCTCCGGGATTCGGTTTCGGTAAACTACCCCGATAAGATCGACCAGGTTCGCGTGTTTGACCTGCTGTTTGACGGAAAAGGCTGTAAATCCTCGCCTGAAGATCATGCAAAGCTCGAGAATGAGATACGGGCAAACCTCCTGAAAAGCGGCGGAAGGGCATTTGTACCGGAAGATGAAAGCACCTTCCTTGAACTTGACAAAATAATCGGCATAATCCTTAAAGCCGGCGGCATTCCATGCTATCCGGTGCTGCTTGATGATGCCGGTGGAAATTTCACTGAGTTTGAATCGGACCGGCAAAAGCTTCTGGAGTCTCTTGTCAGGCTCAAGACAGGCTGTATAGAACTCATTCCGGGGCGTAATGACCACCGTGTACTCAAAGAGTTTGTGGAATTCTTTTACAGTAAAGGGTTTCTCGTGTTGTTCGGCACTGAGCATAATACGCCTGAGATGATACCCCTGAAGGTGTCGCCGAGAGGTGCAGGACCCCTCGATGATGACCTGAAAAGAATATCGTGGGAAAGCGTTTGCGTCGTTGCCGCCCACCAGTACCTGAGAGCCCAGGGCAGGCAGGGGTACGTTCTTTCGAACGGGATGCCCAGCGCGGGTCAGAAAAAAGACCTGGCAAAGCTAGGCCAGACGGTTATCGAGTACTTCGTTAAAAATCACAAATAGATGAGGCCTGAAATATCAGAACTGATAGAGATTTCGAATTACTACGGAACCGATAAGGAGTATGTGATCGCCGGCGGGGGGAACACGTCATTCAAGGATGATTCGACCATCTGGATCAAGGCCAGCGGGTACCCGTTGTCAACCCTTTGTGAAGATGACCTTGTCGCCCTCGACAGGCAGAAGCTGAGGCTGATTTCCGGGAAGACTTACCCGGATGATCCTACTGAGCGCGAGGAACTTGTAAAGGGTGACCTTTATGCCGGCATGACGGACCGCGGGAAGGGCCGGAGGCCATCAGTCGAAACATCTCTTCATGAAATTATCGGCTTCAGGTTCGTGGTGCACCTGCACCCGGCAAAAATAAACGGAGTGCTCTGCAGCCGGAACGCGCGGAATACTGTGGCAAAGCTATTCGGGGATAAGGTCCTTTTTGTCCCTTATACCGATCCGGGTTATACACTCTTTAAAAAGCTGGAATCGGATATTGCTTCCTACCGCAACAAATTCAATGAGGATCCGCATATCATCATGCTTGAAAATCACGGGGTGTTTGTCTCTGCCGATACTACCGGAGAAATAAGAAAGATCTATGAGGATATTCTCGCCGTGATCGTTCCAATCATAAATCCCCTTCCTGAAATTGAGGATCTTCCCTTCAATCCGGTTCTGACAAGGGTGCTTCCCTCGGTAAGGATGCAGCTTTCGACGGGCACGGTCAAGACGATTAGGTTCAGGCACAACACTCTTATCTCCAGGTATTACGGGTCGCAGCAGGAATACCATAAGATATCCCTGCCACTCACTCCCGACAACATAGTATATTGCAAGTCAAGGTACCTTTACGTGGAACAATCCTCCACGGCCGAGAGGATCATTGAATCGGTCAGGCAGCAGCTGCCCCGCTTCTTCGAAGAGTACGGCTTCTATCCTAAAATGATCATCATCAAAAATGCGGGAATTCTGGCCGTTGAGGATTCGGTTTCCCAGGCTGAAACACTTCTTGATGTTTACGAGGATATGATCAAGGTGAGCCATTATTCAGCCTTAGCCGGCGGACCGAAATTCCTTTCTCCCGACCAGGTGGCATTTATCGATAAGTGGGAAGTCGAGAATTACAGGCGCAAGGTTGCAGGAGGCAATGCAGCGGCCAGTAAGCTTTCAAACAAGACAGCAATAGTGACCGGAGGCGCCCAGGGTTTCGGGGCGGGCATTTCCGGGGCCCTTTTCATGGCCGGGCTGAATGTGGTTGTTGCAGATCTGAATGAAGAGGCCGGCCAAAAATTCACAAAGACCCTTGTCAGCACAAGGGCGGGCAATAAAGCCATGTTTGCCAGGGTCGACGTCTCAGATCCGGCATCTGTCAGGGACCTTGTCATGGCCGCGGTAAGGGAGTTCGGAGGGCTTGACCTTATGATCAGCAACGCCGGGGTGCTTAAGGCAGGAGGCCTGGATGAAATGGACCCTGAGTCATTCAGCCGCACGACCGGGATCAACTATAACGGCTATTTCTACTGTGCAAAGTATGCCTCTGAGATCATGAAGATCCAGAACAGTGAGAAACCGGAATACTTCACCGATATCATCCAGATCAATTCCAAGTCGGGGCTGAGGGGCAGCAACAGGAATTTTGCATATTCGGGCGGCAAATTCGGGGGAATAGGGCTCACACAGTCATTTGCACTTGAGCTTGCCCCATTCAGGATTAAAGTCAATGCGATCTGCCCGGGAAATTATTACGAAGGCCCTCTCTGGTCCGATCCCCAGACCGGATTGTTCGTCCAGTACCTTAAGACCGGGAAGGTCCAGGGTGCCAAGACGATAGATGATGTCAGGAAATTCTATGAGCAGCAGGTGCCGCTTAACCGCGGGTGCCGGCTTGAGGATGTCGTAAAGGCCATGCTTTACATTATTGACCAGGAATATGAAACAGGCCAGGCTGTCCCCGTTACCGGCGGGCAGGTGATGTTGGGCTGAATAAAAGAGGTCTTGCAAGTCTGGAAGGTCTTGCAGGTTTTGAAAGTCTTGCAGGTTTTGAAAGTCAACGACATACCAGACTGGCACGGCAGGGGACTGGCATGACACAGGACTGGCATGACACGGGGCCGGCAAGACCTGCCCGACCGGCAAAACGAACAAAAATTAATCTACTATGAAAACTAAAGCCGTCAGGATTTACGGTAAAAAGGACCTGCGGCTCGAGGAATTCGAGCTGCCGCCGGTAAAGGATGATGAGATACTCGCCAGAGTTGTCTCCGACAGCATTTGCATGTCGTCGTACAAAGCTGCCATGCAGGGTTCTGATCACAAGCGGGTCCCGGATGATGTCCATGTAAATCCCACCATAATCGGTCATGAATTCGCAGGTGTCCTGGAGGAGGTCGGCGATAAATGGAAAAGCAGGTTCCGGCCCGGTCAGAAATTCGCCATTCAGCCTGCAATGAACAGCACGGGCTCCCTGAACGCCCCGGGCTATTCTTTCAGGTTCATCGGGGGAGATGCCACGCATGTTGTCATTCCCTCTATAGTCATGGAGGCAGATTGCCTTCTTCCCTACAACGGTGAGGCATTTTTCCCTGCTTCGCTTTCAGAGCCGATGTCGTGTATCATTGGCGCATTCCATGCAAGCTATCATGTTCCTCCGGGGACTTACAGGCATGAAATGGGTATAAGGAGCGGAGGCAGTGTTGCAATCCTTGCAGGGGTAGGACCGATGGGGCTCGGGGCCATTGATTACGCTCTTCACCAGGAGAGGAAACCATCGCTTGTGGTGGTAACCGACGTCGATGAAAGCAGGCTTTCACGTGCCGCATGTCTTTTTCCACCCGAGGCGGCAGCGAAGCAGGACATAAGACTTGTCTACCTCAATACCGGCTCTGTCGGCGATCCCGTTGCAGCTCTCAGGGGAATTACAAGCGGAAAGGGATATGATGATGTATTTATTTTTGCGCCTGTTGCCCCGGTGGTTGAACAGGGAGATGCAATCCTCGGGTTCGACGGCTGCCTTAATTTCTTCGCCGGGCCTACCGATCCGGGATTCAGATCACAGATCAACTTCTACAATGTCCATTACTCGTTTACGCATGTCATGGGCACCTCAGGCGGAAATACCGACGATATGAGGGAGTCGCTTCAGCTTATGGAGGAAGGGAAGATCAACCCGGCCGTGATGATCACGCATGTCGGAGGCCTTGACGCCGTGGTCGAAACGACCCTCAACCTGCCGAAGATACCCGGAGGGAAGAAGCTTATCTATACAAATATTTCGATGCCCCTTGTCTCGTTGTACGGCCTACAGGAAAAGGGGAAAACTGACCCGTTCTATGCAGGGCTTCATGAGATTGTTGTCGCCAACGACTATATCTGGAACGCTGAGGCCGAGAAATACCTTCTCAGTTACGCCCCCTCAATATGATCTCTGGGTCTCCTCCGTGTTCTCCGTGAAAGTTCTTCGTTCACCTGATCTCCGCCGCGAACTCCTCGGAGATATAGTTCTCATAGCTCAGGCACACGTTGGTTGCAAAGCTGACGCCGGAGGATATGACTTTTGACCATTCCTCCCCGCCCATCGATGCGAGCTGGCCTTTCCTGATCCCGTTCCTGTAAAGTGCAGCCATCATTCCAGCATTGAAATTATCCCCGGCCCCAATTGTGCTGATGGGAGTTATCCTTTCAACGGGGAACCGTCCCGAAAAGCTTTTTGTCCTTACATAAACTCCTTCAGCGTTTGCAGTGTAAACGAGGCAATCGCAGAAACCCCTTGCGGAACTCCAGGCCTCATCAGGCGAACCAGCCCCGAAAATATATCTGAAATCCTCGTCCGACCCCCTTATGATTGAAGCCGACCTCATATTCTCCGACATCATGGGAAGAAGCTTGTCAAGATCTTTTGAGTGCCCAGGCCTGAAGTTAGGATCGTATATCAGGATCGCATCCTTCTCCTCCACCCTCTTTACCAGCTCTTTGAATTTTTCCCTTATCTCCCCGGTTATGGCATAGATGGAACCGCAGAGGACAATATCATCATCCTGTATTTCCGGTAGCTGAATATCCAGCCGTTTTTCAGGATAGCTCTCGAAGAAGGTGTAGCTTGCATCGTTCCTTTCATTAAGAAAGGCAAGGGCAAGCTTCGTCTTCCCGTCTTCAAAATGATGGACGAATTCTGTGGAAATGCCGTTTTTGGAAAGGAAATCATCGATCATCTCTCCAACGCTGTCTTTTCCGTATTCACTGATAAAAAATACAGGCAGTCCGATACGTCCCAGCGACACTGCCGAGTTCAGCATTGCCCCACCCGGTTTTGCAGCCTGGGGTTGGCCGTTCTTAAATATTATGTCGAAAACTGTTTCTCCGATGGCGTAGATTTTCCTCATTTTACCGTAGATTTACTTACTGACAATAATGGAACTGAATATTGCAAAAAGGTTATTGGCTTAATAATGGAAAGCTTATCATTATATTTACATTACTAAAATAATCAATTTCTTTATATGAAAGCAATGATGCTGACGGGGATCCGCCAGATGGAGATGAGAGAGGTCCCTGAACCGTTGATCTCCGGTCCTTCTGATGTGAAGATAAAGATGATCACAACCGGCATTTGCGGCTCCGATATTCATTATTACACACGGGGAAAGATAGGATCGCAGGTTGTGGAATACCCATTTACGGTCGGACATGAAGGCGCCGGAGTCGTGGTTGGGACCGGTGAGCTGGTCAGCAGAGTCAAAAAAGGCGACATCGTCGCCGTCGAGCCTGCCATTTCGTGCCATAAGTGCGACCAGTGTCTTTCGGGGCGTCAGCACACCTGCCGGAGCCTTAAGTACCTGGGATGTCCCGGCCAGGCTGAAGGATGCCTGAGTGAATATATCGTAATGCCCGAGGAGTGCTGCTTTCCCCTTGCACCCGGCCTGACCGCCGATCACGGGGCAATCTCCGAACCACTTTCAATAGGCCTCTATTCCGTCAGGAGGTCGGTTGGAATGAAGAACAAGGCTGTCGGGATACTTGGATTCGGCCCCATAGGGATGAGCGTGATGCTGTCGGCCAGGGCGCTGGGAGCTGAAACGATCTTCATCACCGATAAGATCGGGGAACGCCTGGCGGTCGCCTCAGCCGAAAATGCTTCCGGCTGCTTTAACCCCCTCAAAACTGACATCGTGCCGGAGATCCTTGAACGGGTGCCGCTGGGGCTCGATGTAGTGTTTGAATGCTGCGGCCAGCAGGATGCCCTCGACCAGGCAATTGACCTGTTGAAGCCGGGCGGAAAGCTGATGATCGTCGGCATCCCGGAATTTGACCGGTGGACCCTTGATGTCGACAAGACCCGCAGGAGAGAGATCTCGGTGCAGTTCGTCAGGAGGCAGGTGGATTGTGTTCAGCCATCCCTCGACCTTATGGAATCAGGGGCAATCAATATCGGAAAAATGATAACCCACAGGTTCCCGTTCGAAAGGACCCGTGAAGGGTTTGATCTTGTCGATTCATATTGCGACGGGGTAATGAAAGCAATGATCGATTTTTAATGTACAGACTATTCTTAAAACTCTGTGCCCTCTGTGCCTCTTCCTGATCCCTGTGAAATAAAAACATTTTACCATGAAAAAAATACCAGTCCTTTCGCTTCTCCTGATTCTTTCCTGTTTCGCTGTTCATCCCCAGAATGTTGGTTCATCATCCGACTATATCAAAGCCCTCACCCCTGAATGGAAAGGTGAACGCTTCGCTGACGGAAGGCCGAAGGTCCCTGACGCCCTCCTCGAGCGATTAAAGAAGATCTCCCTTGAGGAAGCTTGGGGCGTTCTCAGGAACAAAGGTTTCCAGAACCAGTTTGAGGGTGACTGGGAAATTATTAATCCTGACGAGCCCATGACCGGGAGGGTGGTCACCGCGCAGTATATGCCCCTCAGGCCAGACCTTGAGAAATATGTGAAGGAAAAAGGGAAAGAGGAAGGACGCGCCCAGTCCGGAGGTACAAATTCGTGGCCCATCGATATCCTTACTGAGGGCGATGTATATGTTGCCGACAGCTACGGGAAGATTGCCGATGGAACGCTTATCGGCGATAATCTCGGCAATTCCATTTATGCAAAATCAAAGCGCGGAGTCATATTTTTCGGATCCGTCAGGGATGAAGAAGGGCTGAGCGAGATCAAAGGCTTCAACGGCTGGATCAAGGGATCGGACCCCTCATTTATCAGCCAGATGATGCTGACCTCTATAAACGCACCGATAAGGATGGGACGTGCGACTGTACTTCCGGGTGATATCGTCCTGGCAAAAAAATACGGGGTAATATTCATCCCGTCATACCTTGTAGAGGAGCTTGTCCTTACTTCCGAAGTGACGGCCCTCCACGATGAATTCGGGCACCAGCGGCTGAGGGAGGGGAAGTACAAGCCGGGCCAGATCGACAGCAACTGGTCGGATGAGATCAGGAAGGATTTCCTGAACTGGATCAACAATTACCCCGGTAAGCTGCCCATGACCAGGGAAGAGCTTGACAACTACCTCAAAGAGAGGAATTATTGACCACCTTGTCTCCCCCTTTTTCTTTAAGACTCACCGTAACATGAAAAAGATATCAGTCAAAACCAACCGGGAAGAAATACCGGATCGTGCCGGCAGCAGCCGCCGCGATTTCATCCGAAAAGCAGCGCTCGGCGGGATAGCCATTGGCGGCATGATGAATGCGTCCGTTGAGGACTCTGTTGCCCATGTCACTTCGGGGGTGAACAGGGCATCCTCACCTTCGGACCTGAAGATAACGGACATGAGGGTAATTGTTCTGGGGAATGTCGGGCGGACCGGCATTATAAGGATCGATACCAACCAGGGCATCTATGGGCTTGGCGAGGTTCGTGACGGTGCCGATGAACGTTATGCCCTGATGCTTAAGAGCAGGATCCTAGGCCTGAACCCCTGCAATGTCGAAATGGTTTTCAAGGTGATCAGGCAGTTTGGTTACCATGGAAGGCAGGGAGGCGGAGTATGCGCCATCGAAATGGCTTTATGGGATCTTTGCGGCAAAGCATACGGCGTTCCGGCCTGGCAGCTGCTGGGAGGCCGGTACCGTGACAAAATTCGTCTCTATGCCGATACTCCAACTGTGAACGATCCGGATGAATTCTCGAAGAAGATGAAAAGAAGGATCGAGGAGCAGGGCTTCACCTGGCTAAAGATGGATATCAGCACCGGCGTCCTTTCGGATATCCCCGGTGCGCTCGTCAATTCAAAATTCTGGGACGGATCCTCGGGGCAGTACGACCTGCGTGATTATATGAGCTATGGAAACACACTCCACCCTTTCACCCAGCTTCAGATCACCGACATGGGACTTGAGCGGATGGGTGTCTATATTGAGAAGATAAGGGAAGCAATCGGATATGAAATACCTCTCGGCGCCGATCATTTCGGACATTTCGACCTGAATAACGCGATCCGCCTGGGCAGGGCTTTCGAGAAGTATCGGCTTGCCTGGCTCGAGGATCTTGTTCCATGGTTCTATACCAATGAGCTTAAGAAAATAACCGATGCGATCGAGACGCCTACCCTCACCGGGGAGGATATCTATTGCCTGAAGGATGGCTTCAAGCCCCTTATCGATGCACATGCAGTCGATATAGTCCAGCCTGACCTGGCAACTGCAGGCGGGCTGCTGGAGACCAAGAAGATAGGCGATTACGCCGAAGAGAATGGGATTGCCATGGCCCTGCACATGGCCGGAACCCCGGTCTGCTTCATGGCAAACGTCCACTGTGCGGCAGCCACACAAAACTTCCTTGCCCTTGAACATCATTCGGTCGATGTCATATGGTGGGAGAACCTGGTAAGAATGACAGGGAAACAGCCGATGATCACGAAGGGATTTGCCAATGTACCGCTCGATTCACCGGGACTTGGGATTGAACTGAACGACGAGGAGGTAAAAAAACACCTGCATCCTTCAAACAAAGGCTATTTTGACCCTACTCCTGAATGGAACGAGAAAAGGTCTCATGACAGGCTCTGGAGCTGAGACCCCAGAGTGATAAAATGAGTTTTATCTCAAAACCCTTCCGGATGAATCACCTTTCATGAGGGCCTCGACCTCGGCGACGGTTACGAGGTTGAAATCCCCGTGGATAGTGTGTTTCAGACACGATGCGGCGGTTGCAAATTCCAGTGCCTTCTGGTCATTGCCGGGAAAAGTGAGTAGTCCGTAGATCAACCCGGCCATAAAAGCATCACCGCCTCCCACCCTGTCGACAATATGAGTGATCTGGTAAACAGGTGCTTCAAAAAGCGTGGTCCCGTCATACAGGACACCCGACCATGTGTTATGATCGGCACTTATCGATCCGCGCAGGGTTATGATGATCTTCCCGGCCTTCGGAAATTTTTCCATCAGCTTTTTGCAGACTCCCAGGTAATCCGATGCTTTGACGTTGCCGAAGCCAGGATCTGCGGTGTCGGGTGAAATGCCGAATACCCTGGCGGCATCTTCCTCATTCCCCAGGATTATATCACAACCCTCAACAAGTTCAGGCATGACTTCCGGGGCGCTCTTACCCCATTTCCACAAGTTCTTCCTGAAATTGAGATCACAGGAAACGGTCAGGCCATTTTTACCTGCCGCCCCTATCGCTTCCAGGCATGTTTGTGCGGCTCCCTCCGAGACTGCAGGTGTTATCCCTGTCCAATGGAACCAGTCAGCGCCTGAAAAAACCTTGTCCCAGTCGATCATTCCCGGCCTGATCCCTGCAAAAGCTGAACCTGCCCTGTCGTAAATGACCTTTCCCGGGCGGGCTACCGACCCGGTTTCAAGAAAATAGATCCCGAGCCTTTCCCCTCCCCTGATGATCCCGGAGGTTCCAACATCGTGCCTCCTAAGCTCTTTTATCACCGAATCACCTATATCATTCGACGGGAGCCTCGTCACGTACTCAGCATGGAGCTTGAAATTTGCCAGTGATACAGCCACATTGGCTTCTCCACCACCGAATGATGTGTCAAAGGATACTGCCTGCGAAAACCGTTGATGCCCCGGTGTGGCAAGCCTGAGCATTATCTCCCCGAATGTCACTATTTTCATGATTAACAGCTTTTTATCCTATCGCTTCCATTTAAAACAATTGAACTTTTATCTATGCTTTTCTGTAGTGCCTTTTTCCTCTTGCCTGATGCCTGATGCCTTTTCCCCTTTATCTTCCCCCACCGGCTTCCCTCTCCACCAGTTTGCCAGCACCGAGCCTGTAATATTCATAAGCGGCCCGAAGATTGCAGGAGCCAGCCCGACGGTGGCGATCTTCCCCATTTGCAATGCGAGTCCCGATGCCAGCCCGCCGTTCTGCATCCCGACTTCAAATGCAATTGTGCGCCTGTCCTTTTCCGGCATACCGACCAGCCAGGAGAATGAATAGCCAAGGATATATCCGGCGGTATTATGGAGGATGCTCGTTATTACAAGGAGTCCGCCTACCTTCAGGAGGCTGTCTCGTCCCGACGCAGTTATGACTGCCACGATGGCCGCTATGCCAACCATCGAAATAAGTGAGAGGATCTTCTCCATATATTTCCCTTCAGCCCTGACAAACCGCCTGAGGATAAGTGCGCCGGCCATCGGGAGAAAATAGAACCATGCCATCGATTTTACAAACCGGAGAAGGAATCCGCCAAGACCTGTCTTTCGTGAGATCATGAACACTACGGTTGTGATCAGTATCACACCGGCGTAAGAAACAAGCTGAATGACCTTTGCCCTGCGGGATACTCCTCCGCGGGAAAAAAGGTTGAAGATGAATCCGGCAACAATCGGCAGGATGATCATATTCAGGATATCCATCATCATGTTCCAGAAATCCACCTCTATAAACTGACCGCCAAGCCATTTCATTAGTGTCGGAGTGACCAGGGGAGAGAGAAGCGTGGAAACGGCCCCGACCGTTACGGCAAGCGCTATGTTTGCCTTTGCCAGGAACGACATTACATTCGATGCAAGACCGCTGGGCACGCATCCGATAAGGATGATGCCGGCAGCTATTTCAGGCGGAAAATCGAAGATCCCTGCGATTGTGAACCCTACCAGCGGCATGATGACATAATGTGAGATCACCCCGACTATGACGCCTTTTGGCATGCGGATGATCCCGGTGAAGTCCGAGAAGCTCATCTGGGATCCCATTCCGAACATAATAAGCTGAAGAAGCGGCACAATGAGCTTTTTCATCTGAAATCCGCCCATCTCAACAAAATAGCGCGGGTAAAACATCGAAGCTGTTACAGCTGCAAATATCCATATCGTGTAAGAGAATCCCTTCAGTTTCGGGAAGCCCCGCACTGACAGGGCCAGAAGAATAAGTCCGAATATAAGGAAAGGACCGGTAAGGCTGACATTCCCTGAAAGATATGAAATAAGTGAACCCGGCATCAGCAGGCCGGCAAGTATCAGTCCGGCCGAAAATCTACTCCTTATCATCTTATCCCCTGGTAAAGGTTAGTGCTCTAAATATAAGGTTTTGAAGCGAGAACGGCCACTGTTCCCGGAGAATTTTGAACCGGGTGAACGATTATCGTAACCGTATGTTTAATGTCGAAAGAAAATTCTATATTAGAGTTCCTTACCTGAGGAATGAAACTTAATCAAGATTAAATGAGCCGTATTGTAGTAATAGGAAGTTTCAACACCGATATGGTCGTTAAGACCAGAACATTACCGGAGCCGGGGGAGACTGTCCTCGGAGGAACTTTTTTCATGAATCCCGGCGGAAAGGGCGCAAACCAGGCTGTTGCAGCCGCGAGATTAAAAGGAAATGTAACATTTGTTACAAAATTAGGGAATGACCTTTTTGGGGAGCAGGCAAGGCTGTTGCTGGCAAAGGAAGGGATAGAGACCAGGTTCATTATCAAGGATAAGAAGAACCCGTCGGGGGTTGCCCTCATCACAGTTGACGAGCATGGTGAGAACAGCATTGTGGTGGCTCCGGGTTCAAACGGCGCTCTTTCAGCATATGATATTGATGAAGATGTTTACGGTGATGACAGTTCGGATGTTTTCCTCCTTCAGCTGGAAATCCCGGTGAGCACTGTGGAGTTCGTTGCAGAAAAGGTCGCTGAAAAAGGCACAAGGGTGATCCTTAATCCTGCCCCTGCCCGGCAGATCTCGAACGAGCTGCTGGGGTCCCTTTTCATCATAACTCCCAATGAGAATGAAGCGGAATTGCTCACGGGGATCAGGGTTACCGACCTGGTCTCTGCTGAGAATGCTGCCTTCAAGCTGTTGAAGAAAGGGGTCAGAAATGTCATTATCACCATGGGAGCATCAGGAGCATTTCTCCTGAATGAAGAGGGACCAAAAATGATCCCGGTCATTCCCGTCAAAGCAATCGACACCACGGCCGCAGGGGATGTCTTTAACGGGGCGCTTGCAGTGGCTGTCTCCGAAGGCCACAGCCTGGTGGAGGCCATCGATTTTGCCAATAAGGCGGCTTCGATCTCGGTGACCCGGATGGGAGCACAGGCATCTGCACCCTATCGAAGTGAAATAGACTCAAACAAATAACGATGAGAGATTTTGCAGTATTTTTCATTGCCTCGGCGCTCCTTGTTTCAGGCTGTGGAACCGGGACGTCAGGGAGACCGGACTCACCGGTAAGCATCATTTTTGATACCGATCTCGGACCGGATTATGATGATGTCGGCGCGCTGGCGATCCTCCACGCAATGGCCGACAGCGGGAAAGTGAGGATCCTGGCAACGCTGGCTTCAAATAAAAACGAGCTCGTAGGTCCTTCAATAAATGTTATAAATACATATTTCAACAGGCCGAATATCCCTATCGGCGCACCCAAAGGTCCGGGTGTTTCGCTGGGCTGCTCACAGCACTGGTCAGACTCGATTGTTGCCAGGTATCTGCATAAATTAAGATCGACCTCAGATGCCCCAGATGCCGTGAAGATCTACCGGCAGATACTTAGTTCCCAGCCTGATCACAGCGTGACTATAGTAACCGTCGGATTCCTCACCAACCTGTCAGACCTCCTCAAGTCAAAAGCCGACAACTTTTCGGAGCTCGATGGCCTGCAGCTTGTCGGGAAGAAGGTCAGGCGGCTGGTTTCCATGGCTGGATCATTCCCGGAGGGCAGGGAATTCAATGTATACAATGATTCCATCGCTTCGCAAAACGTATTCGGAAAATGGCCCGGGGAAGTGATCTTCACCGGCTTTGAAATCGGCGAGAGGATCTTTACCGGCCTGAGGCTTATTGCTTCGCCCTTGAAGAACAGTCCGGTTAAAGATGTTTTCAGGATCAGCATTCCGCTGTCGGCCGAGGATATCAACGGAAGAAAAAGCTGGGACGAAACGGCAGTGATCATCGCCGTATATGGTCCGGAGCCATTCTTCAACCTGGTCAGGGGAAAGATCGTTGTCATGGAGAACGGGTCGAACCAATGGGAGAATGATATCAATGGCAGCCAGTTCTATGTTACATGGAAGATGCCTGTTGAAGAGCTCACCAGGTTTATCGAAGACAGGATGATCCATGTGCCTGGCGGGAAATAACCGGCAACCCGACTTTGGGAAGCACCATCAGTAAAAAATCAATTTAAGCGGCAATACCCATGAAAAAGTTCATTCACCTTTTGTTTTTCACAATCCTGCCATTAATAATTTTGTCATCCTGCACAAGCGTCCCGGATGGCTACAGGAAGATCTCTTCAGAAACCCTGAGGGACAAGATCGCCGGCGGCTGGGCCGGGAAGATGATCGGCGTCACTTACGGGGCTCCCACAGAGTTCCAGGCCCAGGGGAAAACTTACGACGGCCATCTGGCGTGGAAGCCGGCAGATGTAAGAGGAAGCATCTGGCAGGATGATATTTACGTACAGCTTACATTCCTGATGGCCATGGATAAATATGGCATGGAAGCCCCTGCAAAGAAGTTCCAGCAGATGTTCGCAAAAGCAGGCTACCCACTATGGCATGCCAATATGCAGGCAAGGAAGAATTATTACGACAGCATCTTCGTCCCGGAATCAGGGAGCCCTGAATTTAACCTTCATGCAGATGACATCGATTTCCAGATCGAAGCCGATTACATAGGCTTCATGTGCCCCGGCATGCCTGCGAGCGCAGCAGGTATAGCGGGCAGGATCGGGCATATCATGAACTGGGGTGATGGAGTTTACGGGGGCATTTTTGTATCAGCGCTCTATTCGGAAGCGTTCTTTGACTCTGATATACCGAAGATTATCTCAAAGGCGCTGAAATCGATCCCTGAAAAGAGCGATTACCACAGGATCGTGGAGGACGTTATACTTCTTCATCAGCAATTCCCGGCCGACTGGAAGGCAGCATGGAAGGAGCTCGAAGATAAATGGGGCAGCGAAGATATCTGCGGTGCTGGGTCCCCGTTCAATATCGATGCAAAGCTGAACGGCGCCTATATTGTCATGGGGCTTCTCTACGGCGAAGGTGATCCTTTAAAGACGCTCGAGATCACGACACGGTGCGGGCAGGACTCCGACTGCAATCCCTCAAATGCCATGGCTGTGCTCGGTGTCATAAATGGATTCGGCAAACTTCCCCCCGAGATGAAGCAAGGGGTTGAGTCGGTGGCAGATTCCTTGTTCATAAACACAACGTACTCATTCAATTCTGCGGTGGAGGCCACATTCAGGTATGCTGAAGATATGGCAGTGAAGAACGGAGGCAGGATTGCCGGCAGGAACATCCTCATAAAGACCCAGGAACCCACAGCTCCTGCACTGGAAGTCTCTTTTCCCGATGTAGTTTTCGATAAAAAGGTCCTGGTCACGGATAAGGGCAGCTGGACTTTCTCCAGCAGCTGGAAAAATCCTTCCTCCAGTGGTGACAATAAAGGACCTGTGACCATGACTGCCGGTAAGGCGGGAGATGAAGCTGCAATCAGGTTCAAAGGAACGGGGATATCCCTGGAGGGGAAATGGGTCCGCGACGGGGGAAAGGCTGACCTTTATGTTGACAACGCCCTGGACAGGACCATAGATACCTATTACCATTTCGCCGGGCAGGAGCATGAAACCAGCATCTGGCATGTCCTCAACCTCAAAGATGGGGAACACACAGTGAGGCTGGTCGTAAAGGGAGACAGGCGGCCCGAATCGGAAGGAACAAATGTTTACCTGATATCTGCGACAATATTCAGGACGGAGCCAAAACACAGCGCGAGCTATAAATTCTCATTTGAGAAAAAATAATCTCGCCTGCTTCAGGTGCCCTGAGACTTTAAAAACTTTATAAACTTTACAAACTTTACAAACTCCTTCCCTATGTTCATACCTCAGACTTACTCTCTAGCCGTTATCCTTTGCATAGTTACGATGCTATGCTGGGGCTCATGGGGAAATACCCAGAAGCTTGCCGGCAAATCATGGCGCTTCGAACTTTTCTACTGGGATTACGTGACCGGGATCCTCCTATTCTCGCTTCTGCTTGGATTCACGCTTGGCAGCACCGGTGCAAGCGGCAGAAGCTTTATACCCGATATTGCCCAGGCAGGGCCGGGGAACATTTTCAGGGCGGTCCTCGGAGGTGTGATATTCAACGCATCGAATATCCTCCTTGTCGCCGCCATGGCCATTGCCGGAATGGCGGTCGCGTTTCCCGTCGGGGTCGGGATCGCACTAGCCCTGGGAGTGATAATTAACTATATTTTTGCGCCGAAGGGTGACCCTATAATCCTGTTTGCGGGTGTTGCACTGATCGTTGCGGCGATAATCATCGATGCTGCCGCTTACCGGAAACACAGCCGGTCGCTTCAGAAAGTCTCGGGCAAAGGGATCCTCCTTTCGATATCCGCCGGTGTGCTTATGTCGCTCTTTTACCGGTTCGTTGCGAGCTCTATGGCTGCAGACTTCGCTGCTCCTGAAGCCGGGAAGCTTGGCCCCTATTCGGCAATTTTCTTTTTCGCCCTCGGCGTTCTGGCAAGCAATTTCATCTTCAATTATCTGATAATGAAGAAGCCATTTGAGGGTGAACAGCTGAGCTTTTCGGATTATTCAAAGGGCACCATAGGGATTCACCTGACAGGATTACTCGGAGGTGTTATCTGGAATCTGGGCATGTCGATGAGCATCCTTGCCTCGGCCAAAGCCGGCTATGCTATATCATACGGATTGGGACAGGGAGCAACCCTTATTGCAGCGCTCTGGGGCGTATTCATCTGGAAGGAATTCACCGGTGCATCGAAGCCAGTGAATGTGCTCGTCGCCCTGATGTTCGTTGCTTACCTTGCGGGACTTGCCCTTCTCGTAATCGCTGGATCCTGATATCCCGGTATCCCCTTATTCCCCGACAGCGGCAACAGTGGTCTCGACCCTGATATCAGCAGATGATGAACCGACCAGCAGCCTGATATTACCCGGCTCAAGGACCCATTTCTGCTGAGCCTGGTCCCAGTAACGCAGGTCATCCGCACGGAGAGGGATGGTAATTTTGATCGTCTTGCCCTTGGGAACAAAAACCCTGGCAAA
Organism: Bacteroidales bacterium UBA1800; assembly: GCA_002319915.1. Lineage (GTDB taxonomy): Bacteria > Bacteroidota > Bacteroidia > Bacteroidales > VadinHA17 > LD21. The sequence goes on along the minus strand of DCFQ01000002.1, from coordinate 4,217 downwards.
TCCCTTCAGCGCCTTTGCCGGCCGGTCAACCTTCGAACCAGGATAAGCTGCATAAAGCTGGCAAACTTCATCACTGTCAAAATCGCCGGTGTTTTCAAGCGTGAATGTAACCGGAAGGACCTCGTGGTCCTTAATTGTTTTTCTCTCAGCTTTCAGCCCTGAATACCTGAAAGTTGTATAGGTCAGGCCATGGCCGAACGGGAAAAGAGGCGTATTCCTGAAATACAGATATGTTCTTCCGTCCCTGATATTGTAGTCAAGTATCGGCGGAAGTTGGTCGATGGATGAGATCCATGTCTGTACCAGCCTGCCGGCAGGGCTCACTTTACCGAACACGACATTTGCCACGGCATTTCCCAGTTCCTGGCTCGACTGGCTCACGTGAATGATTGCGGGCAGGTGCTCCTTTGACCAGTTAACGGCATACGGGAAACTTGATACAATTATGAGGGCCGTCTTAGGATTAGCAGCATATACAAGCCTGGCAAGATCCTCTTGTTCGAGCGATATTGCCTGGCGGTCGACATCCTCGCGGCCGTCGCTGGCGACATGGTTTTGTCCCCATCCAAGCCCATAGCTCAGCGGGTGATTGCCGATGCAAACTATGGCAACGTCCGATTCCCTTGCGGCCGTAACGGCCGAATCGGCTTTATTGCTGGCGGCAAATCTTATAGTTGCCTTATCTCCGAGCAGGTCTTTTATTCCTTTCAGGATCGACACCTTGTAAGGCGGATTTCCGCCGTACCAATCTGAGATCACCGAATTTGCCGACGGCCCTATTATTGCGACCGACCTTATATTCTCTTTATTAAAGGGAAGGAACTTATTGTCATTCTTCATCAGGACTATCGATTTCTCAGTTGCAAGCCTTGCCAGCTCACCGGCTTCCTTCCTGGTCCACGGTTCAACCGTATCAGTGACCCCAATTCCGGTATAAGGCCCACCGGCAGGGTTTTCAAGGAGCCCAAGTTTCAGGGCGACCCTGAGATTCCCGTAAATTGCCTCCTCGATCTCCTTTTCGGTTATCAGTTTATTCTCCAGCGCCGATTTGACCGAAGCCCTGTAATCATCGAGGAAGATTGTCACACCAGCTTTGATGCATTCTGCCGCCGCCACGGGAAGTGATGAATAGTAAGCGTGTGTTGTCAGAAGCTGTTTAAATGCCCCTCCGTCTGTGCAGATTATCCCTCTCAGTCCCCAGTCCTTCATTGTGACGTTCCTCAGGACCGGGTGAACAGTACAGGGAATCCCGTTGTATTTGTTGTAAGCGGCCATGAAAGCCTGCGAGCCTCCATCGGTCACACCTTTCCAGAATGCCCAGGAATAATATTCCCTGAAAAGGCGCTCGTCAAAATCCGAGCTGTTATATGCCCTGTTATTCTCATTGCTGTTTGCAAGGAAATGTTTCATCAGGGAAGCGGTTTTCCAGTAAACGGGATCATCCCCCTGGAGTCCCCTGACATAGGCTGTGACCAGTGTCCCGCTCAGGAACGGATCTTCGCCATAGCACTCCTCTGTCCTGCCCCACCGGATATCCCGTCCCATATCGGCATTTGGCGCAAATACCACAAGCCCGGCAGTTCCGAACCTGGCATTCTGTGCCAGGTAGCGGCATTCGGTGGCCTCCTGGTCAGCAACTTTCCTGAGCAGGCCGGGATCCCATGACTCGGCCAGTCCGATCGACTGGGGGAAGGTGGTTGTCGGTGATGCTTTCGGGCCTTTGACTGCCCAGTTTGCCGGGCCGCTATAGGCGAGACCATGCAAACCCTCGATAGTATGAGTGCCTTTAATCCCAAGCCGCGGGACAGAGATCCTGGTGGATAGGCAGCTGATCTTCTCATCAGTCGTCATCAGTGAGATAAGGTTCCTTATCCGCTGATCTTCAGGCAGTGTTTTATCAAGAAACGGGTAATTCTGAGCCGATGATAACAGGCTGCCAAAAAGGAAACTTAAAAAAACAATCCTGGTTTTCATATTTTGCTGTTTAAAAGAGATTTCTGAGACCTGCTTCCTACAATGTATAAGCTATACCCACGTTCCAGTTGAACCCGGGAAAAGGATCAATATTGCTTGTGATGGCCTGGTTGGCCTGAAAGAAGATTGCCACAGGCACGCGTGCCGGTGAGATGCCTAACCGGGGAGAGACAAATAACCCGTCATTGTCACCGGTATAGTTAATATAGAACAGCTGGATATTTGCAGACAACATCCAGTTCTTGCCGAGCCTGATGTCCGATTTATCCCCGATGACCGTAAAATAGTGTCCAAGCAGTGTTCCGGGATCCTGTCCCCTGTCGTTCCAGTACATCACAGTCAGGCTCGTGGCAGGAGAAAAATATCGTATCGCCGCAACCTCAATCGCCCAATACCGCTGACCCTGAAGGATCTTCTCGGGCAGGGTGACATCTTCAGGCGGCATGTAATCGGTAAAGAAATTGCTGAAGTTAAATCCGGTCCTCAACACGAAAGAGGGTTTATCGATGATCTTAAGGTGGAGCCAGCTGTCGATAAACCAGGGCCGCATATCGAGACCGTATGCCAATGTGGGATCAAAGCTGAGGCGCCACTTTGCCAGCCCCATTGAAGCCACAACTGCCGGTTTCCCGAGTGAAAAGGCGGGAATCGAAGCAATGCCGTTCGAGTTGAGGCTGATGGTACAGCTCGGATTAAGTTTCGAACGCAAGGAGTCAGCAGGAGCGGCTGAAAACAGAGGTATGGTTCCAGACAGAAGGATAAACAGGATGGCAGTTCTCATTAAACGATGTCGTGTTTTATCATGAATGATATGGGTAATTGCATGAACTTGCCTCTTCCGCGTAAGCCCTGATCAATTCAGGCTCAGCCTGGAAGAAATGATCGGAGGCAGAGAGGATATATCCACCGTTCCCCCCGGCTTCACTAAAGCACCTCCTGACTTCCTGTCTGGTTTGAGACGGCGAGCATCCGTTAAAGAAATGGAACTGGTCAAATCCGCCAATCAAGCAGACCTTGTCCCCTATTCTCGATTTAGCTTCGCTTAGTCTGGCATCCCCTCCCATTCCAGGCGGAGTAAAGGTCTCCATGGCATCGGGTTTCATGGATGCAATGGCTTCAAGGATCGGCATCATTCCACCGCAGGTGTGGTAGACTATCCGCTGGCCGGCTTCATGGGCTTCCGCAATAAGTTCCGAATCGTACGGCATCACGAATTCTTCAAAGATATCAGGGCTGATGACCGTGGTGGAAGCATCTCCGCCGCCAAGCTCCAGGATATCATACTTCGCCCCTTTGAGAGATCTGATGAAGTGCTTCTTCCGTTCCTTCAGAACCTCAAGGAAGGCATGAACCCATCCGGGGTCATCAAAAGTGCTGTAGATAAGGTTCTCGATCCCGTAGAGGCAGGCAAAGTCCTGCCAGCAGCCAGGCTGACCAAATCCGTCAAAGCACAGGATATGGCCCCGTATCAACCCTCTCTGACCGAATTCAGCAGCGATCCTGTTGACTTCATCGGTATCGCACCCTGGAAATGTGACATATTTTGCAATTATTTCAATATCGCTTTTTTCCTTGATAAGATGCTCTTCCACCCAGGTTGTATGCTCATTCGACCTCAGCACCATTGAGAGGGTCCTTGCCGGAGTGACAATGCAGAATCTTTTTGTATCATCCGTCCTGCCGGGAACATCCTCAATCCTGATCTGCCAGTCGCCTGAGCAGATCCTTCGCGCTTCAAGGAAGCCCAAAGCCGTATGAAGAGGGTCATAAAACTCCCCTTTCAGGCTGTTGGCTCTCGAAGTCACAACCCATCTTATCGGGTCAAGTCCAAACAGATCAAAGAACTGCTGTTCACCTATGCCATTAAGACAGTTCTTCAGAAATGAAGGCATAAGGTGGTGTGTCGTGACCGGCAACCTGTCAGGCACTTCTCTTCTCAGGGCCTTTAAAAAACGCTCTTTGGAAGTCATTGACCGGAAATTTGTCCTTTATAGTCTTCCCCAATATTTAGTATCTGATGCCTAAGCCATCCAGGGTCTTTCCCGTGCCTGGTTCTTTGCGAAAGCATCGAGTGCGATATTGACATCCTCCACTATCTGGAAATCGTACATTCCAAGGCACACAAAATCAGCCCCGTTTCTGAAAGCATAGTCGAGGCCTGTTTCTGGTGTTATAGCCCCCGCAGCCAGCACCTTGCACGCGATCCCCGGTTCCTTGAGCCTCCCCACGCATTTTACTGTCTC
>DCFQ01000068.1:73102-73332 GCA_002319915.1 Bacteroidales bacterium UBA1800 | reverse complement strand
CCCGATGCCGTACGGGGATCTAAATGCCCAGAAAGTCCAGAGGTTTGCAACCATAGGAGACCTTAATAAGCACAAATGCACCGTCGAGGAGATGGAAGAATATGAGCCGCATGTTGTGCGGGGGAATGTAATTTATGCCGGCGTCGACTATGAGGCTATCCTCCGTGAAGCCGAGAAGGACCCCGATGGCTGTGATGTCATTATATGGGACGGCGGCAACAACGACTTCC
>DCFQ01000068.1:72160-72859 GCA_002319915.1 Bacteroidales bacterium UBA1800 | reverse complement strand
TGGGACGGCGGCAACAACGACTTCCCTTTTTACAGGCCCGACCTGATGGTAACCGTGACTGATCCGCACAGGGCCGGCCACGAGCTGAAGTACTACCCGGGAGAAGTGACCCTTCGCATCGCCGATGTGGTGGTGATAAATAAGATGGACAGCGCCTCCCCGGAAGGTATCCAGATTGTCCGGGACAGCATAGAAAAGGTCAATCCGAAGGCGATGGTTATCGACGGCGCTTCACCGATAAAGGTTGATGACAGGTCGGTCATCAACGGCAAGAGGGTGCTTGTGATAGAGGACGGCCCGACGCTTACCCACGGGGAAATGAAGATCGGAGCAGGTGTAGTTGCAGCAAGGAAGTTCGGTGCTGCTGAGCTCGTTGATCCCAGGCCGTTCACGGTAGGGAAGCTTTCCGAGACCTTCAGGCTTTACCCGGGGATAGGGACTTTGCTTCCTGCAATGGGGTATGGCGATCAGCAGCTTAAGGACCTTGAGGCAACAATCAACAACACCGATTGCGACAGCGTGATAATTGCCACCCCTATCGACCTAAGCAGGATCATCAATATCAGGAAGCCAAGTACCAGGGTATTCTATGATCTCCAGGAAATCGGCGATCCCAACCTTACACAGGTGATCGACGGGTTTGTTGAGAAATTCGGCCTGGGGAAATAAGGAGCTTACACAGAGAGCACGGAGAAGGCA
>DCFQ01000068.1:22885-71895 GCA_002319915.1 Bacteroidales bacterium UBA1800 | reverse complement strand
GAGAAGGCATGTTGACTTCGTGTTCTCTTTGAAACAACCTTCTTATCTCTTTACCCTGGCGTTCCCGTTCCAGATGCCCCATACCTGCTCCTCGTCGGCCGGCTGGCAGTAATCCGTTGCCATTGTGACTGCCAGGGCACCTGCGGCCCAGCCGAACTGGATCCATTTATCCGGTTCCCATTCCCTGAGGATCCCGTAAAGAAGTCCGCCTACAAAGGCGTCACCGCCCCCGATCCTGTCGAGGACGTTTATCCGGCGCGGCTCAATAACATGCCAGGCATCGCCGTAATTCATTATTGCACCCCAGAGATGCTCATTAGCATTGATCACCTGGCGGAGCGTTGTGGCAAACACTGAAACTCCCGGGTATTGCATTTTCACCCGGCTAATCATTTCCCTGAAGCTTCCGGTTTTCGAGGCGAGATCCGACCCGCCCTCTTCCGGCCCCTCTATACCGAGGGATAGCTGGAAGTCCTCTTCATTGCCTGAGAGGATGTCGGCAACTGAGGAGATCTCCCGGAATACCCCTGAAAGCTCCTTTTCGCGGCCTTTCCAGAATGAATCCCTGTGGTTCAGATCGAAGGATACAAGGGAACCGCTGGCTTTGGCTTTCCTTGCCAGCGCAAGGCAGAATGAAGCACTCTCTTGCGACAGGGCGGCAATCAGCCCTGAAATATGGAGTATCCTCACTCCTTCAGCCACAAATATGCGATCGAGGTCGAAATGCGATGCATCCAGGATCCGGCCTACTTCCCCTGCACGGTCGTTATGAACCCTTGGGCCCCTTGGTCCAAAGCCGCTGTCGGCAATATTGAACTGATGCCGGTAGCCCCATGGCCCACCCTGGTCAACTTCCATCGCTTCCCAGTCCATATGCCGGCTTGCAAGATTGTCCTTTATAAGCCTCGCGACCGGGCTCTCCCTGACAAAAGCCGTGAGGACTTTCACCGGAAGGCCAAGGTAGGAACAAAGGCTGGCAACGTTAGTTTCGGCGCTCGTGACCTGCATTGAGAACATGTCGAGGCAGTGGGCAGGCTGATAATTTACCGGAGTTATCCTGACACCCATGCTTGTCGGCACCAGCAGTGCCCACTTGAAGTCGTTGCGCAGCTTAAGGCTCATGGTATTCCCTGGTTACTTGTAAACTAAATTATTCATTCATCATTTAAGCCGTTCCCTCAGTTTCTCACCGGCTGCCTCAAAGCCAGGCTTGTTGAGCAGGGCGAACATATTGTTCTTGTACGCTTCCACCCCTGGCTGATGGAAAGGATCTACCCCAAGCGTGTATCCGCTCACGGCGCATGCAATCTCGAAGAAGTATATCAGTTGCCCGAGATAGTATTCATTAAGCTCCGGGATCGAGATGGTCATTACAGGTACATTCCCGTCGCAGTGGGCAAGCGTGGTGCCCAGCTCTGCCCTGTGGTTGACCTCAGACAAATGCTCGCCTGCCAGGTAGTTCAGCTCATCTGAATTATCTGACTCTGCCGGGATATTGACCTTCTTTTGCGGCCTGACTACCGAAACAAAGGTCTCGAAGAGGATCCTCTGCCCGTCCTGTATATACTGCCCAAGGGAATGCAGGTCGGTTGTGAAGTCGACTGATGCCGGGAAGATACCCTTTCCCTCCTTCCCTTCACTTTCACCAAAAAGCTGCTTCCACCACTCGAAAAAATAATGGAGGCGCGGGTTGAATCCTACAAGGATCTCGGTGGATCTGCCCGAACGCAGGGTCAGGTTCCTGGCCGCAGCATACAGAAGGGCAGGGTTATCAGAAGCATTTTTGCCGTGCCGGGTGATAGCCTCCATGGCCCTGGCTCCTTCTACAAGCTCCCTGATATTCAGGCCTGCGAGGGCTATGGGCAGAAGGCCCACCGGGGTAAGGACCGAGAATCTCCCGCCGATATTGTCAGGGATCTCGAACATTCCGTAACCATTATTCCTGGCCACCTGCCTCAGGTTTCCCTTGTTGAATGATGTGATTGCAATTATCCTTTCAGCTGCCTTCTCCTTTCCCACCTTATTCTCGAGATGGCTCTTCAGTATACGGAATGCAATGGCAGGTTCGGTGGTCACGCCTGACTTTGAGATAACCACGATGGAATAGTCCCTTTCGTCGAGGACATCCAGGAGGTCCGCCATGTAATCCTCATCAATATTGTGGCCTGCGAAAAGGACCTCGTGATGTACTTTCTTAAGAATTGAGGAAAAGGTATGTGAGAGTGCTTCAATGACAGCTTTTGCGCCCAGGTAGGATCCCCCGATCCCCACGATCACCGTGGTGTCGGAGATTGACCTGAGGTGGCCAGCAGCCTTCTCAATATTTGAGAACTGGGGCATAACGTCGTTGGGCAGCGACATCCAGCCGAGCATATCGCTCCCGGCTCCGGTTCCGTTGTTGAGGCTGTCGAGATGCATCGCCGACTGCTGTGCGAGGGCTGCAATCTCTTCAAACGGAATGAAACCGGCAAGATTCTTCAGATTAAGGCTGATAGTTTCTTTCATTTTGTCCTGAGTTTATTTAACAAACAATTTTCAAGGCAAAAATATAAAAAAGCCGGCAGTATTAATCCGCCGGCCCTGATTAGGAGGAAAATATATAGAAAGGCAATTACCTCTTGTGGATCCCTCCGGCGCTCGAGGAGTGTGCATCGATATATCTGGGATCACCCCTGTAATAAATGTCACCTGCGCTGGAAGCCCTTGCCGTCAGCTTTTCGGCAACGTTCACCTCGGCATCACCTGCGCTCGAGGCAGAGATATCAGCCTCTTTGACGTTCAGTTCATAGGCATTGAGGTCGCCGGCGCTGCTCAGAACGGCTTCGAGGTTTTCGGCTGCCCCGCTGAGCGTAATGTTGCCTGAGCTGCTGATATCGAGACTGATGTTTTTTGCATTGATCTCCAGCTTGATATCCCCGGCACTGCTCGCCGACAGTTCGAGATCTCCGGCATGCAGCGGGCTTTCGCCGATAATATCGCCGGCGCTCGAGGTCTTGAGCGATCTGATCTCCTTAATTGTAATATAAACATTCTCGGTCTTTGCATCGCGGATGTTTGCATCTGAATAGACCTTGAGGACATTGCCGCTTATCTCGGTCTGGATATGTTCCTGCAGGTTCTCGTCACATTCGACCGTTATCGATTCCTTATCTCCCTGCTTCAGGTAAACATCTATTCCGGTGCTTACCCTGACTTCATCAAAACTGCCGGCCGGGCGGTCCTGCTTCACAACATTATGGTTGCCGTACACCGAATGCCGGATCTGTCCGTTGACGCATGCCGTGATGGCCACACAGGCGGCGGCGATTAATAGGATCTTCGGGTTTTTCATATAATTCGAAATTAGTTTTCAGCCTTTTTACAGACTAAAGACAGGGATATCCCCCGAATGATGCATCTGCGGGATTAATTTTTCAGTGCCACTTGAATATTTTCAGGCCGGCAGCAAAAAAGAGCGCTCCAGTGCCAAAGAGGATAACGATGGGAACGGTTACTTCCCTGAATCCGGCTCCCTCATTGAAGATGCCCCTTATGCCGTCGGTCATTATGGTAAGTGGCAGCAACTTAATGATATTTATGCTCCAGTCCGGGAAATTATGGTAGCTGAAAAATATTCCCGAAAGGATCATCATAGGGAAGACAACTGCATTGATGAGGCCGTTTCCGACTTCAGTATTTGATGTATGTGACGAGGCAAAGACGGCGATCCCGGCAAATGCGAAGTTCCCGGCGATGAACATCAGGATGAGGGCGGAGATATCCCCCTGTATGACCATCCTGAAGACGATCATCGAGAATACCACGAGCACGAGTGATTCTATGAAGTTCATGATCATCCTTACGCTTACCTGAGCAAAGAGGAAATGGGATTTTTTCATTGGCGTAGCCACGAACCGGCGCAGCAGCTTCTTGGATCTCTTTTCGATCAACCCGTAGCTGATACCCCACATGCTCGACATCATTACTCCCATGGTGATGAGTCCCGGGACGAGGAAATCGATGTACCTTGTGCCTTTGATGGTGAGCGGGATCACGTTCTGGGCGCCTTCTGCGGGCACAACATTGCCCTTTCCGATCACGGAATTGAGCTTTATGTATGTGAGCTGGGCATCGGAATTCCCCGGATCGAAATGGTATTCCGGAACATTGTTCTTTTCAGCGATCAGGACATTTACTGTTCCTCTTTTAAGCTGCATCATCGCTTCGTCCCAGCCCATTTCATAAAAATAGAATACGGAATTCCCCAGCTTCTCATTGCGGAGGTAAAGTTTCCATTTATATGAATCTTTTCCGCCGGGAGTGCTCTTTTCACAGTTATTGTCGAGGAATGAGAGTAAAGCGGAAGGGCTGTCATATGTGTTTCCGCCGGCAGGAGAGGTTATTACCGCTACTTTCCGGACTACATCCGATTTCTTTGTAAACGCGATCCCCAGGCCAAGAGACATCAGTATCGGGAAGAGGATCCCCCAGAAAAGCACTCCGGGTTCCCTGATGATCTCCCTGAACAGTGCCTGGATCAGCTGCCAGAGCTGCCTGTATTTTATCAGCTTACTCATTAATAGCCCTGCCGGTAAGTTCAACAAAAAGATCGTCAAGGGTTTTACGGCGGCACTCCAAATGTCTCAGGCTGATGTTGTGCGACTTCAGGTAATCCAGGAATGCCGGCAGGTCGGTGTCGAAGTTACGCAGCCTGACGGAACCCCTGTCCCTGGTCGCATTTGTCCTGATATGGAAGGGAAGGCCGGCCGGATCGGGTTCTGCCGGAAGCAAGCCGGCGTCGGATGTGAATTCAACCACTTTCCCGTCCGATCCTTCATCGAGCAGCTGGTCCATTGTTCCTTCCCTGAGTATTACTCCCTCGTCCATTATTACAATATATTCGCACAGGCTTTCAGCTTCTTCCATGTAATGCGTGGTAAGGATCATGGAAGTCTCGCCTTTCTCCTTCAGCTTGAACAGGATGTCCCAGATCTCACGCCGGGCGACCGGATCGAGGCCGGTGGTCGGTTCATCGAGAAGGAGTATGGCCGGCTGGTTGAGCAGGGCGATCCCCAGGGCGAGCCTCTGCCTCTGCCCGCCGCTTAGGTTGACAACATATGCACTTTTCTTGTCCTCCAGGCCAATGATCCGGATTATCTCTTCAACCCTTTCCGCCCCCAGGTCAAAAAATCCTGCAAACAGCAGGAGTGTCTCCGAGACCCTGAGCTTGTCGATGAACCTGGTCTCCTGCAGCGAAATACCTATGATCCTGTGGATCTCGTTCTCATTCCCTTTCCATTTTTTCCCCATTATATGAATCTCACCGCTGTCAGGCTTCTGGATCCCTTCAATCATCTCCACGAGGGTTGTCTTGCCTGCTCCGTTTGGCCCGAGCAGGGCAACGAACTGACCCTTCCGGATATCCAGGCTGATGCCTTTCACAGCCTGGACACTCTTAAAGGATTTACTTACGTTCCTGACCTCTATTACAGTTTCGGGCATGGAGTGTCACTTTTACGGCAGATACATGAGAATAACAAACCAGAAGACCAAAATTCCGGCAATCCGGTTCGCAAAATTAAAAAAATGTAGCTCAGAGGGGATATTTATCTGTTAATTAATTAACAACAAAGTCCCGGGCTGCCTGCTATCCATTTGGCCGCTGCCTGCACCCGGCTGTCGGATTTCTCTGAATATCTGTTTGAAACATCCGGGATAATGGTTATCTTGGCATAAATTACTCCCAATGAGTGAACCCATCCTGCGGGCGCTGATGCAGCTTTTTGCGCTCATCAGTGATATAGGAAATGTAGAAGAGATCTCAACCCGCGAAAGGAATGCCGTAAAATCATTCCTTGCCCGCCACCTCAGCAATGAACTCATAGAGAAGTACCTGAAATTTTTTGACAATTACCTTGACCTGTACATCAACAGGGAAGCAATCAGGGAAAGTACCGGGGAGGTAAATATCACTATTCTTAAGATGATGAGGATCAAAGGCATATGTGAGGGCATCAACCGGGAGCTCCGGCAGCGGCAGAAGATCTACATTATAATCCAGCTTATCGATTTTATTTCCTTTGGCAAGGATATCACAGCAAATGAGCTCGACTTTCTTCTCACTGTTGCACTTGCGTTGAACATTCCCGAGAATGAGTACCGGAACATCAGGACCTTCATAATGGAACCGGTGTCAAAAGTGCCCGAAAAGGAAAGGCTCCTGGTATACGGCAGCTGCCAGGGGGTCAGGAACAAAAAAATCAGGCATGTTTGCATTCCTAACCTTTCCGGGGACCTTCTTTTCCTGAATATACCGGGGGCAAAGATATTTATCGTCCGGTACACCGGCGACCGCAATCTCTTCATGAACGGGCAGCATATCTTCCCTGACCAGACATACCTGTTCGATATCGGTTCAACAATAAAGGGAGAAGGGCTGAAGACTGTTTACTATACAGAGGTCTTCAGCATGTTCAGCGAGGCAAGGCAGGAATCCAAAATATCGCTCAGCGCACATGATGTCACTTACAGGTTTGCCGATTCCGAGAACGGGATCCAGGGATTTGAACTCCATGAGGAATCCGGCCAGCTTATCGGGATACTTGGTGTGAGCGGCACCGGGAAATCGACCCTTCTGAACCTTTTGAACGGGAATATCAGGCCCCAGTCGGGAAGCATCTGTGTCAACGGATACGATATCAACAATCTCCGTGAGAAGAATGAGCTGAAGGGGATTATCGGGTATATCCCGCAGGACGACCTCCTGATCGAAGACCTGACCGTTTTCGAGAATCTCTTTTACAGTGCCAGGCTGTGCCTGAGCAATCTTCCCGTCAGGAAGATCCGGAAAATTGTGGGGAAAATGCTTGCCGACCTGGATCTTTGGGACATAAGGGATCTCAGGGTAGGAAACCCGCTCGACAAGGTGATAAGCGGGGGACAGAGGAAAAGGATCAACATCGCCCTTGAGCTGATAAGGGAGCCTATGATACTTTTCGTCGATGAGCCGACATCAGGCCTCTCCTCGGTCGATTCGGAGATCGTGATCAACCTCCTGAAAGAACAAACCTACAAGGGGAAGCTCGTCCTGGTCAATATCCATCAGCCAGGATCGGACCTGTTCAAGCTCTTTGACAAGATAATAATCCTTGACAAGGGCGGATACCAGATCTACTACGGGAACCCCAACGCCGCCGTGGTTTATTTCAAGAAGCTGAGCAGGCAGGCAAATCCCGAGGAGGACCAGTGTCCGAAATGCGGGAACATCAATCCGGAACAAATACTCCAGATAGTTGAAGCGAAGATTGTGGATGAGCATGGGCGGCTGACCCAGGACAGAAAGGTCACTCCAGAAGAATGGTGGAACCTGTTCCAGAAGAATTTCAGCCGTTCGCCTGATCCTGAGCTGGTGAAAAAGAAAAAACTGCCCGCGAACCTTTACAGCATCCCCGGGAAGCTGAAACAGATGCAGATATTCTTCATACGCGACCTTCTGTCGAAGATTGCCAATACCGAATACCTGCTCCTGAGCTTTCTTGGAGCACCGTTGCTGGCATTCCTGCTTGCTTACTTTACCAGGTACCTGAAGGGAAAGACCTACCGGTTCATGGAAAATGAGAACCTTCCCGCCTTCATTTTCATGTGCGTGATCACTTCCCTTTTCCTCGGGCTCATCCTTAGCTCCGAGGAGATCCTGAAGGACCGGAAGATACTAAAGAGGGAATCGTTCCTTAACTTGAGCTGGTTCAGCTATATCAATTCAAAAGTCCTGATGGTCTTCGCAATTTCCGCGATCCAGACGATCTCCTTTATCCTTGTGGGAAATTCTGTCCTCGGTATCAAGGGTATGACCCTTACATACTGGCTTGTCCTTTTTTCCACCTCGTGTGCTGCCAACATGATCGGGCTCAATATTTCCTCAGCACTTAACTCTGTCATAACCATTTACATCCTGGTCCCATTCATTCTTATTCCGCAGCTCCTGTTCAGCGGGGTGCTGGTAAAGTATGACCGGCTTCACCGGGGGAGCAGGTCATCGTATGAGTATGTGCCACCCATTGGCGAGATGATGACGGCCAGGTGGTCATTCGAAGCGCTGGCGGTGGAACAGTTCCGGAATAACAGGTATGAAAGGAACTTCTTCAGGAACGACATGGAGGAGAGTCAGAATACCTGGTATGCCGCATTCCTGATCCCGCAGCTGAAAAAGGATGTCCAGGTGAATTACAGGTACAGGGACAGCAATGATTACAGGCAAGAGATCACCGGCAACTTCGGGAAAATCGATTATTACCTGAAACAGCTTTCAGGTATGACAGGACTTAAGATCCCTCCCGGCCTTGAGGCGTCATTCAATCCATCCGGGTTTGAGGCCACAGCTTATAAAACCGCCTTGTCCTGTCTTGATTCCCTGAAAGAGAGGTTTACTGCAAATGTGAAGAGAGCTAGAGCGGAAAATGATCTTATCAGCAGGGGGCTCATTGCCCGGATCGGCAGTCCGGGTCTCATCGAGCTCCGTAGCAGGTATGAGAACGACCAGTTGAAGCAGGTTGTCCTGGAGAGGCTAAAGGTTGAGAAACTTGTCGAAACATCGACGAGGATAATCCAGACTTATGAACCGGGATTCATGAAGCCGCTTTCAAATTACGGCCGGGCTCATTTCTATGCCCCGTATAAAAAGCTGGGGGACATGGAGATCAGTACTTTCTGGTTTAACCTTGCCGTAATATGGCTGGTATCGCTCCTGCTTTATATTACGCTGTATTTCAAGATCCTGAGCCGGATGATAGCATTTTTCGGGCATGCCGCGCCCGGCAGACCCGAGTCGGACAGGAAAGGCTATGTCATCGAAATGCCGGGATAGAACCCGCCGCTATTTGAACAGTGAAGGATCGGTTGCCCTGACGTTATCCCTGAATGCGGCAACAAAGGCATCCGGGAATCCCTCCTTCTGGACGATCTTCTGAAGTGCAGATGCCTGCTGGGGCGAGTGGAATTCCCCTACACACGACCGGTACATTCCGTTGTACAGGTATTCAAACGTCTTATACGGCGCCCCGCCAAAGGAGATCTCGAAACTTCCCCTGGCACTCCTGCTTGAGGAGAACTGGACCCTGAAAACTACGGTCCCTGCGGGTGCATTTGTTTTTAATGCAGGTTTTTCGACAGCTGCAGGTTTTGTTTCCGGACTTTTTTGCTGCTGCACTGGCGGGCTGACCTGTTTGTTTTCAGCAGGTACCCTTACCATGGTAGTTACCCTTGCGGTATCTGCTGCCTCACTTACAGCCTTTGCCCGCTGTCCTATCTTGTTTTGGGGAGCTGCCTCAGGCGGTCTGCTGGTTTCGGTCACTGCTGGCTGCTGTTCCCTGGGCGGCTCCTTCAAAAGAAGGTTACCTGGCTCTGCTGCAGCCGTAACTGTGGCTTTCGCCTCTTCTCCGGCAGGTCCGGATGCGGCAAGGTATTCGAGCGCTTCAGGCAGAGTCCGGAAATTATTGGCTGTATAATGATTGCCCAGGGTGATCCTGAAGAGCTTCTGGGATTCCTTCCCCAGCACAATCCGCCTGGTATAGAAAGCCGTCTTTCCGTCGGTCCGGTCAATGGTCAATGCGATCTCGTCATTTGGTGAGTTGATTTCATTCCCGAGGCTCACAGGCTCATCCCATCCTTTCCCGTTAAACCGGCAGATAAAAATATCAAAACCTCCTGATCCCTGATGGCCGTTGGAGGAGAAATAGAGATTGTTGCCCGAATCGATGAAAGGGTAAAGCTCATCCCTTGAAGTATTTACCTGGTCGCCAAGATTAACAGGAACCGACCACGATCCGCCGTCCCGCGTTGTTGAATAGAGATCGAAGCCTCCCCGGGAGTCGTTCCTGTTGCATGCGAATATCATTGTATCACCATTCGCCGAAAGGGCAGGATGGGTGTAGGAGTAATTGCCGGTACAGAACCCCAGGGGATCCGGATCGCTGACCCAGCTGCGAGAGCTGCTCCCGGCACTCTTGTACCCCGCCCTGTAGATCTTCTCACTGGTAGTTTTGCCGCCTATCCTGGAATAAAACATCTCCGAAAAGTCCCTGGTGAAAGTCATCCCGTCGCAAGGGATATCAAAAGCTGCCTGTTTTGAGAAAATGGTATGCCTTCCAAGCGATGAGTCCTGGAATGGTGCATAATAGGCTTCAACACTGCCGAATGAGGTATGGCTCCTCAACATCCCGGATTCATTCTTGGAGTTTGAAAGGAACACAAGTCCGTACCTGTAGAATTGCACGCCTGAAGAAGGGGAGAGGATCTCAAGCCTGAAAGGTTCGATGTGCAGGATGCTGGTATCGCCCGGATTGCCGGTGATGTCCGTTTTTCCATTTTGAGATGCAGTCTGTCCGGCCTTCTTCTGGGCAAGTGCTCCCGACGGAAGGATCATTGCCAGGACACAGCATAAAGTTGCAAGGCTGAATACTTTCCTCATATCTGCGAAATATATTTTTTTACCATAGTGCGTTCCTGGTATAACCTCCCTTTTTGCGGGATAAGTTCAGTCCAACGGCAATCTCGGCAGTGATCGACTTCTTGTAATAGGCTGTCTCCTTTGGCAGTGCGAAAAAAGTCCCTACATAGAATGAAGGGTAACGATACTGAAAGAAGAAAGAGACCTTGTTGAAGTCATTGAAGTAGGTGCCGACACAGAAGTTGTTTGCATACAGCTTGAGCATTGGCTCAATATTCTCCCTGGGGCTGAACGAAAGCGAATCATCGGTGAATACGATCAGTGAAGGTTCAAGGACCAGGTTAAGCGCCTTGCTGAGGACGAACTTGTAGCCCAGCAGCAGGTTATAGCGCCTCGAAACCGGGATATTATAGGGATGCAACGACGATGTGTCCTTTTTTAAGGGAATGAGGTCCGTTGCGGAAATACCGGCATATAGTGAAGGATTGTAAAAGTATACGCCGAGATCAGCTTCCGGGAATAGTTTGCTTTCGGACGGGATCTCATTAAGGGTATCGCCCTTGAAATAATGGTAAATACCTTTACCTGTTGCTCCTATTGAAATGAACGAAAGTCCCTTGTTATCTACTGGAATATGGTAGGCAAAAGTTGCTCCGCCCCCAGCAGTACGGGTATTGGACTGAGCCTGGTACTCGTGGAATGCAAAGGCTCCCACCCCAAAGTTCGAGAATGTGGTGGTCGGCGGAACCCCCATGTATACCGGCTGCTTCCTGGTCAGCCGTGTGTTGCCGCTGAGGATCTGGGAATTTGATTCTCCTGCAAAACCGGCAATAATATCCATTGAGAAGAAATCCTTGCTGCCCGCAATTGCAGGATTGAGAATGAACGGGCTGAAGATCCTGTGGGAAATCGGGTTGAACGGCACCTGCTGGCCGTCTGATATCCTGAAGACAGAAAGAATGATGAGGGACAGAAATACTTTCTTAATTGCTGGCATAGAGCATTATTATCAAAATTATTTTCATTGTGCATTCCTGCAAGATGCAAATATAACCACAAAATTAAAAAGTGTCAGATAATGAGTGCCGATTATAGACCGTGGCATGAATTTCCTTACCGGGGATATGAGGGAACGATGGTCAGTGGCTGTATCGAAAGTACAACACAAAGACACGATAAGGCCCGCTTAATGTGGAAGTTACTTTTGACACAGCCCCATCCTGCATATCATTTCAATCGACTCATTGATCTCACGGCAAAAAATGTTGTGTTTTGCCCGGATCTCTTCACGATGGGAGACAAGGCTTTCGCAGGACGGATCATACCTGCCTGAGCTGAAAATTCCGGCAAGCTCTTTCATTTTACTGATCATGAATAAGTTGCTTGCGGAGATCGTGTCCCTGATCTTCCCCGCGGCTTTGTAAAATAAAGGGGTCGGCCCGTAATAAAATGAGAATACATGTGAATAATTCCTGGCCCACCTGGAAATGTTGACCAGGCCGTCCGGCTCTTTAATCCAATCGCTGAAGCACACGGTGACGAAGTTGTAATAGTCATTCAGCTCCCTGCCCCTGAAATCATAGTCCAGTAAGCCGGGCATGCCTTTCAGCCTTCCTTCCTTCCTAAGCGTTTTTTCGACCCTGGTTTCAAAATACGGCATAAGCTTAAGGAAAGTAAGGGGAGTATAACCGTCACCGCATATGGTTGCGAGAAAATCCAGGTTCTCAGCGAGCCCGCTGAAGGTCGTGCCGGGCTGGAACAACATGAATCCGAAATCAAACCCGATATCCAGCGATTTAAGGACCGTGATGCCTGCAATGGTTTGGCTGACGGTCATTTTCTTGTTCAGGTTCCTGAGGCCGGAGTCAGTCCCGTCATCGATGCCAATGAATACGAGAAACAATCCATGATCTTTCATTAACCTGAATTTCACGGGATCAATCTCATCGGGACGGCAATTTATTTTCCACATAATCTTTCTCGCCAGGTTTCTGCTTCTCAGTTCATTGCAGAATGAAGCTACCCAGTCAGCCCCTTTACCCGTTTTCACAGGGAAATCATCATCCTGGAAAAGAAAGATGTTGCAGCCGGTTTCGCTGACGAGATATTCGATCTCCCCGGCAACCTTTGCAGGTGACCTAGTGCGACGCACCGGCCCCCCGGATTCCCTGTTATACACAATATTGTTGCAGAATGAGCAATTATGGGCACAACCCCTGCCGGCAATGAGAGTTGCATACTTCCTGCCGAGTGCATACTGATCCGGGGTCTGGCGAACCGGAAACGGGAAGTTATCCAGGTCCATTTCGGGAGGGCGAAGAGGGTTTGCGATAATCTTTGAATTGTTCCTGTAGACCAGTCCGTTGATGTTCGCGACATCAAGACCTGATGAAAGCGACCGGACCAGTTCGGTAAGGGTATGTTCACCTTCGAACCTGACCACGGAATCGAGTGCGGGGATGAACTCAAGGAGCTCCCTGTATTTCAGGCTTGCATAGTATCCCCCGGCCGTAAAGTGGCACCCGATCCCTTCTTCCCTGAGATAGCTTATCAGGTCCCTGAACTCCCGTATATGGTACTGAAAGATTATAGAAAATCCGGCGATCAGCGGCTTCATCTCCTTCAGCCTGTCAAGTATCGTTTTCCCGCTGTCGGTAAACCTGATTATTTCAGCCTGGTACCCGTAGGCGGTCAAAGCTGAAGCCAGATAGCCCGCTCCGAGGTTATCAAACTGTTCGAACGCGATCAGGGCCACCCGGGGTGCATTCATCATTTCCAAGATATTTCTGCAGATCAAGGGAGCTCAAATACATCATTCCGGGCGGATCAATGACCGGGTCATTTTCCGGCAGGGATCAGACGCCTTATTCTTCACCCAGAATGCCCTCAATGATTTCAAGGTATTTTTTGGTCGCTTGGTTGATGGCATTGAAATATTCAGCATCAGCCGTCGCAATCTGTTCTGCCTTTTTCGGGTCTTGTGCGCTTATCCCGTAAAGCTGCTTGAGATACCTGTTACAGTTCGGGTTCCAAGGCTGGGGATCCATCAGATATTCCTGCCTTACCGAAAGGGAAGTCGATTGATTTTGCATAGTCTAGAATTTTAAGATTTAACCTGGGATCATAGCTTGCTGGTCCAATTATGGATATCATTTATTGGTGCATTCTGACAATAGTCTGGCAAACTCAGGATAATTCCGGAGGGCTTTCCAGTCAGGGTCGAGCCGGAGCACGCTGCAGGAGAGATCCGAAGGAGTATAAATCAGGTCCTCAAGCAGGTCGGTGCATTTCTCATGGTCGCCCAGTATGACATATATCCTGGCGAGATCGAGTATTCTCTCCTTTCTTTCCAGCATATTCTGGCCGGTCAGTTCAATTGCTTTCTGCCCCGCTTCCAGCGCCTTCAGCCTTTCCCCGAGCCCGGCAGAAGCGATCCCGACGTAACTGAGCAACTGGGGGCGTCCGGGGTTCTCAGCCACCTTGTTCTCAAAGAACTCGAGGGCGAGGCTGAAGTAATTGTTTGCGAGGTCATTTGTTTTCAGGTGCCGGTATATCTCCCCGAAAATCATGTATTTCTCTCCCGGGCTCGAGAATTCCGAAGGAGCGGAAACCGTAGCCTTCGAAAGAGCATCGTTGAATTTCCCGTTATAGAGATCAAGCAGGATCCTGTTCTTTCTGAAATTACCGCCCTTTGTCCTGGCAGCTGCGGTGTCAATTAGTGCTCCGGCAGCCCGTGTATTTCCATCGCGTGCGATAAGTGATTCAAACTTATTCTGATATGCATCGGTCCATCCCGGCATTAACCTGATGGCCCTGTCGTGGAAATATACGGCGCTGTCGTACTTGTGAAGGAAATGATAGGAGATGCCGATGTTTGTGATAAAGACAGCATTAAGCGGGTTGGACCTTACAACCTCATTCATCAGGTTCTGCGACCCGGCCCATTCCCCTTTCGCCCGAAGCACCAGCCCCATATAATATTTGCACTGCCAGTACTCAGGATCTTCCGTTGACGCCTCCCTGAAGTATTCGAGCGCTTTGTCATAGTCGGTTTCAAAGTAGTAATAATAAAAGCCATAGGCAACCTTCGCCTCAGTCAGGCCTCTGTCGATGAACAATGCATGTTCAATATCCTCCCGGCACCTGGCCATTTGGTCCTTCAGTGTGAAATGCTCGGCTTTGTATCCGATTGCCCTGGTAATTGCCCGCTTAGCATATGCAAGCGCAAAGCCTGAATCTATGGCAATTGCCTTATCATAAAAATTCAGGGCCTCCTCGAATTTCCTGGTAGAGCACAGATCATTGAAGGTGCTGTCTCCTTTCGAAACATAGTCTGACACTTCCGATGCCAGGTCCTGGATCGCGTTGGCCTTCATATAGTTCAAATAGGCAGCAGGAGCGCCGGTCAGCTTCCTGTCAAGCTTTCTTTTCACGGCCGTGGACAGGGAGGTCTTCAGCGAACCGGCGATAAGCAGGGGGATTTCAGTCAGTTTTTCCAGGTCATCCTCGCGGTACAGCTTATACTCCCTGCCCCAGATGATATTGCCTTTCTTGTTCAGGAGGTTTACATAAATTAAAGTTATATCCCTGTTCCTGGCCATTTTGCCTGTGACAATAAAATATACGCCGAGTTTCCTGGCGATCTCAGGAACCGGCCTGTTCCTGTTCAGATTGGCCAGGACGTTGAATCCCGAACAGACCGTGAATTCAGGGATCTGGCTTAATCCTGTGGATATCAGTGATGTCACCAGGTCGGCGGGGATAGGCATGGTTGAATCGGGGTTCAGGTTTTCGAAAGGAAGGACCGCAATCGTTTTCTCACTCCTCTTGATTTCATAAATGTCGATCCGGGAGCGGATAATGTTGAACAGTACAAGCAGGACTATCACGATTATGCTGACGAGTGTGATATATCTCCATCTCTTGAGTTCCGACTGGATCCTTCGGCGTTCGGATGCCTTTAAGGGCTTTGTTTTCTCAATCCCGCCCGGAGTGATGTCGAAAAACCAGGAGAGGAGAGCAGCCACCGGAAAGCCTGCTGCAAAGACAATGATCAGTATCGTGGAGGTTGATGACGGCAGAAAAAACGCCGTTTCCAGGACAGGTTCCAGCTGAAGGATGGTAAATGCCGTTGCGGCGTAAACAACTAATACCCTGTCGGTCTTTCGCCTTTTTAGCTCATTCCAGAATCTGGAGAGCCTGTCGGGATTCCGGGTCATTTCTACCCTTGCATAACGTTTTCAGTTATAAAGTTATGCCAACATTTCACCAAATGCAAAATTATTTAGGAGAGCCGCCTTAATGTTTGCAGACTATTTTAGATTTTTTCGAGCCAGCTGCCGACAACTTCGGTGCTGAGGCCTGCCAGCCCAAGCTTGTTCTTCTTGTTGAATCCGTTAAGATCATTGGCCAGTTTCCCGGCTTTGCCTGCCTCCCGGAGCATGGCGATCGTAGTGAATCCAAGTTTTTTCAGAGGCAAGATCCATTCCGCAGGAATTCCCAGGTCAAGATATTCGCTCTCTTCGCTTTCAGCTTTAGGCTTCTGCCCTTCCGGTTTCATCTGGGGGAAGAGAAGAACATCCTGGATTGAAGGCTGGTTAGTGAGAAGCATGGCCAGCCTGTCTATTCCGATGCCCATTCCCGAAGTGGGGGGCATGCCGTATTCCAGAGCGCGTACAAAGTCAAGATCGATGAACATGGCCTCGTCGTCTCCCTTTTCGGAGAGTCTCAGCTGCTCCTGGAACCGTTCTAGCTGGTCGACAGGATCGTTTAGCTCGGAATAGGCATTCGCAATCTCCTTCCCGTTTATCATAAGCTCGAACCTTTCCGTTAGGCCCGGTTTGCTGCGGTGCATCTTGGTGAGAGGAGAGGTCTCCGCCGGGTAATCGATTATAAAGGTAGGCTGGACAAAATGGTGCTCGCACTTCTCACCGAATATTGCATCAATGAGTTTTCCTTTTCCCATTTCAGGCGTGTTAGGAACATTCAACCCATCGCAGGTCTTTCTGAGAGTGGGTTCATCCATCGCGGAGATATCGATCCCGGTGAATTCCTTTATTGCATCGAGCATGGTTACGCGGCGGTACGGGGGATTAAGATTTATGATCTTATCGCCGTAAGGTATTTCGGCTTTCCCGTGAAGATCGATGGCTGCTTTGCTGATGATCTGCTCTGTGAAATTCATCATCCAGTTGTAATCCTTGTAGGCGATATAGATCTCCATCACCGTGAATTCCGGGTTATGGGTGCGATCCATGCCCTCGTTGCGGAAATCCTTCGCAAATTCATAAACTCCTTCAAAGCCGCCCACGATAAGCCTTTTCAGATAAAGCTCATTAGCAATGCGCAGGTAAAGCGGCATGTCAAGGGTATTGTGATGCGTTATGAAGGGCCGGGCAGTCGCTCCCCCGGGAATCGGCTGAAGAATCGGGGTTTCAACTTCCAGGTACCCCTTCGAGTTGAACAACTCTCTCATCGATTGAATCAGCTGCGTTCTTTTCCGGAACACATCCCTTACCGGGGGATTGACGATCAGGTCGACATATCGCTGGCGGTAACGGAGCTCCGGATCTGTAACGGCATCATAAACGGTCCCGTCCTTCTCCTTCACGACCGGCAAAGGCCTCAGCGATTTTGAAAGAAGCGTAAGCTCCTTTACATGGACAGTGATCTCCCCGGTTTGGGTTTTGAATACAAAGCCCTTAACTCCGATAATATCTCCGATATCCAGAAGGTGCTTGAAAACTGAATTATAAAGAGTCTTGTCTTCCCCGGGACAAATGTCGTCGCGTTTCAGGTAGATCTGGATCCTCCCGGTTGAATCCATGATCTCCGCAAATGAAGCACTTCCCATGATCCGGCGGCTCATTATGCGCCCTGCCATGCTCACACCTGCGAAATCCGTTTTTGTGGAATCAAAGTTTTCGAGGATATCCTCTGCAAATGCATTTGTTTTATACTCAGCTGCAGGATATGGATTAATGCCCAGTTTCCTCAGTTCTTCCAATGAATTCCTCCTTATTTGCTCCTGATCGCTTAGTGGCATCTCTTTATTAATTTATGATTTTATGCAAATATAGAAAAAATCGTCAGAGCTGACGGGGTGTACGGTCGCAGGCTTCAGGAGTGCCGGAGCGAGCAGAGTTCCTCATTGAACCTCTCGCGAAGGATCCTTGTTACCGGACCCGGCTGGCCATTTCCTATCACTTTGTCATTCAGTGCGATCACTGGTGTCACTTCTCCCGAGGTGTTTGTGGTGAAAGCTTCCTGGGCCCTTTCAAGCATTTCGAGCGAAACAGGTTCGGTCTTAACCGCCATTCCTGCCTGATCTGCAATCCTCAGGATGTTCTTCCTCGTAACTCCCGATAATACATAGACTGATTCGGGATAGGTGTAGAGGACCCCGTGTATAACAAAGAAAATATTTGAATGGGTGCATTCGGTGATATTCCCGTTCCTCACGAAAGCACATTCGAAGAACCCTTTGTCAAGGGCTTCCTGGTAACACATCGTATTTGGAAGGAGCGCCACCGACTTTATATCGCATCTGCTCCAGCGTATGTCCTCTCTGAGCATTACACGGACCCCGTTATCCCTTCCGCTGTTTTCAGGCACGAAATCCCGTGCAAACGCATATACTGTCGGCTCCAACGGGGGATCAGGGAAGGAATGTGTGCGCCTGGCACCTCCCCTGTTCACCTGGAGATAAACAAGAGCCTGTGACTGATCGAGGCGGTTGAGGCCGATAAGCTGCCTGGCAATATCCGGAAATGAATCCGCGCCGTTCCACAGGATATTGACTTCACGCAGGCTCCTCTTTAACCTTGTCATATGGCTGATCATATCATAGAAGAACCCTTCATACCATCTTACCACTTCGTAAATTCCTTCCGCGAAGAGAAATGCCCGGTCATCGGGGCTTATTTTTATCTCATCTTTTGGGAGAAATTTCCCGTTGAAAAAAGCTGTTTCCATTTGTCAGGTTTCAACAAAGTACAATGAATTAACCCATTTCCCGGTCAAAAGTTCAACTTAGACGGGGCTCAAATACTTCGGTCCGGTAATCTACCTCTTTTCTTGCCTCCTCCGGCGACGGGGAATTTCCACAGGCTGACTGCACGAACAATGATGCTCCAAGCACCGTAGTCTCCTTTTGTCCGGTTATGATGACGGGCAACCCGGTATAGTCAGCCCTGAGTTGGTTCCACAGCCTGTTCTTTGAACCGCCCCCTACGCAGATTATGCTTTCGGAACTGAACCCTCCGGCATTCTCGAGAGCTAACCTTGCGGATACGAGGTTCATTGCGAGGGATTCCAGGGCAGCCCGGAATATTTCATAACGGGTTGATCCCATAGTCAGTCCGTGGATCTGGCCCCCGGTGCCCCCCTCAATCTCCCCGCAGAAATCGGGGATTATCCTGACACCGTTGCTCCCCTCCGGGACCTTCGAAGCTCCAACGATCATATCCTCATAAACATCCCCGGGCACATTGCTGAAAAAACTCCTTCTGATCCATTCTATGATCCCTGAGGCTATCCATTGTTTTCCAATGTTGTATAACCCGGGTATAGGATCGAGTTCGGTCGTTATACCGAGGCTGAGCTGCTCTTCGCCCGTCGAGAACCCTGAGGCCCTGACCATCAGGATCTCCCAGGTGCCAGAGCTCAGAACAGGCTGGTATCTGCCGGCGCCCGAGCCGAATACTGCAAACTGGGTATCATGGCCTGTTGCCACGACAGGAAGCCCTGCAGGAAGTCCCGTTTCTTCAGAAGCTTTCCGGGTGACTCTGCCAATCATCGTGCCCGGTTCGACTATTGTGCCAAATTTTTCTGCGGGAAAACCTATTTTGTCAAGGATAGTGCCCGAGAAGCCTCTTGCACCAGGGTTGGTAAGCATGGAGGTCCCCGCCATGGTTGTATCATTTGCCATTTCGCCGGTGAGGAACAGCGCGAAGATCGACGGCATGAACAGGAACCTGGAACTGCTGCCGATCAGGTCCGGGCGGTTTTCCCTGAACCAGATCAGCTTATTTATCGTATTGAAGGTGAACGGGAGCACCCCGGCTTCACTGTACAGGTCCCGGAGGGGGATGTACCTGCCGATATCCGCCATCACCGGTTTCGTCCTCCCGCACTGCCACGAAATTACCGGATAAAGCATCTTGCCGTTGTTGTCGAAGAGGGTGCCATCAACACCGAAAGTTGTCACGGTTGTTCCCGCAATCCGTTCCGGATCAATGCTGCTCGTGACCTTTTTCGAGAGATTGCACATGCCGGCCCATATCGCAGTCACGTCCCAGATCCTGAATTCCGGGAAGAATGGATCCGGAACGCTGTTGTTGGGCAGGGAGCCTGAAGCGAGTATCTTTCCCTTCATATCAATGGCAATTGCCCTGACATTGGTGGCTCCGCAGTCATAAACAATAACTATATCCTTATATGCCATATTTCTCCGGCAGGATTAGAGATCAGGAACCTTTCAGGAATGAAATGGAAGCCCCTGCAGCGATCAGTGCGAGAAGGTAGATTGAGAGGACGATGATCACCAGTATCCCGATATAGGTAAAATAGATCCTGAGGTTCCTGAAGGCCTTATCGAGCTTTTCCTGGTTAATGCCCTGGATAGCATCGCGCATGTTCCTGGAGAATCTGAACAGGTAAAAGACAGGAAAGAAGTAAATCGCTGCACCAACTATGAATACCACGATAAACAATGATTCAGGTACTCCGAGGTTGACCTCCCTGGTCTTAAAGGTTGTCAGGAAGGTGCTTGTGACCAGGCCGAAGATTATCAGCAGGCCAAGAAAGATAAATCCCAGGACTGACAGGAACATGGTCCATTTCCTGGTAGAGTTCAGGTGATTCAGGCTTGATGTACTGATCTCAATCCTGCGGGGTTCAGGTGAGTTTTCCATTTAGGGTCCTCCGTGTTATAATCGATCAAAAGTTAAAACAGCAAAGCTATTATCTGTAGAGTGAGCCGTATGAACTGCAGGCCCTGTAATCAGCGCCCTCCTTATCCATTCCGAAGGCGTTCCATGAACTCGGCCTGAATATATCCTCTTCAGGGACATTGTGCATGCATACCGGGATCCTCAGCATTGAGGCGAGGGTGATCAGGTCGGCGCCTATATGCCCGAAACTGGAAGAGGAATGGTTTGCACCCCAGTTGGCCATAACAGAGTAAACATCCGTGAAGGGTCCCTTTCCGGTAAGCCTCGGGGCGAACCATGTTGTCGGCCAGCCCGGATCGGTCCGTTCGGTGAGGATCTTGTTGATCTTTTCCGGAAGGTCAACTGTCCAGCCTTCTGCGATCTGCATGACGGGTCCAAGACCTTTGACCAGGTTTATCCTTGAGATCGTCAGTGGCATAACGGCCCTGGTAGTAAACTGGGAGGAGAAGCCTCCGCCCCTGAAGTATCCGGTATTGGCAGGTGACCACAAAGTGGCTTTCAGGCATTCGGCGGCATCTTCGGCGGATACTTCCCAGAAGGGCTTTATTGCCGGGGTCCCGTCTTTTTTCTGCCTGCCCGAGAAATCGAGAGCAGAGGCCCCCGAGTTTATAAGATGAATTATCCCGTTCTCTGCAAGGCCATCCGGCTTAACTCCGGTAACCCTTTTTATTGCGACAGGGCTCCAGTAGGTCCTGATATCGGAGAACATCTGTGCGGTGTTTGTGAGAAGGTAACCGAGCAGCATCGGCGTACCGTTCATGGCGTCGTTTTCCGTTGCTACAAGGTATGGCGGCCGGATACCATTCCAGTCGAAGGACGAGCACAGGATGGCCTCCAGGAAGTCACCGTTGGGCATGAAGTCGGTCCACTGTCTCTGGCCCTGGAATCCTGCGAGTATTGCGTTATGTCCAAGCGATTCTTCGCCGAATCCGAGCTTCCTGAGCTTTGGATTTCCGACCATAAGGTCACGTGCGATAAGGGTCATCTTGACCACGATCTCCCACTCCTTGTCCTTTCTGGCCCTGGTCGACTGCCTGGTATTGAGATCTTTCCCTTCCCTGCAGAACTTTTTAGTCCAGGCATGCGCTTTCTTGAATTCTGCCTTGTCGTATATATCTTCATTCATCCTGCGGATGAACTCGCTCATATCAACGTACTCATTCCTCATGCCCAGGTACTCCTGGAAAAAATCCTCCCTCACAATGGATCCCGCGATCCCCATTGACACCGAACCCATCGAAAGGTATGATTTCCCCTTCATTTGGCCGACGGCAAGACCGGCCCTGACAAACCTGATCAGTTTTGCACCTACATCATCAGGTATTGACTGATCGCCTGCATCCTGGACGTCATGCCCATAAATGCCGAATGTTGGGAGGCCTTTCATGGTATGTCCTGCAAGAGCCGCTGCAAGATAAACTGCACCCGGCCTTTCGGTCCCGTTAAAACCCCAGATTGCCTTCGCAAGCATGGGATCCATGTCGATCGTCTCACTTCCATAGCACCAGCATGGCGTGACCGTCAGGCTGACACCGACGCCCTCTTTCCTGAATTTTTCAGCACAAGTGGCTGCTTCCGCCACTCCGCCGATGCAGGTATCGGCAATTACACATTCCACCGGTTTGCCATTCGGGTAATAGAGGTGCTTGCTGATGAACTTTGAAGCTGCAACAGCCATGTTCATTGTCTGCTTTTCAAGAGCTTCCCTTACTCCGCGCTCGCGTCCGTCAATTACCGGGCGTATCCCAACCCTGGGGAACTCGCCGATAACTGTCTGGTAATTCCGGTTAATTTTAAGTTCTTCGCTGGCCATATGAATTTGATTTGATTGAACAGATATTTGTCAGTTAACAAATATAAGATTTTTTAAATTCAGTATTTATTTCTTTGATGGTTCCGTGGAACCCTTTTTTATAACTCCTGGCTGCGGAGGCTGATCCGCAGTTTCATGCGGGAGGCCGGGCTTTTGCATTCGCCGGGGGATGATGAGTAATTTAGGTGATGTTCTGGAAATGGCCTCGGGAAAATATTGTACCTTTGCTGCCTCACAAAAGGCAACAGATATGGGGCGAAGATTTCCTGACTGGATGAAGATGCAGAGGGCCAGCGGTGAAAATTATTCAAGGGTGAAAAGGCTTGTTCAGGACTATCGCCTGCATACGATCTGCACAAGCGGGAACTGCCCGAATATAGGAGAGTGCTGGAATGCAGGGACGGCCACATTCATGATCCTCGGAGATACCTGTACAAGGGCGTGCAAATTCTGCGCAACCGCCACTGGCAGGCCCCTGCCGCCTGATCCTGATGAACCCGGACGGCTCGCGGAAACAATCAGATCCCTCGGTTTGAAACATTGCGTCATAACCTCGGTCGACCGCGACGATCTAGGGGACGGCGGATCCGGATTCTGGGCACAAACGATCCTCCTGGTCAGGGAGGCGAACCCGGGAATAACCATTGAGAGCCTTATCCCGGATTTTGACGGCGATCCTGAATGCCTCGACAGAATTATCTCTGCAGGGCCGGATGTCGTTTCCCATAACCTTGAGACAGTAAGGCGCCTTACTCCGGTCATAAGAACAAAGGCAAAATATGATACGAGCCTGCAGGTGCTCAGGTATGTGGCCGCGTCGGGAATAAGGGCTAAGTCAGGCATAATGCTCGGACTTGGGGAGACGGATGAAGAAGTCCTCGCCTCCATAAGGGATATGTTTGATACCGGATGCAGGATAATAACAATTGGTCAGTACCTACAGCCTTCACCCGGGCATATGGAGCCGGTTTCATGGGTGAGTCCGGAAAAGTTCACAGAATATGGGAAAGCAGCCCTGGATGCAGGATTCGAATTTGTCGAAAGCAGTCCGCTCGTGCGTTCCTCGTTCCATGCAGAAAAACATGCTGCACCACGGGAAAATTAGCTATATTGCATAGCTGCTAAAATTTAGTAAACCTTGAGTTATAGCGTTGTATATCAGGATGTAGGCTTGAAGAACTACAAGGAGACCTGGGCCTGCCAGGAGGAGATCTTCAGGAAGCTTCTCGCCGCAAAGAGCGGGTATGTTGATGATGGATTAAACAATGCTGAAGGAATACCGGGTCATCTGATATTTGTCGAACATCCTCACGTTTATACACTTGGCAAAAGTGGATCGGAGAGCAATCTCCTCCTGGATCTTATCCAGCTAAAGGCAAAGGATGCTGAATTCTTCCGCACCGACCGGGGAGGAGATATCACCTATCATGGTCCCGGGCAGATAGTGGGGTATCCTTTATTTGATCTCGGGAAGATGGGCCTCGGGCTCAGGGAATATATTTCCGGGCTCGAGGAATCAATAATCCTGACCATGGATACGCTTGGGCTGAAAGGGGAGAGACTCGGTGGGGCGACCGGCGTGTGGCTTGATGTTCATGAAACGGGCCGGACCCGCAAGATCTGCGCAATCGGGGTAAAAGCGAGCCGCTACATTACAATGCACGGTTTTGCATTCAATGTCAATACTGATCTCAGTTATTTTAACTATATTAATCCCTGCGGTTTTACTGACAAAGGGGTCACTTCCCTTGAACTTGAACTTGGTGATAAACAGGATGTTGGGAAAATCAAATTACTGATCAGGAATAATCTCCGGAAGGTTTTTGATCTAAAATTCACTTACCAGGATGGAAAAGAAATGGGTGATTAAGGAAAAGGGTGATCTGGCAACGATCAAGCATCTTTCCGGGGCTTTGGGAGTATCGGAATCCCTGGCCAACCTGATGGCTCAGCGAAATATCACTTCAATTGGTGAAGCAAAGGCGTTTTTTGAACCTGATCTCGGGTACCTTCATGATCCCTTCCTGATGAAAGACATGAATATAGCCGTTGAAAGGGTATCGACTGCGATAAAGAAGAATGAAAAGATCCTTGTATACGGCGACTACGATGTCGATGGTACAACTGCCGTAGCGATGCTTTATTCTTTTCTGAGGGAGAAGTATTCAAATGTCGGATATTACATTCCCGACAGGTATAAGGAAGGCTACGGCGTTTCTTTCATCGGTATCGATTATGCTTATCAGAACAACTATAAGCTTTTAATAACCCTCGACTGCGGGATAAAAGCTGTCGACAAGGTGAAATATGCCAGGTCCAGGGGGCTGGATGTGATCATTTGTGATCACCATTACCCCGGCGATGAGATTCCAAAAGCCACCGCAGTACTTGACCCGAAACAGCCGTTTTGCAGCTATCCCTACAAGGAGCTCTCCGGTTGCGGTGTCGGATTCAAGCTTATCCACGCTTTTTCAAGGGTCCAGGGAATACCGTTCTCCAGTATCTCCCCGTACCTCGATCTGGTCGCTGTGAGCATCGCTTCCGATATTGTTCCGCTTACAGGGGAGAACAGGGTGCTGGCTTATTATGGGCTGAAGCAGCTTAACGAATCCCCGCGGATGGGTTTGAAGGAAATAATAAAGGAAGCAGAGATCTGCAGGGCCATTACTGTTGAGGATATTGTATTCAAAATTGGCCCGCGGATAAACGCCGCCGGGAGGATGGAGACCGGAAGCAGGGCAGTTGAGCTCCTGATCTCTAGCGATGTACGATATGCCACCGGGATAAGCAAGGAGATAAGCAACTATAACAACGAACGAAGAAACATCGACCGTTCAATTACCACGGAAGCCATGAGGATGATCTCGGAGGATCAGAGAAACCTTAATGCAAAGACCACGGTCCTTTTCAACCCGCAATGGAAAAAGGGAGTTATCGGGATTGTTGCCTCAAGGCTTATCGAGACCTATTACCGCCCGACGGTCATCCTGACAGAATCAAACGGATTTGCGACAGGTTCGGCACGGTCGGTCCAGGGGTATGACCTTTACCAGGCGATCGAAGCCTGCAGCGACCTGCTGGAAAGTTTCGGCGGGCATATGTTCGCAGCCGGCCTGACTATGAAGAAGGAGAATATCCGCCTCTTCATGGAGCGCTTCGAAAGCTTCGTGAACAGCACAATCACAGAGGATCAGCTTGTTCCGAGGGTTTTCGTCGACTCTGAGCTTTCCTTCTCGGAGATCAATGAGGATTTCTTAAACTTCCTTAATAAATTCCAGCCTTTCGGTCCTGAAAACATGTCACCAATCTTTGTCTCAAAAAATGTCAGTGACTCAGGAGCCGGAAGGATGGTTGGATCGAGCGGCGAACACCTCAAACTCGAACTGGTGCACCAGTCGTCCGGAGCAAAGGTATTACCCGCCATTGCTTTTAACCAGGCCGATTTCTTTGAATATATCAAGGGAGGGAACCTGGTCGATATCTGCTACTCGGTAGAGATGAATGAATTCAGGGGGAACAGGAACCTGCAGCTCAATATCAGGGATATTAAAATTCCGGAAGCCTGATAATTCCCATTTTGTACATGTTATTCCGGCAGGTCAGAACCTTAACTTGAGCTGGATCCTTAAGTCGCTGGGCCCGGGAGCCTCCCGCCCGGCCAGGTCACCCGTTGAATACTTGATCCTCAGCTCTGTGGCCCGGATTGGTTCCCACTGGAGCATTACGGCTATCCGGCTGCCTTTTCCCGAGAGGGCAGGTATATTGAATGTGCCGGGAAGATCATTTTCATAGGCATAGATCCTCGAATTCCAGTCGTCGGTTGTAAAGAGGGCGCAGCGGAACCAGCATCTTAGCGGCAAATCGCTGAACTTCACGCTTATGTCCTGGATCAGCGCCGTCCCGCGGCTCTCCGGAACAACAGCCCTCCTGTACTCCAATCTCGTGGTAAATGCGAGGTTATCGCCGGCGGTAATTCTGAAGGCGCCTTTGAATGAATGACTGACCGCCTCATACTGTTTCTTTATACCCTCCTTTTCAGGATCGTCATAAACAGAGCACCGGTAATCATAGGCAATTTCCGCGGAACAAGGCCCTGCAGGCTGGTACTTCACCATTGCCTGGCAGCTTTTGGCTTCTGAAGGTGTGCTGCAGCGGTACCTGAGCCAGGGGTACCAGCGAAGGTCGCACCCGCAGCTTATGAAAAGATACCGTGCAGCTTCAAAGGTGAAGTTTCCGAAGATACCCCTTACATTATCCCCTGATGACGACTGAAACAAGCCTTTGCCGTGGAAGCTTGTAAATCCCGGTGCGTAACTTCTGCAGAGAAGATTGCCGGTAAGCCTGTCTGAGAGCCGGAAAGAGGCACCCTGGACAACGGCGGTTTTGAGGCCGACATCGGCAGCGGCCTCCCCAAATAGGATCAATTTCCCCGTAACTGCCTTGTACCATACCGACATCACCGAATTCCTGTCCCCCTCGAAATCGAAAACCGACTCGGGATCACCGGCAGCCTTTCTCACGGGAATTGAGAACCTGACGCCCGACCACACGACCCCGAACCTGATGTTATTGAAATCGCATGACGCCGAGATCGCGGCTGCATATTCCCTTACGGCATCCTTTTTTTTCAGTGTGGCGGAGCTGTTGTGAAGGCCCGCCCTGTAAAATGTACTTATGGTCCGGGTACCGGTCCCGGGCAATGTATCAACCGTAGCATCTATCCTGTTGTCTGACAGAATACATGTGACAGATACTTTCCTGAATTTCAGCGAGAATCCTGCGCCCCTGAAGAAGTTGTTTTCATCAGTGGACGTGCAAAGCCTGATTTCGTCCCCGCCTGAAAGATACCCGGCAGCAGTAAGCGAGAGCCCGGTTGCGGGGCCTGTGTTCACACATGTACCCAGCCCGAAACTTCCGCTTATATCGCCTGCAATGACTTTCCTTAGCACGCCCTTTCCGCTCCAGGAAATATTTGCGGAATAGAAGTCGGGTCCTGGCGGTTTTCCCGTGAGGAGCAATTCCCCAGCATCCTTTTCGGTGGTGAAGCCGGCATTTATCCTTCCGGCGGCAAGCCTGTACCTGGAAAGCAGCTTCCATGGCGGTCCGGGGGCCGTGGTGTCGCCTGTCCCGAATTTCTGTGAGAAAGTCATAACCAGATTGCTGCTGATCCTCGAGGAATCGACCGTCCGGTCCTTCTGGCTGCCGAGTGTTATGAAAGGTGCCAGCATCTCTGCCAGGTCCCTGTTGAACCCGGGGATATTCATGATCTCAAAGACCGTCAGGATCTTCCCGGATTTGCGGACATAATCAGCCAGCGACTTTACCTGGAAATCGGTCAGAAAGAAGAGGCGGGACAATTCCTGTTCATCGGAGGAGTTCAGATCGACAGGCTTTTCCGACAGGTCGTAAAGGCGTTCGGTAATACTGTTGCCGGCCTCCTCGCCGGATTCATCACCGGCAAGCTCCTCCAGGATCGACCGGACTGATTCGGAGAGCCTTTCATCCTGTGCAATAGTGCTGTTAATAAAATAACAATTGAAGACAGTAAGAATGGAAAGTTTGAAAAGAAACCGCAACGACTTTTTTTTAACCGCAAAGAGCGCAAAGTGTTGCGCCAAGGACGCTAAGGAATATGATAAGATCATTATGAAAGTAGGTTTCTTCATAGTTGATTTACAACCCGTTTTATACCGTCCTTAAGTTTTGCAACGTTAAAATTTATCAATAATCCGAGCTTATATTTTCCCAGTCTCAAGTATGTCAGGGTCTGAGCCAAGTTGACCTCATTAAGGGCTTCCACGCTTTTGATTTCAATAACTACCTTATTTTCAACTAATAAGTCGATCCGGTAACCGCATTCCAGTTTTTACCACTTTAAAGATCAGGGGCATTGGTTTTTCTTTTTCGACCTTTAAACCTTCAATTTTAAGTCGGTAGTAGAGACATTCTTTGTAAGAGCTTTCAAGCAAACCAGGCCCCAGGGAACTATGCATTTCTATCGCTAGTCCTATCATTATTTTCGACAACACATTTTCATCCATGATCTGGGAACTAACTTTAATAAATGCTTTGAGTCCTTTGCGCCTACTTTGCGGACTTGGCGGTTATTATTTTTTATTTGTTTGCCTGTTGAGATTGAAGACAACCGATGCCACCGAAGTAACCCCCAGCCTGTCGTGGACCATAAACCCGAGATCCGCCGACACAGATTTCACCCTATACCCCAGCCCGAAGCAGAAAGAAGAGCTCCCGCTCGTGAACCCTCCTCTTATCTTAAAGCCTGCCCGGACCGCATATTCAAACCCCATGGAGATCCGCATCTTCTTCCCCTCCTCAATCTCAGCCTGGGCAGTTGCCGAAAGCGGTCTTCCCAGCACCACCTCTGCGCCTGCCTCTACCGAAGCCGGCAGAAAATGCTTTCTGACAGAACCGGGTATGGGGTTGAAGATCCTGAAGCCTAGCCTTACTGCCTCTGAGGCTTTGAACAATGCTCCTGCCGCGAAGGTGAGACGGCTCCTGTCATTGTTTTCACCTGGCACGTGTTCATAGAAATAGTCGATTTGCACCCCGGCGGCGAGCTTTTCCGAAAGGTTAAGGCCGCTGGCCAGTCCGGCCTTGTGCCTTGAAAAATACCTGTAGCCGAAATTGCTGTAGACGACACCGAGGGTGGTTGTGCCGGCCGGTATTACCAGTCCTGCCGTCCTGATTCCCAGCTCACTGATATTGAACCTGTTTTCATAGCATATTCCGGCTGCCGGCTCTTTCTGGGAAGCGAGGGATGCCGGGTTTGAAAAGGAGGACCAGAATCCGGGCTTTGCAACGCATGAATAGCCCATCCCTGCTTCATCAGCGCCTGCCGGCAGGATATAGCTATCCTGTGCGGAGGTGTTTGAGGCGAAGACAAAAAGTAAGACAGAAACAGATATTTTGTGCAGCGAGAACAACTGTTTCAAATTACCTCAACAAGATAAAAAAAATTCCGGTCCCTGTCAAGGGCCGGATGAATATTTTTCGGTTTTCTTCTTTGTCTCCTCTTTGGGTCGTCCTCTGCCAATGAAGCCCCTAAATCCCCTGAAGGGGACTTTAAAAACCCCCTTCAGGGGGCAAGGGGCTGCCTAAAGAGGAGGCACTGAGGAAGAACTAGTTGGTTTTATACGGGTACTTTACTGCCTTCAGCTCCTCGTTGGCTTCAACGATCTTTTTCTTGAGCCCCTCCTTGAACCTTGCGACCGACTCCATGATCGCGCTGTCGCCGGTGCCCAGGATCTGGGCAGCGAGGATGCCGGCATTCTGAGCGGCATTGACCCCCACGGTTGCAACGGGTATCCCGGGAGGCATCTGCAGTATCGAGAAGATCGAATCGAGGCCCTCAAGGGAGGCTTTTACGGGCACTCCTATTACAGGAAGCGGGGTCATAGCCGCGATCACGCCGGGCAAATGAGCCGCCATGCCGGCAGCGGCAATAATGACCTTAATGCCTCTCTTTGCAGCGTTGCGTGAGAATTTCTCAACTTCTTCCGGCGTGCGGTGGGCCGACAGGGCATTCATCTCAAAGGGTATCTTCAGATCGTTGAGTATCTGCGCCGTTTTCTCCATTACCGGCAGGTCTGAGGTGCTGCCCATTATTATACTTACTAGAGGTTCCATCCGAAAGTTAAATTTAAGAGCCAGATAAGGACAAAAATAAGTTATTAATTTCATATTTTCGCAGCGGCTGATATTCTAAACTGCCTTATGAACGAAATTCAGGTTCACGATAAAAGGTTCAGGGAATTTATTCCCGAACGTGCCATCCTGGCCAAGGTTGATGAGATGGCGTGCAGGATAAACCATGACTTCAAGGGCCTGGAAATAGTCTTTATCGGTGTCCTTAACGGATCATTCATGTTTGCCTCCGACCTGTTCAGGAGGGTTGAGGGCAAGGCAAGGATCACTTTTGTAAAGCTTGCTTCCTATTCCGGGACCTCTTCTTCGGGAACCATAAAGCAGCTGATAGGATGGAATGAAGATTTGGAGGGCAAAACAGTCATTGTGGTTGAGGATATCGTCGATTCCGGGGTCACGCTTGAACATACCGTCAGCAGCCTGAGATCGATGAATGTGGCGGAAGTAAGGATCGCCGCCCTACTGGTAAAGCCGGATATGTACAGGAAACTGATTCCTCTTGATTATGTAGGTTTTGAGATACCGAATAATTTTGTAATTGGCTACGGGCTCGATTATGAAGGCCTGGGCCGCAACCTTCCTTCGGTTTACTCGCTGGTTATTTGAGGGTGTGAAATAGCTGGCGGTAAAAACCGGTGTCGGGATTATTTAAGTATATCCACACCCCGTAAAACAAATTAAATCAATATGGTAAATTTCTTGATTTTTGGCCCTCCGGGATCAGGCAAGGGTACCCAGTCGGTGAAGCTCGCCGAAAAGTATAATCTTATGCATCTTTCCACAGGCGATATGCTTCGCGCTGAAATTGCAGCCGGGAGTGCCCTGGGAAAGAAAATGAGTTCAATCATGTCAAAGGGCGAACTTGTTCCGGATGAGGTTGTTATAGAACTCATCGCTTCCAAGATCGACAACACCAAAAACCGTGCGGGATTCCTTTTCGACGGATTCCCGAGGACCGTGGCCCAGACAGTTGCGCTCGAGAAGATGCTCAACGAAAGGGGAATGAAGATCGATAGCATGCTCGTACTTGACGTGGATCATGATGAACTGGTGAAAAGGCTGATCCTCAGGGCTGATCAGTCAGGAAGACCCGATGATGCCGACCCTGCCGTGATCGAGAACAGGATCGATGTTTACAGGGCCAAGACCGAGCCGATCATTGATTACTGCCGCCAGAAGGGTATATACCAGCCTGTGAACGGGGTCGGATCCATAGATGAGATCTTTGGCCGGCTCTGCGACGGTATGAAGACTTTTCTCACCAGGTAATAAAAATAGAAGAGGAGTAACTTAAATGCCGGGATCCAATTTCGTCGATTATGTAAAGATCTACTGCCGTGCCGGCAACGGGGGGGCAGGTTCAGCTCACCTCCGGCGGGAGAAATTTATCCCTAAGGGAGGTCCCGATGGAGGTGACGGCGGCAGGGGCGGGCATATAATCCTGAGGGGCAACAGCCAGCTCTGGACCCTGCTTCATCTTAAATACCACAGGCATATTTTTGCAGGCAACGGTGAACCTGGGGGACAGCAGCAATCCACGGGTGCCAGCGGCGATGACAAGGTGATCGAGGTACCTCTCGGGACCATCGCTAAAAAGGAAAGCACCGGCGAGGTCCTTTTCGAAATAACCGGTGACAAGGAAGTAAAGGTCCTTGCCGCAGGAGGCCGTGGCGGCCTTGGAAATACTCATTTCAAATCCCCGACAAACCAGACCCCGAGATATGCCCAGCCCGGTGAAGAAGGCGTTGAGGACACATTTATCCTGGAGCTGAAGTTGCTGGCAGATGTGGGCCTTGTCGGATTCCCGAATGCAGGCAAATCGACCCTGCTTTCCGTGGTTTCAGCGGCTAAGCCGAAGATAGCCGATTACCCATTCACCACCCTTGTGCCGAATCTCGGAATAGTCAGGTATCGCGACGATAAGTCGTTCGTAATGGCCGATATCCCGGGACTCATCGAAGGAGCGCATGAGGGCAGGGGACTCGGGATCAGGTTTCTGAGGCACATTGAAAGGAACTCTATCCTTCTGTTCGTGGTCCCGGCCGACAGCAAGGACATTCTGCAGGAATACGAGATCCTGCTTAATGAGCTTAAGATGTTCAATCCCGAGCTGCTCGATAAAAAAAGAGTCCTGGCAATCTCCAAATCCGATCTGCTGGATGATGAGCTAAAGTCGGAAATGAGGAGAGAACTTCCTGATGTTTCCCGTGTTTTTATCTCATCAGTAACAGGCGAGGGAATTGCCACCCTCAAGGATATGATCTGGAAGGTGCTTAATTATTGATCCGGGATTATGATTGAACATGTTGACAAGCAGCTTTTTATCTTTCTTAATTCGGCAAACTCGCCATTTTGGGACCAGGTAATGTTTTTTCTCAGCAGGATCCAGGTTTGGATCCCGCTTTACCTGGCAATACTGGTCTATCTCGGATTTACATACCGGAAAAAATTCCTGGTTATTGTTCTGGTAAT
This sequence comes from Bacteroidales bacterium UBA1800, assembly GCA_002319915.1. GTDB lineage: Bacteria > Bacteroidota > Bacteroidia > Bacteroidales > VadinHA17 > LD21. The sequence goes on along the minus strand of DCFQ01000068.1, from coordinate 39,569 downwards.
TGCAGTAGCCGTTACCCTGACTGACCAGCTATCCGTTTTGATGAAGAACTCGGTAATGCGCCTCCGGCCGTGCCACGACCCGTCGTTGCAGGGTATCGTTCATCTCGTCAGGGGAGCATGCGGCGGCAACTACAGCTTCGTCTCTTCACATGCCGCAAACTGCTTTGGAGTAGCTGTACTGACCTTTCTTCTTATAAAAAAAGCCTGGTTTACGGTCTTTATCATTATCTGGGCTGCAGCAGTAAGCTACAGCAGGATATATCTGGGAGTGCATTTCCCGGGAGACGTCCTTGCAGGGGCATGTCTCGGAGCAGCAACAGGCTGGATGATGTTCCGGCTTTATGAGCTCACGGATAGGAACTATCTTCGCAAAAGTGAGTACTTCACTCCGGGGGATGGTTCCTGAACAAGCTCATGACAGGATTTGGAGGTGACCAATGAAATGCCGCGCAATATGTATCTCATTGAGCTCAATAGCACTGATCCTTTTTTCAATCTTGCCGCGGATGAATACCTGCTGAAGAGCACCCGTGATGAATTCCTTACCCTGGGAATCAACGATCCGTGTGCAGTTATAGGGAAGCACCAGTCGGCCCACCGGGAGACAGACACAAGGTTCGTCTGCATGCACCGCATTCCCGTCATTCGAAGGATATCAGGCGGTGGGACAGTGTTCCACGATCACGGGAACCTGAACTTTTCCTTTATACTGAACAGCGCCGAGGGGAGGCAGGTCGATTTCAGGAAATACTCGGAGCCTGTGATCGGATTCCTGAAATCTGCAGGGATCAATGCCGGTTTCGGGGGCAAAAATGATCTCAGGGTCGACGGCCTCAAGATCTCGGGCAATGCAGAACATGTTTTCCGTGACCGTGTGCTCCACCACGGGACTCTCCTTTTTAATTCCGACCTCGATCTGCTGAGAGGTTCGATCAGGAAGGACACTGAGAAATACACAACAAGGGCGGTCGCTTCCAATCCGTCATCTGTTATAAATATAACAGCACTTAGGAGAGATCCGGCGGGTCAGATTGATTCTGTTCATGAATTCAAAAAGCTGATGATGAGCTGGATGGGAGGATATTATTCACATTCTGAAACCAGGGAGCTGACAGACTCTGAAATTGCTGCAATATCTTCACTGGCTGATTCAAAATACCGGACATGGGAATGGAATTACGCTTACGGACCCGAATACTCACTTTCAGGCAGGCTACTGTTCAGGGGGAGTGATGTAAACTTCGTACTTTCAGTCAGGAATGGAGTTATCACCATGTGTTCGTTTGAAGGTTCCAGCCAGCTGGCATCGCTTGGGGAAAAACTTGCGGGTCAGAGGCATATGGTAGAAGATGTCAACGAGATAATTAAAAATGAGAACCTTGATGTTTTGGGATTTGATACATTTTCATTATTTTGACTAATAAATTTTAAAACCGCAAAGCACGCAAAGAAATTTTTTTTAGTTCGCCAAGTCCCTTAATCAATTTGAAACTTGACTGAAACACCTGGAAGACCATTTTAGATATTTGCGTTCTTGTAAAATACTTAGCGAACTTTGCGGTTACATGATTTAAAATGAATGTTTTATTATCATTACTGGTTTGGATTATTGTCATATTTTATATGACAGTGACATTTCCCTTTACTTTTCTGATTTGGCTGATCGTTTATCCATTCGACAGGGAAAGGAGAGTCATGCACTGGATGCTTGTCTATGAAGGAACCCTGCTGGTGAGGCTGCTGCCGTTATGGAAAGTGAAAGTGAAAGGAAGGGAAAAAGCGGTAAAGGGGGAGACATTCGTCACAATATCAAACCATCAGTCAATGCTGGATATAGTTATTGTCAACTGCCTTCTCTACCGGTTCAAGTGGATCTCCAAGGTGGAGAACCTGAAAGTCCCCTTTATAGGATGGTACCTCAGGATGGCCGACTATATTATTGTAGAAAGGGGCAGCAGTGAGAGCAAGGAAAGGATGATGGAACGGTCCCTGGCATGTCTGGGGAACGGGACTTCCATCATGATCTTCCCGGAAGGGACAAGGTCGGTTGACGGGAATATCGGATTTTTCAGGAGAGGGGCCTTTCAGCTGGCAATCGGGGCACAGAGGCCTGTACTGCCTGTCCTGGTTGACGGAACCGGCGGGATCCTTCCAAAACATGGGCTGGTATTCAGCGGCGGCCATAAGATCGAAGTAAAGGTTTTTGATCCTGTTTATCCCGGATCTTTCGGAACCGATGATCCGGATCTGCTGGCAGCGAAATTCAATGTCTTTTTTTCGGATGCTTTAAGGAAATTAAGAGAAGGGGAGGAACCGGATGGCCCAAAGTCTTTCATATAAGAGGATCCTGTACAGGATGGGATATTTTGAATATCAACGCGGCCTGATCTTTCATCATCTCAGGGAACACGGCGGTTGGAACGGTCATTTGAAGAAGTGCCGGGATTTCATCCTCAAGGCGGTCGAGCATTACAGGCCATCGGTAGTTACGGCGCTTGGCAGCGGCTGGCTGCTCGATTTTCCGCTTAAGGAGGTCGCCGAGACTGTTTCGCGGCTGAACCTTGTCGATATAGTCCATCCCCCGGAAGTGAAAAAGCAGGTTTCCGGAATGAAGAATGTCGTCCTGCACGAGGAGGATATTACCGGCGGGCTGATCACCGAGGTCTGGCGCAAGGCAGGCAGCCGGTGGTTTTTCAACAGGCTCCGGTCGATGGACGGGATCGATGTCCCCGAATATCAGCCTCAGTATGAACCCGGGCTTACGGTTTCCCTTAACATAATGACACAGCTCGAAACACTGCCTCTTGCCCTGCTGAAGAAAAAAGCCGCTGTCGATGAGGCAGATTATAATGATTTCAGAAAGAAGATCCAGCAAAGCCACCTTGGGTTCCTGGAAAGAAATAAATCGGTGCTGATAACCGATCTTGAAGAGGTAGTCAAAGAGAGCTCCGGAAAGGTAACGAAGGTCAGGTCAGTCCTTGTCGATCTTCCCGCAGGATCCGCCAGGGAGGAATGGACATGGGATTTTGACCTGAGGAAATCTGACTTTTTCAGGAGGAAATCCGTTTTCAGGGTTGCGGCAATATTATTGTGAAATGGCCGGGGAAGAATTAAAGAACATCTACGCCGGGCTCGCCAGTAAACACAGGTCTGAGCTTGCCGCCCTCAGGAAAAAGCAGTTTGTGATCTCTATCCTCAGGCTGGTTACCTTCCTTGCCGGGGGTATCCTTTCTGCCATGGCATTTACCTGGTCCGTACCTGCAGGGATTACTCTGATACTCATGACAATGATTTTGTTCCTGTTCCTTGTCGGGAGGTTTGCCGCTTATTCGGAGAATATTAAAATGGCCGGGAACCTTTTGGATATTAATGTGAATGAAATTAAGGCACAGGAAGGTGATTATTCGGCATTCAATGACGGTTCTGATCTCGGGGTGGCAGAGCACGATTTCTCGGGGGATATTGACCTTTTCGGAGAAGGCTCGGTATTCGGGTTCCTCAACCGCACGGTCACTGGGCCCGGCAGGCAGCATCTGGCAGGGGTGCTACTGGATCCTTACAAATTGCATGACAGGATCACCAGCCGGCAGGAAGCCGTCATTGAACTTTCGGGGAAGCTTCTCTGGCGGCAGAAGTTTGCAGCCTGCGGGCTTGAGGCGAATCTTGGGGAAGCGGAGCTGAGAAGCCTGAATGAATGGCTGAATGATAAAGAAGAACTCTTCTCGTCGCAGATCCTCAGGGTGGTACTCTTCCTCTTTCCCATCGCTGCCATTGCTGCGCTGGTTTGCGCTGTCGCGGGGATACTGCCGGTCAGGGTATTTGTCGTATTTTTCATGCTGAACCTGTTCCTGGACGGGATTTTCCTGAAGAGGATCAACAGGATACACCAGCTTGTGTCGAACAGGCATATGTTCCTTTCCGCCCTTGAAAAGCTAATAGAGACAGTCGGCGGGGAATCGTTTGATTCACAGCTCCTTTCCGGGATAAAGGATAAGCTGTGCACCGATGACGGCGCAGTTGCACGGAAGATAAAAAAGCTCGGCGCCATTCTGAAGGCATTCGACACCAGGCTCAACATGATAATGGGAGTGGTCCTGAACGGGCTGGTCCTGTGGGATTTCCACTGTGTTCTGAGGCTTGGGGAATGGAGGACCTCTGCGGCACCTGAATTGCCGGGATGGCTGGAGCTGCTCGGGGATATTGATGAACTCTGCAGCTTTGCAAATTTCGCATTCAATAATCCTGATTATTCATTCCCCGTGCCAGTCAGTGAGGGCCCGGTGCTCGAAGCTTCAGCCCTGGGACATCCCCTTCTGCCTGCCGCAACAAGGGTATGCAATGATTTCAGCATAGAGCCGGGAGGTCAGGTCTGCATAATTACCGGGGCTAATATGTCGGGTAAAAGCACCTTCCTCAGGACCATTGCGGTAAACCTTCTTCTTGCGATGGCCGGGGCGCCGGTGTGTGCACGCAGCATGCGGTTCAGAGCCGTGAGGCTCTTCACAAGCATGAGGACCACCGATTCGCTCAGCAGGAATGAATCATATTTTTATGCAGAATTGAAGAGGCTCAGGATCCTTAAGGAGAAGCTTGAAAAAGGTGAAGAGGTATTTTTTATACTGGATGAAATCCTGAAGGGAACCAATTCGGCTGACAAAAGCGCCGGCTCGCTGATCTATCTCCGGCGGATGGTGGAACTTGGGGGCACAGGACTTATCGCCACGCATGACACCTCGCTCGGTGATATGGAATCCGGTTTCCCCGGCAAAGTGATCAACAAGTGCTTTGAGATCGAAATTGACGGTGAAAAAATCAGCTTTGACTACCTTCTCCGGAACGGAATAACCCGTAAAATGAACGCCTCCCTGCTGATGAGGCAAATGGGCATTGCATGAGCGCCCTTTTTTCAACAGTTTTAGCCCAGGGATAATTATCAATTAATCAGGAACATATTTTCGCCCAGCCTTTTTCCCCTCCCCCGGCAGGTAAAAAATCGGGGGTCATTGTTGAAAAATTGAAAGAGGTGACCTTTCCTAATTAACTATATTTGCGCAAAATTCTGCAAGATGTCGGTTGTTGGATATTCTGAGGAACATATTAAGACTCTTGAATGGCAGGATCATATCAGGCTGAGGCCCGGTATGTATATCGGCAAGTTGGGTGACGGATCGTCGCAGGATGACGGTATTTATGTGCTGCTGAAGGAGGTTATGGACAACTCCATCGATGAATTTATGATGGGGTTTGGGAAGAAGATTGACGTTTCAATCAACGGCCAGGAAGTGAGGGTGCGTGATTACGGCCGCGGTATTCCTCTCGGAAAGGTTACTGAGGCGGTGTCGCGGATGAATACCGGCGCCAAATACGATTCAAAGGCATTCAAGAAATCGGTCGGGCTGAACGGTGTCGGAGTGAAGGCTGTCAATGCCTTGTCGAGCAGGTTCGTCATAAAGTCCGTCCGCGACGGGCAGGTAAAGGTAAGCGAATTTGAGCAGGGGCTCACGATTAAGGACCATCCCGTGGTCCCTACCACTGAGGAGAACGGCGTCGAGGTGGTATTCCGGCCCGACGAGGAATTGTTCGGGAACTATTTCTTTATTTCCGAATATGTGGATACAATGCTCAAGAATTATGTTTACCTCAATTCCGGGCTTGTGATCAATTTCAACGGGAATAAGTTCCTGTCGAGGAACGGTCTTGTGGACCTCCTTAATGAGAATATGAGCAAGGAGGGGCTTTATCCCATAATTCACCTGTCGGGGGAAGATATCGAGATTGCCTTTACCCATGGCCTCCAATACGGCGAGGATTATTACAGTTTTGTCAACGGGCAGAATACCACGCAGGGAGGATCTCACCTCCTGGCTTTTCGTGAATCTGTTGTCAAGACTATAAGAGACTTTTATAAAAAGGATTACGATCCTTCGGATATCCGGTCTTCAATAATTGCTGCAATAAGCATCAAGGTCGAAGAGCCCATCTTTGAATCCCAGACCAAGACAAAGCTCGGTTCAAAGGACATGGGTCCCGAAGGACCGTCGGTCCGGAATTTCATATCGGAATTCATCAGGAAACAGCTTGATGATTACCTGCACAAGAATGCGGAAACTGCCAGGATACTTCTTAAAAAGATCCAGGATTCGGAAAAGGAGAGGAAGGCTATCTCCTCCATCCAGAAGCTTGCCAGGGACCGGGCAAAGAAGGTGAGCCTTCATAACAAGAAGCTTCGCGACTGCCGGATCCACTACAACACTAATGACCCGAGAAAGCTTGAATCGACAATTTTCATTACCGAGGGAGATTCAGCCAGCGGTTCCATCACCAAGTCGCGCGATGTTGAAACCCAGGCGGTATTCAGCCTGAGGGGAAAACCCCTCAATTCCTTCGGGATGACAAAAAAGATAGTTTACGAGAACGAGGAGTTCAACCTGCTCCAGGCGGCCCTTAATGTGGAAGACGGGATGGAAGATCTCCGTTACAACAACGTGGTTATATCAACCGATGCCGACGTCGACGGAATGCATATCCGTCTTCTGCTGTTGACTTTCTTCCTCCAGTTCTTCCCCGACCTTGTGAAAAAAGGGCATGTATATATCCTTCAGACCCCTCTTTTCAGGGTGAGGAACAAGAAGGAGACAAGATACTGCTATTCCAGCGAGGAAAAAGCGAAGGCGATCTCGGCTCTCGGACCCAATCCGGAAATAACGAGGTTCAAGGGGCTCGGAGAGATCTCACCCGACGAGTTCAGGCATTTCATCGGAAAGGATATGAGGCTTGAACCTGTAAGGATGAGGAAGAATGATACCGTGAACGTTTACCTTGAATTCTATATGGGGAAAAACACGCCCGACAGGCAGGATTTTATCATTGAGAACCTGCGGGTTGAAGAGGACCTGGTTGAGGAGGTGGTTTAGAAGGAATTAACGAAAGGCTGTCACAAAATGGAAGAGCAGGATTTCGAGCTTGAAAAGCCTGAGGAGAAGGAAGGGACGCACCAGGGGCCGGTTGCGCTGCATTCAGTCACAGCTTTGTCGGGAATGTACCAGGACTGGTTCCTGGATTATGCTTCATATGTGATCCTCGAGCGTGCCGTTCCTCATCTTTATGACGGCCTTAAGCCGGTGCAGAGGAGGATACTCCATTCAATGAAAAGGATGGATGACGGCCGGTTCAATAAAGTGGCCAACATCATCGGTCATACCATGCAGTTCCACCCTCATGGCGACGCCTCCATCGGCGATGCCCTGGTCCAGCTCGGGCAGAAGGACCTCCTGATCGACACCCAGGGAAACTGGGGAAACATTCTCACGGGTGATGATGCTGCAGCACCGAGGTACATTGAGGCACGGCTTTCCAAATTCGCCCTGGATGTTGCCTTTAATCCTAAAACCACAGATTGGAAGCTTTCATACGACGGGAGGAACAAGGAACCCGTGACACTTCCCGTGAAGTTCCCGCTTCTCCTTGCCATGGGAGTGGAAGGGATCGCGGTCGGACTGGCATCAAAGATACTTCCCCATAATTTCAACGAGCTGATCGATGCGTCGATCGATTACCTGTCGGGGCGGGAATTTGTCCTATATCCCGATTTCCCTACCGGGGGACTGATCGATGTTTCCAAATACAATGACGGTCTAAGGGGCGGTACTGTAAAAGTCAGGACCAGGATCGAAAAGCTTGATAAAAAAGCACTTGTTATAACCGAGATCCCATTCGGGAAGACAACCTCCAGCCTGATCGACTCGATCATCAAGGCTAATGAGAAAGGTAAGATCAAGATAAGGAAGATCGACGACAACACCTCCGCAAATGTGGAGGTCGTAATTCACCTTATGCCTGGCATTTCTCCCGATAAGACCCTTGATGCCCTCTATGCCCTAACCGACTGCGAGTGTTCGATCTCCCCGAATACTTGTGTTATCGCCGGATCAAAGCCCGCATTTATGGGCGTCAGCGATCTGCTCCGCCATTCTGCCGACAATACAGTGAAGCTTCTGAAGCGTGAACTGGAGATCCGCCTCAGCGAGCTTCAGGAGGAGTGGCATATGTCGTCGCTCGAGAAGATATTCATCGAAGAGAGGATTTACAGGGACATCGAGGAATGCGAAACCTGGGAATCTGTCATAAAGACCATTGACGACGGACTTAAGCCTTTCAGGAAGCGCCTTCTCAGGGATGTGACCCGGGAAGATATTATCCAGCTAACCGAGATCAGGATCAAAAGGATATCGAAGTACGACTCCAAAAAGGCAGATGAGCATATCAAGGGTATAGAAAAGGAAATCGAAGAGGTCAAAAATCACCTCAGCAACATTATTCCCTTCACGATAAATTACTTCAGGCAGATAAAGAAGAAATACGGAAAGGGAAGGGAAAGAAAGACCGAGATCAGGAGCTTCGATACGATCCAGGCAACAAAGGTGATCGCCAGCAATGCAAAGCTTTACATCAATTACAAGGAAGGATTCATCGGCACGGGCCTCAAAAAGGATGAATTCGTGTGCGACTGTTCCGACATTGACGACGTCATAGTCATAAGGAAGGACGGAGGGTACCTGATAACCAAAGTTGCGGATAAAGTGTTTGTCGGGAACGATATAATCCATGCCCAGGTCTTCCTTAAGAATGACGAAAGGACAATTTACAACATAGTTTACCAGGACGGGAAGGACGGTCCTCTGATGGTCAAGCGATGCGCGATCACCGGGCTTACCCGCGACAAGGAATATAACCTGACCAGGGGGTCGGCCGGATCGAAGATCGTCTATTTCTCCGCAAATCCCAATGGTGAAGCTGAAGTGATAAAGGTCTACCACAAGCCCAAGGCAAGGCTGAAAAAGCTTGTGTTCGAGTTCGATTTCGGGCAGCTTGCAATCAAGGGGAAATCATCGATGGGGAATATCCTGACAAAGAATTCCATCCAAAAGATCAGTCTGAAGGAGAAGGGATTATCGACTCTGGGCGGCAGGAAGATCTGGTTTGATGATGCCGTCTTCAGGCTTAACGTCGACAGCAGGGGGATCTTCCTCGGTGAGTTCAGCGCTGATGACAAGATCCTGGTGATAACCAGGGACGGCCGCTTCAGGACATCGGGATTCGATCTGTCGAATCATTTCGAGGAGAACATCCTTCTGATCGAAAAATTTCGCTCCGGAAAGGTATTTTCGGCAGTTTACTGGGATGCCGAACAACAGTTCTACTATGTAAAGCGGTTTACCGTCGAGGATTCGGAGAAGCCACTCTGCTTCATCAATGAGGAGCCTGAATCAAGGCTGATCAGCATAACTGAGGTTGAATATCCGCGCCTTGAGATCCAGTTCGGAGGAAAGCATAAGGAACGCGGAAATGAGATAATCGAGGTCGCGGAATTCATTGGAATCAAAAGCTACAAGGCAAAAGGAAGGAGGCTCACAAGCTTTACGGTTGACAATATTCATGAGATTGAGGCTGTGGTAAAGAAGGAATCGGCAACTGCCAGCGTTGAACCGGCAGAGGAGGCTGAAGAGGCTCAAAGGCACAGTGACATCAAATCAGATCCCACCCAGATGGAGCTTGGACTGTGATGGATGAGCCCGGCAAGAAAATATACCTGATCGGCTTCATGGGCAGCGGCAAGACCACTCTGGGGAGAAAGCTCGCCTCGGAACTTGACTGGACTTTTATTGATCTCGATAATATTATTGAAGAGCGGACCGGTATGAGAATTCCCGAAATATTCTCGTCAAAAGGAGAACCCTGGTTCAGAATTGCCGAGTCAGAGGCTTTGAGGAGCCTGCTGGGGGAGGAAAAGGTTGTCATATCAACTGGGGGAGGTACTCCATGCTCGGATGATAATATGAAGTTCATGGCAGAGACGGGGCTGACCATCTACCTCAAGATGAGCCCTGATCAGCTTTACAGAAGGCTTGCAGGCTCTCAGGAGGAACGGCCCCTGCTTAAGGGACACGGGACGGACGATCTGCCGCGATACATTGAAAAGAAGCTTGATGAACGCGAAAAATGGTATTCCATGGCATCGGTAACAACAGGAGGGGAGGAGTGTACCGTATCGCAATTGCTGACTCAGATTAAGGATTGGATTCAGAAGTGAATTTTGATTTTTAATTCTTAAATTTAAATGGTTTACTAAATATTGCCAGGCTTATGAGAAACAAGCCGTTTTTCCTCCCGGTACTCAGACCTGATGAACTGTTAAACGCACTTGGCCCGGGTAACCTGAAAAACAAGTGTTTCGGGAAAGTGCTTTTCAGGACCGGTCTCTATCAGCTTGTCACTGGCAATGTCTCAATCCTCGAAAACATAAGTAATGACTGGTATATCAGGGAGCTGCTGAATTATGCAAACGAAACTCATGATCCCAATATACTGAAAGCCCTGCGAAAGGTGGCTTCGACTGACCAGTTTCATGAAAGCATCCGCCAGAACGCCTCGGAGATTGCAGAAATAATTGATGATGAGCAGAATGGGAAGCATGGGGGTGCTCCTCCGGGGAAAATAAGCGAAAAAGCAAGGGGCGCCCTTCAGACACTGGCAGGTATCCGGTATCCCCAGACAACGGAGGTGCTAAGGCTCCTCCGTGATAAATCACCTGAGATCAAAAGACTTGCACTTTGGCTTATCGGAAAGTTCAGGATGACCGACCTCTCGCAGGAGGTGTGTGAATGCCTGGCTGTCCGCGATCTTGAGGGGGATGCTGTCTCAGTACTTGAATCCCTGGGAAAGGATGCCGGGCCGGAGCTCAGGCGGTTCTACCTGGCATCGGCAGGGAATATCGAAGTAAGCAGATCAATTCTCAGGCTACTTTCCGGAATCTGCCCTGAAGAGTGCATGCCGTTCCTCCTGGAGAGGCTCTGGTCGACCTCAAGACAATTAAGGGAAACTGCCCTGAATGAACTTACTTACCGCGGGTATATTGCCGGTGAGGATGAGAGGAAAAGGATCCGGAAACTTATTATGGATACCTTCAGGACCCTTACCTGGATAGTGTCGGTCAGGGTATGCCTTGAAGAAAATAACGATCCCCTCCTGAAGCGCGAGGCAGACAAGGAATTTGACAGGTGGAAGGAGTTCCTTCTGAGGCTCATCAGGCTTGCCTACGGAGATTCCATACCACTTTCCCAGGCCGGCGGGGAGGAGGGGGATGATCCCGGTTCGGTCCGGGAGCTTGCAGCGATAGTTTTTACCGGTCATGGTCCGGCCGGCCCGGATGATAAATCAAATGCTGCCGCCAACAGGAAGATGTTTAAGAAGCTGCAGCATTATTTTCCTGTCCTGGTACCTGATTACGTCACGCTGCATGAAGATATCATCAACTACGACTATAATGTAATCAGCATCTGGACGAAAGCCTGCGCAATCAGGAGCATCAGGGAAATAGGATCGGAAAACCTGGGGGAATCTATTGCGGCTCTCCTTTTCAGCCCTGAGGAGATCCTGGTTGAAGAGGCTGTGCAGTTGATCTCCAGGTCGGGAAAGAGTGCCGACGCGATAATGTCAGACAGGATCCCGGCGGAAGTCCGTGCCAAGCTTGAAGATATTATATCGGGGAGGTTTGACCGGAAGGGGCTTATTTATGAAAAAGTCAGGTTCCTTTCACGTAACCTGGTCCCGGTGATTGAAGAAGAGTTGATTTCCCTGGCTGAGCAGCTCATCTTCGTAAAAGAGCTTCCGGGAGAAAAGGCCGCCCTGTCCGATGCCGTTCTCTGGATATTGGATGGAAAAGAGGGTGAACCAGCCGTAATCATCAATCACGCCGGCAACAGCCCGGCTGTGGGTAATCCGGGAAAGCCTGATCAGGGCTCATCCTGTTATGCCCTGCCGTTCAGTGCCATTACGGATTTCTGTTACCGGTTTCCGGGGAACTCCGTCAGGATTTACAGTTACATCGACAAACATGAAGAATAAATCAAGATATATGGACCCGGATAATAAAAACAGCATTCAGGATAACCCTTTTCCGGGGCTCAGGCCGTTCAGGCCCGGGGAAGAGAAGTTTTTCTTCGGACGTGAGAACGAAAGCAGGGAGATAGCGGAAAAGCTGCTGCAAAACAGGTTTGTTGCAGTTATCGGGACATCAGGCTGCGGTAAAACTTCCCTGATACGCTGCGGTCTTCTTCCCCTTCTCGAAAAAGGATCCTCAGAAAATGAACAGCCCTGGAGAATCCTGTCGATCAGGCCGGGGAATGATCCTTTCGGTCACATGGCTGACGCTCTGGCTGAGATCCTGCCGGACAAGGGTATTGAAAAGGATGAGCGTGACAGGATTATCGGGCTCCTTAAGGAAGGCAGTGAAGGAATTCCGGGCATTCCCGGGGTTGCCGGGAAAAGCGGTGAAGGCAGGTTGCTCCTGATCGTCGACCAGTTCGAAGAATTGTTCAGGTATGGATCTCCCGATCTGGGAGTAGGTTCGGTTAAGGAGACAGCCGCGTTTGTTTCCCTTCTTACCCGTTCCGTCTCACCCTTGTATCCTGGATTTTACCTTGTGGTCGCGCTTAGATCGGACCTTATATCGGAATGCTCCCAATACAAGGGATTCACAAGCCTCATAAACAATAGCAATTTCCTCGTGCCCAGAATGACAAGGGAAGGGCTGAAGGAAGCCATCGAAGGACCGGTCAGGAACATGGGAGCCAGGATCGACGGCGAACTGATCGAGCATCTTGCGGATGAGTGTGCCTCAAGGGCCGAGCAGCTGCCTCTCCTCCAACACATCCTGATGAGGACCTGGGCATTATGGAAGGAGCTGGATGAACCCGGCAAGCCGGTGTCCCTCACCACGTATTCTTCAGCGGGCGCGGTAGGGGACATTATCTCTAAGGATGCGGATGAGGTGTTTGACAAGCTGGATCCTGCGGGTAAAATTATATGTGAGCGGCTTTTTAAATCTGTCACCGGAAAGGGGGCCGACGGGAAAGGGGTCAGATACCCTTCAAGCGTGAGGACCATAAAACAGCTTGTCAGGTGCACCGACAGCGAATTGATGGAAGTAATCGAAAGATTCAGAGATCCCTCCCTTTCGGTACTGACACCTGAGTATGGGATTCCCCTTGACGATGATTCCATTATCGATCTCAGCCATGAGAGCATCATTCAGCTATGGGAAAGGCTCAGGAAATGGGTGGAAGAGGAGGCTGCTTCAGTAGCTGTCTACCTCAGCCTGTCAGAAGCCTCTGCCCTGTACCAGGGCGGCAAGACGGGGCTCCTGAGGCAGCCTGAGCTTCAGGTTGCGATCAACTGGAGGGAACAGAATAATCCGACTGTTGCCTGGGCCAGGAAATATAACCCCGCATTTGAACGGGCAATGGTTTACCTCCGTACGAGCGAAAAGGAATTCAGGGAAGAAGAGGAGAGAAAGGCCCGCCAGCAATGGTGGAGGTTCAGGAGGATCAGGATTATCAGCACACTGCTTGGAGTAGCCGTTGGGGTTTCCGCACTGGCGATGGCCGGGGTACTTATTTCAAAGTTCAGCGCCGACAGGAAAAGGAAGCTGGCCGAAAGGCAAAAATATGAGATGGCGGCCCAGGATAGCGCCACCCGGGAATATGCCGCGCTTGCACTTAAAAAATCACTTGTGGCTGATTCGACAGCCCTTGCTGCTACCTTCAGGGAGCAGGAGGAAAAACGGCTGAGACTGAATACCCAGGACCAGCTGGCAAAGGCTGAGAGCATTGCAAAGGAATCAGGAAAGCTCGCAACAGCGGCTCAGAACGAAGCCAGGGCGGCTGTCGGGAAAAGCAATGAGACACACCGTCTGAGGATGCTGTCAGTGGCCAGGTCAATGGCTCTCAGATCCCTGCAGATGGGCGGCCAGGCTGACCTGCAGGCACTGCTGGCATACCAGGCTTACCTGTTCAACAGGAACTTCCACGGATCACCGAACGACGCCGATATTTATATGGGGCTCTACAACCTTGCAAAGGAGAACGGCAGTCCCTTTTTCAAGAGCTTCTCTGAAGGAGCTCAGGGCAAGCTGAAGAGTATAGCCTGCGCTCCGGGCAGCAACGAGTTCTATACATCCGACAGTGAAGGAAAGATCCTGAAATGGGACCTGAATAACGGACCTCAGGCTTACCGGATGATCTACCAGGATTCAGAGATCACCGACGTAATGGCGATTAGCCCGGGTTCGGACTGGCTGGCCTGCGGCAGGGAGAATTCGTCGATCAGGCTGATCCCCCTTAAAGGCACCGGGCAAAGCTATGAACTTAACGGGCATCGCGGAAGCGTCAGATCTGTGGTATTCTCCTATGACGGAAAATACCTCTATTCCGCAGCGCTCGACGGCAAAGTCCTGAAATGGGACCTCGCGGCAAAAACATCGACCAATATGACAACCGGGGAAATTCAGATCACCGCGGTCGATATTTCACCGGCCGGGAATTACCTGGCCGGCATCACCCCAAAGGGAACGGGCCTCGTTTGGAACCCGGGGAACAGTTCTGACAGATTTACAATCGAGTCGGAAGGGAAGGCGATAAGGAGCATAAGGTTCAGGCCCGGGAACGCTATGTTTGCAGTAGGCTTCGATGACGGGACCGTTGAGATCTGGGATGCCGCAAAGAGGGAGAAGATAACTGGCATCAAGGCGCATTCGGGAACAGTGGCAGATATCAGGTTCAATGCTTACAGACCGCAGATGGCAACATCCGGGGAGGATGGGATCCTGAGGCTGTGGGACCTGGAAAACCTCAATTCCGTGCCGATCTCTATCGATGATGCGGGAGGCCCCTTGATCTCATTTGATTTCGGCTCCGGGGGAACCGTAATAGTTTCCGCAATAGGGGGCGATAAGGCAAGCATAATTTCGAGGCCCTCCTATGCGGATACCTTTGCTGCAGATGGCTGTAAATATGTCACCAGGAATTTCACCCCGGAGGAGTGGCAGGCCTATGTGGGGGAGGATATCGATTACGAAAAGACATGCCCTGGGGCCGATCTGAAGATAAAGATAAGGGAATTGAGGTAAGAGGGTTTCACGGAGTATCACAGACCTGCCTGCCGGTAGGAATGGAAGACACATTGTTTCACTGAGGATATTACTGATAACTCTGTGGATCTCCGTGACTTCTCAGTGTAACTCTGTGTAAGTTCTTAAAATTAAATCACCCAAAGATTATTTTGTTTATTTTTGTTGCCTGAAAAATTTTCCAGGAAGGTTTGAACTTTCTGTATTAAAATTAATTGCAAGAAACCGGAAACGCGATATGAAGAACAGGAAAGCCTTACTTATGATCCTCGATGGCTGGGGAATTGGCGACGGGTCTGTGGCAGATGTTATCAGCCAGGTCCCAACACCGAATCTGACAGCATTCAAAAACAAATACCCCAATTCCAGGCTTCACGCCTCCGGGGAAGATGTCGGCCTGCCGGACGGACAGATGGGGAATTCAGAGGTTGGGCACCTGAACATAGGAGCCGGCAGGATCATCTACCAGGATCTTGTCAAGATCAACAAGGAGTGCAAATCGGGTGAGATAAACAGGAACCAGGTCCTGGTCGACGCCTTTGACTACGCACGCGATAATAATAAGCAGGTCCATTTTTTCGGCCTTCTTTCCGACGGCGGCGTTCATTCGCTCGACAAGCATCTGTATGCACTCTGTGACATGACAAAGGAATTTGGCGTTGAAAAGGTCTTTATTCACGGATTCGGTGACGGACGGGATACTGATCCCAGGAGCGGGATTACATATATGAGGAACCTGCTTGGGTACCTCAAAAATTCGAACGTTAGGGTGGCATCTTTTATCGGCAGGTACTATTCAATGGACAGGGACAAAAGATGGGAGAGGATCAAGGAGGGCTACGACCTTATTGTGAACGGGATAGGTAAATCCACTAAAAGTATTGTCGATGCCATGCAGGAGTCGTACGACCAGGAAGTGACCGATGAATTCATGAAGCCCATCGTGGTTGTGGATGAAAAGGGAGAAGCAATCGGTAAGCTGAAGGAAGGTGATGTCGTGGTCTATTTCAACTTCAGGAACGACAGGGCCAAGGAGCTGACGATAGTCCTGACCCAGAAGGATATGCCTGAGTTCGGGATGAAGACCATGCCGCTTTACTATTGTACCATGACCCCTTATGATGCAACATTCAAGGGGCTCCATGTCATCTATCCGAAGGAAAATGCGACAAATACCATAGGGGAAGTGCTGGCTGCGGCCGGGAAGACCCAGCTGAGGATCGCTGAGACCGAGAAATATGCCCATGTAACTTTCTTTTTCTCAGGAGGACGTGAAGAGGTCTTTAAAAATGAAGACAGGATACTTATTGCGTCGCCGAAGGTCCCCACTTATGATCTTCAACCCGAGATGAGTGCATATGGCGTAAGGGACGCCGTGATAAAAGCGATCAATTCTGAAAAGTACGATTTCATCTGCCTGAATTTCGCAAACGGTGATATGGTTGGTCACACAGGGGTTTACGAGGCGATCAAAAAAGCTGTGGCAACCGTTGATGAGTGTGCGGGAGCGGTAGCAAATGCAGCGAGGGAGAAAGGATACGATGTCCTGATAATGGCTGATCACGGAAATGCCGACAAAGCCCTGAATGAGGACGGTTCTCCCAATACGGCACATTCCCTGAACCCGGTGCCTTCTATTCTTCTTACCGACGACTACGGCGCTATCAAGGAAGGCATTCTCGCGGATGTTGCCCCGACGCTCCTGACAATCATGGGGGT